>JBIJAO010000026.1:0-23108 GCA_044345725.1 Ilumatobacteraceae bacterium | reverse complement strand
GCCTGTGATACTGCTATTCCTGAGCCAAAGCGTGATCTTGATAAGCCGTTCTTGATGCCTATTGAGGATGTGTTCACTATTACTGGTCGTGGCACTGTGGTGACAGGAAAAGTTGAGCAGGGCAAGATCAACACTGGTGATGAAATTGAGATTGTGGGTCTTCGTGACACACAAAAGACCACTTGTACTGGTGTGGAGATGTTCCGCAAGCTTCTTGATGAGGGTCTTGCTGGTGACAACATTGGAGCTCTTTTGCGTGGCACCAAGAAAGAGGATGTGGAGCGTGGTCAGGTGTTGTGTGCGCCGGGTTCGATTACTCCTCACACCAATTTTGAGGGTCAGGTGTATGTGTTGACGAAAGAAGAAGGTGGCCGTCATAAGCCGTTTTTCAATAATTATCGTCCGCAGTTCTTTTTCCGTACTACTGATGTGACGGGCACGATTGCGTTGCCGTCGGGTACTGAGATGGTGATGCCTGGTGACAATGTCACGATGACTGTTGAGTTGGGTAAGCCCATTGCGATGGATGAGGGTTTGCGTTTTGCTATTCGTGAGGGTGGTCGTACTGTTGGTGCAGGCCGCGTCACCAAGATCTTGAAGTGATTGGTTGAGATAATGGCAAAGAGCAGTATCCGTATTCGCCTCAAGGCGTTTGATCACGAGATCATCGACCAATCAACACGCAAGATTGTTGAAACCGTCACTCGTACAAACGCCAAAGTGCGCGGACCAATTCCACTTCCCACCGACAAGCATCGCTTCACGGTGATTCGTGGACCACACGTCGACAAAGACTCACGTGAGCATTTCGAAATGCGCATTCACAAGCGTCTCATCGACATTGTGGATCCCAATTCAAAAACGATTGACTCACTGCAGCGCATCGAACTGCCTGCTGGTGTCGACATCGAAATCAAGATTCAGGGTTAATACAACCCACAAAAACATGAACAAACGGGGCGGAATTATCCGCCCCGTTTTTTCTTGCCCAATTTTTAGGATTTTTTCCCATACACATCGAAAAACTGCGATAAATACAGAGTCATGAGTAACGAACCTTCGTGGTTGTACACCCCTCCCACAGTCAATTCATCTTCTTCCAACGGTGGCCGTCGTGGACGCGCCGTTGCGACCATTCTCTCTATCGGCATCGTTGCTGGTGTTGTCGGTGGGGTCATTGGCGCACAAGTCACCGATTCCACGAATTCCGGCTCTGTGTCTCAAACAGTTGTCACCGCACCACCTGTTGAAGTGGGTGCATTCGGTGATTCCAATGTGGCTAAAGCAGCAGCCACCATCGCACCGAGCATCGTTACGGTGACCGCCCGCGGCAACATGGGTGGCGGGGTCGGCACCGGAGTTGTCATCACGAGCGACGGCCAAATTCTCACCAACGAACACGTCATCTCAGGTTCCGACACCGTGCAGGTCCTGTTGAACGGCGAGACCAACCCCCGCGACGCCAAGGTGCTGGCCTCGGACGCTGCCAACGACCTTGCTCTGTTGCAGCTCACCGAATCGATCACCGGCCTCACCGCCGCCACTTTTGCCGACCCCAACAGCTTTGCGGTGGGAGATCCCGTGGTGGCAGCCGGCTACGCCCTCGACCTCGACGGTGCTCCGTCGATCACCGCCGGCATCATTTCGGCCCTCGATCGCACCCTCGTAATGGAATCGGGCGTTCTCAACTCGCTCATTCAGACCGATGCGGCCATTTCTTCAGGAAACTCGGGCGGACCGCTCATCAACCTGGCCGGCCAAGTGGTGGGAATCAACACCGCCGTGGCCCGCAGCGACTTTGGTACCGCGGCCAACAACATCGGTTTTGCGATCTCAGCGGGCGAAGTTCTGCGTGTTCTCGACATTTTGCGTGAAGTGGCAGACGGCGCCACTCGCGAAGAGGGCTTCCTCGGGGTGTCTCTTGGGGTCCGCCAAGACGGTGGAAGTGGGGCCGTTGTGACCGAGGTAGAGCCCAATTCCCCCGCCAGCGAGGCCGGGATCCAAGAAGGCGACATCATTTTGGAAGTCAATGACCAGTCGATCAGTGGCCAAGGTGCCCTCATTGCTGTCATCCGCGATAGCGCCCCAGGGGATGAGGTGGAAATAGTGGTCGAGCGAGGCGATGAGCGCCTTACCTTGACCGCCACTTTGGCCGCCCGTCCCAACTAGGACCACCCCCGCCGACACCCTGATTTTCCAAGGGTTGGAGGAGTGAGTGGGCGCTTGCGCCGATAGCGTTTGACCTCTTGCGAAAAAGGCTTCGGCCTAATTCCAAAGGTTCGATCGTCGAAACACAATCGACGTCTGTGAAGGCCACGAAAGTGGAACCACACGGCAAAACCCAGACAGGTGCTCCGTCAACGTATGCGTTGTCGGAGCATTTGCGTGAAAACCGAAGACATACATCAGTACAACTGCAACGAGCAAAGGGCTACGGCCATGGCACAAAAAGCGATCGTCGGCGAAAAGGTCGGCATGACACAAGTGTGGGGAGATGACCAACGCGTCATTCCCGTCACTGTGCTTCGTGTTGAACCTGCACGCATTGTTCAGGTGAAAACAGCTGAACACGACGGATACACAGCAGTCCAAGTCACCTACGGACATAAGAAAGCAAACAAGTTGACCAAAGCAGAAGCTGGTCACTTTGAAAAGGCAAGCGTCGAACCAGGTCGTCGTCTTGTCGAGCTTCGTCTCGATTCGGTGGACGGATTCGAAGTCGGACAAGAAATTGGCGTCGACACACTTGAAGCTGGCGAAAAGATTGACGTCACCGCAGTGAGCCGAGGCAAAGGTTTCGCCGGTGGCATGAAGCGTCACAACTTCAGTGGTCAAGGCGCAAGCCACGGTAACCACAAGCACCACCGTGCACCCGGTTCGATTGGTTCATGTTCATTCCCTGGTCGTGTGTTTAAAGGTCTGAAAATGGCTGGTCACATGGGTAACGAACAAGTCACCACGTTGAATCTTGAAGTTGTTCAAGCAGACACAGAACGCGGTTTGTTGTTGGTAAAGGGTTCAATTCCTGGTCCAAACGGCGGCGTTGTCATTGTGCGTAATGCAGTGAAGGCGAAGTGACGATCATGGCAACAGTGAAAGTAAAAACAGCAGCAGGTAAAGAAAACGGCACTGTCGAATTGTCAGATGCAGTGTTTGGCATTCAGCCAAACGTTCCTGTGATGCACCAAGTTGTTACAGCACAACTTGCACATCGTCGCGCTGGTACACAAAGCACAAAGACTCGCGCAGAAGTTTCTGGTGGTGGCAAGAAGCCATTCCGCCAAAAGGGAACTGGTGGCGCACGTCAGGGTTCAATCGTTGCACCGCATTACTCAGGTGGCGGTATTGCACTTGGACCAAAGCCTCGTAAGTATTCAGAGCGCACACCACGCAAGATGATTCGTCTTGCACTCAACTCCGCATTGTCCGATCGCAACAACGAAGGACGCGTTGTTGTTGTTGAAAGTTGGGATCTCTCAACACCAAGCACAAAGAGCGCTCTTGCTGCACTCACAGCAATTGGTGTTGACGGCAAAGCACTCGTAGTTATTTCTCGCAACGACGAAGTCGCAGCAAAGAGCTTCCGCAACATTCCTTGGGTGCATGTCATCGAAGCAGCAGAGCTCAACGCATACGACGTGTTGTGTCACGAGTGGATCGTCTTCACTCGCGAATGTCTCCCCTCGCAAAAGGACGGTGAGTGATGAAAGATCCACGCGACGTCATCATCGAACCGGTCGTATCGGAAAAGAGCTACGCGCTCATGGAACAAGACGTGTACACGTTCCGCGTTCACCCCGATGCAACCAAGCCCGAAATTCACGATGCAATCGAATCCATTTGGGGCGTCAAAGTGTTGAAAGTCAACACGTTGAACCGCAAGGGCAAAGTGCAGCGCACCCGCGGCACCAATCGTGTTGGTCAGCGTGCTTCCACCAAGCGCGCCATCGTCACCCTCGCAGCGGGAAGCAAAATCCCGTTGTTTGAAAGCTGAGCACATCATGGCTATTCGTAAGCGCAAGCCCACCAGTGCAGGTCGTCGTTTCCAGACGGTGTCTGACTTCAGTGAAATCACAAAGTCGACACCAGAAAAGACACTTCTCGCACCAAAGAAAAACACCGGTGGTCGTAACTCATACGGTCGTAAAACTGCTCGCCACAAAGGTGGAGCACACAAGCGTCAGTACCGCATCATCGACTTTAAGCGCGTGAAAGACGGCGTATCAGCAAAAGTTGCTGCAATCGAATACGACCCGAACCGCACCTGTCGCATCGCATTGCTTCACTACGAAGACGGCACCAAGGCATACATCCTTGCGCCAAAGGGTCTCGAAGTGGGCATGCGTGTAGAAAGCGGACACGGCGCCGACATCAAGCCCGGCAACGCTCTTCCACTTCGTTACGTGCCAGTTGGTACAACCGTGCACAACGTTGAATTGCGTCCTGGCCAAGGTGGCAAGATGGCGCGTTCTGCTGGCACCGCAGTGCAGCTCGTTGCAAAAGATGGCGACTTCGCAACATTGCGTATGCCATCAACCGAAATGCGTCGCGTGTTGCTCGACTGTCGTGCAACCGTTGGCGAAGTTGGTAACAGCGAACACGAATTGATCAAGATCGGTAAAGCGGGTCGTAACCGTTGGAAGGGTGTGCGCCCACAAACACGTGGTGTTGCAATGAACCCAGTTGATCACCCACTTGGTGGTGGTGAAGGTAAGACCTCCGGTGGTCGTCCTCCTGTATCTCCTTGGGGCAAGCCAGAAGGCCGTACCCGTCGTAAGAAAAAAGCATCCAGTGCGCTCATTGTCCGCCGGCGTCGTTCCGGCAAGGGACGGAGGTAATCAATGTCTCGCAGCATGAAAAAAGGTCCATTCGTCGACGAACACTTGTTGAAGAAAGTCGATGCAGCAAACGCTGCCGGCGATCGCAAAGTCATCAAGACATGGTCACGTCGTTCCACCATTGTTCCCGACATGGTCGGTCACACAATTGCGGTACACGATGGTCGCAAGCACGTACCTGTGTATGTCACAGAGTCGATGGTTGGTCACAAGTTGGGTGAGTTCTCACCAACTCGCACCTTCCGTTACCACGCTGGTCAAGAAAAGAATGCGAAGCGATAAGTCATGACTGGTCCAAAACTCAACGAAGCAAACCGCGAAGCCGGCACAAAGAGCGGAAGCATCGCAAAAGCGCTGTACATCCGTTCTTCGGCATCAAAAGTACGCGTTGTTCTCAACCTCATCCGCGGAAAAGACGTGCGCTCAGCAGACGAAATTCTGCAGTTCACCGATCGTGAAGCAGCACGCCTTGTTCGCAAAGTGCTTGCATCTGCAGTTGCAAACGCAGTGAACAACGACGAGCTCGATCCAGACGATCTGTATGTGAAGGCATGTTTTGCCGATGAAGGCCCAACGCTGAAGCGTTTCACTCCACGTGCTCGTGGACGTGCCGGTCGCATCAACAAGCGCACCTGCCACATCACCGTTGTTGTTGCAACGATGACCGACGAGATGCTCGCAGTACGCGAAGTGAAGACCACGTCAAAGGGTCGCGCAACAGCATCAAGCAATCGTCGCGCACGTGTTGCTTCAAGTCGCAAAGCAGTCGAAGAGACGCCTGCAACAGAAGTTGATGAAACAACTGAGGCGCAAGTAACAGAGTCAGAAGTAACCGAATCAGAAGTAATCGAAGCAACCGAAACGGACGCAGTGGATACAGAAAATAACGAAGAGGCAGGCAACTGATGGGTCAGAAAATCAACCCATACGGCTTCCGCCTTGGCATCACCACCGATTGGAAGAGTCGCTGGTTTAGCACACGTGAATACAAGGACTATCTCACCGAAGACTGGAAGATTCGCAACTATCTCATGACCACTCTCGAAGACGCAGCAGTAAGCCGCGTTGAAGTAGAGCGCACACGCGACAAATTGCGTATCGACGTGCACACCGCACGTCCCGGAATCGTTATTGGTCGTAAAGGTGCAAAGGCAGACGAATTGCGCGCTGGTCTTGCACAGATCACCGGCAACAATCGTTTGCAGTTGAACATTGTCGAAATCAAGCAAGCCGAACTCGACGCTGCACTCATCGCACAGGGCGTTGCCGACCAGTTGGTCAACCGCATCGCATTCCGTCGTGCAATGAAGCGCGCTGTGCAAAACGCACAGAAGTACGGCGCACTTGGTATTCGCGTTCAGTGTTCTGGTCGTCTTGGTGGCGCTGAAATGAGCCGCACCGAGTGGTACCGCGAAGGTCGTGTGCCGTTGCACACACTTCGTGCCGACATCGACTACGGCTTCCGCGAAGCACGCACCAGCTCTGGTCGTGTTGGCGTAAAAGTGTGGTTGTACAAGGGCGACATCTTGCCGTACAAAGCACAAGGTCAAGACAAGATCACACGTGAAGCTGCAATGGCTGTTGGTGAAACATCTGGCCAGTCACAGCAAGAACCACGTCGTGTTGTGTCTTCTGGTGGACCACGCGGTACAGACATTGAACCCGAGATCACACCACTGGTAAAAGAAGCAGATCCCGAATTCGAGCGCTTGCTTGAAGAGGAAGAGGCAATCGAGCGTCGTCTTCATGACTCGCACGAAACGCCCAAGTTGCGTGGGGAGGACTGACCATGTTGATGCCTCGTAAGACAAAGCACCGCAAGCAACAGCGCGGTCGCATGAAGGGTGATTCCAAGGGCGCAACAAGCTTGGCGTTTGGTGAATACGGCATTCAGGCTCTCGAGCCAGGCTGGATCTCTGCACGTCAGATTGAAGCTGCTCGTATTGCAATGACCCGTCACATTAAGCGCGGTGGAAAAGTGTGGATCAACGTTTTCCCCGACAAGCCCGTTACCAAAAAGCCTGCTGAAACTCGTATGGGTTCTGGCAAGGGCAACCCAGAGTTTTGGGTTGCAGTGGTAAAGCCTGGTCGCGTGTTGTTCGAACTCTCATACCCCAGCGAAGAAACTGCTCGCGCAGCGCTGGAGCGTGCGATTCAAAAGTTGCCCATCAAGGCACGCGTTATTACGCGTGACGAACCGATCTGAGGACCGAAGAGATGGCTCGTACAAAAGCAGATATTCAAGACATGAGTCTTGCGGAACTCGTTTCAGAGTTGCGCGCGTCAAAGCAAGAGGCTCTCAACCTGCGATTCCGCAACGCAACCGGACAGCTCGAGGATCACTCAGAGTTGCAAAAGGTTCGTCGCCACATCGCTCGTATCAACACACTCATCCGCCAGCGCGAAATCGCTGCTGCTGAGGCTGCAGGGAAGTGAGTAGTCACATGGCAGAAGAAACCACAGAACGCAGTGCCCGCAAAGTGCGCGAAGGCATCGTCGTGTCCAACAAAATGGACAAGACCGCCGTTGTCGCAGTTGTCGAGCGCGTGCGTCACCCCAAATACGCAAAGTTCGTGATGCGCACCAAGAAGTTGTACGCGCACGACGAAACAAACGATGTCAACGTGGGCGACCGCGTTCGCGTCATGGAAACACGTCCACTGTCAAAGACAAAGGTATGGCGTGTTGTTGAAGTTCTGGAGCGTGCAAAGTGATTCAGCAAGAGTCTCGTCTTCGCGTTGCCGACAACAGCGGTGCACGTGAAGTTCTCGTTATCAAAGTGCTCGGCGGTACACGTCGTCGCTACGCATCAATCGGTGACGTGTTCATCGGCACGGTGAAAGACGCCATTCCAGGCGCCGCCGTGAAAAAAGGTGAAGTAGTGCGTTGTGTTGTTGTGCGCGTCAAGAAAGAAAAGCGTCGTCCAGACGGTTCATACATTCGCTTCGACGAAAACGCTGCGGTTCTCATCAAAGAAGATCTCACGCCACGTGGCACCCGTATTTTCGGACCCGTTGGTCGCGAGCTTCGCGACAAAAAGTTCATGCGTATTGTTTCGCTTGCACCGGAGGTGTTGTGACATGAAGTTGCGCAAAGGTGACACCGTCGAGATCATCGCCGGAAAAGACAAGGGCAAGCAGGGCGAAATCGCTGCTGTGTACCCCAAGAAAAACAAGGTCATTGTGACCGGTCGTAATGTGTCAAAGCGCCACACCAAAGCGCGCAGCCAAACACAGGCCGGTGGAATCATCGACAAAGAAATGCCAATGGACGCATCAAACGTGATGCTCGTCAGCAAAGGCAAAACCTCACGCGTTGGTTACAAAGTTGCCAAAGATGGCGCTAAGTCCCGCGTGGCGAAAAAGACCGGAGAGGAAATCTGATGGCTACCGCTACCGCTCCTCGTTTAAAGCAGCGCTATGACGCAGAAATCAAGCAAGCTCTCATGAGCCAGCTTGGTCTCAGCAATGTCATGCAAGTGCCAACGATGGAAAAGATCGTCATCAACATGGGTGTCGGACGCGCAACACAGCAGCCATCGCTGCTCGAAGGCGCAGTTGCCGATCTCACGTTGATCTCTGGCCAAAAGCCAATCGTGACAAAGTCACGCGATTCCATCGCAAGTTTCAAGTTGCGTGAAGGCCAAGCAATTGGTTGCAAAGTCACTTTGCGTGGCGATCGCATGTGGGAATTCTTCGACCGCTTGTTGTCTGTTGCGATTCCTCGTATTCGTGACTTCCGTGGCCTTCCCGCACATTCATGGGATGGTCGTGGCAACTACACATTTGGTCTCAGCGAACAAACAGTGTTCCCCGAGATCAACTACGACAAGATCGATGCACAACGTGGCATGGACATCACCATCGTCACCACAGCAAAGACAAACGAGCAAGGCAAAGCGTTGCTCGATGCATACGGATTTCCCTTCAAGCGTGGCAACGAAGGCGGCCCCCCGGCTGTGCAGAAAAAACGGGGACCAGCAAATCGTGGCGGCAAGAGGAAGTAGGCAGGTAAAAAGCAATGGCTAAGAAATCTCTGATTAATAAGGCAAACGCAAAGCCCAAGTACAAGGTGCGCGGTTACACCCGCTGCCGTCGTTGTGGTCGCGCACGTTCGGTGTTCCGCAAGTTCGGACTCTGTCGCGTTTGTTTCCGTGAAATGGCACACGCGGGTGAAATTCCTGGTGTGACAAAGGCAAGTTGGTGAGGTACAGCAAATGATGACAGATCCCATCGCCGACATGCTCACACGCATCCGCAACGCCAACGTTGCGATGCACGACACCGTGGTCATGCCTTCGTCAAAGCAAAAAGTTGCTTTGGCGCAAATCCTAAAGAGCGAGGGTTACATCGCAGACTTCTCAGTGGCACCGTCCACTAAGGGTCCAGGTAACGCCCTCACTATCGAAATGAAGTACGCCGACAATCGTGCTCGCACCATCTCTGGTGTGACGCGCGTGTCGACCCCCGGACTTCGCGTGTACCGCAACTCAAAGTCGGTACCTCGCGTGCTCGGTGGTTTGGGCGTTGCAGTGTTATCCACCAGTCAAGGACTCATGACCGACCGCGAAGCGCGTAAGCGCAAAGTCGGCGGCGAAGTCCTGTGCTTCGTGTGGTGACCAAGGAAGGAACACAACATGTCTCGAATTGGTAAAGCACCCATCACTGTTCCATCAGGAGTCGACGTGTCGGTCTCTGGCCGCACCATCACCGTGAAAGGCCCAAAGGGCACACTCTCACGTGAAATTCCTGGTGAGATCACTGTTCGTCAAGAAGAGTCAACTCTTTTTGTTGAGCGTCCAAACGACGAACGCGACAACCGCGCAAAGCACGGTCTTGTTCGTTCACTTGTCAACAACATGGTTGTTGGTGTCACCGACGGTTTCGCCAAAGAGCTCGAAATTGTTGGCGTTGGATATCGCGCTGAAGCACAAGGCCAAAACCTTCGTCTTGCACTTGGGTTTTCACACCCCGTCATGGTGAACGCACCAGAAGGAATCTCCTTCGAAGTGCCAGTGCAGACACGCGTCATCGTCAAGGGCATCGACAAAGAATTAGTCGGCCAAGTTGCTGCAAACATTCGTTCCATCCGTAAGCCAGAGCCATACAAGGGCAAGGGCGTGCGGTATCTCGACGAGCGCATCATCCGTAAGGCCGGCAAAGCCGGAAAGAAATAGTGCGGGAGTAGGGAAGTTATGTCAAACATCGCACGTATTCGCCGCGAGGGACGTCTTCGTCGTCACCGTCGCGTTCGCAAAAAAATTCATGGCACCACCGAGCGTCCGCGCTTGGCAGTGCATCGCACCAATAAGCACATCAACGTGCAGTTGATCGACGACGACCTTGGTCGCACTGTCGCAGCTGCGTCAACAACCGAATCTGAGTTCCGTAGCGACAGTGGTGCAACTGTTGCAGCGGCAACAAAGGTCGGACAATTAGTCGCACAGCGCGCCAAATCTGCTGGTGTGTCACAGGTGGTCTTCGACCGCGGTGGCTACCCGTTCCATGGTCGCGTGAAAGCGGTAGCGGAAGCTGCCCGTGAAGCAGGACTGGAGTTCTGATGAGCAACGTAACGAATCCCGCACCGGGCGCCGAACAAGGTGGCGTACGCGAGTCGCGCGTCATTCACATCAACCGCGTTGCAAAAGTGGTGAAAGGTGGACGTCGCTTTTCATTTACCGCACTTGTTGTTGTCGGTGATGGCAACGGTCGCGTTGGTCTTGGCTACGGCAAAGCAAAAGAAGTGCCATTGGCAATTCAAAAAGGAACCGAAGAAGCAAAGCGCAACATGTTTGATGTTGCACTTGCTGGTAGCACCATCACACACCCCATTCTTGGAGTGAGCGGTGCTGGTCGCGTTCTGTTGAAGCCTGCTGCTCCTGGTACCGGTGTTATCGCCGGTGGTGCAGCACGCATCATCTTGGAAGAAGCCGGCATTCACGACGTACTTGCAAAGTCACTTGGCTCAGCAAATGCAATCAACGTTGCCCGCGCAACCATTCAAGGTTTGCGCGATCTACAACGTCCCGATGCAGTCGCAAAGCGCCGCGGTATTCCTGCCGATTCATTCGTGCCAAAAGGCATGTTGAAGGCATACGAAGATCGCAAGAAGGCAATCGCAGCAGGCGAGGTTCACTGATCATGGCTGACACAATCACTGTGACGTTGAAGCGTTCATCAATTTCCACGAAGCCAAAAACTCGTGGAACGCTTCGCGCACTCGGACTACGAAAGATCGGCGACACCAACACGTTGCCTGATCGCCCAGAGATTCGCGGCATGATCGCTCGCGTTCCTCATCTCATCGATGTACAGGAGAACAAGTAATCATGCGTGTAGATGAACTTGCACCAGCACCAGGTAGCACCAAGCGTCGCAAGCGCGTTGGTCGCGGTATCGGTGGTAAAGGCGGAAAGACCGCGGGTCGTGGCACCAAAGGTCAGTACGCCCGTAACACCGTGGCGCGCGGTTTTGAAGGTGGCCAAATGCCCCTCAAGCAGCGCGTTCCAAAGTTGAAGGGCTTCAACAACCCCTTCCGCGTCGAGTACTACGCGGTCAACTTGGATGCTCTTGATTCCATCGATGCAACCGACGTCACCCCCGAGGTGATGGTGGCAAAAGGCATCGCCCACAAGGGAACCCTCGTGAAGATCCTTGCTCGTGGCACCATTTCGCGCCCGGTCAATGTCTCGGCTCACGCCGTATCGAAGGCAGCAGAAGCAGCAATCGTGGCCGCCGGTGGCAGCGTCACCAAGTTGCCTTTGCGGCACAAGGTTCGTCCTCCAGCCAAGGGCAACCAATTCACCAATCGCTAACCAGCGGTTTGATCGTTTACGCTCGAATCCACTACTTGGAACAAGGAGACCGACGTGCTCTCTAACCTGAAGAACATCTTCAAGGTGGAGGATCTGCGCAAGAAGCTGTTTTTCACGCTCTTGATCATCCTCTTATATCGCTTCGGTACCGCTATTCGTGTTCCCGGCGTTGATCCGCAAGCGGTGAAACAGTTGAGCGAGGCCGCCGAGTCACAAGGTGCACTTGGCTTTTTGAACTTGTTCTCTGGTGGAGCATTCGGATCGTTCTCGATCTTTGCTCTTGGCATCATGCCCTACATCACCGCCAGCATCATCATGCAGGTGTTGAACGTGGTCATTCCCAAATTGCAGGAATGGCAAGAGATGGGTGCTGTTGGTCAACGAAAGATCACACAGACCACGCGATACGTGGCCATTGTTATTGCATTGTTGCAAGGCGCTGGTCTCACGTTCATCTTTGGTCAAGGAAACGGTTCGGCGTTCTTTGGTGCAGCAGCACAAGCCCCCGACGTTGTTCTTCTCGATCCGTTCATGCCACGCGCGCTACTTGTTATTCCATCACTTGTTGCGGGCACCGCACTTCTTATGTGGATGGGCGAGCTCATCAGCCAGCGCGGTATCAGCAACGGTATGTCGCTCATCATCTTTGCGTCGGTCATCGCGGGTCTGCCATACAGCTACTACTCAATTTTGCAAAGCAAGAAATTCATCGTGTTTGCAATCTTGCTCGCAGTATCAATCGGCATCTTGGTCGCGGTTGTACGCGTCGAACTTGCACAGCGTCGTATCCCGGTGAACTTTGCAAAGCGCGTGGTGGGTCGTCGTATGACGGGTGGCCAAAGCACCTACATTCCGTTGAAGGTCAACCAGGCCGGCATCGTGCCGATCATCTTTGCGTCGTCGGTGTTGCTCCTTCCCGTGTTGCTCTCAAACGTTCTTGGTAGCGGCGAGGGCTGGCGCGGAAGCGTCGCATCGTTTGTGAACGACTACTTGGTGAACAGCCAAAACATCGTGTACATCACGCTGTTCTTTGGTCTCATCGTTGCGTTCGCGTACTTCTACAACTCCATTGCCTTCGACCCCATTCGTCAAGCAGATCAGTTGCGTAAGCAAGGTGGATTCATCCCCGGTATTCGCCCTGGTCCACAAACTGAACGCTTCCTTGCAAAAGTGGTGAACCGTATTACATTGCCTGGTGCATTGTTTGTGGCATCTATTGCCATCTTGCCGTACATCATTTTGTGGGTGGGCGATGTGCAGTCGTTCCCATTTGCAGGAACAACAGTTCTTATTGCAGTAGGTGTTGCACTTGAGTTGATGCGTCAAATTGATAGCCAACTCATGTTGCGTAACTACGAAGGGTTCCTTAAATAACATCACCCATACGGTGATGTTTCTAGGTAGACCATGACACGGCTTGTTTTATTTGGGCGCCAAGGTGCTGGCAAAGGCACACAGTGCATCCGTTTGTCGCATCACTATGTGGTGCCACATATTTCAACGGGCGATATTTTGCGTGCCGCTGTTCGCGAGGGAACTGAACTTGGCAAGCAAGCAAAAGCCATCATCGACGCCGGCGGTCTTGTCAGCGATGAGATCGTCGTTGGCATCATCAATGAACGCCTGAAAGAAAAAGACGCTGCTGGTCGCGGATACATCCTTGATGGTTTTCCCCGCACCGTCGCCCAGGCAATCGCCCTCGATGAGATCACCACTGATCTGCCACTCGAGATGGCCATCGACCTTGTGGTGCCCCGCGAGCTTGTGTTGTCGCGCCTCTCGGTCCGGCGCGTGTGTCGCGACTGCGGTGCCAACTTCACCGCCACGGGCAACGAACCCAGCCCCTGGACCTGCGACAACTGCGGTGGCGATGTGGTGCAGCGAGACGATGACACCCCAGAGGCCATCAACAAGCGCCTCGATCTCTATGAAACCCAGACCCAGCCCCTCATTGACTATTACGGCAATGCCGGCAAGTTGGCCTCGGTCGATGGAGTGGGCCACCCAGACGAGGTTTTTGCCCGTCTGAGGAAAACCATCGATCAGGGTTCGTGAAGATGCTAAAAGCCCCTATTGGCGCAGGTCTTATCCGCCGATAGCATTATCACTTGTCCCTAAGACAGGTTCGACCACGTCGCGCCGCCTTGGGGTCAACCGTCAGTTCCATCAAAGGAGTCCGTCCTGGCTAACCCCAAAGAAGATGCAATCGTGCTCGAGGGCACGATTCTTGAGTCTCTCCCGAACGCAATGTTTCGTGTGGAGCTTGAGAACGGTCACAAAGTGTTAGCGCACATCTCCGGAAAAATGCGCATGCACTACATCCGTATTCTTCCCGGCGACAAAGTCCAGGTGGAGCTCACACCATACGACCTCACCCGAGGTCGCATTACATATCGCTTCAAGTGAGATCGACATGAAAGTACGCCCAAGCGTCAAAAAAATTTGTGAGAAGTGCAAGGTCATTCGCCGTCATGGACGTGTGCAAGTGATCTGCGAAAACCCGCGCCATAAGCAGCGCCAGGGTTAAAGAAAAGAAGGATCGATTTATTCATGGCACGTATTTCTGGCGTTGACATCCCACGCGAAAAGCGTTTGGTGATTTCACTTACCTACATTTTTGGCATTGGGAACACCACTGCACAGCGCATCTGCGAGGCAACGGGACTGAACCCCAGCACACGCGTACGCGATCTCACCGAAGAAGAAGTGAATCGCATCCGCGCATGGGTCGATCAAAACGCAAACGTTGAAGGCGATCTTCGCCGCGACGTTCAACAAGACATCAAACGCAAAATGGAAATCGGTTGCTTGCAAGGCATTCGCCATCGCAAAGGACTTCCAGTGCGTGGTCAGCGCACACACACCAATGCGCGCACACGCAAAGGTCCAAAAAAGACTGTTGCCAACAAGAAAAAGGCAGTGAGGTAGTTACGACATGGCAAAGCCAGCAGCGGGCGGTCGTCGTCCACGCAAGCGCGAGCGCAAAAACGTCACCACGGGTGTCGTTCACATCAAGAGTTCGTTCAACAACACCATCGTGTCCATCACCGACACAGAAGGAAACGTCATTGCATGGGCGTCTTCCGGTGGAGTTGGTTTCAAAGGTTCACGCAAGTCCACTCCATTTGCCGCACAGATGGCAGCCGAAAAAGCTGCACGCGCTGCAATGGAACACGGTCTTCGCCGCGCCGAAGTGCATGTAAAGGGTCCAGGTTCTGGACGTGACACGGCTCTTCGTTCGGTGCAAAACGTTGGTATCGAAGTCACTGGCATCAAAGATGTCACTCCCGTTCCACACAACGGGTGTCGTCAAGCAAAGCGTCGGAGGAGCTAGTCATGGCCCGTTACACCGGACCCAAAGTTCGTATTTCACGTCGTCTCAACACGAACATTTTCGAAAACGCCAAAGGCAGTCGTGCACTCGATCGTCGTCCGTTCCCACCAGGTGCACACGGTCGTACCCGTCGTCGCTCTGCTGGTAGCGAATACCTCGCTCAGATGCAGGAAAAGCAAAAGGCCAAGTACATCTATGGCGTTCTCGAGCGTCAATTCCGTCGTACCTATGAAGAGGCAAACCGTCTCCAGGGACCAACTGGTGAAAACCTGTTGCGACTTTTGGAACAGCGTCTCGACAACGTGGTGTTCCGCGCCGGATGGGGAGCAACCCGTCCGCAGGCTCGCCAGTTCGTGAACCATGGCCTCATCTTGGTTGATGGCAAGCGCGTAGACATTGCGTCATACCGCGTGAAAAAAGGTCAAGTCGTTTCGTTGTCTCCCAAGGCAGCAAAGATGATTCAAATTCAACACAACATCGACACTCTCGATCGACCACTTGTTGGTTGGTTAGAGGGAGGCGACAAGCAAGTCACCGTGCGTGATCTGCCACAGCGCGATCACATCGATGTTCCCGTCCGCGAGCAACTCATCGTTGAGTTGTACTCCAAGTAGTCCCCACCCGCCCTTTTTAGGAGACCAACATGCTTGTTATCCAACGTCCCTCTGTCGAAGCAATTGGCGACGACGATCCGATTCGTCAACGCTTTGCGATTGGCCCACTTGAGCCTGGCTTTGGACACACCATTGGCAACTCATTGCGCCGCACACTGTTGTCATCTATTCCTGGTGCAGCAATCACCACGGTCAAGTTCGACAACGCACAGCACGAATTCACCACGATCCCCGGTATGTCAGAAGACATCACCGAGTTCGTGTTGAACCTCAAAGACATTGTCTTCACAAGCACCAACGATGAGCCCGTCGTGTTGCGTCTCGACGTGAAGGGTCCAATGACACTGACCGCTGGTGACATTCCGTGTCCATCAGATGTTGAAGTGCTCAACAAAGATCTCTACTTGGCAACACTGAATGCTGGTGCACAACTTGCACTCGACATCACTGTTGAGCAGGGTCGCGGATACTTGTCATCAGAGCGCGATGCCGATGATCGCATCATTGGCGTCATCACTGTTGATGCAATCTTTTCGCCTGTTCGTCGTGTGATGTTCGACATTGAACCTGCACGTGTTGGTCAAAGCACCAACTATGACCGCGTTGTTCTCGACATCGAAACAGATGGTTCCATTACTCCACGTGATGCACTTGCATCAGCAGCTGCAACACTGCGTTCACTTGTTGACCTCATTGCCAACTTGTCAGAAGAGCAGCAGGGTCTTGAGTTGTCAGAGCCAGTTGGTGCAAACGTTGGTATGCCAGACCTTGATCATGCCATCGAGGATCTTGATCTCAGCGAGCGTCCACGTAACTGCTTGAAGCGCGCACAGGTCAACACCATTGGCGAACTGTTGTTGAAGTCTGAAGAAGACCTCTTGAACATCACCAACTTTGGTCAAAAGAGCCTTGACGAAATTATTCAGAAGCTTGACGAGCGCGGCCTCACGCTGCGTTCGTAACGAGGAATTTAGGAGTCCACCATGCCAGCAACACCACGTCGCGCCCGTAATTTCGGCGGCAGTGCTGCACACCAGCGTTTGCTCATGGCAAACCTCGCCGCATCACTTTTTGCAGCAGAAGGCATTGTCACCACTGAAGCAAAAGCAAAGGCATTGCGTCCGATTGCAGAAAAGTTGATCACCAAGGCAAAGAAAGCCCAAGACGGATCGGCTATGAGCGTTCACCGCCTTCGCCAAATCCAGGGCTACTTGGGAGATAAGGAAATGACCGCCAAGTTGGTGAAAGAGGTTGCCCCTCGTTATACCGAGCGCAATGGTGGATACATCCGCATCTTGAAACTTGGAACTCGCCAGGGTGACGCAGCGCCGATGGCGCGCATCGAACTGGTCTGAAAGACTTAACCGGTGACAACGCCGGACACTTCTACGAATGAGCCCGCCACTAGGCGGGCTCGTTTCATTGTTGCCTACAACGGCGCACCGTTTCACGGCTTTGCAGCAAACGACGGTATCGAGACAGTTGGCGGGTTGTTGCTTGATGCCATTAACACTGTTGCCAGGTGTAGCACAGAGATCGTGGTTGCAGGGCGCACCGATACAGGAGTGCATGCGCGCGCGCAAGTGGTGAGCTGTGATTTACCCGAAGATGTCGACTTAGAGCGTTTGCAAATAGGTGTCAATGCATTGTGTGGACCACATATTTCGGTGCGCGAGCTGGTGTGGGTGGCCGACGATTTTCATGCGCGCTATTCGGCCAAGTGGCGTCACTACAAATACTTCGTGTTAAACACGCCCACGTCAGACCCCATGTTGCTAGATCGCACATGGCATGTGCGCGAACCATTGTCAATACCAATGATGCAACTCGCATGTGATGGCGTATTGGGCAGCAACGACTTCACGTCGTTTTGCAAAAAACCCATTGAGGTAGAGGGACAACGACCAAAGTCGATGATCCGCAATGTGATGTTGGCCGACTGGCACGACATGGGTAACGGGCAACTGGTGTTTGACATTCGCGCGAATGCGTTTTGTCACCAAATGGTGCGCTCGATTGTGGCATTCATGGTGGAAGTAGGTGCGCACAAACGCAAACCATCAGAGACACGACAAGTGTTACTAGCAAAAGACCGATCGCTCACTCCACGACTGGCCCCACCTCAAGGGCTGTTCTTGTGGGAAGTCGGGTACTGAGTTCCTACGTGTTCCTGATGACTGACACATACCCGAAGTACTGAGGTCAAAGGCGCACGTGAAAGTATTCTTCAAGAATCTGTGAGAGTCCAACGAGGTGGTTGACCATCGTTTTTGACAAACAAGGCACGATTTTGATAGAGCGCACTATTGATATCGTGTTTTGTAGTCATGAGGCGCTCGGCGAGTTCTCTAGCCGTACGAGGAATCGAGTCACCAAGGGCCCACTCAATTTGTTGAGAAAGGTTCATTTCGCGTACTTCATCATCGGGTATTGGAATCTCGCTTGAGGTCCGCTCTGTATCGTCGTCCTCAATTTCATAAAAGTCAAGGAGATCCTCTATCCATATTGACGCACAAAAAGAAATGTATTCACTTGTGACGCCACCGTAGAAAGGAATGAGAAGCCTTAGCCTTATCGCAAATTCACCATCTTCGTCTACTTCAGGGCGACCATCTGAATCAGTAACAATGTACACCGCAGCTTGTTGATGCACTTCGTTATACGCATTTGCGAACTTGAATGGATTGTGAGAAGTAGTGCGCATAGCAAAGAGAAGAGCACCGTCAAAGTTTGGAGGGTCTGACAACAAGATGAATCTAAAGCGGACCGAACCGAGTTCACAGTAAATAATCCACATGTCGCCTTCGTCATCGTTTTCTACGACAACGTTCGTTTCAAGACCGATATCAACAAGGATTTGATGAAGTTCCTCTGCTGTGAAAGTGGATTGTGGCGTCATGCTGGTAATGCCGGTCGAATCATGGATGCAACATTAGTGGATGTGCACCTAGATGGAATTGGAGGTACTTGAATTCATAAGTTACGAAGTTGGGTTGTCATCCAAGAGTTGCTGGAGTTGGGCTTCGATGCTCGGGCCTGTGTCTGTGGCCATTGAACTTGCGTTTCGCACAGAACTGTCGTGTGCGTATGACTCAAACAGTTTCGCCTTCATCTCTATTAACTGCACCAGTCGTTCTTCAATAGTGCCAATCGCAAGTAGGCGATGAACAATCACCTGGCGACTTTGTCCCATGCGGTGAACACGTGCAATGGCTTGCCACTCGGTACTGGGTTTGAACTGTGCTTCCATCAAGATCACCACTTGGGCACATTGCAGGTTGATACCCACGCCGCCAGCATCCACCTGTAGAACTAACACTGATTGGTCAGGGTCAGACGCAAACGAGTCGATGATCTTCTGTCGTTCAATACTCGAGATGTCACCAGTAATTGACGGGGTTCCTCCCAACATGTTGCACACGTCAGTAATCACGTCGCGGAAGAAGGAAAACACCACGATCTTTCGCCCAGCCTGGCGATGTTCTTCCACGAGATCCAGTAAGAGTTCATACTTTGCTGATGCTGGTGAACCATCACCGCGGGTGGCGGCAAGTCGTCGTGACATCACCTGGGCAGGAGAGAGAAGGTAGGCAGCCTTGTCGTCTTCGCTTGGGATCACCCAGTTATCAAGGAGGATGCGCTCAGGTAATTCGAACAGAACATCTTTTTGTGTGCGGCGCAAATACACCGGTGCAACTTGGTCGATGAGATCCTCGCTGCGAATGTATTCGATTGCCATTCGCGACATCTGCTGAAAGACGGGTTCCATCTCTGGTTGGGCAAGAGCGGCAAGTGCCAGCATCTCATCAAGTCGGTTCTCTAACGCTGTTCCCGTCATGAGTGTGACGTAGTCACATCCTTTGGTGAGTCGAGCAACCGCTTGGGTGCGTTGGGCTTCGGGATTTTTCACCAGGTGAGCTTCGTCGATAGCCACCATGTCGACATGGGGGATGAGATGAAGAATCTTTTGCAATGTGCCGTAGGTAGTGATGGCCACGCCACCGTTGTCGCGCCACTGTGCGATGCGCTCCTCACGTTCGTCGCCGTGGGCGATTACCACCGATAGTTCAGTGTGTTTGGTGACTTCTCGCTCCCAGTTCAGCAACACGCTGTTGGGAACCACTACGAAAAAATGTCGAGCGCCTTTGGCGTGAAGATGACACATGGCGGCAAGTACCTGGATCGTCTTTCCCAACCCCATGTCGTCTCCCAGCAATGCACGTTGTTGGGCAATGAGATAGCGCGCACCAAATTCTTGATACCGGCGCAACGTCGCAAGAAGTGGACCTGTTTCCAACATGGTGGTTTCCACGCGTTGTGCAATCTCAAATGGAAGACCACCGTGCATACCACGTGGTTCACTGGGCGTTTCAGTTTGCGGGACGGTGTAGCGGAGTTGTTCTAACTCAGCAACAAACGCAGCGTTGTTCGCACGATACGCAGCAACAACGGCTGCAGCTTCGGCCGTTACGGGCTGATATTGAGTGACCTCAGAGACGAGATCAGGAGAAAGTTCACCATCAATAATGCGACGAGTGTCGTGCAATGATTTCTCTGCAAGCGACAGCAATTTTTCCCATTGTTGACGAATGTTCTTGTTATTCCGAGCTCGCCATGGATAACCAATTCCTCGAAGTTGCTGACGTGGTTCATCTCCTGCGCGCCACGCCAGAGATGCCTTCATCCACGGGCGTTCAATCTTTTGGCGTGCTGAACGTAAATGGTCGACAGCCAGAATCAGTTCGATGTCCTCTGGTGTCGGGAGATCAGGGTCGGGGAGATAACGCTCACCGTGGTGATCAGTCAGATTGCTGCGAGTCTCCAGCGCATGTTGACGAATGTCGTCAAAGGAATCATGCGTATCACGTAAGCGATTCTCGATTTCCCGCGTCTGTCGCACTAGTCGGACGTGCGACAGCAACAAGGAGACGTAATTAGTCACATTGTCAGAGTAGGGAAGGGGTGTTGGCAGGTGACGTCGCGCGACGCAACCAATAACCCAGGTTTAATCGTTAATTGGCCGATCGCAGTTCAAGTGCCCTACTGATTTATGGCCGAATCGCGACACAATTCGACCTTATCTCTTACAAGGAGAGGCTCGATGACGCAGATGCCGACTAGCGGTACCGAACTCCGGCATTGCTCAGGTGAAGTCCATCCCCAAGCCCCACAAGGGGTTGCCGATTTTTCCCAGAGACCCGTATCATTTAACGGTTCCGGGTTTGCCGGGGTGCCGCCAAGGGGTGGTGCCACTTGTGAAGGAAAGTTTCATGCGTACATACTCACCAAAGGCCAGCGAGATTGAGCGTCAGTGGCATGTTGTCGACGCCGAAGGCATGGTGCTTGGTCGCCTGTGCACCGAAGTTGCGCGTATCTTGCGCGGCAAGCACAAGCCAACATTTGCTCCCCACATGGACACCGGCGATCACGTCATTGTTATTAATGCATCCAAGGTGGTTCTCACCTCTGGAAAAGCAGACAAGAATATGGTGTACACCTACTCGGGTTACCCCGGTGGTTTGAAGTCTGAAACATATGGTGAGTTGCTCAGCCGTAAGCCAGACGACGCTATTCGTCGTTCGGTTGCTGGCATGTTGCCAAAAGGACCACTTGGTCGTCAGATGGTGAAGAAGTTGAAGGTGTATGCCGGTCCCGAGCATCCACACTCAGCACAATCACCTGTTGTTCTTTCTATCCCTGGCGCCAAGCGCTAATACAAGGAGTCCTTCATGTCTACTGTTCCATTGTCACAAACAACCGGTCGTCGCAAAGAAGCTGTTGCTCGCGCGAACATTCGCGCAGGTAGCGGCACCATTGTTGTCAACAACAAGCCCATCGAGGCCTATTTCACCACCGCAACACAGCGCATGGTTGTGACAGAAGCTCTTCGCGTCACCAACACCGAAACAAGCTTCGACATCACCGCAAACATCTTTGGTGGTGGCGTCAATGGTCAGGCCGGCGCATTGCGCATGGCAATTGCACGCGCACTTATTGATCTCGATCCTGAAACCCGTCCCGCTTTGAAAAAAGCCGGCTTGCTCACCCGCGATTCACGTCGCAAGGAAAGCAAGAAGTACGGATTGAAGAAAGCCCGTAAGGCTCCTCAGTACACCAAGCGCTGATTTGCACGGCACCTCGCGTGCCTTGTGTGCAGCAGATCTGCTGGTGTCAGCAATTGTCTATGTTGCGTTTTGGAACAGATGGTGTGCGTGGCGTTGCCCACGATGAACTCACCACCGACATGGTCCGCGATCTTGGTCGTGCCGTCGCGCGCGTCTTAACACCTGATGCCATATGTATTGGACGTGACACGCGTGAAAGTGGCGAAGACTTTGAACGTGCGTTAATTGCGGGCATTACTGCTGAAGGCATCACCGTGTCGGTGCTTGGTGTTGCGCCAACCCCCGCTGTTGCGTTTGTGAGCGAACGTCATCACATGGCAGGTATTGCTATTACCGCATCACATAATCCGTGGTCTGATAACGGCATCAAGGTGTTTGCCCCAGGTGGCACGAAGTTGTCCGATGCCCAGCAAATAGAAATCGAACGCGAATGGCACGCAATGGCAAATGGTGCTGGCGACCCCCGTGGTGGCACCACCCATGTTGAATCATCGTTATTAAATGAGTATGTGGCGCACTGTGTGGAAGTGGTGGGTCGCGGTTCGCTGGCAGGTCTTCGCATTGTGGTGGATTGTGCCAACGGTGCAATGTCAAATGTGGCACCGGCCGCATTTGCTGCAGCGGGTGCTGATGCGGTGGTGGTAAATGCATCACCGAACGGGCGAAACATCAATGATGGCTGTGGGGCGATGCATCCACACGCGCTGGTGTCGTTGGTGCGCGAACATGGCGCGCATTTTGGTGTGGCCTTTGATGGCGATGGTGATCGTCTCATTGCTGTGTGTGCGAGTGGGTTTGAAGTAGACGGTGATCATGTGTTGGCACTCGCAGCTCGTGATTTAGCGGAACGTGGTTTGTTGCGCAATCGCAGTGTTGCGGTGACGGTGATGACCAACGTGGGGTTCCATCGTGCCATGGGTGATGCTGGCATTGATGTTGTGGTGACACCTGTTGGTGACCGCAACGTATTAGTTGCCATGGAAGAACATGATCTTGTACTTGGTGGTGAACAAAGCGGACACATTATTTATCGTGCGCATGCAACAACAGGCGACGGATTGCTAGCAGCGTTGTTTTTGTGTGACTACCTCGTGCGTCGCGGTGTTGCCTCAGGAGATGTGTCATTAGAAGACGAAGCACGCGCTACGATGACACGTTTCCCACAAGTGCTCATCAATGTGCGTACGGTGCAAAAAGTGGATAACCCTGCTGATGTGTTGGCACACGCCATTGCCGCTGCCGAGGCCACCGTGGGAGATGATGGTCGAGTGTTGGTGCGTGCCTCTGGCACCGAACCATTAGTGCGTGTGATGGTGGAAGCCACATCACCTGATCGTGCGCGAGATGTTGCAAAATCTCTTGCAGATGCGGTGATTGCCACCT
>JBIJAO010000049.1:0-7307 GCA_044345725.1 Ilumatobacteraceae bacterium | reverse complement strand
GTTCGGTCTGTGTTAGTACCGTCTCCCAATCGACCAGAGCTATTTGATCCCCAGCATTTTATTTTCCCCGAATTAAGTACAGCACACGTATGTGAGTCTCCCGCAGACATCTTGGTGCTCATCTTATTTGAACCAAATGACGACACCGGTTCAGGCACATTACGTTCCACCAATGTCCCGTCACCTAATTGGCCGGCACCATTCCCTCCCCAGCAAATGGCGTCAGTACCTAATGCGCAAACATGCGTTGCTCCGATCGTCAAATTGCTTACATTTGTTTCGATATCTACGTCAATCGGAGTACCCGACATCAGATCAGTAGGCGATGCAATTTGGCCACTCGAGTTACTACCCCAGCAAAGCAGAACGCGGCTAGTGCTTAGCATGCAGGTGGTATGGCCACCTGCGGCAATCTTGAGGGCTTTCTTGCCTTCCATTGATACGGCAACAGGAACCATGGAAGTTACATACGTCCCATCACCTAAATTGCCAAATCCATTGTCACCCCAGCAGGAGACAGATGCGTCATTGAGTAATGCACATGTGTGTTGCTTTCCAGCTGCAATTTCTATTGCATAACGGCTTGCGCCAAACGATGAAACTGTTACTGGAGTTTTGCTTGAAGTAATACCCGAAACACCTAGTTGACCGTACGTATTGTCACCCCAACACTTCACAGATCCGTCGTGTAACAACAGACACGAGTGATTATCTCCCACCACAAGCCGGGTCGATTCTCGACCTGTTGATGAAATTCCTTCGGTAACGGTGGTACTGGCCTGAACGGACTGCACAGACACCATGAACATCGAAACAAGAACACATACGACAATCCGCTTCATTGGCGGCCCCCTTTACACCATGGTGTAAAGGACAAGCCTTATGAATGTTCCTGTTGAGTACTAGGGGTTTATCTCGACAACACTCGTCGATAACTAAATAAACATCCTCTATGAGTTAACGATGCAACACAGATTGATTTAGACAATCGGAAGATTCAAAGCTGCGGCTGCATCTTCAACACTGCCCAAGTTTTCAACATTTGCAAAACCTGAGCGTTGTAGCAAATCAGTTGCAATACCTGATCGGCCACCACTGCGACAATACAACTGGTACGAAACGGATGGATCAAGACTCATCATTTGCTGCTCAAATACGCCTTCGTTGAGGCTCATGTTGATTGCGCCTTGCACATGACCGCCTTCATATTCAGCGACATCACGAACATCGATAATGATTTTTCCCTGCGACATACGCTTCAGTCTAGTGACAAGTTCACGTCACTTTGATATTGGCAGTGTTGTACATACTGGGGTACGCACCAGATGCCGACACAGATAGCTGCAACGTGCATGAGCCTGTACGTGACGGCGCCACCAAATATCCCGATGAAATACGGCAGGCACCTTTCGTCACCTTGTAGGTCTTGCGGCCAGCCGACAACGTGGTCATAAATTTCGACAGCAAGACCTTTTTCTTCTTCGGAATTGTGTTTCGCAAAACGTTGATTCCTGGCACTACATATGAGGTTCGCTGAGATGGCAGACCGTCACCAACAATGTTTGTAGCCGTCACCGTCAGTCGATAGCGCTTGCCATTTGTCAATTTTGTGACAGTGCATGAAGTTGATGTGGTGACACACGATTTGTTGGTACCCGCCACGCGCACGGTGTACGAAGGTGCATACGGAACTTGAAGTGCATTCCACGTGAGAGTGATCTGCTTGCTCTTTGTCCGGATGCGACTCACCACAGGAGCTGGTGGCGTTGTATACGTGGTAGCCACAGCGCCCACACTTGTTGCACCTGCACCACTGATGTTTGCAGCGACCACAGTAAACGTATACGTGGCGCCATTGGTCAAGCCCGGAACTGTGCACGTTAATTGCGTTGTACTACACGATTGTCCACCAGGCTGTGCGATGGCAGTGTAAGTGACAGTGGAAGTAGACGGAACTGACCCCCACGACACTGTTACACTTGTGTTCCCAATTGCGACACCAGAAATTGTCGGAGCAATTGGAACACTTTCCGGAGTGACTGTTGTTGTTGCCGCGGTAGCACTGGTGAACGACGAGTTGGAAGCCACGACCGAAACCGAGTATCGCTGCCCATTAATTAGACCAGTGATTGAACACGAAAATCCCGTAGTGACACAGCCAGCACTTGCGGGAACTGTAGTCACAGAGTAAGTAAGGACCTCAGAGCCACTAAACCCTTCCGGAATTGACCAGGACACATTCGAGGTTGAATCTCCGACACTCGCCGCGACCGAACTAGGTGGACATGGACGTCCTAACGCGTTACCGGAATACAACAACCTGTTTGGTGATCGCAACGCACGGGCCGTGGGATAAGTGATAACACACCCAGTGGAGTTAACACGTAGCCAGTTCCATACCTGTTCGGGGGTGGCGGATGGGTTTGCTTCAAGGTACAAAGCGATGACTCCGGCCACATGTGGTGCCGCCATCGACGTGCCATCAAGAAATGCACCCGCATCGTCTCCCGTTGACCAGGCAGACAGCGTGTCAACGCCTGGCGCGAATATATCTACGCAATTCCCATAGTTACTAAAAGTCGCTTCACGATCCGTAACAGTCGACGCAGCAACAGTGATAGCAAGTGGTGTCCGAGCGGGCGAGACATTGCACGCATCTTGAGTTGCGTTTCCAGCAGCAACTACCACAGTGATATTGGCTGCAATCAAGTTGTTCACAGCGTTGTCTAACCCTGCAAAAACTCGACCGCCCAAACTCAAGTTGACAACTGCTGGACGCCGATTGTTGTCAACGACATCATCAAGAATCCATTCAAGTCCGCTAATTACATCACTTAAATTGCCAGAACCTAAGCAATTCAAGACCGGCACCGGAATCAGTGCTGAGGCAGGTGCCATACCAACAGTAGAACCAAGTGCAGTACCTGCAACGTGCGTTCCGTGCCCATCACATCCTGTGGCTAACGAATAACCATCTGGGAAGCCTGACAAGACTCGAGATGATGCACCCGTAAAAAACTGCGAATGCGAAGTACGGATGGGAGTGTCCACCACATAGATGTACACATCAGCACCATTGGTGGAAGCAGTAAAACTTTCATCAAGTGGTAGCGAACGCTGATCAGTGCGGTCAACTCCCCATACATTTCCAGGTACCAGCAGGGTGTCTCGACTCTGCAATGCTTCTACCCTGATTATTTGGTCAGGCTCCACAGATAAAACCTGCGGATCATTAACCAGAGAGTTTGCTTCCTCCGCAGTTAGATCAGCGACAAAACCACGTATTGCAGAGCGAAAAGTTCTTGCTTTAGAGCGAACACCTGGATGTCCATTCAAAAGCGCAGCTGGAGTGACATTTCGTCGAGTCGTGACGATATATCGACCAGCCGCATAGGCCTGCACTTCTTCCGATGAAGCGCGCACACTCCGATCACTGTTTGCGCTAGATGTCGTTGCAGAAAACGTCACCATTCCGACAATCACTGCGACTGTCGCAGTGAAAGCGCGCAACTTCACACTGACACCCCTTGCATGCGGGCAGCCGCAAGTGTGTTCTCTAGTAGCGACGCAACTGTCATCACCCCAGTACCGCCAGGCATCGGTGTTACCGCACCTGCGATTCCGAGTACAGAATCAAAATCAACGTCGCCAACAATGCCTGCTTCGGTGCGTGAAATTCCAACATCAATAACGGCCGCGCCAGTCTTTACATGTTCAGCAGTAATACTGCGCGCCATTCCAGTGGCCGAGATCAAAATGTCGGCATTCCGACACACATCAACAAGGTCGCGAGTACGAGAATGTGCGAGTGTGACCGTGCAATCAATTCCTTTGCGTGCAAGCAGTACTGCTAGTGGTAGTCCCACCAACGTTGACCGTCCTACCACTACTGCATGATGCCCAGACGTTTCAATGTTGTATCGCTGCAGCAGACGTAACACGCCAAGTGGTGTGCAGCCAACATGCCCGTCAACACCACGCATCAATCGGCCAAGTGATGCTTCTGTCAATCCGTCGACATCTTTTTCCGCGGGCACCAATCGCAACACCGAATCTGTATCGAGATGCTCAGGCAAAGGCATCTGAATCAAAATCCCATGCACCGACTTGTCATCAACCAACTTCTCGACTGCTTGTTCGAGTTCAGCTTGAGTTGTCTCAGCCGACAGCTCGACGCCCACCGAACGAATTCCTACTGAATTGGCCATCTTGTGCTTGCTTGCAACATAGGTATGGCTGGGAGCATCATCACCCACCAAAACGGTGGCCAAGCAGATGTCGGGGTTGCCCGCAGAAACGATCCGATGACGCAAGCGGTCGAGGGTCTCGTCGCGCAACACTTTGCCATCCATAATGACCGTCTGAAGTGCACCGCGTTCCACCCCTTCAGGCTACAAGCGCCCGAAAATACGGGCTGGCGCAGATCTCGGGTGACTCGGTGGAGAGTCCTTAAAACCCGATAAGATTGGTCGGGAATTAGAGAAACGTGAGTATGCACACGTAGAACAAGGAGTTCACCATGTCTGTTCGTCTTGGAGACACCGCCCCAGATTTCACCGCCGACACCACACAAGGCACCATCCACTTCCATGATTGGCTCGGAGACTCCTGGGGCGTCCTATTTAGCCATCCCAAAGATTTCACTCCTGTATGCACCACCGAACTTGGTTATGTCGCACGCATCAAACCTGAGTTTGACAAACGAAATGTGAAAGTCATCGGTTTGTCAGTTGACCCTGTCGATTCACATGTGAAATGGGAAGGCGACATCGCAGAAACACAGGGAACACCAGTGAATTTCCCCATGATTGGTGATGCAGATCGCACAGTGTCTGACCTCTACGACATGATTCATCCGAATGCAAACGACACTTTCACGGTTCGTTCGGTGTTCATCATTGGCCCAGACAAGAAGGTAAAACTCACACTCACCTACCCTGCCTCCACTGGTCGTAATTTCGACGAGATCTTGCGGGTCATTGATTCGTTGCAGCTCACTGCCAAATACAAAGTTGCAACACCTGCGAACTGGACCGATGGAGATGATGTCATCATCGGTGCCGCTGTGAGCGACGACGAGGCAAAAACGTTATTCCCGCAAGGCTGGAAGACCGTGAAGCCCTATCTCCGCGTGCTCCCACAGCCAAATAAATAGATAAATAGCATTTATTACCACGGCGTCACCACAGGTGGCGTGTGGGTCGCAGATTGCTTTAGTAGACATAACGCATGACTTTCCCACCCCCGGCCCCTGCCAGCACAGTGGCAGCCCTCGTAGACCATGCATCCAAGATCTACGGAACTGGCGACAGTGAAGTGCACGCACTACGTGACGTGAGCGTGCAATTTGCCGAAGGTGAATTCACCGCGATCATGGGCCCGAGTGGTTCTGGCAAATCAACGCTGATGCATTGTTTGGCCGGGCTTGAAGACCTCACCTCTGGCACCGCAATTATCGGTGGGGTTGTCGTCAATGATCTCAATGACCGCGACCTCACGCGCCTTCGTCGCGACAAAATTGGTTTTGTCTTTCAGTCATTCAATCTCGTTCCCACTTTGACTGCAGAAGAAAACATCAAGTTGCCTCTCATGCTGGGTGGCAACGACGGTGATGAGGCGTGGATCGCTGAAGTGATTCGTATTGTTCATCTCGAGGATCGTCTGAAGCATCGCCCTAGTGAATTAAGCGGTGGTCAACAACAGCGCGTTGCAGTTGCACGTGCACTCGCATCACAGCCCGACATTATTTTTGCCGACGAACCAACTGGCAACCTCGACAGCCGGTCAGGAACCGAAATTCTTACGTTTATGCGTCATGCGGTAAAAGATCTTGGCCAAACAATCGTGATGGTCACCCATGATCCAGTGGCAGCAAGTTACGCCGACCGCATCATTTTTCTGGCTGATGGTGAAGTAGTTGATGAAATGCGCGAACCGACTCCTGAACGAGTGCTCGATCGCATGAAGCAGTTCGGCAACTAAGCCCGTCAGTATGTTTCGTTTTGCACTTCGTAGTGTTCTTGCGCGAAAAACGCGACTGGCCTTAACGTCTATTGCGGTTGTCTTGGGAACCGCATTCTTGGCGGGAACATCCATTTTTTCAGCGACCTTGTCGCAATCATTTGACAACCTTTTTGCCGACGTATTCAAAAATGTGAACGCGTATGTTCGTTCGTCAGATGTGATTGAAGTTGGTTTCGGTATTGAGGAACGCCCACGTATTGATGCATCTTTAGTAGACACCGTGAAGGAAGTTCCCGGAGTACTTGACGCAGCAGGCGACATTCAAGCGTTTGCGCGTGTTGTGGGATCCGATGGAAAACCACTTGGAAGTGACGGACAGGGACCACCCACATTTGGCAGCGTGATCACCGATTACAAAGGATCGTTGTGGTCAATTAGTAGTGGTCGCCTCCCGAATGGAGCCACGGAAGTCGCACTAGATGAATACACCTTTGACCTTGGAAATTTCACCGTTGGTGACTCGACACGTGTCATTGCCCAATCTGGAAGTCGCGAGTTCACCATTGTGGGTGTGGCGTCGTACGGCGATGTGCGTACCTCTGGTGGCGCGACATTTGCGTTGTTTGATGTAGAAACTGCATCTGAGTTTCTTGCCGAACCTGGTGTGGTCGATCAAGTCTTGGTGACTGGCGATGGTTCGCTGTCGGATGAAGAGCTTGCGTCTCGAATCGATGACGTACTGCCGAAAGACTCCCGCCTCGAGACATTGACAGGTGCAGAGATCACCGAAGAAGCACAGAACCAGATTGGCGATGCACTCTCGTTTATCTCAATATTCCTCAGTATCTTTTCCTACATCGCACTCGGTGTTGGCTGTTTTGTTATTTACAACGTGTTCTCTATCAGTGCCGCTCAACGGCAAAAGGAAAACGCCTTATTGCGCGCTATTGGTGCAAGCAAACGACAGGTCACAGGTGCCATGTTGATCGAGGCTGCCGTCATTGGCATTTTTGGTTCCGTCATTGGTTTAGTGTCGGGAATCGGGTTATCTCGTGGGCTCAGTGCACTGTTGAGTTCATTTGGCATCGACTTGCCAAGTACCGGCCTTGTTGTCTCCACAAGCACGATCATCAGCACCATCATTGTCGGACTTCTTGTCACAATGTTGTCGTCGTTCTTGCCCGCCCGACGCGCGGGACGCGTACCGCCGCTTGCAGCCATGCGTGAAACCGCTGTTGAAACAACGGCTGTGTCGGTGGGTCGACTTGTCAGTGGATTGCTTTTTACCATCGCCGGAGTTGGAGCAACCATTGCTGTTATTGCGGGTGCGGACGCAGTGCTAC
>JBIJAO010000048.1:0-7662 GCA_044345725.1 Ilumatobacteraceae bacterium | reverse complement strand
AATTCAAGACCGGCAGTGTGTTGCACCGCCAGGTTGTGTTCATGCCCAATTGCGCCATACGCGAGCAGGCCGACACGAACGTTATGCGAGGTCATACGAATGACGAGTGTACAAACGAGAGGTCAGCTATTTCCTTCTTGTGACTCGTGTTCGGCGATCTGTCGGCGGACTTCTTCCATATCCACATTCCGCACCGCTTGAATCAGCTCTTCAAACGATGCTGCTGGCAATGCGCCGGCCTGTGCGTGAAGAAGAACACCATCTCGAAAAGCCATGATGGTGGGGATCGACTGAATCTGCAGGGCTCCAGCCAATTGCTGCTCTGCCTCGGTGTCGACCTTGCCAAAACGAATATCGGGATGATTTGTTGCCGCATCTTCAAAAATTGGACCGAATGTCTTGCATGGACCACACCACGATGCCCAAAAATCAACGAAGGTGATGCCGTCGGCCATCACGGTGGTCTCAAAATTATCCATTGTCAATGTTTGTGTGCTCATGATTACTCCTTACCAAACAAGCGAGATAACACGCCTCTACGTTGCGACGATCTCCCTGACTCTGCTCCTACCGTATTGCATTGGCACCGATCCGACATAGGGACTCCGCCGAGCACTTGCTCAACATGAGCACCGCATCCGGCCCAACTCGCTTTTTCACATTTCTTACATGTCACTGCTCTACACATACCCCATAGGGTATCACTATCAGAGGTGATACGCAACACATGCTCACGCCCTTTCGATACCTATGAATTCATGAGAAACTGACATGTGACCGAGACGCAAAATGGCCCTGCAAATGCTGCCAATCATCGTCCCGCATTTCGCGGCCACATCCACCGCCATGCCGCAACCGCCGCAGTTCCATTATTTGCGTGGCTCATCATCATTGCTGAATCGTGGACCGAGCGCCTCGCTGTCATTGTGTATGCAATTGGAGTCACCACAATGCTTGCTGTATCGGCGATCTATCACTCTGGCTCGCTGTCGCCGCGTGCAGAAGCGGTAGCCAAACGTATTGATCACTCAACAATCTTGCTGGCTATTGCGGGTAGCTATACCGCGATAACTGCGCTGTCATTATCCGGAACTGCCGAAGTCTTTCTCATCACATACATATGGATTGCAACAGTTATTGGAGTGGGCATTCGGCTCTTATGGATTAATTCACCATATGCCATCAACGCTCTGATCTATCTCGCTGCTGGGTGGTCTGCATTACTAGTAGTGCCCGCATTCCTTTCATCTCTTAATGCGACCGACACAGTTCTCATATTTGTGGGAGGCGGTCTGTACACCGTGGGAGCTGTTGTGTACGCACTCCACAAACCCAATCCATGGCCAGACCACTTCGGTTACCACGAGATCTTTCACCTGCTCGTGACCACAGCAGCCACCGTGCACTTCATTCTCGTAGCACGACTTCTTCTGAATACACTGTGAAGACGTTTCAGTAGGTAGCACAAAGAGTTAACACAGTAGAGCGACCTGACGCCTGGTGGTGTGACGGACTAGTTGCTGTTGCTCTTATCCCGTCAGTATTTCAGGGTCGGTAACACGCATTACGGGTGGGCTCATTCGCCAACGAAGCCCGGCCAGTTACCCATATAACCAACAAACACTTCAGAAAGACCTTCGTCAAGCAACACGCTTCGAGGAATTGGTAATTCGCGCATCTTGAAGTTGGGATCAGCAATCGATTGTGCCGCAAAGTCATGATTGGCTATCGCGCCACGTCCGATGACCGCTATGTCAAGACCTGCATCAATTGCACTTTTAGCATCTGCTGCCGAATACAACTTGCCAGCTGCGCCCAGTCGCACATCTCCACGAGGCAGTGCAGCAAAGATATCAATGAGTCGCTTGCCTTTATGGTCTTCCTCGATCGGCTCTTTGAAGACATCCCACAATGACATATCAATAAAGTCAATTTTGTTGCTGTCTACTAACCAACCAAATACTTCACAAATCTCGTCGATCTTCATCCCGAATCGCTCAGGTGATAGGCGGACTGAAACATTGAAATCACTGCGACACGATGCACGAACTCCCTCAACGATGGACATGAGAACACGTGCGCGGTTCTCTAACGAACCACCGAATTGATCCTTGCGCTTATTTAATTCAGATGACAGAAATTGACAGATCATGTATCCGTGAGCGCCGTGTAACTCCACCCCGTCAAAACCCGCCTTGTCACAACGAACAGCGGCGGCAACAAAGTCGGAAATGAGTTGCTCCACTTCTTCAGTTGACAATGCGCGGGCACCGGTTTCAGGATCATCGGACGGACAGACTGGATCCGTACCAATGAGTTCCTTCGGAGACCGATTCCCGGCATGATGTAATTGAACAATCGCCAACGTCCGTGCTGCCTTCATGTCTCGAGCAAGACGCGTGAGACCTTCAAGATGACTGTCGTCATCACAACCCAACTGACCAGAGAATCCACGACCAACCTTTTGCACTGATGCTGCGCATGTCATGGTGAGACCAAAACCACCGCGTGCTCGCATCATGAGCCAGTTGTATTCATCATCGGACAACGTGCCATCGTCATGGCTTTGTTGATTGGTAAGTGGAGCCAACATGAAACGATTCTTCATGTGCGGGCCGTGTGCGAATGAAACAGCATCACCGAGGTTTGTCATGGTGTCCAGTGTGTCAGTTTGAGGTACCCATACATAACACGAAGGCTCGGGCTTCCGCCCGAGCCTTCGCTTCTCTGTGCTCTATTCAGAGGAAAATCAACTAGCACTTACTTTCTTGGCCATCTCTAAGCCCTTAGCTTTCATGGCTCCGCTGAGAGGAACGAATCCGAGTCCTTCTCCAAACTGAGGTGCGTAGTCGTTGATCATAAACTCAATGAATTGACGAATAACATCGCCCTTTGCGCTTTTCGCGGTACGAGCCAAAATGTACGTCACGGCACCAATTGGGTATGCGCCACGAGTTTTGCGTGCATAGTTGAACGTAACAAAGCCGTTATCAGCCACTGTTGCGCCCGCAAGGAAGGCATTGTACGAGGATGACGATGGCTGAATGTACTGACCGAAATTGTTCTTCAACGCCACAACTCGCAATCCCTTTTGCTGACGGCTGGGATCGTATGCAAATGACGTTTCAGAATAACCAATTGATCCGTTTGTATCTGCTACGTAGTTCGATTGATTTGACGATTGTTGCTGACCCTGAAAACGTGAACCAAACTGCGCTACACCACCCGGAACATTTGTGTTGTGGTTATTTCCGGTGCCCCAAGCAGGGTTCACTGACTTCATGAAAATACCAAAGTTTGCACTTGTCCCTGATCCATCAGCACGATAAACCACAATGATGTCTCTGTCAGGAAGCTTCGGTGTCGCTACTAGTTTGTACTCAGATACGGTCTTTCCATCTGCTTTTACTTGATACGTGTTCTTCTGGTTGATCTTCACGGACAATTTAATTTCAGTCTTTTTGGCAACAGTGCTAGTGACAATTGCCTTCTTGGTCGTGGTATCGATAACTTCAACCTTCTTACCCCTTAATTTCTTCACCACTGATGGGTTAATGGCAACCGTGACCACAGCCGAGTTAGTGCGACGTTCGTTTTGCCATAGCGAACTGACGCCCTTGTAATCGCTGCGCTTTTTTGAGTTTGACCACGTTGGGTTCTCTTTCATGTCCTTCGCAATTGCAGGATCGTTCCACTTCGTAATTGAACCGTTGAAAATTTTCTCGGCGGTCTGTTGGCTTAAGGACAACTGCGCACCCTTTAACTCATCGAGACGATACGTAATAGCGATAGCACCAGCTACATACGGAACATAAGTCCATCCAAAACTTGGTGTATTTGCCGATGTGACTGCAGAGTCGGAGCCGCCAAAGTCATAAGTTCCAGACTTGAAGCTGGACTGACCTGTGCCCGATCCTTTCGAGTCATAACTAAAGGAATGGTTGAATTGCTTGTTGAATTCAGCCATCGCCGCCTTGATAAATATCTCAGGGAATGATGCCCCTCCGCCCGCTACGGTCTCTGCCTGTACTGCAGAAGTCGCGACAAGTGATGACGCAACTGCCATACCGATAATCGCGACTCGCTTCTTTAAGCTGATCATGTTTGTAGTTTCTCCTAGTGTTGTTTATATCAACACAGAGAACATAACTAGGCTGTGTGAACAGAAGATTTGTTTACAACAAACTCTAACTTACGTTCACGTGAACAATAGGAAAGCGGAATTCACCCGAACTTTCCCTGTACGTAGTCTGCGGTACGACTGTCAAAAGGATTGGTGAACATGTTGATTGTTGAGTTTGCTTCCACCAAATAACCAGGACCACCATCGGTGAGGAAAAATGCGCAGTAGTCGCTCACTCTGCTTGCCTGTTGCATGTTATGGGTCACAATCACCACCGTGATTTTCTCAGCAAGTTCGCGAATTGTTTCTTCGATGCGAAGCGTGCTCGCTGGATCAAGGGCAGAACACGGTTCATCCATCAACAGCACTTCCGGTTCAACTGCGAGCGAACGTGCAATACAAAGACGCTGTTGCTGTCCACCGGAAAGTGAGCCACCTGATGCACCAAGGCGATCTTTTACCTCTTTCCACAGTCCGGCGCGTGTGAGACACTGCTCCACTATGTCATCGTGATTCTGGCGTTTTAAGTGAGCCAGTTTGATGCCAGCCAAAACATTCTCGCGAATAGTCATTGACGGAAATGGGTTGGGCTTTTGGAACACCATGCCAACCTTCAGGCGAATTTCCGCTGGATCAACTTCTGGAGAATATATGTCACTACCGTCGAGCAATACTTGACCTGCCATAGCCGCCCTTGGAATGTGTTCATGCATACGGTTGAGCAAACGAATGAAAGTGGACTTGCCACAACCAGAGGGTCCGATCAATCCCGTAACTGTGCGGGCCGGGAATGTCAATGAAACATCGGCCAATGCGTGATGATTATCAAACCATGCATGAACATTCTTTGTTTCAAGCCCACCATCAGACGGAGTGGGTGGAACCGGCGATGCACCACCTCGACCACTTTCAGTCTGTACCTTCTGGTTTCCCTCAATCATTGTTGAAGCCATCTCTTCCTCCGTTGCTGTGAATTCGTTTCGGTCACTCATATCAATCTCTATGCACGAGGCCCTCTGCTGCCGATGTATCGCGCTAAGGCGAACAACATCACAACAATTGTCATCAACACCAGTGATCCGGACCACGCACGAAGAATCGCATTCTCTGTGCCGACACGCAAAAGTCCAAAAATGTACATCGGCAAACTCGCAATTGGTCCGATAACGGGATTCAATCGGAACTCATTTGCATAAAGTGATGTCAGAATCAACGGCGCAGTTTCGCCAACCACGCGGGCGATACCCAGAATCGCAGCAGTGACAAGCCCACTTCGAACCGTCGGTAACACGATCATTAAAGCTGTACGCCACTGTCGAGATCCAAGTGCATAGCCAGCGGTGCGGAGATCATCGGGTACAAGTTTTAGGACTTCTTCAGCCGTTCGCGCAACAGTTGGCAACATCAAGACTGCTAAGGCTGCAGATCCTGCGATACCAGAAAATTTTCCCATTTGTAGAACTATCGTTGAATAGACAAACAGTCCAGCAACAATAGACGGAACACCACTCATCGATTGGATAACGAATCGAACAAAAAATGAAAAACGACCTCGAATTTCCGTTAAGTACATGCCACTCAAAATCCCAAGTGGCAACGTTATTACGGTCGCAATAAGAATCATCACGAGAGATCCAAAAATTGCGTGCGCAACTCCGCCCATGTTTAACTCATCCTCTGGCCCCGTTATGCGCATATCATTTGTGAAATACCCGACATAGAGCGCTCTGTAACCTTTTTGAATCAAGGTAAAGAAAATGGTCAGCCACGGTACAAATGCAGCGAGTGCAAGTGCCTTAATCAGAACACTCATGACAGCGTCCTTACGCTCTTTTACTTCAGCACGCCAATACCGAACAACTGCAAACAAAATTGTGACGAAAAAGAAGACGAAAGCCCACCCGTCAACACCGGCAACTCCAGTAAGCAAAGTAATTCCTGCAGACAAGATTGCCAAAGCAGTTAAGTACAGCCACTCTTGGATGCGTTTTCTCTTCGGCGCAATCCAAGGCGTCTGAGGCATCACTTCATCAAATTGTTGCTGCGGGGGCGGATTAGTTGTGGTGCTCATACGTTTCTCGTACTTTTCTGAACAATGAAAGATGCGAACATGTTGACCAAGAGAGTTAGGCAGAAGAGGACAAAACCAGCTGCAATGAGTGCTTTCAACTCGTATTCTCCAGCTTCTCCAAATTGACCCGCGATGAGGGATGCGATGTTCCCACCAAGTGATTCGAGAATTCGATAGTTGTAATCAAACACCAGGTTGAGAAGGAGAAACACGGCAACTGTTTCGCCTAATGCGCGCCCGAGTCCAAGCATTGCGCCACCAATGACTCCACTTTTTCCAAAAGGCAGTACAACTGTCCTAATTGCTCCCCACTTAGTGCTTCCCAATGCATAACAAGTATCGATGAGATCTCGCGGGGTGCGTGAGTACACTTCGCGGGCTACAGACGTTGTGATCGGAACAATAAGTGATGCGAGAACACATCCTGCAATAAACGGCGAGCGACTGAAATTCTCAAATTCAACCGAAAATAAGGGGAACCAGCCAAACCAATCGTTGAGAAACGTAGACCACCGGGTTCCGATGCTTGAAAATACTTGGATTCCCCACAGACCAAAAATGACTGAGGGGATCGCAGCGGCAAGATCTAATAGCGTTACCAAGACTTTCCGCAAGCGCAGCGGTGAGTAGAACTCAATGTATAACGCTCCTCCGATCGACAGTGGCACAGCGAACAAGAGAGCGATAGTTGCCACTACCACGGAGCCGACCAACATCGGTCCTAAACCAAACGAAGCGCCATCCCCAGTCTCTATGTCTCCGGCATTCCAGTCCGACCCAAACACAAACTTCAATCCAAAGTCAGCAAAAATCTGTGCGCTTCTATAGATGAGGAAGAAGCCAATTGCTCCGAGCAACACAAGTGACGTCAATGCGCCACCTGTAACAATACGACGGAAGATGCGGTCTGCCCTGTTATAGACAACGACAACGTCACGCTTTTCCGGTAGCGACCCTTGGGTGGGTTCAGTAGCCAACGACATAGACGAGGAGTCTCACAATGGTGGGTAATGCGCAACCATCTACACGGTGAACGTCAAGTGAATTCTGAACCACATTTCACCCTTCTTTCCACAAACTGTGGACAAGCGATGCGGTTCAGTTACGCAGTGATATTCGACAGAATCTCGTCAAATGAGGCGTCGGCCAATGCACGCATCTCATCATCAGTGCGATCCTGAATGGGGTGCGCCACAAAAACGCGAGCCACATCAGGGAAGCCAAGCGACTTTGATTGCGCCTCGGCCGCACTCACGAATTCAGAGGATGCGACCAACACCCCTGGGATTCCGCGAAGTTCTAGATCAGCGATGTCGTGCACACTGCACGTCGTGCAGCTGCCTCAATCAGCCAGTGATTCGATCACCACATTGCATTGCTGAGAAATTTCAGACCGTAAATCAGCAGGAGCTGGTTTGGTGAATGTGGGTTTGGCGTATCGCTTCACTGTGGCTCCGCGCTCCACCAA
>JBIJAO010000047.1:0-7730 GCA_044345725.1 Ilumatobacteraceae bacterium | reverse complement strand
GCAACTCGCGAACTTGTTCGCCGTTATGAAGCCACACGTCGTAAGCATCCATTTACTGAAGCAAATCTTGGCCTAGAAGATCTCATCGAACGCGAGCGACAGGTTTTGGAAGACGTTCGTGCGAGCGCCGATCTTGTGATTGATACAACTGCGATGACAGTGCATCAGTTGAAGGCACAGCTGTTGCAATTGTTTGGGCCTGAGGCGCCCGGTGATTCTTTGCAGGTGTCCGTCATGTCGTTTGGTTTCAAACATGGGATCCCTATTGACGTCGACATCGTGTTCGATGTCCGCTTCTTGCCGAACCCACATTGGGATGAAGAACTGCGTCCGTTGACCGGACGTGATGAAGCAGTGAGTCAGTTTGTGATGTCGAATCCGCTGACGCAGCAATTTGTGCAAAAGGTAGAAGACCTGCTCGAGTTGATCCTGCCCGCGTATGCGGCAGAAGGTCGTAGTTATCTCACCGTCGCAATCGGATGTACGGGCGGCCGTCACAGGTCGGTGGCCATCACCGAGGCATTGGCTCAGAGCCTGACCGCGCAAGGGTGGCGACCTCGTGTGGCGCACCGCGATGTCGAGACCGACTAACGGGTGAATCGTCTTCTGTGAACCCTCGCCAACTAGGGTTTTGAGACGCAGGGCGCCCCCACGGCCCTCTCTCTGAGTTGAAAGGTGACAGCAGTGACTGTTCGCGTTGGCATTAATGGTTTTGGTCGAATTGGTCGCAACTTTGCGCGGGCCGTTATGGCACGTAACGCAGACGTTGAGATTGTTGCTGTTAACGACTTGGGCTCGCTCAAGACGGTCGCGCATCTGTTCAAGTACGACTCCGTTCTTGGTGTGTTGCCAAACGACATCAAGGCAGTCGATGGCGGCATCAGTGTTGACGGAAAAGTCTTGAAGGTGCTGTCTGAGCGGGACCCAGCAAATTTGCCGTGGAAAGAGCTCGGCGTTGACCTCGTTATCGAATCCACCGGATTCTTCACCGATCGCGACAAAGCTGCTGCTCACCTCGATGCAGGCGCGCCACTCGTGATTGTGTCGGCTCCCTCAAATGGTGCAGATGCCACATTCGTGTACGGCGTGAACCACACCGACTTTGATCCAAAGGCACACAAAGTTGTGAGCAACGCAAGTTGCACCACTAACTGTTTCGTGCCGCTTGTAAAAGTGCTTGATGATGCCTTTGGTGTGGAGAACGGGTTGATGACAACCGTGCACGCATACACCGGTGACCAACAGTTGGTAGATGGTCCCCACAGCGATCTTCGTCGTGCTCGTGGTGCTGCGATCAACATCACTCCAACAAGTACCGGAGCAGCACGGGCCACCAGTTTGGTGATGACGTCCATGAAGGGGAAGCTCGATGGAACGTCATTGCGCGTACCCGTACCAACAGGATCCATTACGGACTTCGTCGCAAATTTGAAGAAGCCTGCGACCGTGGAAGAAATCAACGCAGCATTTAAAAAGGCTGCTGATGGTCCGCTGAAAGGTGTTCTCGAATACACCGACGCACCGATCGTGTCGAGCGACATTGTCACCAACCCACATAGCTGTATTTTCGACAGCGACCTCACGATGAGCATGGGGTCATTGGTGAAGGTTCTCGGCTGGTACGACAACGAGTGGGGTTATTCCAACCGTCTCGTTGATCTCGTGTTGTACACCGGCACCAAGAAATAATTCGCGGAATCAGACAGCAATGACATCAATCCCAGTTCTCGAAGATTTGGGGGATGTGCGTGGAAAACGTGTATTGGTGCGCACGGACTTCAACGTGCCCATGGACGGCCCCGATGACGCGCGCGTCATCACCGACGACTTCCGTATTCGTGCTGCACTTCCCACCATCAATTGGTTGACCGAGCGCGGGGCACACGTTGTGTGTGCAAGTCACCTTGGTCGACCCAAAGGTGCACCAACACCGAAGTATTCGATGGCTCCTGTACGGGCGCGACTCGCAGAGTTAGCACCAGGCGTTGAGTTGCTAGAGAATCTTCGATTCAATGCGGGCGAAGAAGCCAATGATGCTGCATTTGTTGCAGAGATCATCAACGGTATTGATGCATATGTCGATGACGCATTTGGTGCGGCGCATCGCGCACATGCGTCGATTGTTGGACCGCCGCAAACATTGCCATCTGCTGCTGGGCGCTTGTTGCAGCGCGAGGTGGAAGTGCTCATGGGTTTGCGTGAGAAACCAAAACGTCCGTTTGTGGCCGTATTAGGTGGCGCAAAAGTAAGCGACAAATTGGGAGTGATTGAGTCGCTGTTGCAAGTGGTCGACGCATTGGTGATTGGTGGGGGAATGTGTTTTACATTCCTTGCAGCACAGGGTTATCCGGTGGGTGATTCCATTTGTGAACGTGATCAGATCGATACGTGTAAGAGGTTGTTGGGACTTGGTAAACCAATCCACTTGCCAGAAGACATCATTGGTCTCGACGCGTCGGGCAATGTGTTGACCTTTGGACAACGGTTGCCGGAAGGCGCCAAAGGTCTCGACATTGGTCCTGGATCAGCCGCAGCGTTTAGCGATGTCATCATGGATGCTCGTACCGTGTTTTGGAATGGACCCATGGGCATGTTCGAAGACGAGCGTTTTGCTGCTGGTACACGTACGGTTGCGCAAGCAGTGGCAGAGACGAAAGCCTTCACAGTGGTAGGTGGCGGAGATAGCGCGGCCGCACTTGCGCAATTCAAATTAGAAGACGATGTTGATCATGTGAGCACGGGTGGAGGTGCATCGCTTGAGTTACTAGAACTTGGTGATCTACCTGGTCTGGCCGCATTGAGAGGAGCGCCAAATGTCCGCTAAACGAAAGCCACTGATCAGCGGCAACTGGAAAATGCATCTCAATCACTACGAAGCAATCCAGTTGACACAAAAACTTGCGTATTTGGTCACAAAGAACGACTTTGCGCGAACTGACGTCAGTGTGCATCCGCCGTTCACCGATTTGCGCAGTGTCCAGACATTGATTGAAGCAGACAGTTTGGAATTTTCACTCGGTGCACAGCATTGCCATTTCGAGGAAAAAGGTGCATTTACGGGAGAAGTGTCTCCAGCGTTTCTCGCAAAATTGGCAGTGAAGTACGTGATCGTTGGTCACAGTGAACGTCGCGAAATTTTTGGTGAAGATGATGAATTGGTGACAAAGAAATTGCACGCAATCATCAAAAACGGCATGACTCCTATTTTGTGCGTTGGTGAGACACTCGCCGAACGCGAAACCGGCGCAACGGAAGAAAAAGTGCTTGGCCAAGTACGCGCATCACTGAGTCGTTGCACCCAAGATCAGATTGCCAACTTGGTGGTGGCGTATGAGCCCATTTGGGCAATTGGCACCGGGAAGACCGCAACAGCAGAAGATGCCCAAGCAGTTTGCGGAGCCATTCGGAAAGAAGTCTCTGTCCTTGCTGGGGCCGACGCGGGAGCGGCGGTGCGTATCCAGTACGGCGGGTCCGTGAAGGCCGCAAATATTGCTGAATTAATGGCTCAGCCAGATGTTGATGGGGCACTGGTGGGAGGCGCAAGCCTCGATGCGGACGAGTTTGCCCGCATCATTCAGAATTTCTGACCGGATCGCAACCGTGGATTGTGCGTTGAAATCGTTAGGCTCGTAGACCGTGCGCGATCTCATTATGTACATCACCGTCTTCATCAATGTGGTGTCGATGGTCTCGCTTGTGGTTTTTGTGTTGCTTCATAGCGGTCAAGGTGGCGGTTTGTCTGACATGTTTGGTGGCGCAAGTGGCGCAGCACTGGGATCAGCAGCAGCGGAACGTAACTTGAATCGCATCACCACTGTGATTGCAGTGATTTGGGTGATGACCACCATCGCACTCGGGTTTTTGCTTATCAACTAGCAAAAAGTCGATAGCCTTGGCTTTCCTCGTCGAAGTGGCGGAATAGGCAGACGCACCAGCTTGAGGGGCTGGCGCCCGTTAGGGCGTGGGGGTTCAAGTCCCCCCTTCGACACCAATTGTTTTGTGCCCACGCACTTCCGGGCGCTACGCGCACTCGGAACAGTCATTATTGGGCTATTGCCACTCCAATGGAGAGGTGAAATAGGCCTCCGGTGCGAGGTAAATCAAAATGGTTGTAGTCAATCCATGTGAGTGGTGAGTCGTCGATCAAACTCTTGATGTCACGATTGAGATGACATCCGCCCGCAACAAATTTCTCGATGGGGTTTAATCGATGCTGCCATTTTTGCTTTTTTGGTACTGGCGATAGTCCGTGCTCGAAGCAATACAACTTGCCACCTGGCTTCAATACGCGATGCACCTCACGTAACGCTTCATCGACGTCTGGAATAGTGCACAAAGTAAGTGACGACAATGCGCAGTCGACACTGTTGTCGGGCAGTGGTAGTGACGCGCCATCGAGTCCGATGAATTCAACAGGAATTCCACGTCGCGCAATTCGTGGTGCGGCGATGTCGCGTCCGATGGTGGCGGGGTCCACCGCGTACACCTTGGTGACAGTGTCAGGAAAAAACTTCACATTGGTACCTGAGCCAAAACCAATCTCTAGTACTTCGCCAAAGAGATCTTTTGTGACCTGTTCGCGCAATTCGTCAAAGCCTTTCGAGCCTGTTGCCTTGTCCATGATGCGTGGCAACACGCGATCTTCATACCATCCCATGTCATGACGATAACAACACCCGTTTGCTAGGAATACATAGTGCAATTGACTCTCTTCAATCACACTGTCGCGATACGACGTGCAGCAATTGCAGTTGCCTGTGTCTTTGCAATTACGTCGTGCGGCAACAACTCATCAGAAGTCGATCTTGACGACGATGTATTTTCGCCGGGCTACCAAGTCGACACCATTTCATGGGGTGGTTGTGACGGCGATGATGCACCGGAAAAGCCTTTTGAATGTGCCAGTTTTGATGTGCCTCTACGGCATGGTGAATTGCTTGATGAAGACGTCATCACGTTGGCACTGGTGCGCTTACCCGCAGAAGGCGAGTCACGAGGAGTAATTCTCACGAATCCTGGCGGACCTGGTGGGTCAGGTTTTGACTTGGTTGTAAACGCAGGAGAGTCACTGGCGCAATCGCTTGACCTTGGCGACTACGACATTATTGGTTTTGATCCACGTGGCGTTGATCGATCCGGCGGTCTGCGGTGTCTCAGTGACGAACAAATGGACAAATACCTATATGTCGATGGCACTCCCGACACGCCAGAAGAACAGCAGCTGTATGACGAGTCGGAAAATATTCTTGAAACAGAATGCAAGAAAAAATACGGCGACACAATCGATTATTACTCAACTCTTGCCACCGCTAAAGACATGAACCTCATGCGTATTGCACTGAAACAAGACGTCATTCACTACATCGGTGTCTCATACGGAACCTATTTAGGTGGCGTGTATGCAACACAATTTCCTGAACATGTCGGGTCAATGTTTTTGGACGCACCGTTTGATCCCCAAGGTGACACCGTGGAGGAGTCGTATCTCACGCAGATCACCGGTTTCGAAGAGGCATTTAACAACTGGGCAAAGTGGTGCGAATCTGAAACAACGTGTGAATTCACGAGCAACGACGTAGGTGCACGTTGGGACCAATTGCTTCAACAACTAGATGACAAATCAATTGCCACCTCTACTGGACGCGAAGTAAATAATGCGACGATGGAGTCAGCGACAGTGCAAGCGTTGTACTCGCGTTCCTATTGGCCACTACTTGCAGCTGCGCTTGCACAGGCAGAAAAGGGAACTGGTGAACCACTGTTGCGGCTCGCCGACATGTACAACGGTCGCAATGAAAATGGCACATTTTCCACTATTGATCAGTCGGGTCGAATCATTCGCTGTGCAAGTGGATTTGGCAAAGAGCCACCAGATGACCCTGAGGCATTGGTGAAAGAGTTGCGCGAAAAAGCACCTCGATTTAGCAAAGACATCACGGCAGACGATTTCGATGAGAACACGTGTGCAGGATTTACTGAAGACGCGAGTATTTCAACAATTAGGTACACAGGTGATGCGCCGATTGTTGTCGTGGGCGGGGAGAAGGATCCTGCAACTCCGATTCGATGGGCCGAAGAAATGGTGACCAATCTCGGCAGCAATGCTCGACTTGTCCGTTTCACAGGTGAGGGGCATAGCCAGTTGTTGACGTCATCGTGCGTGGATGGCATTGCTCGTGATTTCTTTGGGGAGAATCAAGTGTTGCCCGATAACGGCACAACGTGTGATCCTGATATGCCCATTGAGAGGCCTTCATGGTGGGAAGACCTTCCTGCTCCCGTACCGAGTGAAACGGTTCTGGATGCAGCCGTCGTGGGACCCGCGGTGGGAATCGACGCCACCGACATATACGCGGAATATCGTGCGACCACATTGACGGCAGATGCCGCATTCAACGACTACCTACAGCGGCTGGCAGGTGCGGGGTTCACACCAGCAGATCCCGATGCTAAAGGCGCGGTCGAATCTGCTCAGTTCTTCTATCGCCAGGGGCTATCGATTGCTTTCCTTATTATTGATGACCCCGACCTCTCGGATGGTCAACTGATCCAGCCGTCGGGTCCCGTCCCCGCGGGATCTCGCCTGGTCATCTTGGCGTACGTCCCCGCCTCGCAGGAGTGAATATTTTTGACGCTCCCGTTTGACCAGTACAAGCAAAATTGCTACGGTTCCAAACAACAACCTGTGACCATTGTCGGGAGCAGGCTTATCTATCTGGGGGGTAGATCAATGTCAGATAAGAAGTTCACAGCTTCTCACGATGTCTTCATCGTCGGAGCAGGCTTTGCTGGAATGTACTTGTTGCACCGTATGCGTGGCCTTGGTTTTTCAGCTCGCGTTTATGACAAGGCAGCCGGTGTAGGCGGCACGTGGTACTGGAACCGTTATCCAGGTGCACGTTGCGACATTCGTTCACTTGATTACTCATACTCTTTCGACCCAGAGCTCGAACAAGAGTGGGAGTGGACCGAGAAGTTCGCAACACAGCCAGAAATCTTGAAGTATGCAAACCACGTAGCAGATCGTTACAACTTGCGTACCGACATCCAGTTCAACACAGCAATTACTTCTGCAACATGGGACGAGTCACGTCAGCGTTGGACCATCGAGACCGACCAGGGTGATGTTGTCGACGCACAACACTTCGTGTTGGCAGTAGGTACTTTGTCAACTCCAAAGTTGCCAGAAATTCCAGGTATCGAGACCTACAAGGGCGAGACCTACCAAACATCACTGTGGCCACATGAAGGTGTTGACTTCACCGGCAAGCGTGTTGCATTGATCGGAACTGGTTCTTCGGCTATCCAGTCGGCACCTCTTATTGCTGCACAAGCAAAGCAGATGACTGTCTTCCAGCGCACACCGAACTTCTCGATGCCTGCTGGTAACCGTGCACTCACCAAGGAAGAGATCCACGAAGTAAAGAGCGATTACCGCAACTACCGCATCGCCCAACAAACGTCATTCTTTGGTCAGCCCATCAACTTCGAACAAGTTCCTGCATTCAGCGTGACCGAAGAAGATCGTCGTAAGACGTTCCAAGGCGGTTGGGATCGTGGTGACCTTGTTGGTTTGATTGGCGCGTACAGCGACATCCTCATCGACAAGAAAGCAAACGACACAGCAGCTGACTTCATTCGTGACAAGATTCGCACGATCGTGAAAGATCAAGAAGTTGCTGAGGCGCTTTGCCCATACGATCACCCAGTTGGCACGAAGCGTCCTTGCC
>JBIJAO010000025.1:0-24586 GCA_044345725.1 Ilumatobacteraceae bacterium | reverse complement strand
TTGCCTGAACAATCAACAACCACAATTGTTGCCCCATCGACGACATCGACAACAGTTGCACCCAAGCCTCGGCCAGGTAATTCAGGAGCTGCACCAGGAAACGCAAAAGCTCCGGGACAAAACAAATCAGTACCACAGCCAAAAGAATTCAAGATGGAGTATGAGCAGATTGATGATGTGTCGTCACTCGTTGCATCGTGGATAGATGACGGAACTCCAGAGACCTACTCCATCGAGTGCACATCTCAGAATGGACGACCAGGCGCAGAGCCCACGATTCGGTTTGTAGTAGAACGTGCCGCAACTACTCTCGCAGAGGGTCGTAGGCGTACAACGTTGGCATTAGCCCCGACGGAGTCAGTGCGTTGCTGGATTGTTGCCTACATCGGCACCGAAAAGAGTGCTCAGAGTAACCCCGCAATTCTCATCGCAAAGCCTGTTGCCCCATCTCCGTCTGGGGGCAACAATCCTTCCAACAAGCCGGGGAACACAGGCAACAGCAACAATGCGAATAACAACGTCAACTCTGGTGGAAACTCGGACAACAACTCCGGATCAGATAACCGCGGCAGTAATCGCGAAAATTCAAAACGCTAATTAAGTAGTACTGGAAAGATTGACCGACAATGTGAATTCGATCGGTGCACCCACTTGTGCAATTCGAGTACCAGTGAATTCACCACTGCCCTTTGCACTGACATAAGCGCCAGTACCGCCGATCACAGTTAAGGCTGACGACAACTTGGTAACACCGTCATCGTCTACGCGAGCACTGCCATCCATCTGCATTGACAACACATCGCCATTGGGCGCGGTGAGCGTAAGAAAGCCAAAGAACGGTCCGTTTCCATTTTCGTAATTCACATTGCCCAGCATGACAACATCGAACTCTCCAAAGTTTGATGATGTTGTACCGACCAATCGGTTCCATCCGTATGTTTGGGTTTCGTCGGCACCCACCTTTTGCAGTACAGAAAAATCTGATGACAGACTCATCTCGGCTTGCAATTGTGTTCCAGCTGCGCCTGCTTCTTCGGATCCGAAGCCGGTAACAGCAGCCCATGTTGCGTCAACATGCAGCGACCCATCAGAGCGCGTTGCCACAACAACTACTGGCGCTGGAATGCGATTCCCTGTCTCGGCATCGAAACCGACGGGGCCCGTCCAGCCGCTCCAATTAGTTACCTCAGATAAGTACGCTTCAATTTTGTCGGCATCAAATGACCCAACGGAATTGGCAGCGTCTGCAAGAAGCATCACAGAGTCATAGGTGTATGGACTCCATGTTCCTGGTGCTGAATCGAATGTGTCGGTGTATTGCGCAACAAGTGTTGCAGAATCTAAAAAATCGTCCGGCGCAGGAACGCCCACAACGGGACAATTTTGCGCAGCGGGGACACCAGCAGTCGATACAAATCCGGTGTCGTACGCGCCAAAGTCAGCGAGACAACGTGCAGATGTTCCAGCATCAAGCATCGCCTTGGCGGCAAGCCCTGCCTCACGGTAATACGCAATGACATAGACAAGATCGGGATTAGTGGCTAGCGCTTCGGTAACAGCATCTGTGTAATCATCGGCACCAGGATCAACTGCCACATCAACAGTGACCGTCACACCGGCGTCTTCAAGAAGACCTCTCATTGCGGTGTTTGCGTCTTTGGTGTACGTCGTTGTTTGATCATAAATAAGAGCAACCTTTTGCGCCTTCGCCCAATCTGTGATCGCGGCTGTGGCTACAGGAGCAATTTGGCTTGTCATTGGTTGCAACGTGAACCCCAAACCTTGGGTTGCGTCTGCAGAAGTGAGTCGCATCGGAAAGATTCCTGCATCCATATAGAGAGGTAACGTTTCCGTGCCCACACCCGAGTTATACGGCCCAACAACTGCATCTAGTCCGCTCTCAATTGCTTTCTTTGCGGCGGCGACACCAGTGTCTGGATCAGCTGCATCATCGATAGGAACGATCGTGACCGTCTTGCCGTTAATACCGCCAGCTTCATTGATCGCATCCGCGGCCAGTTCTGCACCGTTCAACATGCCGATGCCCACTTCTTGTTGATCACCAGTGAGCGGCGCTTCAAGTCCGATCCGAACTTCATCAGTGCTCGTTGCCGTTGTTGTGTCACTTGAAGATGACTCAGATCCTGAGCAACTCGCAAGACCAACAAGTGCAACAACTGTGAGGCTCGCGGCAATGCGCCTGCGCAATGGGGAAATTTTCATGTCTAGAACCTAGTGGACAGACACCGACTCTTGGCGCCCCCGGCACGGATCGAACGTGCGGCCTGCGGTTTAGGAAACCGCTGCTCTATCCAACTGAGCTACGGGAGCGGGGATGGTGCGAAATGTGGTGCGAAATTCGCCGACACACGCCGCGTCATCTAGATAGAGGTTAGTCAGCCTTCGGCAAATCAGCAGCGTCTGCAATATCACGTGGACGACCAGTAGCCAACTTGTTCGTTCGAAGATCATCAACCGAGATGAACGGCACCTGCACGTCGCCTACCGGGATGTAGACACGATTTTTATAAGCCTCAGAGAACTCGAGCCCAGACGCGTAGGTCAAAATATCGATGCGTTGTGGTTCCTGACCGAGTTGCACCACTACATCGGGTTCTTGAAAATCGGAAACCGTTAAACCCAGACCTCCAAAACCAAACTCCTCGATGGCTGCAAGAATGCGCTGCGCATTTTCTGGCCCCAACCAAACCCACACATCAAGTTCCTTGGTATAACGAGGATGACCGTGTGCGGCTAGTGCGTAACCATCAACAATGAGGAATTGAACCTCATGAGCGACGAATAATTCGACAAACTCTTGGAAGTCGCGGTTCAGATTCATCTGTCCATCCGTGGTGTTCAGCTCGAAGTTCTTCCACCATTGATAAGCGTTCGGAAACAGGACGAGTGACCCAATACATCCACGGAGAATCACCATCACCTTTTCGGCGGCGAGTCACTGTTTTCTCTATGGAATTCATTGCTTGCAATCTACCTGACATTAAAAACCGAATCAGATAGTGCTTGCAATTCATCCACCCTTTTCGTCTTGAGGCGTTCCAAAAACAGCATTTCGCGTTCCAAACATGTACTGAAACCCTGGCCACTTCCCCATCAACATTGAGGTTTGGCATTACGCACCAGCCTCACGGGAGCGGGGATGGTGCGAAATGTGGTGCGTTATTCGCCGACACGTCATGCATCACCATCAGCAAGGCGAATGGTGCGTGTCCGCAGAGGGAAGTTTTGTCTTCGCCGCCTGCGGTTGAGGGATAAAATAGAAGTGTGATCAATAAGACGATCCAGATTTCGGGATCTCACATCGAGGTCGCCCAGCAAGACAGGGCATTCTGGTCAACCCAGACCGTTCAGGCTCGTCTTCAACACGTTCTTGAACTACGCAGGATGAACTATGGAACAGATCGAGTTTCCTCAAGACTTCTCCGAGTTCTTGAAATTACTCAACGCACACCACGTTGAGTATCTCCTCATTGGGGGTTTTGCTGTTGCGATTCACGGATATCCCCGTGCCACCGCTGATATGGACGTGTGGGTCGCGCGAAATCGTGCCAACGCCGAGCGGATTGTCTCTTGCCTCCGTGAATTTGGATTCGACACGCCAGATCTAGTTCCTGAATTATTTGAAGATCCCGAGCGAATCATCCGAATGGGTGAAGCACCATTGCGCATTGAAATTCTCATGGACATTGACGGCGTGACCTTCGAAGACTGTTACTCACGGGCCAATGAACAAATTATTGACGGATCACCAGTCCCCGTTATCTCGCTGAATGATCTCAAAGTCAATAAGCGAGCTAGTGGACGATCAAAAGACCGCGACGATCTCGAGAACCTTCCCTGACCAACAAATCGCGTACCAAAAAACGGCGTCTCGCGTTCCAAACATGTACTGAAACAACGGCCACTGCCCTATCAATACTGAGATTTGGATTTATGCACCAGCCTCACGGGAGCGGGGATAGTGCGAAATGTGATGCGAAATTCGCCAACACATGCCGCGTCATCAAGGCAGAGGTTACTAGTGCCGTCTAGATACGGAAAGCAAGAGCGGAATGCTCCGGCAAACATCACAATTGAAACGGGACAAGCGTACTCATCGTCAATTCTTTCGAGCGATGACCTGGACAACAGCTCCCATGCCCGTATGTCCCGGGCCTTCCACGATTTCGCGAACGATCTCTTGTGAGTGAATGATTTCAAGCGGCGCCAGTTCTCTCCGCAAGTCAGCGGCAGTCATCATCATTTCTGCGTTGCCTGGCCCGCCCGTTCCGCGTCCAATTTGATCCGGCGTGTACGCCTCAAGGATGAAAACACCGCCCGGAGAAAGTGCATCAATGAGGCGCTTATGAAGATCTCGTCGAACTGTTTTTGGCATGTGAGCAAAGATTGATACCACACCAGTCCAACATTCAATGCCGAGGTCAAAATCCATGATGTCTGCAACCTGCGCATCTACGGCAACATTTCGCGATTCAGCAAGTGCTCGGCCTTTCGCTACACCAGCCTCTGAGATATCGACGGCCGTTACCTCCCAACCTTGTTCTGCTAAGTACACCGAATTTCGACCTTCCCCATCAGCCACACACAGAACACGCCCTTTAGGCATCAGATGCGCATTCTGTTTCAGAAAGTCGTTCGGAGTAACCCCATAGACGTATTCCTCGTTGCTATATCGCTGATTCCACATCTCACGAGTCGTGACTTCACCAGACATAAATTTCTCCTAAATCTTTGTCACCAATTATACCCCATAGGGTATAAGGTGATAAGCATGAACACAGAACTTGGAGTCGAAAGTTCGCCTCATGATCCTCAACATCAAATTTTCAAACTCTCACGCCATCACTAACGAAAGATAAATATGACTGCCAATTTAGGTATCCAAGAAAAAGACCGTCTCGCAATTGCAGAGGGGTTATCACATCTGCTTGCAGATACATATACGCTGTATCTGAAGACACACAAGTTCCATTGGAATGTGACAGGGCCAATGTTTCAAACATTGCATCTGATGTTTGAAACCCAATACACCGAGCTTGCACTTGCTGTTGACCTCATCGCAGAACGAATACGCGCTCTTGATGTTCTTGCCCCCGGCAGTTACTCAGAATTCGCACAACTCTCATCCATTGAAGAAGACACCGGGACGCCCAATGCCCAAGAGATGATTCAAAAACTGGTGGAAGGGCAAGAATCAGTTGTTCGCACTGCACGCTCTCTATACCCCGTAGTGAACGCTGCTTCAGATGAGCCCACCGCGGACCTCCTCACCCAACGCCTTCAGATCCATGAAAAGAATGCTTGGATGCTCCGCAGTTTGCTCGCATAAACCGACGACATTGATGACGTTCCAAAAAACAGCGTTTCGCGTTCCAAACGTTTACTGAAACAACGGCCACTGCCCCGTCAACATTGGAGTTTGAAATTACGCACCAGCCTCTACGGGAGCGGGGATGGTGCGAAATGAGGTGCGAAATTCACCGACACATTCCGCGACATCTGGATAGAGGTTACTAACGGTAGTTAAATCCTGAAACAAAGGGCACAAAGTAATCAAGGAGCGGTTTTCATTGACAAAATAAAAGGTGCGCAGCTACATGCGTGTGGCTGCCTCGATGATTTAGCGTGACCGTAACTAATTGATTGATCTTTTTGTCAATGTACAAATGAGAAGTCCCGCACCAAAAAATAGAATAGAAAGCATAATTAGAATTGCCTGATAACCAGATCCTGTGGCGGGCAAACTCGCTCGTGACAAAGTAGACGTGGCGTCTGTCCGTGCCGTAGTTCGCAACGAGCTGTCGGGGGTCGCCACAGAAGGTGCCGATGGTGTCGCAGGGGCCGAATCCACAGACGCTGGTGTGCTCGTCCACTTGGCATACAAATTGACATCACTGGCAACATCGGGGCTATACGGGAAAGTGACAGCAGTACCACCATCAGTGGCTGACCACCCAACAAAAATGTGACCATCACGAGTTGGCGCAGTTGGTTCTGCGATCGAACCACCAAAGTCAAAATAGCCGTTGCTCATTGCTGTACCGCCATTTGAGTTATACATCACTGTAAAAGTGGGAATTTCAACCGTCAAACCATTCCAATTGGATCCAACTACGCCAAAACCAGTGGCTCCTGTTTTTATGAACGCTTTTGGTGAAGTACCTATTCCATCGAAAACAAAATCTTCTGGTACAGGTGCGTTGCCAAAAAAATAAATGTTGCTGAGAGACCTTGCGTTATTAAACACATAATCATCAAGGGTGATAAGACTTGCTGGGATAGTGACAGAGGCAAGTGAGTTTGCGGTGTAAAATGCGCTTTCCGCAATGGATGTGACACCATTAGGGACAACATACGAAGTAGCAACGTTTCCAATTGGGTAACTGATCAAAACAGTTCCGGCTTTGTTAAACAACACGCCGGATATCGAAGCGAAGTTTGGGTTATCGCCACGAACCGCAATGTCGGTTAAGGAACTATTTTCACTAAATGCATAGCCTTCAATACTTGTAACACTTGCCGGGATAGTGACGGTGGTGAGTAACCGTGCATTGGCAAACGCTCCCCACTGAATGGATGTCACAGTTTCTGGGATGACGATGGAAGTAATTGATGAAAGGAAGAATGCATACGCTCCGATAGAAGTGACACCTGATGGGATTACAACGTCACCAGAACACTTTGGGTTAAGAGGAAGAACCACTCCATCAGTGATCTTGAAGAGATTCGTCGTGTCACTTACTGTGGCCGGCAAGCCAGTTGTGCATACATAATTTCCATTGCTGGGCGCGGCTGCGTGCACAGGGCTGGGTTGAGACCCGAACGGTCCCAAGACAAGACTCGCAGTAAAACCTAAGACAAAGATCCAAAGGCGTTTCAAAATAAATTCCACTCACTTCTGTTCAGCAAATACATCAAAATGTTGTTTGGATTTAAGCGACTAATTTTTGATTGCGATCTGTTGTGAAGTTGCGACGCCTTTCCCAGATTTCACACTCACTGTGACATTGCAGGTGCCTTTGCCTCTCATTCGAAGATTGCCCTTCACAACAGCGCATACTTTTTTGGAATCATTCGCGACCTTGTAGGCGACTTTTGCACCCTTAGGGATTTTGATCTTTGCTTTCTTTACGATGGACGCCATGTTCTTGCCGTCTTTTGCATTCACTGTTTTGATGACAGGTGGTGGGGTCTTTTGAGTGGATGCGACGGGGGCCGCAACCACTGGTGCGGCAGGTGACGCGGGAGCTTCAACAACTGGTGCAGGGTTGCTTGTCCACTTAGCGTGCAGGGTGACATCACTGGCAACGCCAGGGCTGTATGGGAAAGTCACCGCAGTACCACCATCGGTAGCTGACCACCCAGCAAAAGTGTGACCAGCACGCGTTGGCGCAGTTGGTTCTGCAATAGAACCACCAAATGTAAAAGTACCGCTACTCAATGCCGTACCATTATTTGAGTTGTAATTCACCGTGTAAGAATTAACAGTCCAAATGGCATACAAAGTGATGTCGGTGGTAACCCCAGGGCTATACGGGAAATCAACCGCAGTAGTGCCACCATCAGTAGCTGACCATCCAACAAAAGTGTGACCAGCACGCGTTGGCGCAGTTGGTTCTTCGATCGGATCACTGGATGAAAATGTGTCGCTACTTACTTCCGAGCCATTATTTGAATCGAATGTAACAGCGTACGTCTCATTGTTACTAGCAGTCCAAATCGCATACAAAGTGATATCGGTGGTAACGCCAGGGCTATACGGGAAAGTCACCGCAGTAGTGCCACCATCAGTAATGGACCAACCACTAAATGTATGACCATTACGAGTTGGCGCAGTTGGTTGCGTGACGGAGCCATTAATGGTCGCAAATCCATCGCCACGTACCGCGGAGCCGCCTTTTGAGTTGTACGTCACTTTGTGATCACCTATTGCAACGGTTAATCCATTCCAATTGGATCCAACTGCACCAAAACCAGTGGCTCCTGTTTTCATAAAGGCCCTTGGTGACGCACCGATCCCACCAAAAACTCCGTCGCCAATTGTCGCAGGTGCATTCCCAGAGAAATACACGCTTGTCAGCGCAGACGAACTATCAAATGCGAAAGACTCAATATGAGTAACGCTTGATGGGATGGTAATTGAGGAAAGTGAATCCATATTTATGAAGGTCCCGACCCCAATAGTTGTGAGAGTTGACGGAAGCGTGACCGAGGTCAGCGAATCTGCGTCTCTGAACCCATCTTGCGGAAGTGCGGTGACACCTTCCGGAATACTTATTGAAGTAATTCCAGATTCCTTAAATACTCCATACGCCATGGTGGTGAGCGCGCTGCCATTGGCAAAAGTGACCGACGTAAGGGCACTGGTACGTTGAAAAGCCGCTTGGCCAATCGTTGTGACATTGACTGGGATCTCGATTGAGGCCAGTGACCTTGCACTCTCGAACGCGTAGTCCGCAATGGAGGTAACACTGTTGGGGATTGCGATGGAAGTCAGGCCAGATTCGGAAAATACTCCATACCCAATCTCGGTGAGCGCGCTGCCACTGGCAAAGGTGATTGACCTTAGAGCACTGGTACGGTTAAATGCCCACGTACCAATCGTTGTAACACTAGCTGGGATCTCGATAGAGGCAAGTGACGTTGCATCAGCGAACGCATAGCCATCGATGGAAGTAACAGTGGTAGGGATTGTGACCGAAGTAAGAGAACTGACGCCCTTGAACGCACCGAATGCGATGGATGTTACGCCAGATGGGATGGTGTAGGTAGTTCCTGATTTAGCGCGAGGATACGCAATCATGGTTGTCTGATTCTTGTTAAACAAGACGCCATTGACTGAGGAATAATGTTGGTTATTCGCATCAACAGCAAAAGACGCGAGCGGCGTATCTTCAAATGATCTGTTCCCAATATTTAATAGACTCGCCGGGATGTTGATAGACGTAAGTCCAGTTAAATAAAACCCCATATCCCCGACATACCTCACACCGTTGGGAATCGTGAAATTAGTCAGAGCCGGTGTGTTAAAGAACGCCATCTCGTTAATGTTGTCAAGGGAACTCGTACCCGTAAAAGTGACCGATTCAAGGCTTGTTGCAGAGGCAAATGCTTGATAACCGATGACAGTAAGACTTTCTGGGATCGTAATCGAGGATAGTTGTGCCCCATTAAAAGCCCACATTCCAATCTTGGATACTCCTTCCGGAATCACTACTGCACCCGAGCAAGCAGGTACTCCTGAAACCATTCTCACTTCATCGTTTGTGATTTGATAGATATTTTCAGTGTCAGTGGTGATGACACCTGTTGTGCATGAGTAGGTGCCGTTGGGTAGCACTGCATTGATGACAACGTTCCAACCATAAAACGGTTGCCCCCATTCGGTGCCAAACCCAATGGCTCCAGATTCGACGTTGGCCGTGCGAGAAGCAATACCGTAAAACGCATTATCTGAAATCGTCGGCGCGTTGCCTAAAAAGGCAAAACTGGCAAGTTTGGTCGCGTCTAGGAAGGCGTACTGTCCGATGGATGTGACACTTGCAGGGATCGTGACGGAAGTAAGTTCAGTCGCGTCTCTGAATGCAAACATCCCTATGGAGGTCACGCCTGCGGGGATCGTGACGGAAGTAAGTGCGGATGCGCCCTGGAACGTTCCTTCCGCGATAGTGGTCAGCGCACTACCTGAAAAGGTGACGCTTGCAAGTGAGGCTGCGTTTTGAAAAGCATAAATTCCGATAGTGGTGACACTTGCGGGAATCGTGACGGAAGTGACTCCTGATTCGCCGAATGCAGATGGCCCGATGGTGGTAACACCAGTGGGGATCGTGAAAGTAGTTAGTGCTGGCGTGTCATAAAACGCACCCTGTCCAATGGAGGTAAGGGTGCTACCTGCGGCAAAAGTGACGCTTGTAAGTGAGGCGGTTTCCATCAAGGCGTAATCCCCGATTGAAGTAACGCTTGCGGGGAACGAGATCGAGGTCAGCGAAGCTGCGTTTCTGAATGCAGATGACCCAATGGAAGTCACGCCGTCGGGGATGACAACTGCTCCGGTGCATGAGGCTCCGTCGCTCACCACACCATTAGTTACAGTGAAGCAGGTAGTAGCACCTGCGGGACTAGCAGCTAATCCAGATAGAGCCAAGGCAAGACTTGTGACAATGCTTGTCACAACGATGGAAGATCGACGCACTACTTACTCCTACACAAAAAGGTTTGACGCAGAAATTACAGAAGCAAAATCTCACGGGTTATGAGAAAAATCACAAATGACCACGGTTACATCACTTTTGACCACTGAATTACATGGACAAGCCCCCTCGAAGTGGCTCTAGAGTGCACGCAATGATTTCTGCGATGACTCATGTCTCCACCGTTGGTCGAGAACAGCAACTGATGATGATTGATTCACTGCTCACCAAAGTTATGAGTCGTGACGGTGGATCACTGCTGTTTTCTGGTGAGGCAGGAATTGGAAAATCACACCTTTTGCGTGACGCAGTCACCCGGGCAAAATCACTTTCCATTCGAACGGTTTCTCTACGATGCTCAGAAAGTGACGTAAACGAACCTTTTGCGCTCCTTTCGCGTCTCGGCGCATTGTTTGAAATACCAGAGCCCGCTTCCTTTCAAACAGACACCGCACGTTTTCGTTATGGTCGCCACGTGCTTGACGCAGCAGCAGAGCATCCCCGCATCATCTTGATTGACGATTTGCAGTGGTGCGATTACCTCAGTTCAATCGCACTGTTGCATCTGTTCGATTACGGAATCAATCTGGGACTTGGATTTATCGCAACTACCCGTCCTCTCGATGACTTCGATGACACAGGAACAGTTATTCAGGTTCGAACTTTGTCCCAGTTAATGGCGCATGTTCCATTAACTGGATTATCCACAACGGAAACTTCTCTTTTGGTTTCGCAAGTGATGTCAACCACACTCAGCTCCCGTATCGAGAAGTCCCTCCAAGACCTGACTAATAAAAATCCCTTTTTCTTGCTTGAAATTTTACGCTCTGATGCGGATGTCAATTCCCTTGGTGAACTGAAAATTCCTCGTGAATTAGAGACTGTTCTCGATCAGAGAATAAATCTTCTCAAAGACCACGAAAATATTATTTCAATGGCGGCACTGATTGGCATTAGTGGCGATCGACGAATTCTGTTTCTTTCGCTCGTATTTCTTGGTTTTGAAGATGCTGCAATCGCAGATGCATTGCGTCGTGCTGAGCGTTATGGTTTATTAAAAGTAAGTGAAGAGCAGTACGACTTCTCTCATGCGCTGTACACACAGCGTCTTATTTCACGAATGTCTTACGTTCAACGCGGTACATACCACGGCGCAGCTGCAATTACTTTGGCCAATGAGACTCGATTCATGGCCGCCATGTCTCATTTATCGCAATCTGAGAAAGTCGTTGATGTCGAGTTTGGAAAATCTGTGGCTCTGACTGCACTCCAGATTTCACACACAAACGGTGACCACGCAGGCACAGCCGAGGCATCTCAATGGCTACTTGAACATACTGAGCAGAGAGTCCCTGAACAAGTAAATCTTCTCATCGAATTAGCTAAGTCACAAATTGCAATTGGTCGTCGTATTGAAGGTAGAAAAAATGCAGAGCTTGCGAGCACTCTGGCTCGTTCTATCGGTGATACGGAATCAGAAGCCGAAGCCGTCATGCAATGGGCTGCACGAAGTGACTTCACTCCCGATCGTGACTCCATTATCTCGGCATTTGAAGGAATAGACCGAGATAAATTATCGCCCAACACGCGTATTAATTTTCTCAGTGCTTACTCCCTGGCGGTTCTACTCGTACCCACAGAGGAACATGTCTCTGTTACCTCAGGTTCCGAACTGATCACATCGTTTGGCACAAATATTTCTGAAGATGTGCGTTCTGAATCCACCGACTCCGTTGCATGGAACTGGAATGTCAACGCCTCACTTGCCCGCCAATTAGCAACCGATGCGCGGGAAGAAGCATTTGCAAATACAGATTCAGGGATCGAAAATGACGCCCGTATACAATCTTTGTTGGCATGGCGCGAATCGCATCGTTCTCCGGCATTTGTTTCACAGCGACTTGCAGCAACAGAGAAAGCAGTTGAACTATCACGTTTGGGTGGGAAATACCACGAGTCTGCACACTTCTGTCACATTCTGGACCTGATGGAGAGCGGTGAATTTACGCGTGCAGATCTAGAAATTACACAATTGCGCACCTTCGCTCACACGGGAGGGTCATTTATTGCACAGTGGTGGAGCGGTTTCTTACATACAGGTCGACTCATCTCACGTGGAAGATTTTCTGAAAGTAATCAAGAAGCACAGTTGGCATTTAGCAAAGGCCAACTAGCCGATGAGCCAGGCCGGCTCGTGATCATGCTTGAACAGCAAACCGTGATACTGATTGAGTCCATTATTCCACCCGAACTCTCCGCGCTCTTTCAAGGTGAGACTGCACTGTTAGCAAACCACTATGCACGTGCATTGGCTGCCCTTGCAAATGCATCCCTTGGAAACGTTGCCACATCGGAGCAATACATCACGGACACTCTGAGTGTTTTCGATGATACTGAGCAAGAAGCGGCATGGTTACCGACGGTGGCCATGTTGATTGAGACCGCACACCTACTCGGGCGATACGACATCGCGGCTCGAGGTGTTGATCTTCTGGAACCATATTCTCGACAACACGTCACCTACATTGGTAATACCATTCGAGGTCCCGTTCGTCGTTATTGCGCACTCGCCAAGCATGCCTCTGGTGACGTCCGTGGTGCTGTTGATGATTTACTTATGGCTCGGAATGAATCACGACGTAGCGGTGATCACTTGTGGGATCTTGCTTGCTCGGTGGACATTCTGGAACTGCTGGCCGAGATGGATCCGAGACGGGCAATCGAATTAGTGCCAGAGAGCATCATCATCGAAGCTGAAGCTAGCGAAATGAAATGGCGTGCACATCGTGGCCGTGCTGCTCTTTCAGCTGCGAGAACCTCCATTGCATCTGACTTAGGCTTTTCACACCGACAAATCAAAGTGATGTACGGGTTACTACAGAATCTCACCATCAATGAGATTGCTCTCAACCTTGGGTTCAGCCATTCCACCGTCCGACAAGAATCAATTGCCATTTATAAGGCATTGCAAATTGACGGTCGGGCGACGATTGCAGACCGCGCTCGCGAGTTGCAACTGTTCTGATCTAATCCGCCTCTTTGAGGAATTATGTACTGCTGCCTTCAACCAATGCGACACACCGACGAGGGAATGTTTCTCGTACTACTCACCTGACACCTGAGTGTGAACCACTCAGATTATGAAGTGGAACTACTCGCTGTCAGTGTCATCTCCCCGTGACTCCCGATCGACACTTCGCCAAATAAAGAATGATTTAGCAACCAGAGTTTGTGACTGTGCCGTTTGGGCACGTGGTTGACGCAAAGGTCACGCCAGTGAATGTTGCACCAGCGATATTGGCACCAGTCAAGTTTGCGCTGTTCATCAACGTTGACACAAAAATGGCATTTGCCAGATTTGTTCCGCTGAGATTAAGCCCCTGAAGAATGCTGTTAGTGAAGTTTGCTCCCTTTGCACTGCCATTTTTCCAGTTTGGATACCAGCCAGGCCCTTGATTGATGGCTGCGCCGGTGAAGTTTGCATTGTCGAAATCTGCGCCGTTCATGAGAGCACCCGTGAACCGCGCCGTGCTGAGATCAGCTTTTTCTCCCGATGCATTCGAGAAATCGACCCCTGTCAGATTTGCGCCATTGAACTTTGCGCCGGTAACTGTGGCCATCACAAATTGGGTATACGTGCCGGTGGTCTTAGAGAAATTCGCGTTACTGAAATCGCTCTTTACGAAGTACGCCTGATCAATGTTGGCTCCCGTGAAATCAGCACCAGTTCCGGTCATGCTCCACAGATAAGCCAACTTAAAATTCCCTGACTTGGCGATTGCATTCGTCATGTTTGCGCCGGTGAAATCAGCGCCACTTGCAGCAGCGACACTCGTAAGATTTGCGCCCGTGAGGTTGGCGCCGAAGAATTTGGCGTTCGTGAGTGTCGCGCCAGTGAAATTTGCACCCGTCAGATTGGCGTTCGAGAAATCAGCATTTGTGAGATTGGACTTGGAAAAGTTGGCTTTCGTGAGATTTGCCCCTGTGCAGGTAGGTGGGCACTTTGCGGCATACAGCAACGATTTCGAACTCACAGCTGGTGGCGTATGAAACTTCGCACCTTTCAAAGTGGCGCCTTTAAAATTTGCCCTCACAAGAATGGCACCGTGGAACTCTGCACGGTGAAGTTTTGCGCCACTGAAGTCAGCACCGTGAAGGTGAGCGCGATGAAACTTGATCCGACGAAGATTGCCGTTGTGTTTGACGTCCCACTTATGGCGCACGTCGTGGCACGTCGCACCGGGCTTCAATTCACACGTTTTTTCCTCGGTGCCGATCGTCGATGATTGAGCTGAGGCGTTGCTATTGGGAATAGATACTGCGATTACCGTGAGGGCAACTATGAGAACAATGCGTTGAATTCGAGCCATGGGAAAACTTTAGTTCATGTCTGTTCCACCTGCATGCTGACATCATTTCAATCATCAGACAAAGATTCATGGCTCAGTTACCGAAATGATTAAAAAGCTCGAACTGGGCGCACAAATAAGCTATTTAATTTCATGGCATCTAAGCCAAAGCCAATGTCGAAATACTGTCCCCATGACTTGTCGGGAGTGTGCTCCGATGAACTCCAATAGATATCGTAGACAAAATTTCCTAATCCTGCTTCGTTCAAATTTTGTCGCATTAACTCGAGTTCGCGATGCGATGGCAAGTACCAATCACTTTTGGTGGCACCTCTAAAGAGTGGACTTACGTATTCATCTGCGACTCCGGCCGCATACTGATTCTTGGGAGTCTCCCCGTGTCGTTCAATAATGCGTGCGGTAGCAGTGATTCCACCAAAGACTCCACGATGACTGCCCTTCAAAGCAGCAAGTGCTGGTCCGGTCTCGGTATACACCGTTTCAGTGACACAACTCATAGCTTGGTTCCAGCCACAATTTGCGACTGAGGTTGACCACGCACCTTTTACCGCGTCGTCAGCAAAACCAGCGTCTGTAGGTGCCGCTTCCAAATAGTCATAGTTTGGATATTGATCGTTGTAGTCAATAAAGAATATGCGTCCACCTCCGGGGCCTCTTGCACCTACTTCGCAGAGACTCGCTCCGTCGTCGCCGCATACTGACTGCTCAGAGATTTTAAGTGTTGCGTTCACACCATCTGAGCCAGCAGGACCAGCAGGACCTGTTGCCCCTGTTGCGCCGATTGCCCCAACAGCACCCGGAACTCCTTGAGTGTTAAATACCAGCTTGGTTTCCGATTTCTTGCAGGACTTTTTGGTGTAACGCATAACACCGGTTTTCTTGTCTGCACAGGCAGTGATTTCTTTATTGGAAGTCACGGCAGAGACAACTTGTATTCCTCCGAACACAATGGTGGCGGCAAGTGCACCCACAACAACAGATTTCAATGATCGCACGGCAACACTCCTGAGTGAATAAACTTTTAATCTACATCATCGCCATTGCGATGAATCAGTGGTGTTGCAATGTCAATGAACTACTGAGAGTCAATTTTTTAACGGTAAAAGTGAATTTTTGTCACATAGTAAGCCTCGTTAGCGTCGCAAATAGGACGTTTATCTTTCTGAGGAGCCCTTGTGCGAACCACCCTTACCCGCCGTATGACTCAGATTGTCATCACATCTGTACTCGCGGCATTTACCTTTGCTGTACCGAACCCGGTATCCACAGTGACGACTGCATCTGCCGCAGCTCAGCCTGTCTCTGCAATTACATGGGGAGCAAAGCAAATTCAATTACAAATGGGATACGAACTACTTTCATCATCGCCACCAGACCTAGACGCTTTTGATTTACGTGTTGATGGTGTTCGTATCACGATCACCTCGCTTGATTATTCCATCGCATTTCTCTATCTCAACTACGCAGAGTCGATAACAGGAGGCAAGACGGTCACTTTGACATATACGGCTCCCACTCCAGTAGACAACACCAAAAACAACATGGCGCTACAGGATAAAAATGGTGGGGACACCGTTACATTCACAATGACAGTGATCAACACACAGCCAGTAGTGTCTGAGAAACCGAGTAAGCCAGGCATTCCAACGGTGGTGGCTGGAGCAGGAAGTGCCACGATCACGGTTACTCCACCAAGTAGCGGGAAAACTCCCACCTCGTATGTTGTCACCGCTAACCCTGGTGGCAAAACGTGCACCGTCACCGGATCGTCGGGATCATGCACAATCACAGGCCTAACTCCTGGCACCGCCTACACCTTTACCACAGTTGCAATAAACGCAGCAGGGAGTTCGGTGTCCGGTACTGCCTCTTCCCCGGTCACGGTATTGGCATCGGGTGGCGCGAGCAGCGGCCAGTCATCTGGTCCGCGTTGGGATATTGAACCTGCCGCCGATTCAGAAGTTGATGCGTATACCGAGGGTTTTATGCCAACAGTCATACCCGGTGACATCATCATCACTGATGAATTCGGATTTGTAATCGACAAAAACAATGGGATCAAACCCAAACTGCGTTCTAAGAACTATGCAGGAAAAATCAAACTGACGATTTCTGCGAAGTATAAAGACGGCGCTACAACAAAGAATTACAAATGCAAATTTAAACCATTTGGTGCGACCAAAAAAAGTGCAAAACCCAAATGGCAATGGCACACCCCCAAGAAAGCGTGCATCTTGCCAGCGGCACTTGTGACTGCCCTGCAAAAAGGAACTACCACACTGAACGCTAAGGGTAAATGGGCGCGCCAATGGTCAGCAACGGGAAGCAAAGCACGCCCCGACAAATCAAAAATAAAGCCACGGAAACTGAAGTACACGGTACGTGCAAAACCAGCAACGTTGTAGCAAACAACACTCGGAATTCCTGTGGATCATCGCTAATGCTCTAACGGCGGTCAATGAAGTGTCTATCTCGTGACCGGAATTCCTGGAGTGGTGTTCTTGCCGACAAGACCAAAATCAAGAGAGTTATCACTTTGACCAAGGCGCAAGTACCACGAAGTCACTTCACGCGTTGACGAATTTCTCTCCCTATTAGGGTTTAAAAATGGTAGAGAAATTATCTTCAGTTGACCAAGTGAGATAAACATGCATGATCAAATCGTTGTGCAACATCTTCCCAATTGATGACGTTCCAAATTGCTTTCACATAATCCGGTCGACGATTTTCATACAGTAAGTAATAGGCATGTTCCCACGCATCAATAACTAAGAGTGGAGTTGCACCTTGTAATGAGTTTCCCTGATGATCGTAAATCTGTTCAACCATTAACGATTTACTAACCGGTTCCCACGACAACGCCGACCAGCCCGATCCCTTTTTACCAATCACTGCAATTGCAGTACTCGGATTTACAGCTGTATCTCACATCGGTGCATCTGCAATATCGTTACCAACTGACCCAATAACTTTTGACCTGAATATCACACCGCCAGCAAATAAGCCCGGCAAGAATCCCAATAGCGCCGCGTGTATTCCGCTTTCCGCAACAGCAAATCCAAAGGCCAATCCAAACGCAAACCTCAAAAGAAAAAATGGACTTTCCAACGTGGCGGGCGTGTGCAATATTCAACGTGTCGTTCCCGCACGTGCATGGACTGGTACAGCTTCGAGTACTCAGTTAGCCGTGCTGGACGTAGGATTTGCCAATGGAACATACGAGGCTCGCTGCAATTCACAACGACAGTTAGCAAAAAGTCTCATCTTGATGCAACCCAATGCAACGCCTCGCTTGGTGAAAGACTCACCATTTGCATTTACGGCGTGTAGATTCACGCTGTCATTTGCGGATGCTCAGGCAAGTACTCTCACTGGCACCATTCAGATCACCATCAAAATAGGTACTGACACCCAGATCGTCGTTGGCGAAACAATTCCGGTCACGTATTCTGCAAGCACAACTGTTACAGCCGGAACAGGAACCTTTACAGGTCTAGTGGGAACTGGTACCTATTCGCCAGCGCAGACGATAAATCTCAGTATTCTCCGAGGTGGTGCTGGAGTTAATGCGGCACGACTTCGCGCCACAGTGGTGCGCTCAGTTATGACCAGCACACAGATGACAGTAACCCTGGTTAATCAGTAACGGTAAAGGTGGTGTGCATGCCAGCGGCATAGTGGCCAGAGAGATTGCACACAAGTTGATACGTACCACTCTCTAAGTTCAGCATCAGCAATTGCGTCTCCCCTGCGGGGAACTCTCCGATCTCATCAATGACTTCAATGCCGTCGGAGGGTTCCTCGAAGGCATCGCCGACGAGCGGAATCTCGCCATCGGGAATGTCAGTTTTCACTACCAAGAATTCATGTCCGATAGTGCCTTCGTTGGTAACTGTGAATGTCACCTCGCCAGTCTCAGCTGTGTTTGCGTCGACCTCTACTGACCATTCTTTGAGGGTTCCGGATATCTCATTGTCATTCGCGTCGTCTGCGTCGTAGCTTCCGGTGCCACAAGCGCCTAAGACTCCTGCCAACACCACAATGGTTCCTATTGAGCCAAATGATTTCTTCATAACGCCCCTCTTTCGTGAATCGTTACTAGGTGCACCGTATACCCAAAATGATTCGATATCATAAGTAGTCAATGAATGTTTCCATTGATGAATTCATCGGTGTATATGACGCCGACTCAACTCTGTGGGGCGAGATCTCATATTGGGTAGGTGCGCGAACAGGTCATAGACATTGCTCTTTATGCGATATCACGCATGGCGTCTTCACAGTACGAAAAAATTGGAAACAAGCCTGTTCGGAGTTGCCCGTACCGTTTTCTACTTTTCATCGAAACGATGCACCTCTAGAGGTATTACAAGTGCTGAATGGCATGTTCCCGGTCGTGGTAGCTCGGCGGGGTCAAGATATTGAAATAGTGATGACTAGGAATCAATTGGAAGGCTTCGAAGGCTCCGCGACTCTATTTGCTGACTACCTGCAGTCACTTTTGACCTAATTTTGGTCTCTGCCCGATAAATTCCCGTTGTGTCTGACATACAAAAATATGTGCGACCTGTTGTAGTCCTTCATCTTGCGTCCACATTTTTCATGGTCGGTTTGATTTGGACAATTCATCTTCTGCACTACCCCCTCTTTGCATACGTCGGGGATGACACCTACGTAGCTTTCCAACAAGAACATGTTGATCGCATCGGCGTGTTGTTGTTTGTTCCTTGGCTAACAGAAGGCGTCACTCTGCTTGCTGTCCTAGGGCTTGCATTTGCTGGCGGACGGCGTGACTTACAACTACCTGCTGCTCTGAATGCGATTGCAATGGCTGTTGTGTTGATTATCAGCGGATTCTGGTCTGCTCCCGCCCATGGAGATCTCTCTGATGGTTTTGATGCGACAGTGCACGATCGTTTGATGAATGCAAATCTCGTGCGAACACTTGCGTGGACTGTGTGCGGTATCACCGCAACATGGATTCTGTTGAAAGTCTGGCCGTCGCAGCGACACAACAATCCCGAAACACAAACGGACTAAGCCGGGTTACGAATGCTTTTCGAAAATTGGGGATCTACACCACAAGAAATAGATAGTGAGGTCGTAGGCGACGATATCTGTTCACATGCGCGACTCATTGCCACCCGATCAATCACCATCGCCGCACCACCCGCAGAAGTGTTTCCGTGGATTCGACAAATGGGATTCAAACGTGCCGGCTGGTATAGCTATGATCTCATCGACAATCTGGGTCGCAAGAGTGCAACGACTATTCGTAATGAATGGCAAGACGTAGTTTCTGGCTCACAGGTCCCAGCTGGGCTAATGGCATTCACTGCTGCAATAGTTGAGCCTCCCCGTGCGTTTGTGTTGCAAGTGGACTCTACGAAACGAGCGACACAGCGCATGTACTTTACTCTCGCCTACGAATTACGCGACCACCCCGAAGGGACGCGATTAGTGACGCGTATGCGATCGCGAATCGACCTGCCCGGGGGTCGACTCGCAGAACGTCTTTTATTAGGACCCGGTGATGGTGTCATGCTGCGCAAACAACTTCTCAACCTTGCGAAACGAGTGTCCGTTTAGAAGCCCTTAAGCGATATCAATGACGACACACAGAAACTGAGAAACATTGTGTTCTAAGAGGCAATTAGTCAAGACGTGGTCAAGACCCGACGAAAGATTGCGTCAATAACAAAACCAATCACTCCAATTAACAACACCGTTCCGCCCAAGGCTGCGTAATCCAGCTGATCACGCGCATTCAATACGGCGTATCCAAGCCCCGAGTCAACACCCAACATTTCTGCTGGAACAAGAACAATCCACGCCACACCCAGTGCCAACCGAAGTGCTGTGAGCACGTGTCCACGAACTGCGGGCACGGTCATAAAACGCAATGTCTCGCTAGATGACGCGCCAAGAGATGTTGTCACGGCACGCCATCCGGGCTGGATCGCTCGTACGCCAGCCGTTGTTCCTAGAACTAATGGCCACACCGCAGTAATCACGATCAGAAATACGACCGGCTTTGTGCCAACGCCAAATGCCACGATCACAAGCGGTGCCCACGCAAGGGGTGAAATCATGCGTAAAAAGTTGACGATTGGTGTTGCGGCATCTTCCACTGCCGGAAATGTTCCGAACAAAATGCCAAGTGGAACACCAATCACAAATGCAATCAGTAACCCAAGCAGCAACCGTCCAAGAGAAGCCCGGATGTCTGACCACCCATCGCTGCTTGTCAGCATGTCCCACATTGCCGGAAGGGCATCTCCTGGTCCAACATTCGAGAGCACTGGATTGTCGTTCCATAACACCGCGGTCAGAAACCACCACACGCCCACCGCAGCCGCGATGGTCAATGCACGAATGAGTAATCGTTTAACGATCACGGAGCTATTGTCTCCACTCGCTCAAATGATGCGAGGCCAAAAGCTTCTGCCCCACCGTTTGCTTCAATGGCACTCTTCGCAAGCCCCTCTTGAACAAGTTCAGCGTGCGCGGTGGCGTCGTCGATGTCCGCGAGGAAGGTTGAATCACCATCAATACGTGTCTCACGAAGGGCTGCAATGAGCTCTGCTGTGTATGACGGGAATGCATATGGTTGGAACCCAATACGTTCTGAGCCCCACTCACTATTTTGAATAGCACCAGTTGGTTCATATTCATCCAACACATAATGAGTCAGTGCGCGTTCAATGGCGGGAAGTGGTTGTGGCAGATACCCGCCTTCGGACAACTGTGTCGCAGCAGCTGAACGGTCTGCGGTAATTGCAAGTTGTGCTGACGCCAACGCATTGACAAGTCCCTGAGCCGAGTCGGTCTTTGCCACAAAATCTTCAGAGACAACCGTGACACAGCACGCGTGATCACGCCAGACGTCGCCAGTGAAACGCAGGATCTTGCCCGCTTCACTGGTCTCTGCCAATGCATTAAACGGATCGGCAACAATAAATGCGGCGATAGAGCCAGATACGAGGGCTGGAACCATGTCCGATGGTGGCAACACAATCAACTTCGTAGTCTTATCTGCCTTTGATGCATCGCCTTGCAGGATTGGCTCAATTCCATTTGCTCGCAGCAACTTCTGCAACACAACGTTATGAATGCTCCACCAAAATGGAATTGCAACAGTCTCGCCCGCGAGATCAGCGACGGAGTTAATGCGCTCGGCAGCCGTTAAGGCGGAGCCATTGGTGTGATTCCACGCCACTACCTTCATTGGTAGTTGTGCGCCGAACCGCAGTTGTACAGCAAGTGGCATCAACATGTGCACCACATCTACTGATCCCCCTTGGAAGGCTTCAACAAGGTCGGCCCACGAACGAAACATCACAGGGTCAGACGGGGTGAACCCTTCATTTACTAGAGCACCGTTTGCGTGTGCGATAAGCAGTGGTGACGCGTCGGTGATAGGTAGATAACCGATCGACAAAGATCCAAGTGATGCAACTCCTCCCGCTGCTGCCGTGGTGTCAGACGATGAAGATCCTCCACCGCAGGCTGCGAGAAAACTTGATCCGCCCGCAACAGCAAGGCCGGTTAATCCGGCCACTCGTAAAAAGTCACGTCGATTTGGAGTAGGTGATGAGAGCAACATGGCTGAAACTTTCTGTGTAAGAAAAAGAGATGTAGTTAGTTTGTTGATGCGAAGAATTGACTTTCAATCTCCGCTCGAACAGAACTGTGTGTGACTTGGTCACGATCGCGAACATCGGACGCCCAAATTTTGAGAGATCCACTGTCGCTGGAAAGAAGTGCAATGCGATCTGCGACGTACAGTGCTTCAGAGAGATCGTGTGTCACAAGAAGCACCGTCGGTGCAAGATCGTGACGATGTTCCACTAACCACTCCTGTAGTGCTGCACGTGTTGCAACGTCGAGAGCAGAAAAGGGTTCATCAAGAAGCAAGACGTCTGGCTCTGCTGCAACTGCACGCGCTATCGCAACGCGCTGCTGCTGACCGCCAGACAACTCATGCGGACGACGATGTGCAAACTCGGCAATGCCGAGGACATCCATGATTTCTTCTGCACGACGACGGCGCGATGTCTTTGCACGAAGTCGTGATGGATGATTGCGCAAACGTAAACTCAGCGCAACATTGTCGACAGCCGACAACCATGGGAATAGTTGTGCCGTTTGAAACACTGTCGCAGTGCGTAATTCGCCATGTCGACCTTGTGAACGATGAATTGCGCCTCCCGATGGTGTGAGCAACCCAGACAGCGTCCCTACCAATGTGCTTTTGCCAGAACCACTCTTTCCAACAAGGGCGAGTGTTTCTCCGTGAAGGACGTCAATGCTGATCCCCCGAAGAATTTCAACCTGTGGTTGACCAAGCGAGACCGACAGATCGTCTATGCGGAATACTGCTGAAGTTCCCATTGCAATTGCGCCTCTGTTGGTGATTGGACTGGAAGAAATAGGGCTTCGCGAACGCGTCGCGCTGTCGGTGTTTTTGCCCCATACGCCTGACCGCCGCGAATAGCAAGCTCTAGCTGTGTGGCAGCTGTTGCGAGATGTGCAGCATCAAGACGCATCTTCACTACGTGGTGTCGCGAATCTCCGGTTCGATGGTCGAGCCACAGGGACACTTGCTCTACTTCATTACTGACGCGAGCAAGGTCCGCACGACGATCCGCAAGTGGTTCAGCAAGAGATGATGCAACACCGGTTAATTCGTGGATCGCTGATAAAGATGCGGCGGCAAGCCCTACACAAAAAGCACTCTGAAACGTCAAAAATGTTGGTCGCACTGCTTTTACGAATGTGTTGAAGTCAACATCGAATACACGGTGTGGTTCAACTACAACATTTTCCAACCGCACGGCACCCGACTTCGACGCATCAAGAGCTAACAAGCCCTCGGCGGGCAAGACTTCAACACCGTCTTGATCAAGATCAAAAGCGACTATCCGTCGTTGTTCGTCGAACAACATGCCCGTGACTACGACTGCATTGTCATACAAGTTGCTTGCCCACGAAATGAAACCGTTCGCTCGCAATGTGCCGTCGTTTTCCTTCGTCAAAGTGACGGTCAATTCGTTTTGTCCGGTTGCTGCGCGAAATGTGGCAGCCATTGCAGTGGACCCGGGACGTTCACCCGTACGCACAGCGTGCGCCAAATCAATATTTGCTTCGCCTCCATGGCGGACCAAGTACTCCACCGTCATCCGATGCGCCCACGCACTAAATGCGGTTGTCATACATGCACCGGCAAGTTCAGCAAGGATGCGTACCTGATCAAGATGAGTCCCGTGCAAATCGGTAACACCGAGATCTAACACTCCAGATTCTGCTAGTTCGCGCAGAATGGGTCGTCGATCTGCAGTGGAATCGCAATCCACCGACACTGCTAACTCCGCTACACGATCAAGCACGTCTACCGACACGCTGTGTCGTGCGGAAAAAACGTTTGCGTTACTACTCATTGCTCTTCACAAATGAGTTATCAAGTTTGTGCAAACGATCAATTGGTGTACTCACTACTTCGCGAGCACGCACAACTGCTGCTTCATCGGGGGCATCGTAGAAACACAGGCACTTCATCATGTCTTCTCGCACATACGTACGCTGAAACGTGGTCTCAGGAACTTGTGCATACAACGGAGACTTTTCTTTCTTACGTGCCAAGTACTGGTCCATCGTGATGCCAGCAGGAATGTCCCACTCCACGAGATAACCCGACGCCGGACGTGTTGCCTTGACCTGTTCCAAGTCGGCACCAACTAAACGCACGGGAGCAAGTTCGCTTGCAGCAATCGATGCTGCGCCCAAGGCACCCGCCACCTTGGCTGAGTCTTGGGCTTCCACGATCACGAATGCCTGGCTTTTGTCAGCTGTGACCTGCACTTCGATGACCTCACCGCCACCTGATTGCACTGCGGTGTGGACCGCGGCCAACACCGCATCGACATCTCCTGATGGGCTGATTTCCGTGAGAAATAAAGGCATTGGGTGACTCCTGTGATTCGAAAGGCCAGGGCTTTCCTGATC
>JBIJAO010000062.1:0-3557 GCA_044345725.1 Ilumatobacteraceae bacterium | reverse complement strand
CGCGAACTATGTCTCAAATCGCGTTGCTTAACGCACCGCGATCATTGGGTCTGCGGCGGACACAGTCACTGTGGCGGTGGCGTGCTTCATCTCTTCTTCTAACGCAGCAACAGTTCCGTTGAACGTGTTGGCACTGCCTGGTTCGATTTCTAAGTAATCGGTTGGCAGACCAATGCGGTCGAGCAGGTTAATGAATGGCTCAGGATCAAGTTCTTCTACGTTCACCATCGTGCCGGTATCCCATGTTCCATCTGCAACAAGAAGCGCTGCAGCAACCGCAGGAACACCCGCCGTATAGCTGATGCCTTGTGATTCCAATTCTGCAAATGCTGCTTCATGATCTGACACTTGGTAGATGAACATCTCGCGTGGCTTGCCGTCTTTTGTTCCCTTCACGACATTGCCGATGCATGTCTTCCCGGTGTAACCGGGGGCCAAACTTTGTGGGTCGGGCAATAGCGCCTTCACCACTTTGAGCGGCACGACATCTTGCCCATTATCAAGCGTCACCGGCTCGTGAGACAACAACCCCAATGTGCGCAACACGGTGAAGACGTTGATGTAGTGATTACCAAATCCCATCCAGAAACGAATGCTGTTTGCATCAATATTTTTGTATAGCGAATGCAGTTCATCGTGACCATTCAAATACACCGGGCACTCTCCGACCACTGGAAAATTCCATACGCGCTTCACAGCATGAGTTGGGAACTCTTTCCACTGGCGATCAATCCACGTCCATACTTTGACGAACTCACGGAAGTTGATCTCTGGATCAAAGTTTGTTGCAAAGTAACGCCCGTGGCGACCAGCGTTCACATCAAGAATATCGATGGTGTCGATGGTGTCGAAATACTTCTTGGCTGCGAGTGCGCAGTACGCATTCACCACGCCGGGATCAAAACCTGCTCCAAGAACAGCGGTCACACCTTTTTCAGCACAACGTTCCTTGCGCTTCCATTCGTAATTGGCATACCACGGCGGATTTTCACACACCGCATCTGGTTCTTCATGAATAGCAGTATCGATGTAGGCCGCTCCGGTCTGCAGACATGCTTCCAATACCGACATGTTGACAAATGCCTGACCGAGGTTCAACACAATCTGCGACTGTGTCTCTTCGATGGTGCGGACCACTTCTGCCGTATCGAGGGCATCGAGTTGGCGCGAATGAATGTTGTGGCCGTGATCTTTAATGTGATCCATCCGCTTGATGCTGTCGATAATCGCATCGCATTTGGACTTAGTTCGTGAAGCGATGCAAATTTCGCCTAGTACATCGTTGTGCATCGCTGCTTTATGAGCAGCAACGTGTGCAACGCCTCCCGCTCCAATGATCAGAAGATTCTTTTTCATGTACGCACCTCCCCGGTTCGTGTTGGCCGACTACGTCGGGTTGTTTTTGTCTTACGACAAATTGTGTTTGTAATCGTCGTATCCGAATTCTCGGACGACGTCGAGTGAACCGTCGAGACGGCGCACTGCGATTGATGGCATCGGAACGCCGTTGAACCATGATTTCTTCACCATGGTGTAACCAGCGGCGTCAGCAATACGAACTTCATCTCCCACTGCGAGTGGGCCTGCAATGCGATGCTCTCCAAATGAATCGCCAGCAAGGCACGTACGGCCAGCAATGATCACACGGTGATCACCGGGACCAGGATGACTTAGACGAGGCATGGTGCCGTACAGCAGATGATCGGGCATGTGCGCCTCGATCGATGCGTTCACAATGGCGATGTCTGCCTCGTTGTGCACCACATCTAGCACCTCGGTGACCAACTCGGCTGTCTGCGTGACCACAGCCTCGCCGGGCTCGAGATACACCTGAACACCAAATCGTTCCGAAAAATCACGTAACGCGACACAGAAACGGTTGAGGTCATAGCCATCATTTGTGAAAGCGATACCTCCGCCAAGGCTTACCCACTCGAGCTGATGTAGTGCATCTGCGTAGTGATCGGAAATGATGTCTAATGATTTCTCGAAACTAGCAACGTCGTCATTTTCGCAGTTGTAGTGAAACATCACACCCGATACCAATGGCAGGCACTCGCGTAATTGAGCCAGATCAGTAATGCCCAAGCGTGAAAAACGTCGTGCGGGATCAGCAAGATCAAAGTGCGAATGACTAATACCAGGATTCACTCGCACGCCAACAACACAGTTAGTTGCTAGTTGATGAAGAGACTGCAATTGAGACGACGAATTAAAGATCACTTTGTTTGCAAAAGTTGCTACTTCTGCCACTTCATCGGGTCGCCACGCGACTGCGTACGCATGAGTTTCTTTTCCAAATGTCTCGTGCCCGAGTCGCGCTTCATTCAAGGAACTACTTGTTGTGCCATCGAGATATTGACTAACAAGATCGAATACTCCCCACGTGGCAAAACATTTGAGGGCTAGAACGGACTTTGCTCCGGAAGTCTCGCGAACCTGTTGGACCAGTTCGAGATTGTGCAAGAGCCTGCGTTCGTCAATGAGGTAATACGGCGCACGAATCTCGGACAATCTGGGGGTTCCTCCCGCAAAGAAATTGGTGGATAAAAAACAACAGGCTGCTCAAAGAGCGGAAGTTAATGCTAACTACTTACTCGGCAGTACACACATCAGGGGACGATGGGTCCAGGTGACAGTCGCCGATCAGCCGAAACGACCGGTGATGTAGTTCTCGGTGCGCTCGTCCTTGGGCTCGGAAAACATGCGGGCGGTCTCGTCGTACTCCACAAGCACACCCGTGCGACGGTCACTCTCCAGATTGACTTCGGTGGTGAAAAAGGCGGTGCGGTCGCTCACACGGGCTGCCTGTTGCATGTTGTGTGTGACGATGACAATCGTGAAATCTTTCTTGATTTCTTGCATGAGATCTTCAATGCGCGCTGTGGCGATGGGGTCAAGCGCTGAACACGGCTCGTCCATCAAGATGACGTCGGGCTCTACGGCGATGCATCGCGCAATGCATAAACGTTGCTGCTGACCTCCAGAGAGGCCCATGGCTGAGGCAGAGAGTCGACTCTTTACCTCATCCCAGAGCGCAGCTCGTTGAAGCGATGACTCGACGATGTCGTCGAGTTCGGCCTTTTTCTTCACGCCGTTGAGACGAGCACCGAAGGCAAGGTTCTCGTAGATGCTTTTTGGAAAAGGATTAGGTTTCTGAAACACCATCCCCACGCGACGACGAACTTCCACCGCATCGACGCGTGAGTCATACAGATTGAGGCCGTGATAGGTAACGGTGCCATTCACTTTTGCAGTGGGGATGAGATCGTTCATTCGGTTGAGACAACGCAAAACGGTTGACTTGCCACATCCCGACGGCCCAATGAAAGCCGTGATCTCTTGACTGTTGATTGCGAGGTTCACATCGCGCACAGCACGAAACTCTCCGTACCACACTTCTAGCGATTCAAGTTGAAAGGGCATGGTTCACCATTTCTTTTCAAACCGGTTACGAAGCCAAATGGCTAGACCGTTGATCACGATCACGATAAACAGCAACACCAACGATGCAGCAGCGGTCACTTCGCGGAACTCTTCTCCTGTTTGGCGTGCGT
>JBIJAO010000028.1:0-21305 GCA_044345725.1 Ilumatobacteraceae bacterium | reverse complement strand
TAGAAGTAAAACCACCCGCGGTGATCTGCTCCCACAAACTCAAGTTGCCAGTACGCAACAGACCAGTAATACCGCCCACCAACAACAAGGGTGCAGCTTCACCCGCGGCACGAGAAAGCGCAAGAACAGTTCCCGTGAAAATGCCCGGTGCAGCCGACGGCAAAACATGCGATCGAATTGTCTCCCACTGTGTTGCACCCACCCCAAAGGCACCCTCACGAATCGACTGTGGAACAGCACGGATTGCTTCTGACGTCGTGATGATGACAACTGGCAACACCAAGATTGCGAGTGTGAGACCACCAGCAATAACGGTGCGACCACCAGTGAAACCGCCTGCAAATTTCACCCACAAACTCAAACCGAGAATGCCATACACAATCGAAGGAACACCCGCGAGGTTTCGTACGTTCACACGGATGATGCGAGTGACGAGCGAATTCCCTGCAAATTCTTCTAAGTAAATAGCAGATGCGATTCCCAATGGAAATGCCACGATCGACACGATGATCGCAAGCGTCAGAGTGCCACGGATTGCTTGCCACACTCCGGCCTCTTTGGGATTAGAAGCGTCAAGACCCGACGACAGAAAGGAGCCCAATCGTTCGCTCAGCACTGGCCAACCAGTTGTGGTGAGGTTCACGATGAGTGCCACGAGGGTGATCAGCGTCAGAAGAAGTGCGCTGAGTAGAACGATTTCAATAATACGTTCGCGAAAACGGTGCTTGCTCTGTGATAACTGTGCGGTTAACGACGCAGCCGTCGCGCCACCGGTAGAAGAAGGAGTACTCAGTTTCATCTCAGTATTCCTCGCGAATCTTGCGCACAAATCGATCTCCAGCGAGATTCAAGAGCAACGTCAGCACGAACAATAAGAATCCAATAAAGAACAGACTTTGGAAGGCAAGGCCGGACCCAGCGACTTGATCGCTACCAAATCCCAGAGCGGCCATGGCAGCGGTCATTGTTTGACCAGGCTGCAGTGGATCGGTGGAAAACAGACCACCTCCAACGGCGCCCGCGGCGATCGCAACAACCATTGTTTCGCCAATCGCACGAGACACACCAAGAATGAGAGCAGCGATCACGCCAGAAATTGCAGCAGGTAGGACTACACGAAACGTTGTATCGACGCGCTGAGCACCAAGTCCATACGATGCTTCGCGCAATGCCACAGGAACTGCTCGCATTGCGTCTTCTGCGACTGAAGCAATGATTGGAATCGTCAAAATACCCACCGCAACACCAGCGGAAGCAATGTTGAACGCTTTATTTGCACCATCAAAAATTTGGGTGATGATGTTTGGATTGATAAAAGAAATTGCAAAATAACCAATCACCACGCTTGGAATGCCCGCAAGCAATTCAACTATGGGTTTCAAGATCTTTCGAACTTTTGGTCGCGCGAACTCAGACAAATAAATTGCGACACCTAATCCAATAGGCACCGCGACAAGCATCGCGATACCAGTGACCATTAAAGAGCCCACTAACAACGTCTTGATGTCGAAGTATCCACGTCGAGGGAACCAGCCGATGTTCCACAAGTCGCCTTTCGGAACATCAACAAAGAAAGACCATGCGTCGCGGAACAAGATAAACAGGATCAACACCGTCACCGCAAGAGTTACAAAAGAAGACGCTGCGAGCGACGACTTCATCACTGAATTACTTCGTCGCCGGCGGGGCGACAATGTCAGGTCTTCAAAACTCCATTGCTCATTTTGTAATGGCTGGTTTTGTGTTGTTGAATTCACCCAAACACCCTCGGTCAATGGCCTCTTTGTACTTTATGTGGTTGGGCACCCTTGCTCATAAGAGAACGGGCTGCCTCTAGATACTGATCCAGAAACAGCCCGTTCCACTTGTGCGGATTGCCTGTGGGAAGTGACTATCCCTCGGTGCGCGTTCCAGTAGTACGTGCGGTCCAGATCTCGCGCGACTCGTCAAGATCGGCTGTTGCCAACGGAACGTATGGGACCTGACCTTCACCGGTTCCGATAACTGCCATTCCTTCATCACTCAAGTACAGGTCGATGAATGATGCAAGTGCGGCGTTGCCTTCCAGCTTGTTCAGGCTCACGTAGATATACAAAGGACGCGCGATCGGATATTCGCCCGATGCAATTGTGTCTGCAGACGGTGTTACGCAACCGCTTCCAGCATCAACCTGCAGAGGCTTCACTTTGTCGAGGTTTTCCTCTACGAAAGCAAACCCCACCCAGCCAAGTGACGTTGCATTGGCCGAAATGCCTTCAATGATCACGTTGTCGTTCGGGCTCGCTGTGTAATCAGGACGAGGAACATCAGTTTCGGCACCCAAGAGTTCGGCTACTGGTGCCATTGCGTACTCAACGAATGAGTCAAATGTTCCCGACTCTTCACCGGGGGCAACAATTGACAACGGCGCATCGGGATACGGAGCGTTGATGGTTCCAGCCTGGGCTCCAATTGATGCTTTCAATTCTTCTGCCGCATCATTTGCGTCACTCCAATTGTTGCGACCGGTCGCATCTGGTCCGAGAAGTACCCATAGATCAGCAAAACTGACACAGTCAATTGCGCTGTTTTCGCTTGAAGTAATAACTGAAAGTCCATCCACTGCAACTTTTAGTTCGATGAACTCCACACCATTATTGGTGCACGTTTCAATTTCTTCAGCTTTGATAGGGCGAGAAGCGTTCGACACATCGGTTTCACCATTACAGAACTTTGCAAAGCCATCGCCTGTACCTGGTCCTTCAACCTGCACAGCCACACCAGGGTTTGCATCACTGAATAATTTGGCGACAGCTGCGGTAATTGGCTCAACGGTTGACGATCCAGAGATAAACAGCGATCCGGAATCTGAACCACCGTTTGCAGCGGTTGTATCCGAGCTGGTGTCGTCATCGCCGCAAGCGGCAAGTGGAATGGTAAGTGTCATTGCAGCAATCGCTGCCCACATCGTGTTCTTACGAGTGCGTTTCACAGTTAGGTGTCTCCCTGAGATATTGCCTGCAGAGGGTCAACAGGCTGAAATCACCGTAGAAAACTTAGGTTGCGCCTAGCCAAGATTTGGGTGAACAAAAGGTGAACAGGCCAGTAACAGTGCGTGGACTGAATGACCAACCCACCACATCTTGTGTGAGCCGTCTATTGCGCACTGACATTGACGTGGAGCCCGCACTCGGTCTTATCTTGACCGGGCCAGCGACCATCACGGCGGTTCTCCCCCGGCAATGTCGGACGTGTGCATGGCCAACAACCAATCGACGCGTATCCCTGCTCCGTTAAAGGATTGCGGGGTAGAGCATGTTCATTGATGTACTGCTGCATGTCATCATCTGTCCACGCAGCAAGTGGATTGATCTTTGCGATGTTGCGGATCAAGTCATGAGCCACTATCGGAGCATTGGCGCGCTCAAATCCATCTGACCGACGAAGCCCCGTTATCCACGCCGTCTTGCCAGACAAGACACGCTCTAATGGCTGCACCTTTCGCAGGTAACAACATTTGTCGACATCTGTGCGCCATAACTCGTCGGGAACTATTTCTGTGGCTGGCGTCTCCACATGCAACATCAGTCCCAACTGCGCACACACCGCATGAGCAAATTCAATGGTCTCGGGAAACAAGTATTGAGTATCGAGCAATACCACTGTTGTGCTCGGTGCATGATGTGCAACGAGATGAGGCATCACCGCTGTTTCAAATGAACACGTCAGCACAAGTCCGGACCCAAATTGCTCTTGCGCCCACGACAAAATTGATGCGGCATTTCTTTCGTCTTCAAATATCTTCATCGGACTTGCCACTTTGGTTACGTTAGCAATCACGCCTATGTAACGAGTGTTACATCTTGCGGATGACACCGTCTTTCACTGCAGCTTCAGACACCGCTGGTGCCACGCGTGCAACAACTGACCGGTCGAATACAGACGGAACAACAAAGCTCGGAGAAAGTTGATCGTCGGTAACTGACTCGGCGATGGCGATGGCTGCTGCCAGCTTCATGTTCTCAGTGATGTCGGTTGCATTCACGTCGAGAGCGCCACGGAAAATACCAGGGAACGCAAGCACATTATTGATCTGGTTCGGATAGTCACTTCGACCGGTTGCCATGACCGCGGCTAATCCATCGGCGGCTTCTGGACGAATCTCTGGATTCGGATTCGCCATGGCAAACACGATGGGATCTTTCGCCATATTGCGAAGGTCGGCTGCTGTAATGAGGTCGGGACCACTCACACCAACGAACACATCGGCACCGTGCATAACATCTGAGATAGTGCCCATCTTTCGCGATGGATTGGTGTTGTTTGCAAACCATTCTTTTGCGGAGTTCAAATCATTGCGACCTGCATAGATGGAACCACCGCGGTCGACGCCAACAATCTCGCCAACACCTGCGTTGATGAGAATCTTTCCGATTGCAACTCCTGCAGCACCAATACCAGCAATCACAACTGAAAGATCTTCCATCTTCTTGCCAGTGATCTTTAACGAGTTCCACAATGCCGCAAGTGTTACTACCGCAGTTCCGTGCTGGTCATCATGAAACACTGGAATGTCAAGACTCTTTGACAGACGCTCTTCGATTTCGAAACATTCAGGAGCTGCGATGTCTTCCAAGTTGATGCCACCAAATGTGGGGGCGATTCGCTGAACAAAATCAACGACTTCATCAACCGTGCGTGCATTAATACACACTGGGAAACCGTCTACCCCGCCGAATTCTTTGAAAAGAAGTGCTTTACCTTCCATTACCGGCATTGCTGCTTCTGGTCCGATATCTCCCAGACCAAGAACTGCAGTGCCGTTGCTCACAATTGCCACCGTGTTTTTACGAATGGTGTACTGATGCGACAAGTTCGGATCTTTTTCAATTGCTGTACACACACGTGCAACACCAGGGGTGTACGCCATTGACAGGTCATCACGATCGTTAACTGGCGCGGTAGAAAGCACATGAATTTTTCCCGACTCATGCATGTGGAATGTGCGATCCCACCACGCAATAAGTTTCACTGACGACAATTTGTTCACAGCATCGACAACTTGTTGCTGATGCGCTTCATCACGGCAATGCACGACCAAGTTGCGGCGCAAACTGCTGCCCCGTACATCAAACCCATCAAGCGCGCCAATGTTGCCACCGGCATCACCAATGGCTGTGCACAATTGACCGAGGGCGCCCGGGACGTTTTGGAGTTCGCAATCAAGCGTGATGGAAAATGCGGCAGTGGGTAAAGATGGCATAGGGACTTTTGAGGTTACGCAGCGGTACGGCCAACCACCTCACGAATTACTGACTCCCTGTGGACAATACATAAATTTTGACACAGTCCAAACTTTGTACTATGGTGCACTTTGTGATCACCGACCCCGTGTCAACCCTTCGAGATTTTGGCGTACAGGTCACCGCGCAGCGCGTTGCGGTACTGAAAGCCGTTGCATCCCAACCCCACATCACAGCTGATGGCGTCGCTGAGATCGCCAAAGCCGAGATTGGCACCATCTCTCGTCAATCGGTGTATGACACCTTGAATGTTCTTGTCGACAAAGGATTGGTGCGGCGAATTCAACCCGTTGGCTCACCCGCCTTGTACGAAGATCGCGTGGGCGACAACCATCACCATCTCATCTGTCGCTCATGTGCTCGCGTGGTCGATGTCGATTGCGCTGTAGGGCTCATGCCGTGTCTTACTGCCGCTGACGACATGGGCTTTGTGATTGACGAAGCCGAAGTCGCCTACTGGGGTCGTTGCCCCGAATGTGTCGCTGCTGATGCATCACCAGATGCCCAGCGAAAGATGTCCCTGTCACAGGGATCTCATACCCACCTACCCCACACGTCTGCCAGACGGACAACAACAACAGGAGAAAAACAACATGGCTAGTGAAGCAAAGTGCCCATTCACGGGCGCTGGTCACGGCACCACCAACCAAGATTGGTGGCCAAACCAGTTAAACCTCAAGGTGCTTCGTCAGAATCACCCTGCGTCAGATCCAATGGATCCTGACTTTGATTATGCAAAAGAGTTTCAGTCACTCAATCTTGACGAACTGAAGAAAGATCTCGTTGCATTGATGACCGACTCACAAGAGTGGTGGCCAGCCGACTACGGCCATTACGGCGGTTTTTTCGTACGTATGACATGGCACGCAGCCGGTACATACCGCGTACAAGATGGTCGCGGTGGTGCAGGAACCGGTATGCAGCGCTTTGCTCCGCTCAATAGTTGGCCAGACAATGCAAACCTCGATAAAGCACGTCGTTTGTTGTGGCCAATCAAGCAGAAGTACGGAAAGAAGATTTCTTGGGCCGACCTGCTCGTGTACACCGGCAACGTTGCAATGGAATCCATGGGATTCGAAACATTTGGTTTCGCCGGCGGCCGTGCCGACGTGTGGGAACCAGACGAGGTGTACTGGGGTTCAGAAGAGACATGGTTGGGCGACGAGCGCTACACCGGAAGTCGTCAACTCGACAACCCACTTGCTGCAGTGCAGATGGGTCTTATCTATGTAAACCCCGAAGGCCCGAACGGTAATCCAGACCCAGTTCTCGCCGCACACGACATTCGCGAAACATTTGCTCGTATGGCAATGAACGACGAAGAGACTGTTGCATTGATCGCAGGTGGACACACCTTCGGCAAGTGCCACGGTGCTGGCGACGCTCAGAAGCACATCGGCGCAGATCCAGAAGCAGCACCGCTGCAGGAAATGGGATTTGGTTGGAAGAACTCACTTGGCACAGGCCATGGTGTTCACACCATCACATCGGGTCTTGAAGGTGCATGGACCGAAAATCCAGCACGTTGGGACATGAACTACCTTGAGAACCTCTTCAACTACGAATGGGAACTCACCACCAGCCCAGCGGGTGCAAAGCAGTGGAAGCCAAAGGGCGACACAGGCGCAGGAAAAGTGCCAGACGCACACGATCCGAACGTGCGTCACGCACCAATGATGCTCACCACCGACTTGTCACTTCGTTTTGATCCTGCGTATGAGAAGATCTCGCGTCGATTCCTCGAGAATCCAGCAGAATTCGCAGATGCATACGCACGCGCATGGTTCAAACTGACACACCGTGATCTCGGACCATACGTTCGCGGTCTCGGCAAGTTGGTTCCAAAAGAAGCACTCCCCTGGCAAGATCCAGTACCAGCAGTGTCACACAAACTTGTCGGCAAAAAAGACATCGCGAAGCTCAAGGAGAAGATCCTTGCATCGGGTCTCAGCGTGTCAGAACTTGCCTACACCGCATGGTCAGCTGCCGCAAACTTCCGTGGCACCGACAAGCGCGGTGGTGCAAACGGTGGCCGCTTGCGTCTCGAACCACAAGCATCATGGGATGTCAACCAGCCAGCACAACTTGCAAAGGTCATGAAAGTCCTCGAAGAAATTCAAAAGAAGTTCAATGACTCAAACAAGGAACAAGTTTCCATGGCAGATCTCATCGTCTTGGGTGGCTGTGCAGCAGTTGAGAAGGCAGCAAAAGACGCTGGAGTCAGCGTTGAAGTTCCTTTCACACCTGGTCGCACCGACGCAACACAAGACATGACTGACATCGAAGCAATGAAGGTATTGGAGCCAACATTTGATGGCTTCCGTAACTACATCGGCAAGGGACACGAACAGCACGCAGAAGAGTTGCTCGTAGAGCGCGCATGTCTGCTCACCTTGTCAGCACCAGAGATGACGGTTCTCGTTGGTGGTATGCGTGCATTGGGCGCAAACTTCGACAAGAGCGATCTTGGCGTACTCACCTCACAGCCCGGCAAACTCACGAACGACTTCTTCGTGAACATCCTCGACATGGCAACCACATGGTCACCAACGTCAGCTGCAGAAGAAGTATTCGAAGGCAAGGACCGCAAGAGCGGTCAGGTCAAGTGGAAAGCAAGCCGCGTTGACCTCGCATTTGGTTCAAACTCTGAACTTCGCGCACTTGCCGAGGTATACGCAAGTAGCGATGCAAAACAGAAGTTCGTCAAGGACTTTGTTGCTGCTTGGAACAAAGTAATGATGCTCGACCGTTTCGAGTTGAAGAACTAATTCACTGTATAAAAAAGCCCCGTGCGGATTTGTCCGCACGGGGCTTTTTCGTTCTGTTGCCGAATGAACAGCGCAAACTGTTCTATTGCCCATCACTTGTGCTGCGACGGTGCAATCTTTCGTTATTCACCGATCAGTTCTTTGCGCAACTCACGCTTCAAGAACTTGCCGCTTGCGTTTCGTGGAATTAGTTCATTTCGGAACCACACTTTTGCCGGAATCTTGTGTTTTGCAAGACTTGTCGACAAGAACGCGCGCAGTTCGTCTTCTGTCAGTGATGCGCCAGGTCGAAGAACAATCACTGCTGCAACTTCTTCTCCAAGTCGCTCGTCAGGAATACCGAAGACGGCAGCTTCAGCCACCGCATCGTTGTGATAGATCGCTGTTTCCACTTCGCTGCAGTACACGTTCTCACCGCCACGGATGACCATATCTTTGGCACGATCAACGATATAAATGAACCCGTCTTCGTCAATGCGTGCAACGTCACCCGTGTTTAGCCATCCGTCACGAATTGAATCGGCTGTTGCGTCTTCGCGGTTGAGATAACCCTTGATGACGATTGACCCGCGCACACACAACACGCCAACGGTGTCAGGGCCCGGTGGCAAATCGTTGCCATCTTCATCTACCAATTTCACATCAAGTGTTGGAACGTGAGGACCACACGAGGCTGGCTTGTTCACAAACCAGCGTGCCGAGTTTGCGGTGATGATGCCATGCGTTTCGGTCATGCCATACCCAGTAGATGGTTGGCCGTGTTTCAATGCTCCAGCAATCTTGTGAACGAGATCGGGCTGCAGTGCGGCACCGCCTCCGCCAAGGCCACGAAGTGACGTTGTGTCACGTGATGCCCAATCGGGATGCATCAGCAATTCGCGACTCATTGTGGGGACGCCTGAGAATGTGGTGACCTTTTCACGTTCGATCAATTCCAACGCGCGACCTGGATCCCACTTGTACATAAATGTGATTTTTGCGCCGACGGCAGTGACAGGATGCAACATGCAATTACATGCGGTCACATGGAACAGTGGCGTTGGTGCGAGATACGAGGGCGGGAGTGATTCAGGCACGCTCTCGGGGGCAGGGATGTCGCCGGCTTCAATTGCTTTCTGTTCAGCGATGGAACTTGTTGCACTCATCACAATGAGATTCAAAATGTTGTTCACCGAGCCGCGATGGGTTAACTGTGCACCCTTCGGGAAACCAGTGGTTCCCGAGGTGTAAAAAATCGTCGCATCATCATCAGGATCAATTGAAACAGTTGGCAATGATCCTGGATCGCCAGCAGCGACGACATCTGTCCAACGAGCACCATTTTTTGGCAGCGTGCGATCGGTACGGACAGACACAACATGCATGTTCGGGCGTTCTGGCAACTGCGACAAACGCTCGAGGCGCTCGTCGTCGACCAAAATCACACGAGGATCGCTGTCGTTTAGTGCATATTCCATTTCGGGAGCAGTCCACCACGCGTTCATACCAACAACTGCGGCGCCTGCAGCCACAGTTGCCCAGTACCCAATGATCCACTCGGGGTAATTACGCAAAGCCAATGCCACACGATCCCCTGGCTTGACGCCTTGATCAACTAAATACTTGGCAAGTGTTCGCACTAACGCATGAACATCGTTGTAGGTGTAGCGCTCATCTTCATAGATGATGTAATCCTTGTCCCCGTGTGCAGCAGATGCTTCCCACACAGCGCGTAGGTTCGAAGGCGCGGTCTTATAGGCCTTCAGTTTTTGTCCGCGAACTTCAACGGTCGTTATTTCATACGGTGACCCTGGAGCAATGAGCTCTTGACGGGCGGTGAGGTAATGCTGAATCACGGTCTATGTCTAGCAAGTGACGTGCGTCATCGCGAAAGTAGCGACCATACAAACTCTTAAACGAATGGGCGCACAAGGCCTGAATAGTGTTCAAGTGCTGCGTTTTCCTTAGCGAGACAGCCCGGAGTCTGAAGCGCACGACGAAAACCCTTGTCAATCCATTCACCAAACTCTCGGGAATTCTTGGGCACCAGAATCGAGTTTTTACACCAGTCGAGGGGTTCGTCGGCCCAAATCAACTTCGCATTTTCATTTTGCGCGCAATAATCCGCTATAGAAACACTGTCACACACGCCAACGTCAGCAGTCCCCGCAGTGACCATGTCGATCATTTTCCCAATGTCAGCAACATCAAGAGATCGGCGTCGATCATCTCGGATCTCCAGATCGTCACTCACATACTCCCAACCGGCTTCACCGCGCACCAGTGCGATACTCACGTCGTCGGAACGAAGGTCGCTTGGCTGAAAGCGATCCTCATTCCCTGACCGCACCACCCCAGCAATACTCATTTGGTACCGACGGAAAGTGAAATCTCCGATTGCGGCACGGGCACGGGTCTCAAGTACATGAAGAACCAGATCGCAGTTGTGTCGCGTGAAAGCGTGTTCGATCTCGCTCCACCGAATTGCCCTAAATTCAATTTCCAAGTTTTGTTCACGCGCAAATTCCCGCACCAGGTCTGGATAGAGCCCCACTGCAACAACATGCCCATTTTCGATGGTGTAGTTACAAAAGAAATCATTATGTTTCGTACAACCAACGACGAGTTGGCCTCTCTCGCGTACTTCTTTCAGCCGGGATTGTTCTCGTACTTGTAGCGAAGAATGAGATTCAGATTGCGACGAACGTCGTCGGTGCTCAAAGAATGCGATACCGATCGGTATCAATAATCCGAGAATCGCAAGCAACACCTGCACAGCACCATTCACGGCGCTGAGACTAATCGGTGTTAGCCGATGTCAACGCGGTTCCACTGCGGCTGAATATTGATCGTATGCCGCTGCGCTTCGACGGGGTAAATGGCCAGACGGGAACACATCAGGGCTTATCTGTGCACCTTTCATCAGTTGGCGCGCCACCACGGTTTTGTGCACTTCGGTGGGGCCATCGGCAAGTCCCATGTGGAATGACTCTGCAATCATCCACATGAAGGGCATCTCATTAGAAAGACCTAGTGATCCATGTATCTGCAGTGCGCGAGCGGCAATGTCATGAAAGACCTTTGGCATCATTGCTTTGACCGCCGAGATGTCGGCACGAACACGTTTGTAGTCCTGATACTTATCGATGCGCCATGCAGTGCGCAGAACAAGCAGTCGAAACGCTTCGAGTTCCATCCACGAATCGGCGATCATCGCCTGTACTAACTGCTTTGATCCAAGCGCCTCACCTTGTGTCTCACGAGATACGGCACGCTCCACCATCATGTCAAGGGCGCGCTTCATGTGCGCGATAGCACGCATGGAGTGATGAATTCGTCCTCCGCCCAAACGGGTTTGAGCCACAACAAATGCTTGTCCGCGGTTGCCCAGCATGTAGTCAACTGGAACTCGTACATCGTTGTATCGCATGTATGCGTGCGTACCTTCGTCGGGGTCTTGTCCGCCGATACCAACATTGCGAATAATCTCGATACCTGGTGTCTCTGCTGGAACAAGAAACATTGATTGCTGCTGGTATTCAGGTGCATCGGGATCTGTCACAGCCATGACAATGAAAAATGTCGCGTAACGAGCATGCGATGAAAACCATTTCTCGCCACTAATAACCCATTCATCACCATCACGCGTCGCGGCGGTGGTGAATACTTTTGGATCCGCGCCGCCTTGTGGCTCGGTCATCGAAAAGCACGAGAACACCTCACCTTCAAGTAACGGCTGTAGAAATTTCTGCTTCTGTTCGGGCGTGCCGTAGTGCGCAAGAATCTCGCTATTTCCTGAGTCTGGCGCCTGACACCCAAACACCACAGGGCCACACTTTGCTCGGCCAATAATTTCATTGAGCAGCGCCAGTTGCACCTGGCCATAACCAGGACCACCCAACTCGGGCCCGAGATGACATCCCCACAGTTTGTGCGCACGCACTTCTTGCTGCAATGGCGGTATCACACGTTCACGAATGGAGTCTGACCGATCAAATGGATTCGCCACAATGAAATCAAGTGGTTCTACTTTGTCGGAGATGAACTGATCAACCCAATCCAATTCCTTTTGAAATTCTGGATCGGTTTCAAAATCCCATGTCATTGCTTTTCCCCCAAGAAAGACACACCACGTGTACCGACACACGTTAATGAACAGAGGTCTTTTTCTTGCAGTTAGTGTCAGTACATGTTTGATCTTCACAACAAAACTGCAGTAATCACAGGCGGCGCATCTGGAATCGGACTAGCGACGGCTCGTCTACTCGCTGCGGAAGGCGTTCAACTACTTATTACCGACGTAGAACAAAATGCTCTCACGAAAGCACAAGAAGAATTAGGCGCATTGGGTGTTATGGCCGATGTCAGCAGTTACACAGAAATGCAAGCCCTTGCCGACACTGCTTTTGATGAACTCGGACATGTTGACATTGTCTTCAATAACGCTGGCGTTGCAGTCGGCGGCCCGATAGCGGAAATGACTCATGATGACTGGAAATGGATTATTGATGTTGATCTGTGGGGGCCTATTCACGGGGTGGAGGTGTTTCTCCCGCGGATGATCGAACAACGTCGCGGTGGACACATTGCATTCACCTCATCATTTGCGGGGCTTGTTCCAAATGTAGGTCTTGGCCCGTATTGCGTTGCGAAATATGGAGTCGTTGCGCTTGCAGAAGTACTGCACAAAGAATTACGTAGCCACGACATTGGAGTTTCCGTGTTGTGCCCCATGCGTGTTGCCACCAACATCGGATCGTCGGAACGCAACCGTCCAGGAGAACTGGGTGGTCCCGAGTCGTCGCCACGTGTTCCCGACCAAAGCGAAGACAATTCTGATCAATCTGGTGCAGTTATCCCTGTTGAAGACGTCGCACGCATGGTGGTGAATGCAATGAAGACAAACGAGTTGTATGTACTTCCGCACGCGGAGAGTCGCCAGTACGTTCAGCGTCGCTTTGCGCGAATTGACCGGGCGTACATCGCTAAAGAGTAGAGGTGCCGCTCCTCTAAATTTGTCCTTCGAACGAAGAGGCTTAATCAATAAAGCTAATAAAGCTAATAAAGCGGTTTAGCGAAACTCAGATCATGACCGTTCGGATCGTACATTGGAAACATCCGCTCGCCCCATGAGGCATCGCAGGGTTCTGCTCGCGGCGACAAACCATTTGCCACCGCGCGTGCATACAGGGCATCAACATCTTCTACGTGGAAGATCACGCGTCCCCACCCCGTGGACACATCGGCATCAGTTGGCACCGCGATGAGATTCACGAAACATGATCGATCGTTACCAAAAGCCATCGTGACGAAATCAGACGTGTCGTCTCCATACCCCACATGAAAACCTAGGGCCTCATAGAAGCGGATTGATTGGCCCATTCGGGCCGTCGTCAGTGTGATGGCGTTAATTGACATAGAAGCTTCAATCGGCATAGACACTCAACCGGCAGAAATACTCAACTGGCATAGACACTTCGCGCCACCCCATACACACTTGTGCATGCTATGGCGTAATCTTTACCCGTGCCGTCTGTTCCGCTGTCTGTTCTTGATCTCGCCACGATTGGCGAAAATGAAAGCACTAGTGACGCACTCCAGGGTTGTGTGCTACTTGCCCAGCAAGCCGAACGTCATGGCTACAAACGTGTGTGGTACGCCGAACATCACAACTTCGAATCGATTGCGTCGTCATCTCCGGCTGTATTAATTGCTCACGTTGCCGCCCACACCACTTCTATCCGCCTTGGCGCTGGTGGCGTGATGCTGCCCAACCACTCACCACTAGTGATCGCAGAACAGTTCGGCACACTCGCTGCACTTCACCCCGGCCGCATTGATCTTGGACTTGGTCGTGCGCCAGGGACAGACCAAAACACCATGCGCGCATTACGGCGACACGAAGATTCAGCAGCCAACTTCCCTCGTGATGTCGTGGAATTGCGCGGCTATTTTGCTGATGAAACGATCATCCCCCACGTCAATGCAACACCGGGTCGTGGCACTCACGTGCCGTTGTACATACTTGGGTCGTCTCTCTTTGGAGCACAATTAGCAGCCATGCTGGGACTTCCCTTTGCATTTGCGTCGCATTTTGCGCCACAAATGCTCCACGAAGCGATTGCGATCTACCGCGAGCAGTTCACGCCATCAGCAGAGCTCGACAAACCGTATGTCATTGCAAGCCTCAACGTAATTGCAGCAGACACCGAACAACAAGCACGTCGCGAGTTTGAATGGCGTCGTCGTGCATTCACTCGCGCGATCTTGAGTTCACCCGACCATCGCCTCACTGACGCTGAAGTCGATATGGTGTTGTCTTCACCACGCGGCGCATACATCGACTCTGTGTTCACATATGTTGCGATGGGCACCGCGCGAGATGTACACAACTACGTCACGCAATTCCAACGTGACACTGGCGCGGACGAGTTAATGATCGCCCATCAAACACACAATGTTGAAACTCGCCTTCGAAGTGTCGAATTACTCGCTGACTGCATGGGGCTTGCCGCGGCATAGCCGTGAATGACCACAGTGTTTCGTCGATTCATTTTTTTATTTCTCAGTGCTGTATCACTGATACCGGCAATGTCCGGTGTTATAGCCGAAGGTGTTGTCTCCACAACAGAGCAACAACTACTTGAAAAATTCGCACCCACCCTTGCTTCTCCAGAGCAGAAAGCTGCATGCGGGTCTGGTGAGCCGTACATCCCAATTTCCGTTGACGCGATATTGAACAATGCCGACGTTCTTCTAAAGACATCATCGGGAACTCTCATCACTACCGCCCCATCTGCAGCAGACCTTTTTGGTGCCGGCCCCGATGCCCATCTTGACTTTCCTGGCAATGCACTGAGCCCCGGGTGCGACTACGAGAACTGGCTCCGCTCCATGAACACGTCGCCAGCGATCTACGGACGAATCGCAACTGATCCCGAATACGACAACAACATTGCCGTGCAGTACTGGTTCTATTGGCCTTTCAATGACTGGAACAACCGTCACGAAAGTGACTGGGAGATGATGCAGATCAACTTCGACACCGCAAGCGTTGAAGAAGCATTGACTATCGAACCAACTTCTGTCATTTTGGCCCAACATGAAGGCGGCGAAATACAAGATTGGAACGACATTTCTCTTCGTGATGATCGTCCGCTTGTCTTCCCCGCTGCAGGGTCACACGCCACGTACTTTTCCGCCAACCGATGGGTAGGAACAAGTGCTCAGACAGGAGTGGGCTGTGATGACACGCGCACGCCTGCGCGAGTTCTTTCGCCCCAAGTCATTGCCCTACCTCGCGACATTCCCACATCTGCAACGGACCCATTTGCATGGCTTGCATTTACTGGACACTGGGGTGAGCAGCACGCAGGATTCAATAACGGGCCCACCGGTCCAATCTCAAAAATGCAATGGGAAAATCCTCTTGTCTGGAGCGATGAAGAAGGACGCGCAGGAAGCATTGCCTTGCCACCAATTGGCGCGCCTGCCGCTGACTTTTTTTGTGGGGCATCAGAGAGATTCTCAATGCTGTTACTTGACTTTCTCGACCACCCACTTCGCGTGATGCTCGCTATTGCTGTTGTTGTCGGAGCCATTGTGTTGGCAGTGCGGCGCACACGATGGACACCATCTACTCCGCTGCCGATTAGACAACAGCGACGCAACGGAATGATTTGGACTTCTTCGGTGAAGTATGTGTGGTTGCGAAAGAAATGGATCATCCCGTTTATTGCCGTACTGATTATGGGCGGTCTGTTCGCGCAGTGGTTGCGTCAGATTGTCTTTCGCGCAACATCAACAGGGGATCTGTCTGATCCACTCAGCCCCAACATCAATACAGTTGGCGGCCTGTCGTATGGCGTGTGGCTTCTTATTTTGTTACCCACTGTTGCTTTCACCGTTGCCGGCATTACACGTCTCATGCAATTTGATCTCGCAGTATCAACACCTGACAACAACGCACTATCGGTGTCGCAGGCAACACGAGATGCAATCTCTCCGAAGCGGTTTTTTCCAAGCCTGTTCTTCACAGTCTTTGTATTTGCGATTGCACTATTTCAGGCTGTGCTCTTCTGGTTCACGCCACGATGGATCTTGGCGCCAGCATTTGCGCCCGAGACTCACCCATTCAAAAAAGCCGCAGAACTCACACGAGGCCACAGACGACACATCATCGTCATCTCATTCCTCACAATTAGCGCAGCCACTGCGATTGGACCACTGATTGGAGCGGTTCTCCTATTGGCCACCAACTACTCGTTAAGCACCATCTCAATCGTCACGGCAACGATTAATGCGGTGTTAGTTGTATGGGGAGTAGTGGCACTCAACTATCTCCACGCAGACCTAAGCCTGCGTCACCAGCCAGAGTCAACAATTAACGCTTTGAGCTAACTCCGCGCCACACAACTGTCACGATCATTGCGCCAACAATCGAGCCAATAATTCCGCTGGGACGAATCGCAAGTCCGTCTCCTGCAATCAAACTGATGAGAAGACCACCGACAAACGAACCGATGAGTCCGGCGCCAAAGGCCATGGTCCAGTCAACACGCTGGTTACGACGACCTGGAAGGATTGCTTGGGCGGCGGCACCGATAATCATGCCGAACAAAATGATGGAAAGAATGAGCATGGACGGTGACCTTAGCCACCGTCCATGCCGTTAAAAGTTTTTACTTTTGAGATAAGGAGTTATTCCTGATCGAAGCTGCCTTTGATCTTCTTGAAATCGGTGAGATCTTTGAGATCCCCACCACCTGCAGTGAAGTTCATCAGTGATCCGACAAGTGTCGCGATGGTCGAAATAAACGCCAGCCACAGGCCAATAGCACGGTCAAGATCGACTCCGCTCTTGTCTGGTCCAGTGATGATCAGCAGCAACATCAGAAGTGTTGCCAGCGCCGAGGCGAGCACCATCACGATGTTCCACGGAAGTTTGATAGCGGCCAGTTTCCCAGTGGTCAGTAGCACCGCGATCACGGAAGTGCCGATCACAAGAATCCACGACAGCCATCCACGAGCCCAATCAAATGCATTTCCATCGGTTGCACTGACTCCGGCAAATTCGAGTTTGGCCCAGTCGAAGAACAGTCCGAAGATCAACATCCCAAGACCGCCGGCGACCATCAGCCATGTTGCTGGTTTGAACTTTGATACGTCCATGAGAGATTCCCCCATTTCGCACGTCGCCTAGTACGACGTGTCATGTGACTACCGTAACTAATGCACAAGCATCTATTGAGCGATACCCAGCAAAGCCCAGTGAACGTTGGCGTTACGGGCGATTAAAGGCCAAGACAGGACCATTCACCGTGATTGCCACGCTGTCTCCCGGTTGAGGCAGATTCATCGCATGAAGGCGCATTTCTACCAGTTCACCGGTTGGAAGACGAACCACCACGATGCCATCGTGGCCAAAGAAACGCGACATGGTCGCTACACCAACACCATGAGCATGCAAATCAGCTGAAGTGGTGACAAGTTGTTCGGGACGAAGCAAGACATCTACGTCACCCACACCAACATCATTTGCGATTGGCAGGTTTCCGAGACCGCAGTACACCTGGCCATCAGAACCATGCACTGTGCCCCGCAACACCACCGCATCACCAACAAACTCAGCAACATCGCGACGTACTGGGGCGCGATACAACGTCACTGGGTCTGCGGTTTGTGCAATGTGTCCGTGAAGCATGACAGCAACTTGATCGGCAGTTGATAATGCTTCTTGCTGATCATGAGTAACCCACACCGCTGTAGCGCCGGCATTGCGCAACGTGGTCATCACTTCGTCGCGCACTTGCTCTCGCATACTGGTGTCCAGTGCCGAAAATGGTTCGTCTAACAAAATGAGATCTGGAGATGGGGCTAACGCACGAGCAAGTGCAACGCGTTGCTGCATTCCGCCTGAAAGTTCTTCGGGGCGGCGATTTTCAAAACCAGTTAAACCAATCATGTCGAGAAGATCAGCAACACGTTTTTTGCGCTCTGCACTCGACGTATGCCGAAGTCCAAACGCAATGTTTCCCGCCACTGTGAGATGCGGAAATAAAGAACCTTCTTGCGGAACGATTGTGACACCACGCTTTTCAGGGGGAACCGATGCTGTGTGTGCAGACACAACCACTCGTCCTGCAATTTCAATCTCACCAGCGTCTGGTTGTTCGAATCCGCTAATCAAGCGAAGGAGCGTTGTTTTTCCACCACCGGATGGGCCCAAGATGGCTGTGAGCGATCCCCGTTCGACCACCAAATTGATATCGTCGAGAACCCGATGATTGCCGTATGAATGCGACACACCACGCACAACAAGAGCAGGAGTACTCATGTCTGATGTGACCTGCCTTTCACAATTGTGATTGCACTCAACACTGCAGTCGGCACAGCTGCCAACAGCATTAGCGCTACAGCGTAGGGCCCGACTGCTGCATAATCAGTCACCGTTGAATACTTCCAAATACTTGTCGCCAATGTTTCGGTTCCTGTGGGACGCAACAACAAAGTGGTGGGAAGCTCTTTGACGGTAGCCAGCATCACCAGTGCCGCGCCACCTGCGATTCCGGGCAGCGCAATGGGGATGGTGACTTTCAGGATTGTCAACATCTGTCCAAGACCAAGACTGCGCGACACTTCCTCGAGATGAACCGATGATTGTTCGATAGAGGTACGAATCGATGCAACGGCGAGCGGCAGAAACAACACGACCTGGCCAAGTACCAGTAACGGCAATTCCTGATACACAGGCCGCAGCAGGCGAACACCTGCGTACACCAACGAGATGGCAACCACAATCCCTGGCAATGCGTGCGAGATGTACGTGCTTCGTTCGATCGTTCGCGTCGGCCATGACGTGAATCTCACAACGCCAATACCAATCGGAAGCGCGATCAGAGTTGCCGCGATGGCCGTGAAAAGACCGATTTGGAATGACGTCACGATCGATTCAAAAACAAGACTTGCGTTCACCGCGGTGGTGCTATCTCGCTGCACCCATTCGATGACACTGACAACCGGGACCCCAACACCTGCCGCTATAACAAGCCCAGATATCAGCCACAACACAGTCGTTGTGGGCAGACTCGTTTTCCATCGAATGTTTCGCGCTACACCTTTACCGATACGTGCGAGAGACCCACGACCTCGAATGCGGCTTTCCAAGACAACAAGAACTGCCGCTGCGAGAACAAGGACCATTGACAAACTTGCAGCACGAGAAGGGTTAAACCCCGAGCGATACGCACCGTAGATCACCCACGTGAACACTTCGTATCGCATCGCTGCAACGGCTCCAAAGTCGCTCAGCACATATAGGGCAACGAGAAGTGCGCCTCCCACAATTGCGGTACGGACTTGTCGCAAAGCCAATCGGAAGATCACATCGAAGGTGGAGGACCCAAGTGATCGCGCAACTTCAATTTGAGCGGGATCAACTCTGCGTAGTGCAGCAGCAACAGGCAACATCACATACGGATAACACGCGAGAGTGAGAACTAGTACAGCACCACGAAAGCCACTCAGCCCTGGTTGCCATGAGAGCCAAGCAAAGGCCGATAAGTAGGACGGGATCGCAAGCGGGACCGACAACAACACGAGCAACACCGCACGACCGCAGATGGATGTCATCGTGGTGATCCACGCAGCAAAGACTCCGATAACAACACTGAAGATAGTGACGCTTGCGGTGAGCAGAAAACTTCGTACCACAAGACGCGCAGTGCGGTCTTGGAAAATCTCGTCACTGAATGCGTCCCAACCGCTACGAACAACTTGATCGACGAGATACCACAGCGGCAGCAGCGTAATGATTGCACCGAAAAGCGCGGGCAACATCACTGCCCATGGAGCCCGCACTTTTCGGTTCATTGCATGTGAATTACTTCGTCAACAGCCCCACAGAAGCCAAGAGCTCCTGTGTTTCTTCAATTGACTTGAGATCAGACAAATCGATTGCGGGTGGATTCAAAGACGACAACTCAGGAAGATTCGAAGCAGGGGCATTACCAGCAACAAGCGGATACTCAAATGTCGAATCAGCAAAATAGCGCTGTCCCTCTTCAGACAACATGTACTTCACCAACGCTTCGGCTGCCGCTTTGTTTTTAGACGACGACACAATGCCCACACCTGCGACGTTCACAAGTCCGCCCGGATCACCCGCAGCGGCAAATTGATTCTTTGCTACCACAGCATCGGCGCCTTCATTTTTGATCTTTTCATAGAGGTAGTAATGATTGACCAAACCAAGACTGATTTCGCCAGCATTCACCGCATCGCGTACAAGTCCGTTCTTCTCATACGGCTTTGGCTTGTTAGCTGCGAATCCTTCAAGCCAATCACGTGCACCGTCTTCACCGCGCAACACGCGTAGGCCTGTTACGAATGATTGCCACGATGCATTTGTAGGCGCGTAACCAATCTTCCCCGACCATTTTGGATCAAGAAGTTCATCAATGGTGGTGGGCGCTGTTGGCACTAATTCGGGGTTGTATACAAACACGCGCACTCGCCCACTGACACCTGTCCAAGAGTTGGAGGCTGAACGATATGCGGCGTCAATATCTTCGATTTCTGAGAGGGTCATTTCAGAAAATAAACCTGCATCTTCTACCGCACCCAGCGCACCGGCGTCTTGTGAGAAAAAGATGTCGGCAGGTGACGCATCGCCCTCAGTGATGAGAAGTGCGGCCATCTCACCGCTATCGCCATATCGGACATCAACATTGATGCCGGTCGCGGCGGTGAATTGGTCGAAGAATGGTTTCACCAATTCCTCAGAACGACCGCTGTACACCGTCACCGTGGTACCGGCCAGATCTGATGTGGGAGTGGTGTCAGCTGACGAGTCAGATGAGTCGTCGCCACAGGCAGACAGCGCGAGCATTGGCAACACAGCCAGTGCCACCGCACGTCGCATGGCTCGAAAGGAAAAGAAACGCTTAGTCATAGTGGTCTTTCTGTTGGATGAGGTTATCTATTAGGACTCCCTAACCAGTTACTTAGGTATGCCTAACACATAGGTTAGGCATACCTAACCCCTAAATGCAACTTCTGCCCAGTATGTTCAGACAGCAATGACCCCTCCAGCCTCTGTTGACATTGTCGTAGTCGGTGCTGGCTTGGCGGGGCTGTCCTGTGCAGCTCACCTACATAGGTCTGGTCGAAGTGTTCACATTGTTGAATCCTCTGATGGCGTCGGTGGCAGGGTCCGTTCCGATGTCGTCGATGGCTTCATTCTTGACCGCGGCTTTCAAGTGGTGCTCACCGAATA
>JBIJAO010000024.1:0-26195 GCA_044345725.1 Ilumatobacteraceae bacterium | reverse complement strand
TACTTTCGACAAGGCGGTCGAGTCGGTATAGGTGCCCAGATCGATTTGTATCGAGCACAATTATGGGGACCCGATCTCATAGCGTCTGTCATCATGGCCTCTGCACTCGGGATTGTGTTATTTATAAGTTTCTCGTGGCTCAGTCGGCAGGTTGTGGGACATTGGCACACATCCACCGCTACATAGTGACGTCGTCGACATACGTCAGCGGATTTTGAGACGCTATGTTCAATCTATGTCCCGTACTTCCCGTCGCAGTCTTTTATTAACAGCACTCCTCGTGGCATCTCTTGGCCTCGCGTCGTGTGGAGATGATTCCAGCAGTCAGAGTTCTGTGTCTCCGCAAGACACATCTGTTGATGCACCTATCAACCTCTCAAACACCTGTCCTGAAACCGTTGTCGTCCAAACAGATTGGTGGCCACAAGCTGAGCACGGTTTTGTGTATCAACTTCTTGGCGATAATTACTCGATCGACACGGACCAAATGTCGGTTCGAGGCCCCCTTGTTGTATCGGGACAATCAACTGGAGTAAATCTGCAAATCAATGCTGGTGGTCCAGCAGTGGGCTTTGATCCTGTCATTTCACGTATGTACAGCAAGCCAGAAATTCTCCTTGCCTTCATGGGCACCGACATTGCGTTATCGAAATCTGAAGAATTACCCGCCGTTGCTGTGGTTGCGCCGTTCAATATCAATCCTCAGATCATCATGTGGGACCCCGCCACATACCCGAACGTTCGCAGTATCAGTGATTTGAAAGATGCGAATGTCACGGTGCTGTATTTCCCCAATGTCGCATACATGACCTATCTCACAGACACGGGAATCTTGAATTCTTCTCAGGTGGAAGGTACCTACGACGGGTTTCCGGAGCAGTTCATCTCTGCAAACGGCGCTGTTGCGCAACAAGGATTCGGCACCAACGAGCCGATCTTTTATGAGACCAAACTCGAACAATGGCAGAAGCCACTGCGCTATCAGTATCTTCACGAGATTGGTTGGACACCATACGCGCAGTCACTCGCTGTGACACCAGCCAAGAAGCAAACATATGACTCCTGCCTTGCCAAATTAGTTCCAATGATCCAACAGGCACAATACGACTACGTATTGAACCCCGCACGAACCAATGAAGTAATCGTCGACGTGGTGCAGACACTTAATCCGACGACTCAGTATGACCTTGATTTGGCAATGGCATCAGCTGATAAACAACTGACAGATGCGCTTGTATCGAACAGTGCCGATGGGACTCTTGGGTCATTCGACATTGAACGGGTTGAAGATTTTCTCAAAATTGCAGCACCGATCTACATCACACGCGGCGACAAAGTGAAACAACCAGTAACCGCAAATGATCTCGTTACAAACGAATACATTGATCCAACCATTTCGCTGCCAAAAGAAACAGCGCGCTAATCACTCGCCGCTTACGCGTCGAGGACTGTGCCTAATTACTCGCCGCTTACGCGTCGAGGACTGTGCCTAATTACTCGCCGCTTACGCGTCGAGGACTGTGCCTAATTACTCGCCGCTTACGCGTCGAGGACTACACCCTCTTTGTTGACGACGGGGCCTTGTTCACTCCACGGGAAGTTGATCCACAAATCGGTGTATTTCCACACATAGTCACACTTCACAATTGATCGTGGCTTCTCATACAACACTGCAGTGCGTACTTCTTTTACGCGGCCCTTGAAGAAGTCTTGAACGATCTTCAAGGTATGACCAGTGTCGGCAACATCATCGATCACCAAGATGCGCGCGAAACGCAGTTCAACTAAGTCAGGCACCGGCGGCAAGATCATTGGCACAGGAAGACGTTCGTCTACGCCGGTATAAAACTCGACATTCATCGTGTACAAGTTCTTCACTGCAAGCGCATAACCCAACGCACCCGCTGGGAGTAAACCTCCGCGCGCAATGGCCAAGATCAAATCGGCGTCGTAGCCCGAGTCAGCAATCTGCTGAGCCAGTTCCCGGCTAGCCGATCCGAATGTTTCCCAGGTAAGGATTTCGCGTTCGCTCACGAAGAAGAAACTAGTCGCAAAGACCGTTCACCAACGAGATTCTCAGGCCCGATATTGAGGTGGTCGTTTTTCGATGAACGCACGCATGCCCTCTGCTGCATTCTCGGACAGGCTCGCCATGATTTGCTGTCGATTCTCAAGATCGATCGCCGCCTGCTGTCCGGGAATCTCCAACGCTGACCACATTCCTTCTTTCGTCAATGCGACACCGATTGGGGAATTCAACATGATTTCGTCGGCTTTGGCATACACGCGCTCCATCAAGACATCGTCTGGCACTGTTTCCAGTACGAGACCTATCCGTTCAGCTTCATCAGCCAAGAAAATACGACCGGTGAGCATCAACTCATGAGCACGTGACGCCCCCACAAGACGTGGAAGTAACCAACTAGTGCCAATGTCACAAGCAGATAACCCAATACGAATAAAAGCTGCATTGAATTTGGCACTTTGTGCAGCGATGCGTATGTCTGAACCCAGGACAATTGCGAATCCACCACCGGCCGCTGGTCCATTCACAGCGGAAATAATGGGTTGCGGCGTACGCCGAAGATGAGGAATAAGGCTGGCGATGTGCTTTTGCGTTGCAAAACCCTTCTCCACCTTGCCGCTGAACTCCATTCCAGGAGCATCGCCGTACCCACCTAGGTCGAGACCTGCGCAAAAGCCCCGCCCCGCACCAGTGATCACAATTACGCGAACACTGTTATCCACAGCAATCTCGTCCAATGTGTCGTGGAGAGTTTGCACCAACGTGGTCGTCAAAGCATTGAGCCGAGATGGTCGATTCAAGGTAATGAGAGCGACACCGTCACGTGGTCGTGTGACAACTACTTCGGCGCTGCTGGGATCTGTGGATTGAGTCATGCTCTAATCCTGACAGACGCCACTCCCAGTCACTATGTTCACGGTGTATGACACCTTCATCGCACGCCGGCAGTCTTGTACGACACACCGTTGCAATGCTACGAAATGGCTCCCGAGATCCGACCACGGTCCTCGACGGTGACACCTTGTGGCGTGCCACCCTCACTCCCTGTGGTGCAGCAACAATCGCAGTCGAAAACATCTCGGGCCCCGTCCCCCATGTTCATCACTACGGACCAGGAGGATCCTGGCTCGCCGAACGAGCAATACATCTACTTGGCCACGCAGACACCTCAACAAACATCACTGCCGTACACGAATCTGTCGCGCGTGCCCAGCGAAAATATTCCCACCTTCTTTTGCCCCGCTCCGATAGTCCGTACCACGAATTACTTCCGGCAGTGCTTGGTCAACGTGTCACCGCGCGTGAAGCTTTCTCCCAATGGCGAGACATCTGTTTCGCATTTGGTCATCCTGCACCAGGGCCGCGACAAGATCTACAACTACCACCGGATCCAGAAGTCTTAGCTAAGCAACCGTACTTTGTGTTGCACACGTTCGGAATTGAAAAAAAGAGAGCTACCACCTTGTCGCAGGTGGCGGCATACGCATCGCGACTTATCACCAACATTGATTTCGTACAGACAGACGTTCAGTCACTCACACATCAGCTCACCCACATACCCGGAGTCGGTGTGTGGACTGCCGCAACAGCAGGCGGTCTCGCATTTGGTGATCCCGACGCGCTTCTCATTGGCGACTATCACGTAAAGAACACAGTGGTACACGCACTCACAGGACGCTCACGTGGCACAGACGAAGAGATGATCTCGCTCTTACAACCATATGAAGGACAAAGAGCCCGAGTGGTGAAATGGCTTGAACTTGACGGTTGGGTGGCACCAAAGTATGGGCCACGTCAACGCATCTCATCAATCGTGAACAGGTAAACGTCTCCACACAGACCGTGGGAGTACACCGAATACTCCGAAAATAAAACGCATGATGCCTGGCACCCACACCACCGTCTGCCCTTCTGAGATCCCACGTGCTGCGCGTTCGCCCACAACGTGGGCGCTGGTTGCAAATGGTGCAACCTTCATACCGGATGTCATTTTGGTGTGAACAAAACCGGGACGGATGACTACCACTGATACACCAGAGCCCTCCAAATCGTGATCAAGTGCCAATGCAAATGCATCGATTGCAGCCTTGGAAGCACCATATGGTGCGTTGGCCTTACGTACTCTCATTCCTGCCACCGAGGAAAATAATGCAATTCTTCCGTGCCGCTGCAATCGCATTTGTGCAGAAAGTGCATACATCAATGCCATCGTGGCGGTGACATTCACGTCGAGGAGCTCCTTCACAGAACTCGGATTGCTATAGCCATCTATGTCGTTGCCAAGCAAAGCATGCGCAATAATCGCAAGGTCAATATCTCCCACCGCTGACACAATCTCTTCCACTACCGCATTCATTGATTCTGCGTCGGCACCGTCAAAACGAATGTGTGTGATATCAGCTTGGGGTGTTCGCTCTATGAAATCATCGTCAATGGTCTGTGCTGCATCTATATCTCGACTCACCAGCACGATGTTTTGCACCGTTGGTGTCAATAAATGCGCCACAGTGCTGATCCCTAATTCACTTGTTCCACCAAAAAGAACAATCGTTCCAAAAGCTCCTGTTCCATTTTTCATTGAGATACCCCCACGAGTTGCAAACGACGAGCAAGATCGCTTGTCCATCTTTTGTTCGGATCCATTTCGTCACGAATAGTCTTCCAGCGATCCAAATGTGGATACCCCCGCACAACAGTCGAGTGCGACATGTGAGCATCTTTTGAGAGATAGTGCCGTCCACCCGCCGCAATCACTTTCTCATCCATCTCGGGCAACACCTCAGATAGTCGTGAAGATCCAACAGCAATGTCAACGGCAAGTGTCCAGCCCTCCATTGGGAAAGACAATGGCCCAGGATTAGCCGGGCCCATGCGCTTCAGAACCGCGAGAAAAGAAGGAACACGCGCTTTTTGCATCATGGTCATAATTTCTTTCAACACGTCACTTGCATTAAGTGGAACAACGCACTGATACTGCAGAAAACCACGAGATCCATACATACGATTCCAGTGGCGTACCCCGTCAAGTGGGTGAAAGAACCCCGTCACACTTTCTAAAGTCTCTGTCGGCGATGTAGGTGCTCTACGGAACCACAATTCATTGAAGACTTTGATCGTTGCAGTGTTAAGAGCACCATTTGGGAACCACGATGGCACTCCCACACGCGTTCGTGGCCGATACGACAATGACGGTTGAACGCGATGGTCGCGAAGAGAGTCAGCACTTGCATGATTGCCTCGCGTGAGAACGCCACGGCCAAATGCGTCACCTTTTGACATCATGTCTACCCACGCCACCGAATATCGGAATGAATCATCGGTTGATGAGTCACTCATCACCGCAAATAATTCGTCGATGTGATCTGTTCGTTGCGTGGTCACCGAAATCATGTTGTTGGTAATGGGGATGAGGTCGATTGTTGCATCTAGCACAACACCAGTGAGCCCCATGCCTCCCACTGTCGCCCAAAACCAGTCTGTGTTGAGAGTGGGTGAAATTTCCACGATCTCCCCATTAGACAGCATTACCGACATTGAGGAGATGTGATGACCGAACGTGCCATCCGTGTGATGATTTTTCCCGTGAATGTCAGATGCAACAGCGCCACCCAAGGTCACATGTCGTGTTCCTGGTGTCACCGGCACAAAGAAGCCTGCTGGCATGAACACCCGCAACATCTGTTCGATAGATGCACCTGCACCCACTCGGGCCAAACGTCGAGATGTATCTATCTCAATGCCAGACAGTGTTTCCTTCCCTTGCGGTGAGTCACCAACAACCACCACTACACCACCTGAATTAATAGCGGCATCACCATATGAGCGACCCAATCCACGCGGTGTGACACCTCGTGGCGTTGTCCCCGAAAGAATATTTTTCAGATCAGTCACACTTTGCACGTGGGAGACATCGCTACTTGCATCAATGGCACGACCCCAGCCAGACACCTTTGTCATGTTGCATACACTCCAACGACGTACAAGACAAGCCAGAGTGATGCATACACACGCATCCCCCAGTCCCGCATAAAGACTTCCTCTGGAGCCCCACCTTTACCTGTTTCAAGGACCATCAAGTAACGCAGTAGCGCTAGCACCATCGGAATGATTGATAATTCGTGATAGGGAATGCTGCTATTGGCATCTGCTGCATTTTCAAAGGCCCATAAAAAATACGCAATAGCTGTAGCGGTGCATGAAAAGACAATGAGTTGCCGAAGGTATGTGAGCGTGTAACTAGATAGCGCTGAGCGTGTTTCAACAGAACGTTCGCCCATTTCCAGTAGCTCAGCAAATCTTTTCCCCGACGCCACGAACAATGATCCAAAAGTGATCGACAACAAAAACCAAGTAGACATCGGAGTTTCAGTGCCTGCAGCGCCCGCCATAGCGCGCAGCACAAAACCCGCTGCTATGACGGCAAGTTCAACCAAAGGAATACGCTTCAATACGAGACTGTACATGACGGTGAGCAACGCATAGAGGGCCACCACGGCACCCGATTGCCATCGAGGAACACTTGCAAGATAAATACCGAGCAGCAACAACAGGAACCCGATGACAAGGGCCACTCCATACGACAATTGACCTGCGGCTATGGCGCGTGAACTTTTTGTGGGGTGACGACGATCATTTTCACGGTCCACCACATCGTTTAAAAAATACGTTCCACTAGCCGTCGCCGAAAAACCAGCAAAGACCCACAGACTTTCTGACACGGTGGCCCAAGAGTCAAAGCCGCCAGCAGCTGCTGGACCGGCAAACACCAACAGATTTTTTAACCACTGACGAGGACGCGCCGTTGATACGACTGCGTGAAGGAAAGATCTGTTCTTCGTCATTGCATCAATTGTGACGGCGATACGTCACGACGACCCACACGTATCGGTGTGAGAGCCATGGCCAGCATCGCATCGTCTCCAGCTGAGTCACCATAAGCGTAATCAAGCGATCGACCCTGCAGCCATTGTGTCAGCCTGCGTGCTTTCTCATCTCCCCTACAGTTTCCCCCCACGAGATCACCTGAGTATGTATCGCCGTCGTGTTCCATAGCGCTACAAAATACGGTCTCGACACCCATCGTTTTCGACATTGGTCGCACATATGGCTCAAGGGAGGCCGTCACAAACACGATGTCATCACCATGCTCTTGGTGCCATTTCAACATCGCACAAGTGTCATTCCTCATCCAATGCTGAGTCACATGTGATGCAAAGTCCGCGCCTATCTGCTCAATCTCTTGCACAGATCGTCCAGCAAAAAACAGTTTCACTGCAAATTCCTTTAAGCCGTCACGATCTCGGCGCAATAAAAATCGTGTTACTGGGAGCAGTTGTCTCAAGCAATGTCCCACAAATGCTGTCCGCCCAACTGAGCGAATGAAAAACGGTATAACACAATCTCGCGTAGTCAGAGTCTTGTCGACATCAAAAGCGACGGTAGCCCGACGTGCTGGGCGCGACGAGAAAAATGGCTTCATGGCAGCCCAGTAGCTTGGCCAACTCTTTGTCACCACGTGAGGGTCTTCAATTTCAATGTTCGGTATACGTAAACCGAGTAATGCCATAGACATCGCAAGACGATGATCGTGATGAGTCGCTACAACATTGCCGTGTCGCACAGTAGCTGGATGGATGCGGAGTCCATCTTCCATGACTTCCAGCACTGCGCCGGTTTTCTGTAACTCTGCGGCAACATCGTCGAGTCGATTGCTCTCTTTTGCAGTGATGAAACCAATACCGGTTAGTTCAGATACTCCGTTCGCAAAAGATGCAAGAACTGCGACCACAGGTACTAAGTCTGAACAATCCGACATGTTCAAGGAAAAGGGATGTATTTCTCTATCAATGTTGGGGGTAATGACAATGTCATCTTTCTTCACATCCACCTGTGCACCCATGGCCTGAACAATCTTGAGAATCTGTGCATCACCTTGTATCTGGGCACGCGCAAGGTGGGGCAACCGCACAACGCGGCCAGACAACAGACTCGCGACAATCGGAAACGCAGCCGACGAGAAATCAGGCTCAACAACCACGTCTGTTGAAACGTACTGTTTTGGAGAAATGACAATGAGGTTTCCCTCGATTGCTACCGACGCTCCGAACGTGGACATCACCGCAGCAGTCATCTCCACATAGGAACGCGACACCAAATCACCTTCAATGTGAATCTGAAGGCCCTTTGTCAGCAAGGGTCCAATCATCATCAGTGCCGAAATGAATTGACTCGAAATATCTCCGCGGAGTGTGACGTCAGATGCGATCGCGTTCATGTCCGATGGGCAAGAGACAGTTAAAGGCAAAGTCGATGACGACTGTGGAGACACCGTGAATCCGATGGAACGCAATGCTTGCGCTAACTCTTTAACTGGACGAGCTAGAAGTGGCGCTTCACCAGTAATCATTATTGGATGCTCGCTAAAGCAACACATGGCCAACAAAAAGCGCGAAGTAGTTCCGGCCAACTGCGCATTCACCACGCTTTCATTGGGTGGCCGTACGGGTCCACGTATCCGCACAGTTGAGTCGTTGATATGGTCAACCGATACACCAAGGATTGTCAGTGCAGCCAGCATTGCTTCGGTGTCGTCTCCATCTGGAAGATTGGAAATAACACTTTCTCCTGCTGTCAACGCAGCGATCATCAAAGCACGATTGGCGACACTCTTGCTTCCCGGAACTCGTACCACCACCGGATCGGTATGCGATGAGGAAGTGATTCGCACTGTTTTCATGACACCACTCATAGATCTATGAAAAGCGTGACACAGCTGGTTTGAATCCACGAGCCATCAAGCCACCGCGGAATAATTCGACATGATCGAGTCCGATCACAACCACGATCACACCCGACTCACCTTCAGCTGAGTGCACTACTTCGAAGTCGTAGATGTTCACGCCTAACTCACCAGACAAGGTAAAGATTTGTGCGGCTGATCCGGGCCTGTCTGGTATTGGAATACGCACTTCAGCGAGATCTTCAACACGACCTGCTCTACTGGGCAGATTCATTCGTGCTTCTCGAGCACGTACGAGACGCTCCAGCAAATGAGGACTGTCGTTATTTTTCACTATGTCTCGTATTGACATCAGTTCGTTAATAAATCGATCAAGTGTCCGCACAATCGCATCGTTATTTTGACGACAAATGTCAAGCCAGATGTCTGGGCGGCCTGACGCGATACGGGTCATGTCACGAAAACCACCTGCCGCAAGACGCAAGAGAGCCAGATGCTCTTCTGATCGTTCGTCTGCTAACCCCATCAAAGTGACCGCAGTTAAATGTGGGACATGGCTGATGAGTGCAACAAAGTCGTCATGTCTCTGCGGATCGAGTGCCACTACTTCACTGCCAAAACTCGCCAGCAATGCAGCGATGAAGGAAAACGCTTCATCAGAAGACGACGGTGTAGGTGTGAGCACCCACACCGCACCTTCAAACATTGACGGATCAGCGCCATCGAGGCCGTCTAACTCCGAGCCTGCCATTGGATGCCCCGGCACAAACCGAGGATCAGAGATATTTGCAGCAACTTCACTTTTCACAGAGCCAACATCAGTGACAAAACCGCTTGACTCTTTCAGTAGATGCTCGACAGTTGATGTGAGGGTGAGGACCGGAGTGGCCGCCACCCCAATAAGCGCATCTGGGGCAATACCGCGCTCATTGATCACGCCTCGCTCAAACGCAAGATCGACGCGTTGAGGATCGGCATCATCACCGTGCACTCGGAAGCCCGCCTTTTGCAATGCAAGCGCAATAGAGCCTCCGATGAGGCCCATGCCAATCACATTTGCACGCTTCACTGATTTGTCATCACCCATGAAGGCACACCTTGAAAGTCACTGCAAAATCGTATCGGGGCCGCTAGCTGCGGCTGCGGTGGATATTTCATGTACTTCTTGATGCGTCAATTCGCGCCATGCGCCTGGTTTCAGACGCTGATCACGCAAAGGGCCAATACGTGTACGTGTTAACTCGGTTACTGGATATCCAACGGCTTCGCACATCCGTCGCACCTGCCTGTTGCGTCCCTCGTGAATAGTGATTTGCAACAATCCTGGCTCTGGTTGTGTTACATGAGCAGGATGAGTGATCCCATCTTCAAGTTCGACCCCACGCCGCAATCGTTGTAGCGCACTCTGGGGTACACCGGTTGAGGGGCACTGCACCTTTGCAACGTATTCCTTTTCCACGCCATGGCTCGGATGAGTCACTAGTTGAGTGAAGTCACCGTCGTTCGTGAGAAGCAAGAGACCAGATGTCTCCAAGTCGAGCCGTCCCACGGGAAACACGCGCGGTTCCTCCGGAACGAGATCCATCACCGTAGGTCGGCCGTGGGTATCTGCCATGGTTGTGACGTACCCAGGCGGTTTATTCACGACGTAGTACACAAGACCCGGCGCCACCCCCACTCTGACTCCATCGACTGCAACAACATCATTGTCGACATCGACCCGTCGACCAAGAACTGCAACGTCTCCGTTCACCGTCACCCGACCATCAGCAATGAGGTCTTCGCACACGCGCCTACTACCGAAACCAAGTTTTGCAAGAACTTTCTGTAATCGTTCACCTTCTCGTGAACGCTCTAGTTGTTCCCACAACGGTGGTTCATATTCCATCTTCGAAACGATCGGAATTACTCAACTATGAGTTTCTGTCTGGGTGTTCTGGTCGTCGTGGTCAAGCTGATCTTGAACAACATCTGGTTCCGCATCAGCAACATCGTCGTCGATATTCACTCGCAACGTTTTCTCTAACGCTTCAACAAGTGATGCATCTGGTACAAACGACGCGACCGATGGCAGGTCATCTAATGATGCCAGACCAAGTTTTTCCAAAAACAGCGGCGTTGTTCCCCACATCACTGCTTGACCAGGCCCGCTATCTCTTCCAACAGGAGCGATGTAGCCACGGCTATGCAGGGTGCGCATCACCGCATCGGGATCGACACCTCGAATTGAGGCAACCTGTAGGCGGGAAATGGGTTGCTTATACGCAATGATGGCAAGAGTTTCTAACGCTGCACTCGACAAACGTGCGCGTTGACCATCCAGCACAAAACGTTCGACATACTGTGCCATTGTTGGATGACTTTGAAAACGCCAACCTCCCGCAACGTTGGCTAGTTGAAAACCGTGTCCGGCTTCTTCATACGCACTTGACAATTCACCGAGCACAGCTTCAATGACTGTTACTGGCTGTTCCAACAACTGCGCCATCAACTCACTGGGCACTGGCTCTGACGACACCATCACAATTGCTTCTACTGCGCGCACAATTTCTGCATCAACCACGTCTTTGGTCATCCTTCGTATGAATCGATTTCAATGGCATCACTTGTTGCCTCAGGTCCGGCTCCGGTCCACTCAACTTCAATGTCTCCAAAACGATCTGCTTGAAGAATGTCGACGTATCCCTGCTTGTACATCTCAAGGATCGCAAGGAAACACACGATCACCTCAAGGCGTTCCACCAAGTGCGAGGTCAGTTGACGAAATGACGATGTACCCACATTGGGCAACGACGCCATCATGTTCGATACGGCTTCAGCAACGGTGAAACGTATCGGAGAAATGTGGAACGTAGAAAAGGTGGGCACCGGTTTTGGTGTAATTGCGTTGACAAACGCACGTTCCAGTTTCGATACGTTCAACCCTTCCAATGGGTCTGGCATGACATCAGCAAAACGTTCGTCGGGGCCAACTGTTCGTCCGTACACCCGGTCTGCATCATCGACAAAGCGAGCAAGAACTCGCGCCACGTCTTTAAACGTCTTGCATTCGAGCAATCGAGCAAGAAGAAGATCTCGCTCTTCCCATAGAGCCAACTCATCGTCAAGATCAACGTTTTCACGGCCGGGCAGCAACCGTCGTGCCTTGATTTCCACCAAGGTGGCGGCGATCAATAGAAACTCTGTTGCGATTTCGAGATTGAGCTCTTCCATACGGGCAAGCTCGGTGAGATAGCCATCCACGATCGTGGACAGGCTGATTTCGTGGATGTCGACTTCTTCTCGCATGATGAGGTGCAACAAGAGATCAAACGGACCCTCATACACAGGTGTCGTCACGTCGATAGCCACTAGTTCAGGCTAGTTCGCATGAACCGCTTGAACAGGGTCTCTCCCGCTAGCGTTTCGCCGTGACCAGAGTGCTTTCTTGCATCCAACCCACCGGTTCCGTCCACCTTGGCAACTACCTCGGAGCGCTCACCAATTGGGTGTCGGGCCAGCATCAGGCCGATGTCTACCACGGCATTGTCGACCTCCACGCCCTCACCACCACCGACACACCAGGCGTATTGGGCGATCAGACACTCGAGTTAGCAGCCATGCTTTTTGCGGTGGGGCTAGATCCAGAAGTTGCAACGATTTTCGTTCAAAGCCACATCCATGAACACAGTGAGTTGGCGTGGATCATGGAGTGCACGGTCTCTTTTGGCGAACTATCACGTATGACGCAATTTAAAGACAAGTCCGCCAAACGTGAATCAGATTTTGTGTCGGCCGGTCTCTTTACGTATCCGGCTTTACAAGCAGCAGACATCTTGTTATACGACGCTAATGAAGTACCCGTGGGGGAAGATCAGCGCCAGCATGTTGAAATCACCAGAGACATTGCGATCCGTTTCAACCATCGATTTGGCGACACCTTTGTCATTCCAAAGTCAGTGCATCCCAAAGCGGGAGCACGGGTGATGGACCTCCAAGATCCGACGTCAAAGATGTCGAAATCTGCAACAACAGACAGTGGCATCATCTACATGCTCGACGACAGCAAATCGATTGAAAAGAAATTCAAGCGCGCGGTCACTGATAGTGAAAACGTTGTTCGTTTTGACCGTGAGAAAGCTCCGGGAGTCGCCAATCTTTTAGAGATCCTTGCTGCAGCAACCAACAACACTCCCGAGAATCTTGTCTCCCAGTATGAGCAGTATGGTCCCTTGAAAAATGATGCTGCTCAGGCTGTGATTGCAATGCTTGAACCGATTCGTGATCGCTACAACGAATTGATCAACGACAAAGGCGAATTAATGCGCTTACTTGCCGTTGGCAATGATCGGGCACGCAATGTCGCTGCAGCAACGCTCGCACGTGCTCATTCAGCAATCGGGCTTCTGCCGAGAGCCTGACCCTCGCAACAAATTCTCAGATATTGTCCGCCTCGATCAGAGCGCGAACAATTTCTTTGCCAGAGTCGACATTGCCAGGTTTCTCTTTGCCAGAGTCGACATTGCCAGAGGTACTGTCGTCGGAACACTCGTACAACGTCCGTAAAAGATCGAGTGTCTCAGCGTCGCTGACCCCTTCAAGAATCTGTAGACCCAATTGTTCGTGATCGTGATATGCACGAAAGGTTGCCGTGCGAGGACCAACAAATGTGGCGATCACCCTCATGGTGGTTGACAACGGCGCGACAATTTTTCCGATGTCGTGCAAGAGTGCGGCTCTCAACTGTGCATCATTAGCAGTGGGCAGGCGCACTTGAAAACGCTTCATGACAACAAAAGAATGCCGCTGATCCTCAACAGGAAAGACATTCCATAGTTCGCGTTCGGCTTCTAACAAGATGGCACTCACCTCTTGCTGTTCTTCTGCACCAAGTGGTTTCGCACGATATGAACTCCACGTTCTCTTCGTGAGATGCCAGATATAGTCGATGCGTTTCATGTTTTACCGTTTGGTGCTTTTCCCGCACGAGCACGAGGATGAGCATCGGTGTATACCTGCCACAACATCTCTTTGCTTACTTTCGTATAAATCTGTGTGGTGGAAATGGTGGCATGCCCCAGCATTTCTTGCACAATGCGAAGGTCCGCACCGTGTTCCAGCATGTGTGTGGCACATGAATGACGCAATGTATGAGGGCTGAGCGTTTCTGATATGCCAGCAGCGATACCGGCATCGCGAACGATGTGCCATGCCTTCTGTCTATTCAACCGCTTGCCGGTGTTAGTGAGAAATACTGCTTCCCTATCACGATGGTCACGCCAAATTTCTGGCTCCAACAGAAATCGCTCACCCAAATATTCATCAAGCCGTTGTGATGCAACAGAACCATATGGCACAAGTCGCTCCTTCGAGCCTTTGCCAAACAAACGCACCACGCGATTGTCTCTATCTAGATCATCCACATTTAGGCCACAGAGTTCTGAGATACGTGCCCCTGTGGCATACAACAGTTCGAGAACGGCACGGTCACGTGTGGCAAGAGCATCATCTCCTACAACGGCTGATAACAACGCATTCACATCATCTTCTGACAACGGTTTCGGAACACCCGCTGCCACTTTGACACCGTCTACACCCAAAGTGGGGTTATCTGATCGCATACCTTCATGTGCGAGATACGAATGAAACATACGAACTGCAGCGAGCGCCCGCGCAGAAGATGCTGGAGATTCCCCCGACCGCTGCCTATCAGCGACATAGCGCTCAACCCCTGACGGCGACACCTTGACAAGAAACTCTTGGTGATCTTCTAGCCACAACAAATAGCGACGAAGATCGCGACGATATGCCATCACCGTATTCATCGCGCGTCCGCGTTCCACTTGCATCCATGTCAGAAACTGTTCACACCACTGCGTTGACTGATCTGATGCAATCTCTGACCGCTTCATTGTCATGGCACCACTTATAACAGTTCAGGGTATTTTCGCGCCGCCAGCAATAACGCAATCGACGACTTCGCGTCATTAATTCGACCGTCTTCCACCATTGCCAATGCTTCTACAAAAGGCACTTTCGCAATCGTCATGTGCTCTTCTTCGGGCCCGTGTGGCTGCAGAGCAACCTGGGTCAAACCCCGCGCAATAAACACTTCCACAACTGAATTTGTCACGCCGGCAGCAGCCGTGAGTGAACCGAGCCTTTCCCATTGTGATGCAACAATCCCCGCTTCCTCTTCCAATTCGCGCTGCGCGGTGACAAGTGGATCTTCACCTTCTACGTCGCGCATTCCTGCTGGGATCTCCCACAACATGTCGTCAATGGTGGCTCGGTATTGATGCACCAAGACAACATTGCGGTGTTCGTCTACTGCCAACGCGCCGACAGCACCGGGACTGTCAAGAATTGTTCGTTCAAATGTTTGTCCGCTATTTGTCGACAAGCGTCGCCGTAATAAACGAAACACGTGCCATGAATGCACCACTTCTTCTGCCTCGACAGAGAACGGATGCGATCGACGGGTCACAAACGAGCTGACGACACAGCCGAACTGGATGTTCGTTGGTCACGATATGTCAACGCTGCGGCGATTAACTCACGAAACAATGGATGCGGTCTATCCGGACGACTCTTGAATTCCGGATGCGCCTGAGTTGCCACCCAGTATGGATGATCAACTATTTCGATGAATTCCACTAGACGCTTGTCGGGAGAGGTGCCACTACAAATAAAACCAGCCTCTTCGAAACGGGTACGGAAATTTGAGTTGAATTCATAACGGTGACGATGCCGTTCGCTGACCACCATCTCGCCATAGGCATCAGCAACTTTTGTGCCTGGCTGCAATACCGCATAGTACGCACCAAGGCGCATTGTGCCACCCTTATCGGTGACATCACGTTGGTCGTGCATGAGGTCGATCACTGGATGTTGAGTCGCAGGATCAAATTCTGTGCTATTTGCATCGGTCATTCCGAGAACATGACGGGCAAATTCGATCGTCATCACTTGCATCCCCAAACACAAGCCCAAACAGGGAACGTTATTCTCACGGGTGAAAGCAGCGGCCGCAATCTTTCCTTCCACTCCACGTGGACCAAATCCGCCTGGAATAACCACGCCATCGAGGTCTTCGAGGCGCCCTGAAGCCAACAGTCCCTCAACGTCTTCTGCTTGGATCCAATCGATTTCCACTTTGGCGCCGTGATGAAAACCGGCATGTTTCAAACTCTCCACCACCGATAGGTAAGCGTCTTGCAGTTCGACATATTTGCCAATGAGACCGATGCGCACGGGTCGCACAGCGTCATCAACCTGGGCCACGAGTGATTCCCACGATGACAAGTCGACTTTGCTATCAATACGCAACACGTCGCACACAAAATCGTCCAAACCCTCTTCATGCAAGATCAATGGCAATTCATAAATGTTCCGCGCATCGGCAGCGTTGATAACGGCGCGATTGTCCACGTCGCACATGTTTGAAATTTTGCGCTTCAGGCTCTCGGACAACGGTTCTTCTGAACGGCACACAATCACGTCTGGCTGAATACCACGACTGCGTAATTCGGTCACGCTGTGTTGTGTGGGTTTTGTCTTTTGTTCACCACTTGGACCAATGAATGGCACCAGCGTGACATGGATGTAACACACATTGTCGCGACCGACCTCGTTGCGGAACTGTCGAATCGACTCTAGGAACGGCAAGATCTCAATGTCTCCCACTGTGCCGCCCACCTCTGTAATGACCACGTCGAGATCATCGGTAGCGATACGACGAATTCGCCGCTTGATTTCGTCGGTGATGTGCGGGATCACCTGCACGGTCTTGCCGAGGTAGTCCCCTCGACGTTCAGCTGCAAGCACAGATTGATAAATCGAACCCGTCGTTGCATTGGAACTACGTGTGAGGTTCTCATCGATGAAGCGCTCATAGTGTCCGAGGTCGAGGTCTGTTTCACCACCGTCATCGGTAACAAACACCTCGCCGTGTTCAAACGGATTCATCGTGCCAGGATCGACATTGATGTACGGATCAAGCTTTTGCATGGTCACGCGCAATCCGCGCATCTTCAACAAACGACCAAGCGAGGAGGCCGTGAGACCTTTACCGAGAGAACTTGCCACACCACCTGTAACAAAGATGTGTTTTGGCATGAAATCTCCCGTCATCAAACGACCAACGGGATTTCATCATAACCCAGTTCGTCGGCGGGTCTTGCCTTTCACAGGAGAAGTCTTTGACGATGACTCTTTGCCGGCCTCTGCAGAGGCAGCCACGAGCATCTCACGTGCGTGATCTCGAGCACTTTCGTCTGCAAGACCACCTGACAACATGCGGGCCAATTCATCGACGCGCTCATCGTGAGACAATTCTCGCGCCCGTCCAAAAGTGTTGCCATCGCGCACTTCCTTCGACACGTGAACGTGATGATGGGCGGTAGCTGCCATTTGGCCCAAGTGTGTCACTGCAAGTAACTGATGGCGACTGCCCAACTGTGCGAGCGCATCAGCAACCGCTACTGCAGCAGCACCACCAATTCCGGCATCAACTTCATCGAAGATCATCGTGGCCGGCTCTGTGGACAACGTGAGCCGCAGGGCCAGCATTGTGCGCGCCAGTTCACCACCGCTTGCAACCTTTGTGAGGGGCAGCAACGGACTGCCCGGATTGGCCGACAACAAAAACACCACCTGATCCCCGGCTGGATCGTCTGGAGAATCACCCACATTCACCACGATGTGAGCATTTTCCATCGCCAGCGCAACTAACCGATGGGTAATTTCGCCACTCAATGCGCTCGCGGCACCTCGACGAGCAGCACCCACTACCTCTTGTGCGCCTCGCAACGCCTCGAGAGTCTGTGCTTTTTGTTCTTCCAGTTCTCTGATTCTCGCCGAGTAACTACTGAGTTCGTCAAGACGCTGACGCGCCTCACGGCCAAAATCGATGACCTCACCCAGCGTGTCTCCATATTTTTTCATGATGTCGCGAAGATTGCGGCGACGCTCGCGAATCTCTGCGAGACGCTCGGGGTTTTCTTCCACCGATTCGGCCACGCCTCGAACCTCACTTGCAACATCGTCAAGATCGGCAAAGATCGCCTGCAATCGCGACGCTAGTTCGGGTGACAACTTTGCCGACTCGATAGATGCCACCGCAGCACCCACTCGATCAATTGCTCCGCCATCTGCGCTTAATGCCTCAACACACCGCAATAATGCCTCGCGAATATTGACCGCATCCGACAGGACGTCTTCCTCGTCTTGCAAACGTTTGTCTTCATCAGCACCCTCGATTGCAGCACCCTCTATCTCGTTGCACTGAAACGTCAAGAGATCAATCTCACGAGCACGCATCCGTTCATCCCCACCGAGTGCTGCCATGTTTGCTTCGATCTCAACAAGTTGTTGCCGAACCGCATTGATAGGCGACAGATCAACATTGGCAAATTGGTCGAGGGCTTCGCGTTGGGCCTTCGCAGATAGCAATCTTTGATGGGCATGCTGGCCGTGAATGTCGATGAGATCCGCACCAACTTCTCCGAGGCTTGCAACAGTTACTGGTCGATTGTTGATGTAGGCGCGACTACGTCCATCAATGGGCACTATGCGAGTGAGGATGATTTCCTCCACCGTGTCTTCTGCGCCTGCATCATGTCGCGACACATGGAACAAGGCTTCAACGCGTGCTTCGGAGGCACCGGTTCTTACTACTGACGCATCAGCACGACCGCCCACCACCAGATTGATTGCTTCCACCAACATGGTTTTGCCGGCACCAGTTTCACCAGTGAGCACTGTGAACCCATCTCGAATGGGTAGACGCAATGACTCGATGACTCCAAGATTTTCTATGTGCAGCTCGACGAGCATGGTTTACCGATCTGATAATCCGAATTTCGATTTAAGTATCTGATGAAAATGACGATCCTCAAATGTGACGAAGCGTGCTACTTGTGACGCAGCCCGTACATCGACACAACCATTTTCAGATAACTCACCCACAGGCGTACCGTCAATTGCCACATTGACTCCGCGATAGCCAAGCACATCGACGCGAACCGGTTCGGCCGCATCGAGAACAAGTGATCGATCAAACAGCATGTGTGGCGACACCGGCGCAAGAAGCACCGCCCGAAGACGTGGAGACAGAATGGGACCGCGAACTGACATGGCATATGCAGTAGACCCGGTGGGTGTGGCAATGATCAGTCCATCGGCTGCATACGTAGTGAAAGGAGCGCCATCGATGTGCACCCCAAGTCGCACCGTGTGTCCTGGGCCCGACTTTTCAATCACCACTTCATTCAACGCCAGATGTCTGTTGGTGGTGGAACCATCGACAGACACCACTACCTCAAGCAGCATGCGATCTTCGTATGAATAATCGACATCGCACACACCCGTGCACCACTTTTGGACCGCCAGCAAGGCGTGATCGGGTTCCACCGAAGTGAGATAGCCCAGCAATCCGATGTTCACTCCAATGATCGGAACTGGATGACCACCCACCAACTGCACCGCGCGCAACATGGTGCCGTCGCCACCTAATGCCACCAATAGATCGACGTCGGCAAACGTGTCGACGGTGTGCACTGGCACACCAATGGTTGCAGCATCTTCGTCCAGCACGCACACCGAGTGGCCAGTCGACAATGCCCATTCAGCGATTGCTTTGGCGGTTATCACTGCATCATCACGAAACCGATGTATCGCAAGCCCGATCCGACTCATGACTGATCACGCCCACCTGTGTCTTGGCATGTCACGTACATGAGAAACTCCGTGTTTCCGTCGGCGCCTTTTATTGGCGACTCCGTCGTTCCCACGACACTACAGCCGAGGTCACCAACGAAGTCTGCAATTCTGGTGACCACGCGATCATGTATGTCTGGGTCGGTGATGATTCCTCTTCCACGAGACACCTCTTCGCGTCCTGCTTCAAACTGTGGCTTTACCAAAAGAATCATCTCGATGGTCGGAAATCCCTCTTCTGTGGTGAGCACTTCGCACAACACTGGCAAGATTTTCTCCAACGAAATAAATGACACATCGACAACGGCTAAGGAGCAATGAAACGGAAGGTCGGCTTTAGTGATGTGTCGCAAGTTGACACCTTCATGCACCGATACTCGATCATCACGATGCAGTCGATCATGAAGTTGCGCTTTGCCAACATCAAACGCAGCAACCCGACGCGCGCCGTTTTGTAAGACACAGTCCGTGAATCCGCCCGTGGAAGAACCTGCATCCAAAACTGAACGTTGCGCAACATTGATATGAAAGTGCTCGAGCGCATGCAACAACTTGTCGCCACCACGGCTCACAAAACGTTTCGGTTGAACCACCACTATGTCTTCCGCACGAGACACCATGCGCGACGATTTGTCGGCAATGACTCCAGCCACTCTCACAGTTCCGGCCTCGATCAGTGCTGCAGCTTCACTGCGACTGTCACAGAGTCCTCGATCCACCATCGCAACGTCAAGACGGACGCGACTCACGACAGCTCCATCATCTGATCCACAATTCCAGCTAGATCACTTGCCACCATGTCGTCATCGTGCATTTCAAAATCTCGCACGGTGTCCTGTGATGTCACTCCAGACAGAACCAACCCGAATCGACACGACAACGTGCGCGCAAACGCTCCGTCGGTATTTGGTCGGTCGCCAATCATCATCAGCTCATGCCCGGCCACATCCCCGCACATGTCTCGCACCAATGTGGCCATCGTGTGGTGTGGTTTTCCGGTGACAAGTGGTGTCGCATCTGCCGCCGTGGCGATTGCTGCCAGCACAGCGCCACCACCTGGTGTTGGCCCATGTGGAGTCGGGTACGTGGAATCTTCATTGGACCCAATCAACAGCGCTCCCGCACGCACCGCTCGCTGTGCATCGTTTAACACGTCGTATGAAAACTGTTTATGTAGCCCCACGACCACCGCATCAAAGGGGCCCGTCGCTCCGGGTTCTTCATAGGCGAGCACTACGTCCACTCCTTTGGCTTCAAGAGCTTCCACGAGCCCTTTGCCGCCACACACGAGAGCACGTTGACCAGAACGCATCGGAACCGCTGCTGACATTGCCGAGGAAATGACATCTCCGGTGGCCTCAATGCCGATGTTTTTCAGCGCCTGTTCGTGTTCTGACAACAATGAGAAAGAGTTGTTCGTGACGAACAGAACCCGAATACCCGCGTGCCGTAGTCGAGCGACCGCTTCTACGGAACCCGCAATTGGGGTATGAGCAAGCCACACCACACCATCGAGGTCACACAGCACAATCTTTGGGCGTCCGCTTTTGCTCACAGTGCTACATCCTGCCACCCTGTATGGCGTGCCACGATTCGAACCATTCCCCGCTCTTCGCTATTTGACCTCATCCTCAGTCGACATCACCGCTGTCACCTCCCCGCCGTACGACGTTTTTGATGAGTCGGTGCGCGCCACATATGCAAAACATCATCCTCACAACATTGTGGCTCTCGATTATCCGATCGAGTCTGATGGTCCAGGTCGTTACCAAGAATGTGCAACCACGCTTGCCGACTGGGTGTCATCTGGTGTTCTCGTCACTGACGATCAACCAAGTTTCTCCATCTATCGAATGACGTTCACAGATGAAGCCGGCAATTCACGCACCACCATTGGCGTTATTGGAGCACTGGAAGTAGTGGACGAAGGATCAGGTGGAGTTCTCCCCCATGAACGCACCACACCAAAAGCAAAGACCGACCGGCTCGATCTCACCCGTGCGACACAAACAAATTTGAGCCCTGTGTGGGGTCTCTCTCTCAGTTCGGGTCTTACCGATCTCCTGCGTGATCCGGCTGAAACTATTGCCACATGCACAGATGAAGATGGGGTCTTTCACCAAATCGAAAGAGTCACTGACCCGCTACGAGTAGCAGCCATCTCGCAGTGTGTCTCTGCACAACCTGTCCTCATTGCAGACGGTCACCACCGTTACGCAATCAGTCGCACATATCGCGACGAACAGCGACAGAGACAAACCGGTGCTCAACACAATGGCGCTGCTGATGTGGAACTCACCATGACCTACGTGGGTGAACTTGTCGACGAACAACTCAGTGTTGCCGCCATACATCGTCTGTACAACAACATCTCTGCCGACGAACTCATCACTGCGCTGTCGCCGCATTACGACACAAGCGATGCTGGCCAAGTGTCGCCGCACACGATCTCGCACATGTCGACACACGGTGTTCTCTGCATTGTGCGACCCGACGGCTCTGGTGTGTACCTGCATCCCAAAGAAGACACTTTCACCGGTGTGCGCGCACTCGACAGTGCCCGTCTCGAACATGCACTAGAGAAGACGCCACACGACGTGAACTATCAACATGGTGTTACTGACGTGTTGGCGCGACTGGCTGCCGGTGAAGCAGAGTGTGCAATTCTCATTCGTCCCGTGAGCCTGGAAGAAATCCAACGCACCGCACACACCGGCGAACTCATGCCACCAAAATCAACGTTCTTCACGCCGAAATTACGAACTGGTCTTGTCATGCGACAAATGCGCGCGTAATACGACGCACCTGTTGTTGCCGGCCTGCAATATGCAGATCGACAACTGAGTTATGCGATTGTTATCTTCGGATCGAGATACACATCTTGAATTGCCTGCAGCAATTCCACACCTTCAGCCATAGGACGCTGGAAAGCCTTGCGACCAGAGATCAAACCCTGGCCACCAGCGCGCTTGTTGATCACAGCTGTTTTCACGGCAGCGGCCATGTCGCCAGCACCTTTTGATTCACCACCAGAGTTAATAAGACCAATGCGACCCATGTAACAGTTCGCTACTTGCCAACGAGCCAAATCAATTGGATGATCGGTGGTCAATGATTCATAGACCTTTGACGAAGTTTTGCCATAACCAGAAAAAGCGTTGTAGCCACCGTTATTTTCAGGCAGTTTTTGCTTGATGATGTCGGCTTCGATAGTCACGCCGATGTGGTTGGCTTGGCCGGTCAAGTCTGCTGACACGTGATAGTCAACACCATCTTTCTTGAAATCGTTGTTACGCAGGTAGCACCACAACACAGTGAACATTCCAAGGTCATGTGCTTCTTTAAATGCCGCCGCCACTTCTTGAATTTGACGGGTGGATTCTGGTGAGCCGAAATAAATAGTTGCACCTACGCCCGCAGCGCCGAGGTCGTATGCCTGACGCACGGATCCAAACATCACTTGATCAAAGCGGTTGGGATACGTGAGCAACTCGTTGTGATTGATCTTCACGATGAATGGAATGCGGTGGGCGTACTTACGGCTCACTGCACCCAAAACGCCGAACGTTGTTGCAACCGCATTGCAACCACCCTCGAGTGCGAGCTCTACGATGTTTGCGGGATCAAAATAGGCCGGGTTGGGAGCAAAGCTCGCTGCGCCAGAGTGCTCGATTCCTTGGTCAACAGGAAGAATCGACACATACCCAGAACCTGCAAGACGGCCAGAGTTATACAGGGCACCGAGGCTACGTAAGACCTGTGGTGAACGATCACTGGATGCAAATACTCGGTCAATGAAGTCCCCACCAGGGTGAGTAAGAGATGATGCGGGAATCCCCGCACACTTATGCGATAGCAATGACTCGGCTTCTGCTCCGAGCAATGACGATACGTCCATGATCAAACCTCCGGCCATGCGCCCATGCGCACACCGATCACCACAGTAGTCAGCGCTACCCCGCTGTCAGTAGGTCATCAGCGGTCTTTTCAAGAAGACGCTGCATCTGTGCCCTTTGTCGCACTTTGACACTCTTTTGAACAACCACCTCGGTGCGGCTTTGTACTGACGGACCCGAACGGAAAAATCGTTTTCTTACAAATCCAACCGCGCAGATGTGATCCCCAACAGCCGGAATGGTCGAAGCATTGACAAGGACAACTGGAACAGCAGACCGACCCTCGTCGGTATAGGTAACGATGTCAAAGTTTGTGACCTGCTGCCCATCATGTAGTTCGGTTGAGACTGGCTCACCGATGACCTCCCCAATAAGGACACAGACATTTAAAGAACTATCGGATGCATCAGCAAGCGCTGTAGCGGTAGTGGTACGCGTTGACATACAACACGTGTGTGCACAACATCAACCCATGTGGCATCTGTGCAACGTGGGTTATGCGCCCAGGTCGCTCATACGTTCTGCAACATCGGCAAAATTGGGATCAATGTCTGCAATGCGTTCGAACACTTCACGTGCCTTAATGATGTTGCCGAGTCGATCATGTATGTCTGCGAGTACATACCATTGCCTTAAGTGATACTCCTGAATACGTTTGGGTGTTGTCAGCGTCTTCACCATGATCGACAACGCTTTCGTGAGATCACCTTGGTCGACATTAGACATCGCATACACGATGCGCGCTTCTGCGAGTAGTTCGGGGTGCGGAGACGCCTCTCCTATTTCTTCCCAGAGTTCATCAACTCGTGAGAAATTACCTAGTGCTCGGTGACAGTCAGCAAGAACAGCATGGTTGAAGATCCATCCGGGATTCAGCGCTAACGATGCCTCAATGTGTTCAACCGCTTTCTTCCAGTTGCTCTCGCGGTAGTAGCACAGACCCAATAGCTCCCGAATCGCTGCAACATCAGCACATTCCCTCGCAAGTGGCACTAATACGATGCGAGCTTCGCTGTAACGATGCGCTTCAAAACTTGCAAGAGCAGCTTCATATCGACGCAACACGCGAACAGAGGCACGAGCACCAACAGCGCGCTCGATTTCTTCCACCACTGCATCCATCGCACGTACTTCTCGACGTCCGCCTCGAGCTGGTCGAGTACTAGTACGCGCGCGTGCACCACCGGTTTTACGGATCACATGTTGGCTAACTCCAGTACGGGGCTTTCCTTGTGGTCTTGCCGAGGAACCACGACGCGGTTTGCCGTCACGCACAGATCCCTCGTCAATCCATTCCTCACGTGAGCGTTTTGGAGGTTGTGACATCGATAATTCTGTTTGCCGACCGCCGGTTCGTTCACGCACTTCGCGCGAACGCCTTTGCGCTTCTGTCATTGGTCTGTCATCGTCGCGACGCGGACCTCGTCTGTCATCATCGCGGCGCGGACCTCGTCTGTCATCATCGCGACGCGCACGTGGCCTGTCATCTCTACGGTCATCACGACGTGGTCTGTCATCATCACGTCGTGCACGTGGCCTGTCATCTCTACGGTCATCACGACGTGGTCTGTCATCATCACGGCGTGCACGTGGTCTGTCACTATCGCGTCGTGCACGTGGCCTGTCATCTCTACGGTCATCACGACGTGGTCTGTCATCATCGCGTCGTGCACGTGGTCTGTCATCATCACGACGCGGACGTGGTCGGTCATCATCACGTCGTGCACGTGGTCTGTCATCATCACGACGCGGACGTGGTCGGTCATCACTGCGGTCATCGCGGCGCGCTGGCCTATCGCCTCCGGCGCCGCCGGCTGGGCGAGGGCGACGAGTGCGGCCTTCACCTTCGGACACAACATCACGTTCACGAAATGATCGACTGTCTGAACGCCCACCAGATGATCGAGGTCCACCAGAGCGCCCACCAGATGATCGAGGTCCACCAGAGCGTCCACCTGACGAGCGCGGTCCATCAGAGCGGGATCCGCCTGAACGCCCTCCTCCACCGGAGCGCGGACCACCTGAACGAGATCCAGATGATGAAGAACGGGATGAAGAAGCATCGTTTCGACGCGGAGGACGGGCACGACGCTCAGACATAGGGATACGAGTCTAGGGACTATAGGAACGAGCACTACGCAAAAGAGAAATAAAGGGCAAAAGAGAAAGAAAGGGCAAGAGAGAAATAAAGAATGGATCGCAGCCAAACATGTCCCTGAAACGCAAACAACCCCCCGCCGAAGCGAGGGGTTGTGATGCGAATAATTTCGGCGGCGTCCTACTCTCCCAGGGGGTCTACCCCCAAGTACCATCGGCGCTGACAGTCTTAACTTCCGTGTTCGGGATGGGAACGGGTGTGACCCTGTCGCCATGGCCACCGAAAATCTGTTGTCAATGGGTGATACCCATCTTGAAGACTCCAGAGCAAGCACGAGCTAATTTCTAACCAAGCCCTCGGCCGATTAGTACCGGTCAGCTCAATGCGTCACCGCACTTACACTTCCGGCCTATCAACGTGGTGGTCTAGCCACGGGCCTTACCAGGTTAACCCTGTGAGAGTTCTCATCTTTGAACGGGTTTCCCACTTAGATGCTTTCAGCGGTTATCCCTTCCGGAGGTGGCTAATCAGCCATGCCCTTGGCAGGACAACTGACACACCAGAGCTCCGTCCGTCCCGGTCCTCTCGTACTAGGGACAGCTTTCATCAAAACTCTTCCGGCTGCGGAGGATAGGGACCGAACTGTCTCACGACGTTCTGAACCCAGCTCGCGTACCGCTTTAATGGGCGAACAGCCCAACCCTTGGGACCTGCTTCAGCCCCAGGATGCGATGAGCC
>JBIJAO010000023.1:0-26984 GCA_044345725.1 Ilumatobacteraceae bacterium | reverse complement strand
CGTGAGTTTTATGCAGACGTGTTGTTCCACAAACCACACACTGCATGGCAAAACCTTCAACAGAAGATGAATGCACTTCCCGTTGATACAGACAAAAAAGCCCAAGAGAAGTTTGCGGCGTTTACAACCGGACAAACGGGGTATCCGATAGTCGATGCGGGTATTCGTCAAATGCTTGCCACGGGCTGGATGCACAATCGTGTACGCATGATCGTCGCCAGTTTTTTGATCAAGGACTTGCACTTGCCATGGCAGTGGGGCGCTCGATTTTTCATGGATCACCTCATCGATGGCGACATCGCGTCGAACAATCACGGATGGCAATGGACCGCCGGCACAGGCACTGACGCAGCACCGTATTACCGAGTGTTCAATCCATTCGGGCAGGGGGAAAAGTTTGATCCCGACGGCACGTACGTGCGTCAGTGGGTCCCCGAACTTGCCGACATCGATACAAAAAGCGTGCAGACGCCGTGGACGCTCGGATTACTTGCACCAGAGGCATACCCCGCGCCGATAGTCGACCATGCCGTCGAGCGTGAAGAGGCCCTTGCGAGGTACAAGAAGGTCAGTGGCAAGTAGCCTGTATTCCACGATGTTGGATGACCGCAAGACCGCCATCCTGCGTGCAGTCGTGCAGGAGTATGTCGCAACCGGACAACCGGTTGGCTCACAACACATTTCCACGTTGTCCTCATTCAAAGTTTCGCCTGCCACCGTGAGAAACGAGATGGCAGTTCTCGAGCAAGAGGGCTACCTTGCCCAGCCCCATACTTCGGCTGGCCGTATTCCCACCGACAAGGGCTACCGATTCTTCGTCGACACCATTGCCCCTGACGGTGAGTTGACAGACGTAGACGTGCGTCAAGTGGGTGACTTTTTCAAAATGGCAGGTGGGCGTCTTGAGGACCTTTTACGCCATACGTCGACTCTTCTTGCCAACATCACGCATAACGCTGCCGTTGTTGTGGGGCCAAATGTAGAGGCCGCAACAGTGCGTGCCGTTCACATCAATCGCATCACTTCTCGAAGCGCCACGGTCGTGGTGGTGTTGTCGAATCATTCTGTTGAAAACGAAACCGTGCAACTGGCTGAAGACATCACAGATGATCACATCGCAGAGGCTGTCACTCATCTTTCGAAATACATGGTCGGTTCCTCTCTTTCCGACATGTCGCCATTTCCTTCTACAAACAACGCCCACATCGACAGCGTGTGTTACGCAGCGGTGAATGCACTTGGCGTGCACCGCAATGACAAACCAGTATTCGTTGGTGGAGCGGCCGCACTCGCACAAGCGTTTGAAACAGTCGACGTTGTGCGCGATGTGTTGCAAGTGATTGAACAGCAATACATCGTGGTGTCAATGGTGCAAGATCTTCTCGACCGTGGCCTATCGGTGGCAATTGGAGCCGAACATGGAGTGGAGCCGTTGGCTACATGTTCTGTTGTTGTCGCGCCTGTGGTTGCAGACGGCGAAGTGCTCGGTTCTGTTGGCGTGTTAGGGCCCACACGGATGAATTATCCGCAAGCTCTGGCCACCGTTGAAGTTGTTAGTGATCATTTAGGCAAGCGACTTTCGGAGAACTGACCATGTCAGGCGATTACTACGAGTTGTTGGGTGTTGATCGTTCTGCTGATGCAGACACCATTAAACGTGCATATCGAAAACTCGCTCGTCAATTGCATCCCGATGCAAACCCCGACGATGCAGACGCAGAAGAGAAATTCAAACACGTCAGTCGTGCGTATGAAGTGTTGTCTGACCCAGATGCTCGTGCCAGGTACGACCGTTTTGGTGAACAGGGCGTATCGGGCGGTGCCGGCGCTGATCCGTTCGGCGGTGGGCTCGGCGATCTATTTGACGCGTTCTTTGGTGGGTCTCCTTTCGGTGGTGGATCGCGAGGACCAAGCGGACCACCACGCGGACAAGATCTTGAAGTCGTTGCCGATATTTCTTTTGAACAATCAATCTTTGGTGCGCAGGTTCCAGTTGACGTACGTACAGCTCTTGCGTGCAGCGACTGCAATGGCACAGGAGCCGGAGCAGGCACACAACCAGTGACGTGTAGCGACTGTCAAGGAAGCGGGCAAGTGCGACGCGTCAAGCAGAGTCTGCTCGGACAAATGATGACAACCGGACCCTGTCAGCGTTGTGGTGGCATGGGCCAGATGGTGACCACGCCATGTGCCGCATGTAAGGGCGATGGTCGCACCATTTCACAACAGACGTACACCGTTGATATTCCTGCTGGTATTAGCACGGGTCAAACATTGCGTTTGTCAGGGCGAGGTGCGGTAGGTCCGCGCGGTGGCACTGCTGGTGATTTGTATGTGCACATGCGTGTGGCAGAACACGATGCTTTTTGGCGCGAAGACGACGACATTGTGACGCGCCTTCGTATCAGTATCACCCAGGCAACTCTTGGGGCCCACATGGTGCTACCAACTCTTGATGGTGATGAAGATTTGTTGATCCCGGCGGGCACACAACATGGCCGAGAGTTTGTGTTGCGTGGTCGCGGTGTTCCACACCTGAATGGCCGAGGTCGTGGCAATTTGCGAGTCCGCATCGCAATCGACATCCCCACATCGTTGACAGACACCGAAGAGGAATTGCTGCGTCGTTTCGCATCGGAACGTGGTGATGATGTGGCACCACCCGACAAGGGATTTTTCTCAAAGATTAAGTCGGCGTTTTCGTGAATCAGTCGCTGCGTACATCTGCCGCGCACGTATTTGTGGACGACATCACACGACCAGAGCTACATAAAGAAGATGTTGTTCATTTATCGAAGTCACTTCGATTGCGTGATGGAGAGACGGTCTCTGTGGCAGATGGTCGTGGCGCATGGCGACTATGTGCATGGCGCACAGCCGAAGTACTAGAGATCATCGGTGATGTCTCACACGATACACATGCAGGCGTGCCACTTGCCGTCGCGATCTCTCCCGTAAAAGGCGACCGAACAGATGTTGCTGTCGAGAAGATGACTGAAATCGGTATCGATGAAATCTTTGTGTTGTCCCCGGTGCGACGCAGCGTCGTGCGCTGGGATGAACGAAAGTTTGCGACAAATATTGAACGCCTTGGCAAAATTGCGCGCGGGGCTGCGATGCAATCACGTCGCGTGTATCTTCCGCGTGTCATTGGTCCTGTCACGCTTGCTGAGATGTCGACACGGACACATTCGGCAATCGCTGACCCTTGCGGGACATCTGATCTTTCCGATGTTCACACAATTGTGATTGGTCCTGAAGGGGGATTCGACACCGATGAATACCCAGCAGACATGCCAGTTGTGTCGTTGGGAGAGGGTGTTTTGCGTGCGGAAACTGCAGCAATAGTGGCCGCAACCTTTATGGTCGCACACAGAGCACGTCGTAGCGACCACACTGGGTAGCGATATGGCACACCCAACCGATGATGAACTGTTACGCGACTCCCCGTTTTCCCAGATGGTGGGAGAGCGATTACGGCGAATCCGTCAACAAAAACAATGGTCACTAAACGATGTTGAGACCCAAAGCGAAGGCGAATTCAAAGCGTCGGTGCTCGGAGCTTACGAACGTGGAGAGCGCGCCATTTCGGTGCCGCGACTCGAGCGTCTTGCGCGCTTCTACGGAGTTGGAGTTGATCAACTCTTGCCACGTGATCCGGGCCGAGTTGATGCAGGTAGTGCGACGTCGCCCACAACGAAACTGCGAATTGATGTTGCGAAATTGTCAACAATGTCGGGCGCGCAGTTCGAGATGCTCGAACGCCTGCTGCGCATGATTCAAGTGCAGCGTCAAGATTTCAATGGGAAAGTGATCACCGTGCGCGCTCACGACACGCGAGCCATTGCTGTGATGCTTGACGTACCGGTAGATCAAGTGGGAGAGCGGCTCGGTGAATTGGGGCTGCTGTTTGTCCCGCCATCACAGACATGACACGCACGTCGCTATTCGGTGTGTACATACACATCCCTTTCTGCCATCACAAGTGTGACTACTGCGCCTTTGCGACATGGGTCGACAAAAACCAACTCATCGACGAGTACATGGCAGCGCTGCGGGCAGACATTCAACGCACAGAGAACATGCCCCAGGTCGACACGGTGTTTGTTGGCGGCGGAACGCCCAGCATGGTGCCCGCACAATCCCTTGTCGACGTCATCTCATTGTTGCCACTTGCACAGACTGCCGAAATCACAGTGGAATGCAATCCCGATGATGTCACTGCAGAGTTAATGAACACATACGTGAAAGGCGGTGTGAACCGTGTCAGCATGGGAGTGCAGTCGATGGTTCCCCATGTATTGAAAACTCTTGGTCGTACACATCAGCCAGACAATGTTGTACGTGCCGTCCAAGCAGCACGCGATGCGGGAATTGCGTCAATCAATCTCGACATTATTTATGGCGCGGTATCGGAAAGTCTTGATGATTGGCGACACACACTTGAAAAAGCCATCGCATTGTCACCTGATCACGTGTCGGCATACGGGTTAACAGTGGAGCCAGGGACGGCGCTTGCAACACGGCCCGATGATTATCCAGATGATGATGACCAAGCCGACAAGTACTTACTTGCGAATGAATTGCTTGAGTCCGCAGGTCTTATGAATTATGAGATCAGCAACTGGGCGCGCCCCGGACATGAGTGTCGACATAACCAGATGTATTGGGGTCAAGGTAATTACTTCGGGTTTGGTTGTGCAGCGCACTCACACAAAGATGGTCGCAGATGGTGGAACGTGCGAACGCCAGAGCGTTACATCGACTGTGTTGCAAGAGGCGTGTCAACAGAAACTGCTGGTGAAACATTGGATGATGACACTCGTGGTCGTGAAGCTCTCGAGTTGGCATTGCGTACCCGTGAGGGCGTCCCAGTAGAGGCACTACCCGTTGCGGAACTAGATGACTTAGTGGAACAGCGCGGCGACCATGCGGTGTTGACTATTCGTGGGCGACTACTTGCGAACGAGATAAGTCTGCGTCTTCGAAATCGCTGATAGCCTGCATAGTGCCTTAACGGGCGCGTAGCTCAGTTGGTTAGAGCGCTACCATGACACGGTAGAGGTCCCGGGTTCGAGTCCCGTCGTGCCCACGAGACGCGAAGCGGCGTGGTGGGTGCGCAGTTGATGAAGTGCCCACGAGACGCGAAGCGGCGTGGTGGGTGCGCAGTTGATGAAGTGCCCACGAGACGCGAAGCGGCGTGGTGGTGTTTCACGTGAGAACAAGCAGTTTTTGTTTTTGTGCCTCTAGCCTTGCCAGCCGTGGAAGTCGTATTCGGATTGAGTGCGGCAAGCATTTTCGGGGTTGCGGATTATCTCGGAGGACGCGCATCGCGAAGTGTCCACGCAATCATCGTCACATTTTTGGGACAGGCAGCGGCTCTCATCGTTTTATTGACGATTGCATTCGGTAGTCGAGTCCCAGTTCCTGGACTTGAGGATTGGCTGTGGGGCGGTCTTGCCGGTGTGTGTGGGGCCACCGGACTTCTTGCCTTCTATCGGGCAATGGGCAGTGGCTTCATGACAGTCGCTGCACCGATTTCTGCAGTCACAACGGGCGGCATTCCCATTGTTATTGGTTTGCTTCAAGGGGAACGCCCCGGAGCATTGGCTTTGCTTGGCATGCCGATTGCGCTTGTGGCTGTTGCCCTGGTGAGCGACGTGTTTGGTCCTGATCATCGTCGTGCGCCACGTTCTGTTGTGTATCTGTCGCTTATGGCGGGTGCAGTATTTGGTTCGCTGTTTGTGATCCTTGATCACACGTCGACCACGTCTGGTGTGTGGCCGATAGTTGCGATGCGTGTTGCGTCAGTGCCGTACATGGCCGTTGTGGTGTTGGTATCGCGTAAAAAGGTGACCAGTGCGCGTTTCTATCTGCCAATCATCATTGTGTCGGGCGTGTTTGACAGCATCGCGAATGCCTTGTTCTTGCTTGCAACTCGTGAGGGGTACATGTCGGTGGTTGCTGTCATTGTTGCGCTGTATCCAGCAAGCACGTTGCTGTTAGCCACACGTATTGACAAAGAAAAGATTCATCGACCACAAGCAATTGGTCTCGGAATGGCAGCACTTGCGTTGATAATGATCACATTGGCGTGATGCATCGAGTGTTTTGATGTCAGCCTTTGGGGAGACCGAGCACGCGTTCACCAAGGATATTGCGCATCACGTTTGATGTGCCACCCATGACGGTATACGCCGGTGCATACAAGAAGCTTTGTGTGTACTCAGTCCACAAGGTGGCTTCCATGCCAAGGATTCGATACGCAAAGTCAGCGACGCGCTGTTCATGTTCGGTACAAAAACATTTCGTTGCAGCCGAGAATCCTTTGGGTGCCTGGTGCAGTACTTCGCGCATCACGAGCATGCGTCCGAGGCGGTAGTAAATCTCAAGCTGGGCAATTTCCTGTCGCACAAGCGGATCGGAAGTGTCGGCTTTGCTGCGGGCGTATTGATAGAGCGCATAGTTGGATACGAGGCGGTCGATGCCACCGCGTTCGTGCTCTAGTTGCACCATGGTCTGCTTAAACGCGTTGCCCTGAACGCCGACAAGGTTTGCTTTCGGTACACGGGCATCGGTAAAGAAGACTTCACAGAAGTGCTCATTTGTGGTCATGTCGGTAATACGACGCACTTCAATACCAGGAGTGTTCATCGGCACGATGATCTCGCTGATGCCCGCATGCGGTGGTCCCTCGTTGTTGGTACGACAAATGAGATAGCAGTAGTCGGCATCGGCACCAAAACTTGTCCAAATTTTTTGGCCGTTAATGACCCACTCATCGCCATCGTCGGCGGCAAAAGTTTTGAGTGACGCTAAGTCGCTACCGGCATTTGGTTCACTCATGCCGATACACCACGTTGTTTCGCCGGCCAAGATCGCTGGCAAGTACTTGTCTTGTTGTTCTTTGGTGCCGTATTGAATGAGAGCTGGCCCCATCTGACGATCACCAAACCAACTCGCAGCGATGGGGGCACCTGCAGCGATCATCTCTTCAGCAACGATGAGACGCTCGATGGGTGGGCGACCGCCGCCACCAAATTCGGTTGGCCACACCATGCCAATGAACCCCTCTGCGGCAAGTTGCTTTGAGAAGTCTTTGCTGTAGCCATTCATCCACGAGTCGTTGTGACGACCGTATTTTGCCACGCCATCTAATGCGACGGCACGGGCCCGCTCGCGCAGGGCAACTAGTTCGGGGGTCCACTCGAAGTTCATCACTGCACATGGTAGGGGCGGATGCTGGGGCCTGCGCTATTGTGTACAAGTACGATACAAGTGACATTTATGATGTCACTTCAGGAATCGAACACACAACAGTCCGATCACAGTTGAATCGAAAGAGACCCTCACATGGCAAAGATCAAGGTTGACAATCCCGTCGTCGAGCTCGATGGCGATGAAATGACGCGCATCATCTGGCAGTTCATCAAAGACCGCCTCATCCTTCCGTATCTCGATGTCAATCTTGAGTACTACGACTTGGGCATCGAATACCGTGACGCCACAAACGACCAGGTCACAATCGATGCTGCAAATGCGATCTTGAAACACGGCGTTGGCGTGAAGTGCGCAACCATCACGCCAGACGAGGCACGGGTCGAAGAGTTTGGTCTCAAGAAGATGTGGAAATCGCCAAACGGAACAATCCGCAACATCTTGGGTGGTGTGGTATTCCGCGAACCAATTATCTGTTCAAACATTCCACGTCTTGTCCCCGGTTGGACTAAGCCGATTGTTATCGGTCGTCACGCGCATGGCGATCAGTACAAGGCAACAGACTTTCTTGTCCCCGGTCCTGGAACCGTCACAATTTCTTGGACTCCCGACGATGGCGGCGAGCCCATCGAATTAGAAGTTGCGAAGTTCACCGACTCTGGTGTGGCAATGGGTATGTACAACTTTGACGAATCAATCCGTGACTTTGCGCGCGCATCACTTCGTTACGGTTTGCAGCGCGGTTGGCCGGTGTACATGAGCACGAAGAACACCATCTTGAAGGCATATGACGGTCGCTTTAAGGACCTCTTCGAGGAGATCTTCGAAGCTGAATTCAAAGCAGACTTCGAAAAAGCCGGCATCACATACGAACACCGTCTGATCGACGACATGGTGGCAAGCGCTATGAAATGGGAAGGTGGCTACGTCTGGGCATGTAAGAACTACGACGGTGACGTGCAATCAGACACAGTTGCACAAGGTTTTGGTTCACTTGGTCTGATGACGTCGGTGCTTCTCACACCAGATGGAAAGACCGTCGAAGCAGAAGCGGCGCACGGCACGGTGACACGTCACTACCGCGAACATCAAAAGGGCAATAAGACATCAACGAACCCCATCGCGTCTGTGTATGCGTGGACACGCGGCCTTATCCATCGTGGCAATCTCGACAACAATCCGAAGTTGGTTGACTTTGCAAACAAGCTCGAACAAGTCTGTGTTGAGTCTGTTGAACAAGGCGAGATGACCAAAGACCTTGCGTTGCTCGTGTCGAAAGATCAAGCATGGTTAACCACTGAGGATTACCTCACCGCACTTGATCGTCGCCTCCAAGAAAAGATGAAGTAATCACATGAAGGCAGTGGTACTTCGTTCCCACGGAGGCACTGAGGTCCTTCAGTTTGAAGACATTCCGTCGCCCGTGCCCGGTGACTACGACATTGTGGTCACTGTGCACGCAACGGCACTCAATAGAGCAGACCTGCTGCAACGCATGGGTCTGTATCCCAATCCATTTCCCGAGGACTATGACGTCCCTGGTCTTGAATACGCCGGCGTTGTGAAAGAAGTTGGACAGCGTGTCACCCTGTGGTCGCCCGGCGACAAAGTGATGGGCATTGTTGCTGGCGGCGCATACGCACAAGAAATTCGTGTGCATGAGCGACAAGCAATGGCAGTGCCTGCCACTCTCTCGCTGTCAGATGCGGCCGCTATTCCCGAAGTGTTTCTCACCGCATGGGATGCTCTTGTCGTCCAGGGTGGACTCACGTCTGGCCGTTGGGCACTTGTGCATGCTGGTGCCTCGGGAGTGGGAAGTGCCGCGATACAGATCTGTCGCGTCATTGGAGCACAGATTGCGGTCACATGTTCAACCGGAAAAGTTGCAGCGTGTCGCGAGATGGGTGCTGATGCAGTCATTGATTACAGCACGCAAGATTTTGTTGAAGAAGTAAGGAAAGCCACTGGTGGTCGGGGAGTAGATGTTGTTCTTGATGTCATCGGGGGCGACTACGTCGATCGCAATGTTGCGGCTCTTGCAGTGCAGGGTCGCATCATTCAGGTGGGCACCATGGCAGGCAAAGCAGTTCCTTTCAATGTCGGCATCTTGTTACCAAAGCGTGCAACCATCACGGGAACAGTGTTGCGACCACGTCCACTTGAAGAAAAAGTGGCACTGACGCAACGCTTCATACGCGAAGTTTTGCCGTTGTTTGACTCCGGTCAACTAGCGCCGCTTGTCGATTCGCGATTCGGCTTTGACGACATTGCCGCAGCACACGACCGTATGGCCGCCAACTTGAACATTGGCAAGATTGTGGTCGACCTCGTATAAGACCGTGTCGCACTATTCGCAGTACTACACGTACGAGATGAAGAAACGGCTATTTCTATTTGCGGTTTGCGACAGGAATGTAATCGCGCTCAGGAGCACCGGTGTACCACTGACGCGGACGACTGATCTTTTGATCTTTGTCTGCGAGCAACTCTTGCATGTGGGCAAGCCAGCCAACCGTGCGAGGAATTGCAAACAGCACCGTGAACATGTCGACAGGGAAACCAAGCGCTTGATAGATAAGACCTGAGTAGAAGTCGACGTTCGGATAGAGCTTGCGTGACACAAAGTAGTCATCACTCAATGCAACTTCTTCCAACTTGAGTGCAATGTCGAGCAATGGATTCTTGCCGGTGACTTCAAAGACGTCGTATGCAGTCTTTTTGATGATCGTTGCACGCGGGTCGTAGTTCTTATACACGCGGTGACCAAAGCCCATGAGGCGACCATTGCCATCTTTTACCGACTGGATAAACGCTGGCACGTTCTCGATCGACTTAATTTCCTCAAGCATGCGCACCACAGCTTCGTTGGCGCCACCGTGCAATGGTCCATAGAGTGCAGATGCTGCAGCAGCAGTTGAGGTGTATGGATCGGAATTTGCCGAACTCACAACGCGCATGGCAGTTGTTCCGCAGTTTTGCTCGTGATCAGCATGCAACACAAAGAGCACGTCCATGGCACGAGCGAGTGTTGGATTGACCGAGTAGTCGTCTCCCACACGGAACATCATGTTCAAGAAGTTTTCGGCGTACTGCAATCCGTTGTCGGGATATACAAATGGAAGTCCGGAACTGAAGCGATAACACATCGCGGCGATCGTGGGAACCTTGGCGATAAGGCGTGTGATCTGGCGGTCAAGAGATTCTTTGTCAAAAATGTCTTTTGCATCTGTGTAGAACGTGCCAAGCGCAGCAGTGGCTGACACGAACATGCCCATTGGGTGGGCGTCGTAATGGAAACCATCAACAAAGCGCTTACGCATGTTCTCGTGAATCATGGTGCGGTGTGTGATGTCGTACGACCACTGTTCAAGTTGGGTTGCGGTTGGCAACTCGCCGTTCAGTAGGAGATAGGCCACTTCCAAATAGCTGGACTTTTCTGCCAACTGCTCAATGGGGTATCCGCGGTACCGCAAGATGCCTGCATCGCCATCGAGATACGTGATTGATGACTTACATGCTGCAGTCGAGAAAAATGCCGGGTCATACACCCGCAAGTCGGGATCTAATTCCCGCAATGCAGTGGACGGAATAACTCCATCAGTGATCGGTACTGTGACCTTTTTGCCGGTTCTGTCGTCGATGATTGTGATGGTGTCAGCCACCGGGATCCCCTTTACTGACGAAAAAGTTGCTTGAAGGGCTTCCTCCCCCCGCAGAGAAAGATTAGATGAAGTGCCCTCTCACCGCATACTCCAGAGGCCCGCTTATGAAAAAGGTAGTCACAAAGGAGTGTTGTCGTGTTTGCGAGTAGCCAATTTCTCGCGTTTATCTCTCAGCATGTGAAGCGCTGCGCAAATCTCTGCACGGGTATCGGCCGGATCAATCACCGCATCGACGTATCCCCGTTCCGCGGCGATGTAGGGGTTCAGCAGTCGTTCCGTGTAGTCGGCCTCAAACTCGGCTCGTTCTTCGGGAGTGGAGCGACGTTGCAAGATGGCGGCTGCTTGACCAGCCCCCATCACGGCGAGTTCTGCCCACGGCCATGCAAGACACAGGTCGTTGCCCATCTTCTTTGAGTCCATCACGATGTAGGCACCACCGTATGACTTGCGCAAGATGACACAGATGCGAGGCACAGTGGCCCGCGCGTAGGCGAACACAAGTTGAGCGCCATGGCGAATCATTCCACGCCATTCCAGATCTTTTCCGGGATAAAAACCTGGCGTGTCGACAAGAGTCAAGATGGGCACGTTAAATGCATCGCACATTGCTACAAAACGTGCTGCTTTTTGAGACGCGGGAATGTCGAGTGTTCCTGCAAGAGACATCGGTTGGTTAGCGACAATCCCAACTGGGTAGCCGGCCATAAACGAAAACCCGGTCACAACATTTGTTGCCCAACGCGCACGCAATTCGAAAAAGTAACCATCATCTGCGATTGATTCGATTACTTTGCGCACGTCATAACTTCCGGTGGACGTAGTGGGCATGAGGTCGCCTGCTTCAGGAGTCGGGCGATCATCAGGATCATCTGCATCAGACTGTGGCGGTAATGCATTGACGTTGTCGGGCAGAAATTGCAATAGCGAGTCAACCCATGTTCGTGCTTCGTGAAGAGACGACACCACTGTTGATGCAGCACCACTAGTGCGCGCATGTGTTCCGGCACCACCCAGTTCATCGACACTTACTGGCACGCCGGTGAACTCCACCACCATCTGAGGACCAGACACGAATGCATACGCATCTTCGGTCATCACCACATGGTCGGTGAGGCCAATGAGAAGAGCAGGGCCAGATACTGCTGGTCCGGTGACAATAGAAATTGTCGGGACGACACCTGAACAATCTGCGAGAGCTTTTGCGGCACTGCCCCAACCGTGGAGCGCTGCGATTCCTTCAACAATGTCTGCGCCCGAGGATTCGATTTCAAGAACAAGGGGTAGTCCCTTTGTGCGGGCAGTCTCTGCGGCAGTGACAATCACATGCGATGCATCTGCTGATAATGCGCCTTTGCGTACGGTGCCGTCGATTGCGAGCCACACAACTTCACGACCCGATTCAAGTGATGTAACGCCAGCAGTTGCCGCACCAGGCACCATGTGTTGCAGATCAACGAGACGCGACTGAGCAGCGTCGGTTGTTGGTGCGGGGGCATCCATTGACATGAGGTTAGACAGCCGATCAGACGGTGCCGACAGTGGGGCGGCCTTTTACGCTTGGTCCCTTGCTGGCAGTTCCCTTAGTTGATGGTCGCGGGGCTAGCGCATGAATATCTTTTGTCACTCCCGGTTGACGGTCGCCGTACCGGTCAATGATGTCGACCAGGGTGTCGCGAACCGCGAGCGTTGCACGATTGGGGCGCGGACGATGACGCTGTGCCCACCCAACGACACGTCGTGGAAGACCGGGGACACTGATGCGAACGAAATCTCCGCGTAGCCAACCTGGGATTGCAGAGGCGGGAACGATTGCGGCACCGTACCCTTCGAAGGCAAGCGAGGTCATAAGACGCACGCCGTCAATCTCTGCGAGTGCATTCATTGCCACTCCTTCGTTTGCGGCAGCGCGGTCGATGATGCGGCGAAGTGGTGTGCCACGTGGGGCAAGAAGCAACTGGTAGTCAGCCAGTTCGGCCAATGAGATGCTGTCGTATTGTGCCAACTCATGTTTGGTGTGGGCAATGACGACAAGTTCTTCAGCAAATAGTTCGGTGACATCAAATTCAGTGGTGGACAGTGGAAGGTGCACGATTGCCGCGTCAATTTCGCCGGTGTTAATACGCAACACCAAGTTGTTCGTGGCTCCCTCGAACACTGTGGTGTGCACGTTTGGGTGGCGTTCACTGACCTCTGGCAATAACAGTGGCATTAGCCAACGGCCAGTTGTGCCGATGGCTCCAATTCGCGCGTCACCAGAAGGGGAGTCGCCAAGTGAGTGAATGTCGGCATCGATGTCTTCGATCTCGTGAACGACTCGTCTGGCGCGTTGGGCAACCATCTCGCCTTCGTCGGTAAGAGATCCGTCATGGCGATCCACCAAGGTCACGCGGAGCTCATTCTCTAGCCGTTGGATGTGGGCCGACACATTGGACTGGACGGTCAGCAACGCTTTGGCCGCTGCAGAAAAGGAACCGTGATCTGCAATCGCGAGTAGAGCTTGAAGTTGTTTGATGTCCATCGAGCCTCAACGGGAAGGGGTGCGACAGCCAGGTGTGCTATCACAAAAAAAGATAGCACCTATCACGTCATTCACCTTGAGTGCTAGCTCAATGGATGTCATACTTTCTAGCAACATAACGCGTCGAACATGTCCCCCATGTTCGACCGAAAAGAACCCAAGAAAATGATGGTCCCCCGCCATCGGGTTTAGGTAGAGAAGCCCCGCATCCCTAGCGGGGCTTCTCCCGTTCTCGGGTTTAGCGGCGGCGGGCCTTCTTCGTTGCCTTCTTTACAACTCGCTTTGTTGACGAGCGTTTTGCAGTTGCACGCTTTGTTGTTGGACGCTTTGTTGACGAGCGCTTGGCAGTTGCGCGTTTCACTGTCTTTTTTGCTGTGGACTTCTTTTTGACAGTTGACTTCTTTTTCACCGCAGTCTTTTTCTTTGCTGCGGCTTTCTTCGATGTCTTCTTTGTCGTTTTTTTGGTGGAAGTCTTTTTCGCTAACGCCTTTTTGGTGGCCTTCTTTGCAGTTGACTTCTTTTTGACAGTTGACTTCTTTTTCACCGCAGATTTTTTCTTTGCTGCGGCTTTCTTCGATGTCTTCTTTGTCGCCTTCTTTGCTGCTTTTTTGGCAGATGTCTTTTTCGCTGCTTTTTTCGCTGACGCTTTCTTTGTGGTCTTTGTCGTTGTCTTTTTCACTGCCTTTTTTGCTGCAGCTTTTGGCTTTGCCTTGCCAGCAGACACTTTTGCACGCACGATATTCAACGCTGATCCGGCTTTGAACCACTCAACTTGCTCATCGCTGAACGTGTGCTTGGCCTCAAACTCAATGACGCGTCCATCAGACTTTGTGATGCGACACTTCACTGGTTTGTCGGGAACTGGTGGCAAGTTCAAAACACTGATGCGATCGCTTTCTTCGATCATGTCATAGGTGTTTGGATCGGCAAACGTAAGAGGCACCAGACCTTGTTTTTTCAGGTTGGTTTCATGAATACGAGCAAATGAGCGAGCGAAGATCACAACACCGCCACGGAAACGTGGTTCCATCGCTGCATGTTCACGAGATGAACCTTCACCGTAGTTTTGATCACCAATGGCACACCACTGGATTCCGGCGTTGCCATATCGTTTTGCAATTTCTGGATAGCTACGTGTTTGACCATCAGTAATGTCGCGACCTTCTCCAACGGCACCCGTGAATGCGTTGACAGCACCAAGGAACAAGTTGCCCGAGATGTTCTCGAGATGTCCACGGTAGGTAAGCCACTTGCCAGCTGCCGATATGTGGTCGGTCGTGCACTTACCTTGTGCTTTCATCAAAACTGGCAATTCGATGTAGTCGTTACCATCCCATGCTCGGAACGGTTCGAGAAGTTGCAAGCGATCGCTTGATGGGCTCACTTCAACAACAATCTTGCTGCCATCTTTTGGTGGAGCAGTGAAGGTGTCGACACCTGGGTCATAGCCCCTGTCGGGAAGGATGTCGCCAACCGGTGGGTCAAGCTTTACTCGACTGCCATCTGGCGCAGTGAGCGTGTCGGTCATTGGGTTGAAATCAAGACGACCTGCAAGTGCAAGAGCAACGACAGTGTCGGGGCTAGTCACAAATGACAAAGTGTTGGCGGAACCGTCATTTCGTTTGGGGAAGTTACGGTTGAACGAGTTTACGATGGTGTTTGTGGCGGCATTTGCGTCTGCAGCACGTTCCCATTGACCAATGCATGGACCACAAGCGTTGGCAAGAACAGTCGCACCGATTGCCTCAAGATCTGCAAGCAATCCGTCGCGTTCGATTGTGGCGCGAATCTGTTCACTACCAGGTGTGATCAGCAATTCGGTCTGTGCACGTAGGCCTTTTGCTGCAGCTTGACGAGCAATTGACGCAGCACGGGTGATGTCTTCGTATGACGAGTTTGTGCATGAACCAATAAGCGCAGATGACACTTCAAGTGGCCAGTCGTTGGCGCGAGCTTCATTGCCGACTTCGGTACCAATTTTGTGAGCGCGGTCTGGGCTATGAGGCCCGTTGATGAGCGGGGTCAACTGATCAAGATCGATAGTGATGACTTGGTCGTAGGTTGCGCCGTCGTCTGGGCGAAGATCTTTTGCAACTTTGTTTGCTTCTTTTGCAATGTCTGCACGGCCTGTTGCGCGCAAGTATTCGGCCATGTTGTCGTCGTAACCAAACACCGAACACGTTGCACCAATCTCGGCACCCATGTTGCAGATAGTTGCTTTACCGGTTGCAGAGATACTGTCGGCGCCAGGACCGAAGTATTCAACGATTGCTCCGGTGCCACCTTCTACGGTCAACTGTCGCGCCACTTCCAAGATGACGTCTTTAGGACTCGACCAACCAGACAATGAACCAGTGAGTTTGACGCCGATGACTTTTGGCCAGCGCACGTTGAAGGGGAAACCTGTCATGACGTCAACTGCATCAGCACCACCAACACCAATTGCGACCATGCCAAGTCCACCAGCATTTGGTGTGTGGCTGTCGGTGCCGATCATCATTCCGCCGGGGAACGCGTAGTTCTCGAGAACAACTTGGTGAATGATTCCGCTACCAGGACCCCAAAATCCGATGCCGTACTTTGCGCTCACGCTGCGCAAGAAGTCATACACCTCGCGGTTGGTGTCGTTTGCAACAACAAGGTCGATCTTTGCACCAGTTTTCGCCAGGATCAGGTGATCACAGTGAACTGTGGAAGGAACTGCAGTGGTGGGCAAACCAGCAGTCATGAATTGCAGCAACGCCATCTGTGCGGTTGCGTCTTGCATCGCCACGCGGTCTGGATTGAAGTCTGCATAGCTGCGACCACGTTCCATCTCTTGATTCTTTGGATCAACGAGATGGTTAATAAGGATCTTTTCAGCCAAGGTCAGTGGGCGTCCAAGTCGCTTGCGACCAAGCGCAACATTGGCAGGAAGAGAGGTGTACACCTTCTTCACGAGAGAGATCGGGGTACCGGCAGAAACGGTCATGTTCATTCCACTTTCAACGTTGGGAAAAGGGCAAAAGGTTGTGTGGCAATTCTGTCTGACGAGAGACTTGCATTGCGAGTCGAAGTATACAACCATGATACAAGTGCGTACGATTCGCTATCACCACATTGCTGACGAGCTGCGCACGCGCGTGCAGTCAGGCACATACGGCCGCGGTGGCGTGTTGCCAAGTGAGTCTGAGTTGTCGCAAGAGTTTGGTGTGAGTCGTGTAACTATTCGCAAGGCACTGGAAATTTTGCGCGACGACGGACTCATTAACGCACGGCAGGGATTTGGATGGTTCGTCGCTGGCGACACGATGAAGCAACCGCTCGGTCGTTTGGCGACCATCGAAGATCAATTACGGGCAGGCGGAATGAAATCCGAGCGACGCATTCTCGAGTTTGCTTTTGAAAAGGCACCCAAAGATGTTGCACGATCACTTGGCACCCCAAACGTGTTGCGAGTACGACGAGTCAATCTTGCAGATGGCGAACCGTTTGCAATTGTCACTGTCTGGTGTTCCGCCGAACTTGGTCAGCACTTATCACGTGCTGACGTGGAACGGTCTCCGTTTTATGAATTGCTCGATGTTGATCTTGAAGGCGCGACACAGACAATTGGCGCAGATGCTGCAACCGCCGAAGAAGCAAAATTGTTGAACATCCCAGATAACTCGCCTGTGTTGCGATGCGAACGCATCACGACAGGTAGTGGCGGGAAGGTCGTGCTCGTGTCGCGGCACGTGTTTCCCGCTCATCGCACAGAATTTGTAGTGGATCTTCCGTTCGCAGAGCCGTCAATTGCTCCATCGGGTTTGCGACTCGTCGAGTAGATCACCAAGTGTCCCAGTGGGACACAGTTTCTTTCGGAAGACGTTTGGCCGGTTTGAAGTCGGTGCCGACGGTGTAGGCGATGGGGAACAATCCCGCTTGGCTCACTTTGTCGAACGGAATATTGAGAAGCTCGGCTGCTTCTTTTTCTCCGTCGTTTAACAAGTGAATGGTTGTCCACGCAGAGCCAAGTCCACGCTCGCGCAGTGCCAACATAAAACTCCACACCGCGGGGAGAAGTGAACCCCATGCACTCGCTGTAGCAAATGATGGAAGGTTGTCGAGGCGACCTTCAATAGCGGGAATCATGAGAATGGGTGAGCGGTGAAAATTTTCTGCCAAGTACCACGCAGAGTCGCGAATCTTGTCGCGTTGTTGCGTGCGCGGGTCATCCTCACCAAACTCTTTGCCCGGGGTGTTGATGTACATCGCGAAGTTGCGCTTGTAAATATCGGCAAGTGCCTGCTTCTTTTGTGGGTCTTCCACGAAAATCCAGTGCCAACCTTGTGAGTTCGAACCAGTGGGTGCCTGCAGTGCGAGATCAAGGCATTCATCAACGACGCTGCGATCAACGGGCTTGTCGAAGTCAAGGCGCTTTCGCACGCTTCGAGTGGTGGCAAGTACTTCGTCGGCTGACAGATTGAGTTTCATCCCTCCATCTTGTCACTATTGGTGTGGATTCCCATCCAGATGCCACACTGTGTGCATGAGCAATCGAGTACAAGTCACAGTCTCTAACGGAATCGCCGATGTCCGACTTTCGCGCGCCGACAAGCGCAACGCACTTGATGGGGAGATGTTCGCCGCAATCGCCGCCGCTGGTGAAGGCTTAAAAGGGCGCGACGACGTACGCGTTGTGGTGCTATCGGGCGAGGGTGCGTCTTTTTGTGCCGGTCTTGACTTTGGCAGTTTCCAGCAGATGGCCGGAAGCAGTGGAGATGGAAAGCGTCAGCCCCAAGCAAGCGACATTGATGAGGGTGCAATCACTCATCTTGGACAGCAAGCGTGCTGGGTCTGGCAGGAGCTTCCCGTTCCCGTCATCGCAGCGGTACATGGTCACGCTCTCGGTGGTGGTATTCAAGTTGCTCTTGGTGCCGATATTCGTATCGCGCATCCCGACACCCAATTCAGTGTTCGCGAAACGTATTGGGGTTTGATCCCCGACATGACTGGTTCGCTGATGTTGTCGCAATTGGTGCGCGCAGACGTTGCAAAAGAACTGATTTTTACGGCACGCATTTTTGATGGACGAGAAGCAAAAGAACTTGGCGTTGTCACGACACTGTCAGAGACGCCATACGACGATGCAATGGCATTGGCTCAAGAGTTGACCTTGCGGAGCCCGAGTGCACTGCGAAATGCCAAGACATTGGTGAATGGTCTGATTCACGAGCGGGCGGCAAGTCAGTTCGCTGCTGAACGTCGCCTGATAGGCGAGCTCATTGGTGCACCAGACCAAGTTGAGGCCGTGATGGCCCACTTTGAAAAGCGCGCCCCGAATTTCGCCTGATTTTCTGCAGGGCTCCTGCGAAGAAAATTGATTGCACCGATTGGCTCACAGTCGGTAGCGTAAATGGTGCTTGGGCCAGCGTTGTCCCGGGAAACCACATCGGCAGACATCTCATATTGATGGGTGTCGAGACGGTTTCTCACCTCTTGGTGAAACCCGAAGGACAACACATGAACCCCGATCTTCCACAACCAATTGGTCTGTATGACCCACGCTTTGAACATGACGCATGCGGTGTGTCATTTGTGGCTCACATCAAAGGCACGGCAAGTCGCGACATTGTTGATCTCGGTCTGACCGCGCTGTGCAACATGGAACATCGAGGCGCCACTGGCGCCGAGCCAGACACCGGAGATGGCGCAGGCATTCTCATTCAGATGCCTGATGAATTTTTCCGCGGCCTCATCTCGTTTGACCTTCCGTCGAGTGGTTCGTATGCCGCCGGTATGGCTTTTTTGCCCGCAGAAGAATCGCGCACCCAACGCGCTATGTCAGTCGTTGAGGCAATTGTCAGTGAAGAGCATTTACAGGTCGTCGGGTGGCACGACGTAGCGATTAACCCTGATTGTTTGGGTGCATCTGCTCGCGCAGTGATGCCCGCATTTCGTTACCTATTTATTACCGATCCAGATGGCGCACAAGGTATTGATCTTGATCGCAAGTTATTTATCGTTCGTAAGCGCATTGAACACGAGCTTGTCGATGACATGCGCACATATTTCCCGTCGCTGTCATCACGGACGTTCGTGTACAAGGGAATGCTCACAACTCCTGAGCTCGGTGAGTTTTATCCCGAATTATCAGATGCACGAATGAAATCTGCATTGGCGCTTGTGCATAGTCGCTTTAGTACGAACACATTCCCATCGTGGCCGCTCGCACATCCGTATCGATACATTGCCCACAACGGCGAAATCAATACGGTGCAGGGAAACCGAAACTGGATGCGCGCACGCGAGGCCTTGCTAGAGAGCGATCTCATCCCTGGCCTTGACCGCGCATTTCCTATTTGCAGTGACGGGATGAGCGACAGTGCAAGTTTTGATGAAGTTCTTGAACTGTTGCATCTCAGTGGCTATTCACTTCCACACGCACTACTGATGATGATTCCCGAAGCGTGGGAAAACAACGAGCGTATGGAGCCGCGCAAGCGCGCTTTCTATGAATTTCACTCCACGATGATGGAACCTTGGGATGGCCCGGCTGATGTGGCATTCACTGATGGAACCTTGATCGGTGCGGTTCTCGACCGAAATGGTTTGCGCCCCGGTCGGTATTGGGTGACAAGCGATGACCTGATTGTGCTTGCAAGCGAAGCAGGTGTTTTAGACATTGAGCCTTCTCGCATCGTGAAAAAAGGTCGCATGCAGCCTGGACGCATGTTGCTTGTTGACACAGCGCGCGGGGAGATCGTTGATGACGCAGATGTCAAGGCACATCTTGCGTCGGCACATCCGTATCAAGAGTGGCTAGATGCCGGCATGACGGCACTTGATGATCTTCCTGAAGTTGAGCATGTTGTGCACAGTCACGACAGTGTGCTGCGTCGCCAACAGATGTTTGGATACACCCACGAAGAGCTGAAACTCATTCTTGCTCCCATGGCACGTTTGGGTGCTGAGCCTCTCGGTTCGATGGGGACGGATACTCCCATTGCAGTGTTGTCGGAACGCTCACGATTGTTGTTTGATTATTTCCAGCAGTTGTTTGCACAGGTGACCAACCCACCACTCGATGCGATTCGAGAAGAAGTGGTGACATCGGTAGCGCGCACCATTGGACCAGAGTCCAATTTGTTAGCGCCATCACCTGAAAGTTGCCGTCAGCTCAGCATGTCGTTTCCGATCATCAGCAATGACGAGTTAGCAAAGATCATCCACATCAACGACAGTGGAACTCATCCACACCTGCAATCAGTAGTGATTTCAGGCCTGTATCGCGTGGGTGATGGTGGCGCTGGATTGCGCACTGCGCTTGATCGCGTTCGTCGTGAAGCGTCCGACGCAATCAGTAAGGGCGTGCGCATCATCGCGTTGTCTGATCGCAATGGAGATTCATTGAATGCTCCTATTCCGTCGCTACTTCTCACGAGTGCAGTGCATCATCATTTGATTCGTGAAAAAACCCGTACGCAAGTTGGTCTAGTTGTCGAGTGTGGAGATGCGCGCGAAGTGCACCACATGGCACTGTTGATTGGTTATGGCGCAGCTGCCATCAATCCATATCTTGCATTTGAATCAATTGAAGGCATGATCAACGCCGAAGACGGTCTCGGATTGCATTCACTCGGCGGAATGGATGTGCACAAGGCAGTCAAGAACTACATCAAGGCCGCCGGCAAGGGTGTTTTAAAAGTGATGTCGAAAATGGGAGTGTCCACTGTCGCTTCTTATACCGGCGCGCAAATTTTCGAAGCCATCGGATTGTCTTCGGAATTAGTTGATGAATTCTTCACCGGCACCGTCTCGCGTTTAGGTGGTATCGGACTGGATGAGGTAGCCGATGAAGTGGCAATGCGTCATCGTATTGCACACCCACAGCGTCCTGAATTGCGTGTGCATCGCAAGTTGGAATTAGGTGGCGAATATCAGTGGCGCCGAGAAGGCGAGCATCACTTATTCAATCCAGAGACCGTCTATCGCTTGCAACACAGCACACGCGCTGGCCGATATGACATCTTCAAGCAATACACGCAGCAAGTAGATGATCAGGCGAAATCTTTGTACACGTTGCGTGGTTTATTTGAATTACAGACTGGTGATCGCCCTGCGATTTCTATTGATGAAGTCGAACCGGTGTCTGAAATCGTTAAGCGCTTCTCGACTGGTGCAATGAGTTATGGATCGATATCTGCCGAAGCGCATGAGACTCTTGCCGTAGCGATGAACCGCATCGGTGGAAAGAGCAACACTGGCGAAGGCGGAGAAGATCCCGAGCGATATCTGCCATTGCCTAACGGTGACTCCAAGCGCAGTGCGATCAAACAAGTGGCCTCGGGTCGCTTTGGTGTCACGAGTGAGTACTTGGTCAATGCCGACGACATTCAGATCAAAATGGCTCAAGGTGCAAAGCCTGGCGAAGGCGGTCAGTTGCCTGGACACAAGGTGTATCCATGGGTGGCAAAAACACGTCACTCAACACCTGGCGTGGGCCTCATTAGTCCGCCGCCTCACCACGACATCTACTCGATTGAAGACTTGAAGCAACTGATTCATGACTTGAAGAACTCAAACCCTGCTGCACGCGTGCACGTGAAGTTGGTGTCTGAGGTCGGAGTCGGAACGGTGGCTGCAGGCGTGAGTAAGGCAAAAGCAGATGTTGTCTTGATTTCCGGTCACGACGGTGGCACGGGAGCGTCGCCATTGACCTCGTTGAAGCATGCAGGCGCACCGTGGGAGATTGGTCTTGCAGAAACACAACAAACATTGATGTTGAACGGACTTCGTGATCGCATCGTGGTGCAGGTTGATGGTCAGATGAAAACTGGTCGTGATGTTGTGATTGCAGCGCTTCTTGGTGCCGAGGAATTTGGTTTTGCAACGGCACCGCTCGTGGTGAGTGGGTGCATCATGATGCGCGTGTGTCACCTTGATACATGTCCTGTTGGTATCGCCACGCAAAATCCGGTGCTTCGTGAACGCTTCAGTGGCAAGCCCGAATTCGTTGTCAATTTCTTTGAATACATTGCAGAAGAAGTGCGTGAATATCTTGCAGCGCTCGGATTCCGGACACTGAAAGAAGCAATCGGTCACGTGGAATTGATTGACGCTCGCGCAGCAGTGGATCACTGGAAAGCACGCGGGCTTGATATTTCTCCGATTTTGCACCAACCACAGAATCCGTATCAACAGACTCCGTATCAGTCAGTGTCACAAGATCATGGTCTTGACGAGGCGCTCGATAACGATCTCATTAGGTTGTCGGTGCCTGCGATACAAGATGGGTTACCGGTGAATATCGAAATGCCTATTCGTAATGTTCATCGCACCGTCGGAACGATGCTTGGTAGTGAGGTCACAAAGAAGTGGGGTGGCGAAGGGCTGCCTGATGGCACCATTCGTATCGCGTTCTCTGGTTCAGCCGGACAAAGTTTCGGAGCATTTGTGCCAAAGGGCATCGAGATGCAACTTGAGGGAGATGCAAACGATTATCTCGGTAAGGGACTGTCGGGTGGGCGACTGATTGTTCGTCCGCATCGTGAATCACCGTTTGTTGCTCACGAGAACGTGATCGCCGGAAACGTCATTGCATACGGTGCAACTTCTGGCGAGATATTTGTGAGCGGATTAGTTGGTGAGCGTTTTTGTGTACGTAACTCTGGCGCAACAGCTGTTGTGGAGGGTGTTGGCGATCACGGATGCGAATACATGACAGGTGGTCGCGTGGTGGTACTTGGCCCAACAGGCCGCAACTTTGCTGCCGGTATGTCGGGTGGCATTGCGTATGTATACGACCCAGACAATCGATTTGCGGAGAACGTCAATTACGAAATGGTGGACATTGAACCACTCTCTGATGGTGATGAAACGTGGTTACAAGAGACAATTGCCCGTCATCACGAACTGACTGGTTCTGTAATCGCACAAAAGATTCTGAATTCGTGGACAACAGAAGAGTCGCATTTCCGCAAAGTGATGCCACGCGATTACAAGCGCGTGTTGCAGGTGCTTGAAGAAGCAAGCGAAAAAGGTTTGTCAGAGGATGAAACATCCGAACTAGTAATGGAGGTCGCTCGTGGGTGAAGCAACCGGTTTCATGCGGTGGGGTCGTGCCACTCCAACACGACGCGCCGTTCCCGTTCGTCTTCGTGACTGGCGAGAGGTGTACGAGCCATTCGACAAAGGTGCATTGAAGGAACAAGCAGGCCGATGTATGGACTGTGGTATCCCGTTTTGCAACAACGGATGTCCACTTGGCAACCTCATTCCTGATTGGAATGATCTCGTGTATCGCGAACACTGGCGTGATGCGATTGATCGCCTACATGCAACAAACAACTTCCCTGAATTCACTGGCCGACTGTGTCCAGCGCCTTGTGAAACCGCGTGTGTCCTTGGTATCAACCAAGATCCCGTCACTATCAAACAAGTGGAACAGACAATTATTGACACTGCTTGGGACAACGGTTGGGTGACACCACACATCGCCGACACAAAAACCGGAAAACGCATTGCCGTGATTGGTAGCGGTCCGGCAGGTCTTGCTGTGGCACAACAACTCACTCGGTCAGGCCACGATGTGGTGGTGCTCGAGCGTGCAGATCGAATTGGCGGACTGCTTCGATACGGAATTCCCGAATTCAAGATGGAAAAGAAGTATCTCGAACGTCGTCTTGACCAAATGCGACAAGAGGGAACCGAATTTCGCACGAATGCAGTCGTTGGCGAAAACGTTGACATCGATGTGTTGCGTGCTTCGCATGACGCGATTGTGTTGGCGTGTGGCGCCACCGCATGGCGTGATCTTCCCGCACCGGGTCGTGAGCTTCGCGGCATTTATCAGGCAATGGAGTATCTCCCACTTGCCAACAAGGTGCAGGAAGGTGATTTCACCGAGCCCGCTATTTCTGCAGCTGGAAAAGATGTGGTGATCATTGGTGGTGGAGACACCGGTGCTGATTGTCTTGGTACCGCGCTACGTCAGGGTGCCAAAAGTGTGACCCAATTAGAGATCATGCCAAGGCCACCCGAAGAGCGCGGATCACACAACCCGTGGCCTCAGTGGAGCCTCGTATATCGCGTGTCATCTGCTCATGAAGAAGGTGGAGATCGCATGTTCAGCGTGAACACCGAACGCTTTGTCGATGACGGCGATGGCAATGTGAAGGCAATGCTCATTCACGAAGTACAGATGGTGAATGGTCGATTCGAAAAAGTCGAAGGCACCGACATGGAGATCCCCGCAGACCTTGTGTTTTTGGCGATGGGCTTTGTGGGGCCTGAAAAGGGTTCATGGCTCGATCAACTCGGTGTGGCGCTAGATGAACGTGGCAACGTGTCACGCGATGACTCGTACATGACCTCAGTTCCTGGTGTTTTTGTTGCTGGTGACATGGGTCGCGGCCAGAGCCTCATTGTGTGGGCAATTGCCGAGGGACGAGCATGTGCATCAGGTGTCGATGAATACTTGATGGGTTCAACGATGTTGCCGTTTCCCATTCCTCCCACGGCTCGCCCGTTGTCATAGGACATGTCATAGGACATGTCAGTCATAGGTCATGTGGTGAAAGGGTCTCCCGATAACTGGTTGATTGTTCGTGTGACCTTTCGTAAAAATGGTCGAAGCGCCACCTATCGGTGAACAGAACGATCTACTCTGTTTTTCCGTGCGTAAGCGTTTGTCAAATACTTCGAAGTGGTGGCCCAAGTTGGGTTCTGTCGCGGCAAGCGCTGTCACCATCGCGGTGTTTGGTGCCACCGTCGGAGCCTGCGGGCAAGACACCTTGGGTGTAGCGACAACCGTGGTGGCTGTCACGCCAACCAATTTTGCGACGATCCCACCGGTGCAAAGCACATTGCCGGGAACCACTACGTCACTGCCATCAAATGCAATTGGTTCTGAACAGCTCTACACAGTCGCCTCTGGTGACTCGCCACTCGGTGTTGCCAATAAATACGGAATCGCTCTTGAAACTTTGCTCGCATACAACGGGTGGGTGAGTCCTGCGCAGTTCCCATATCCCGGAACTCAAATCCGCATCCCGCCATCAGCAATTGAGCCCACAGTGAGCGGAGATGCCAGTGGCGGAACAACTGGCGGTGATACCGGTGGAACAACAGGCGGAAGTGCCGACACACCGTCGGCACCAGGTTGTGGCACGCGTCCTGCGGGCACCTACACCGTGCAGTCAGGTGATTCGGTATTCACCATTCGCCGCAAATTCTGTGTGTCGCTCGCAGGTTTGCTGTCGGCCAATAATTGGGCGAGTTCGTCGGTTGTGATCATGCCCGGTGATGTCATCAACATCCCTGCATCGGGCTCATAACTAGCGCGACGTCGTGCGTGGTCGTCGCGCATAGCGCTCGCGCGCAAGCGACACCAACTCCTCGATGAGTTGTGCGTATCCCACTCCGCTTGCGTCCCACAGTTTTGGATACATCGAAATAGGTGTGAAGCCAGGGATGGTATTGATTTCATTGCACAGAAAACCGCGTCCATTTTCTTCAAAAAAGAAGTCCACTCGTGCCATTCCTTCACAACGCAGTGCGCGATATGCGTCTATCGCAAGTTGCTGCACGGTGTGTAGTTGGTCGTGAGAAAGCGGAGCGGGAACAAGTAGTTGTGCGCCATCGGTGACGTACTTGTCGTCGTAGTCGTAGAACTCATTGCCGGGAATAATCTCACCGGCAATTGATGCGCGTGGCTCGAGATTTCCTAAGACTGATACCTCTATCTCGCGTCCACTGACTGATTCTTCGAACACAATCCATTCGTCATACAACGACGCCATGTGAACAGCTGCGACGAGTTGATCACGAGTTTTTGCCTTTGAGATACCAACAGAAGATCCCATGTTGGCGGGCTTCACAAAAATAGGTAACGACAGTTCAGCGATGACATTGTCCAAAAGTGAGTCAGAGATTGTCGAGACGTGACTGGAGGTCCATCGACACTGAGGAACATTGTGTGCTCCGAGAAGCTGTTTTGATACCACTTTGTCCATGGCAACCGCACAAGACAACACACCGTTACCAACGTATGCAACATCGAGCATTTCGAGCATTCCTTGAATGGTGCCGTCTTCCCCCAGTGGACCGTGCAACAAGGGCACCACAACCGTTGGTTCATGAGAGGCGATGTCGGAGATGACAGACGGAGACACAGGATTGCCCGCAGCAGTGAGTGTGGTTGGGATTTCTCGTGACCCGGTATCAAGGATGTCTTGCACGTCTATTGGACTCACCCAATGACCGTCACGTGTGATGCCAATCACAACAATGCGATACATCTGTGGATCGGTCGCACGGATGACATGTGCGGCCGTGACACAACTCACGTCGTGTTCTGCAGAACGTCCGCCAAATAACACAATGAGAGTGAGCGCTGGTGATCCGTTGTTCATCTCCCACGACGGTACTCGCCACTAGGGTCGTGACATGTTCATACTGGCCAGCGACGCCGCACGCATCACAGGAGGTTCGCTGTTTGGTGACGACGTTGACATTGACGGTCTCTCGTTTGATTCCCGTCTTGTGCAGGCAGGGCAGTGTTTTGTTGCGTTGGAAGCTGAGCGTGATGGCCATGCATACGTTGACGATGCGTACGCCGAAGG
>JBIJAO010000046.1:0-8972 GCA_044345725.1 Ilumatobacteraceae bacterium | reverse complement strand
TCACCTGTATCTACGGTACGTATTACCCAACCCGCACCCTGTGGTGCCACTCTCGTTGCAGTGACAGAGCATCGAACTGAAAGTGTCTGCGCAAGGTCTTTTGCGAGGGTGTTCATTCCGCTCGTTGCCACGTAGCGGGGATGCCCGTCGTGTGAATCAAATCCTCGACACCATTCGTGAACAAGTCCACGCTGCAACCAGCCGTCTACTTGTTGTTGAAAAAGATCATCGCGCACGGTGAAGAACTGTGCACCGTGATCAAAACGAGCCTCTCCCTCACGACGTGTCGCCATGCGTCCTCCTGGACTACGACCTTTATCTATAACAGTGACATCGTGACCCGTGTCTTGCAGTTCACGAGCAGCGACAAGACCAGAGAGTCCTGCACCAATAACAACAATGCGCACTATTACTTATTCGACCGCGAGGAGATCAACAACAAAAACAAGCGTCTCATTTGGACCGATGGGGCCTTGCCCACTTTGTCCATAACCCAAATCAGGTGGAATAGTGAGACGACGTTGACCGCCCACTTTCATCCCTTGCAAGCCCAGTTCCCATCCTTGAATGACTGGATCAATGCCGATAGAGAACTGAAACGGTTGGCCGCGATCCCACGATGCATCAAACTGTTCTCCGGTACTCCACGACACACCGACGTAGTGAACGGTGACAAAACTTCCGGTCGTTGCCTGTTCCCCGTCGCCATCGCGTAAATCCTCGATGACTAGCTCCGTTGGTGGTTCACCCTCTGGTATCACAACTTCTGGTTTTTCTCCGACGACGTCATAATCGTCAACAGGAGTGAGTTCCATTTCTGTAACAGAATCATCAGGTGCCGTATCAGAAGATGTGTCGTCATCACCGCATGCGCTGACGGTGACAGCCAAGGTGAGTGCGACAAAAATGCCCAACGCAGAGCGAAGTGTGGTGCGTGAAAAAGTCATGAGTATTTCCTTAGTTCACGTTGATGAGGTCAACAACAAACACGAGCGTCTCGCCACCTTTAATGACACCACCGGCGCCATACGGGCCATAGCCCATGTCGGGTGGAATGGTGAGGCGACGGCGGCCACCCACCTTCATACCAGCAACACCTTTGTCCCATCCGTCGATCACTTGCCCTGCACCAAGACGAAATTCGAATGTCTCACTTCGATCCCACGACGCATCAAACTGCGCCTGCGTGCTCCATGCGACACCCACGTAGTGCACTTCAACAATTGCTCCAGATTTCGCTTCTGCACCATCACCAACGGTGAGGTCATCGATGACAAGTTCTGCTGGTGGCTCACCCGCAGGAATAGATACTTCAGGCTTATTTGACATGGGTGCCAACCTATCGGGCTGGCATCACGAGCCACCAAAGGCACGAATGGGGCGCACCCACAATGCATCTTGCGGCGATGACAACCATTTCTCACGGTCAAATTGTTGACCGGACTTCATTGATTGGGTCCATGCATTGTTGTAGTCGTACTCCGATGATGACCAATAAAATCGTGGCGCAAACGTGTCCATTGGTTCACGCGATGTTTGCAGCACATTAAACATCACGTCGAGCTCGTCAGCAGATGGCAAGAACCAATCATCGTGACCATTCACCACGAGATCATGGGCATACCGTGCGGCATACGAACCTCTGCGATAGGTCGACACAATTGTCTTCGTATTTGCTTGACCCATCCCGATCTCTTTACTGATGACGCGAGCAATACGTGCAGTACGAGTTGCAGTGTCGCGATAGACAGGCCGTAGTCGATCATCAACGCTCAATTTCTTCCATGGCAGACCATGTACTTCCACCGACGCTGGTGCTGCTTCTAAATATCGACCCCATGTCTGAATTTTGCCGGCGTCATAAAAGACAACTCCACCACCTGGGCCGATGTCCCCCACGGCACATGGACCAGTCGCAGAACATGTGTTTCCCGTCAACGATGGATCAGATGTTGGCGGAACGACTTTTGAAGCTTGCGGGAAAGCACGCACTGCGACAAGTCGGTAACGCTGTGATGGAAAGGAAGATCCCGTATGTGTGGGTTGGCGACGAGTGTCTTTGTTCGAATCGATGCGGCCCACGCCATTTTCATCGGTGAACATAGTGCCGTCCTGAAACATCTGATACCACGCAAAATCATTTGATGCTTCTGTCGAAGTCCAATAAGGACCAGTGTCCATACGTGGTCGTCCGCGCATCGCTCTGAACCGATACAACTCGTTCAATTCATCTTTCGATGGCAAGAACCAATCTCTGCGACCACCGATCGCAAGGTCATAAAGAAACTTTGCGGCATACGACCCCGCGCCGTTTGCCTGAACGATCGCCTTTGTGTTCTCCCAACCCATGCCGATCTTCTTCGCATCCATTCGGATACGACGCAATGTTTTTGGGTCATTATTTGCATATAGCGCTCGAGGCTCACCCAACGACCATGGCACACCGCGACCTTTTGTGATGACGCGCGCTTCGAGATAACGACCCCACCACTGCACCGACCCCGCGTCGTAATACACCACTCCACCACCAGGTCCGATGTCGCCCACCCTGCACGGACCAGTATTCGTGCAAATTCTCACCGCTTGCACCTCTGTACGCACTGCGACAGTGAATATGCCAACAATCAATGACACAACGGCGATGGAAGCGGACGTGCGGAGTTTCATGTCATCTCACGTTGTCGAATCTCAAGCAACTCAGATAACAATTCCTGTGATCGCGCCACCACTGGAGTGCGGCGTTCATTGTGATCACCAATAATGAGATCGCGTCCAAACGCTTCACCGATTGCCACACCTGCTTCGCGACAAATGAGCAGCGCTCCGAGGTAATCCCACACGCCGTGATCATGAAAATCAACATATCCATCGAGTGCGCCTTTGGCGACCAAGCACATGTCAAGTGCAATCGCGCCTAGTGCACGAAACTGCCACCATCCCGGATTGTGAGGGGGCACACCCGACACGCCGATAACTGCTTCGTGAAGTCCGATAGTTCCGTGAGCGCGCATCGGCACGCCATCACATAACGCTCCTGCGCCCCGAATCGCGCTATATCGAGTTTCCGTGCCGGATTGTTCGGCAACAAGTGCAACACGCAATCCGTCTTTGTCGATGACGCACAGAGACGTTGCAAACCATGGGACTCCCTTGCCTGCATTAGTAGAACCATCGACGGGATCAACCACCACCATGAGCTCGTCACCCGTCACGGGCCACGAAAAATTAGTCAGTCCACTTTCTTCTGACAACACTCCAAAGCCTGCTTCGTCGAGCATGTCGAGAACAAGGTCATCAATTGCAATATCTGCTGAGTATTGCCCCTCTCGCACACCAGAAAACGACCAATCGGTGAGTGCATCCAATTCATCGGCTGCTGCATCGGCAACGTCGTGCAAAAACGCCAGTATCTCGCGGTCGTCTGATTCGTAATGAAAGCGGGTCACGTCTAGAACGGTAGTGTCAATGTGCGTGGCAGTCATCGATATCGCTGGTTTTGTTGCCGACATGAAAAGCCACGCCGTGGATCATGGCTTTCATGTTCACGATGAACGACATTTTGTCGAGACGTATTCGTTACGTCAGCTGTGGGAAGTCGATCTGCACCCCGAGGAGGCATGTAGTGGCCCCATCGACCTTCATCTCAGTCTCGAGATTGACCCTCGTGTCTTACTTCAATTTGAAGATGAAGTGGTAAAACTAGAAGATCCCGATGATGTACCCGACGGAGACTTCTCATTCCCTTTGCTTTTTACATGGACTATGCCACCGCTCACATCCCCACCCGATCTTCTGATTCTGGCAACCGAAATTGCTGGAATAGGCGGAGTCGACCTACCTGTCGAAGTGTCTGCCATCGACTCTTTTCACGCCGTCACCGACGCACCAGAACGCAGTTTGTCAATCGTTGCCCGAAAGTCGGTGTCACTTGTTGATGTGTATCGACCACGCGATGACACATTTTGTGACGTGCTTGATCGTTGTCGCGATGTGAGCCTTGACCTGTTGGCACGAGCGCCACAGTGGACTGACTAGTTACTTACTTCACCTGATTAACGGTGGCGATCAGAGATGGAATTGCTGGGCGAACACCATTAGCGGGCAGATATAGCATCTCTGTCTGTTCCGTAGTAGATGACCACATCAACTGATACTTATCGCATCCCGACTCATCACAAGTCACCGGCACGAAGAAGTTCCAAGCGGCAACAAAACGAGTTCCGTTTGATAACAGTGTGACGTCAGTTGCCGTGTCTGGAACATCAACACCGTTCTTACGCAACCAAATACTTGTGTAGCTCACGTTGCCGCCTTGCAAACGCCATAACTGTGCAGAGAATGCAAGGTTGTACACACCCGGGTTAGTGAATGTGAATTGTGAACCGTTAGTGATCGACACCCCTTGGTTATTTGCGGTATCTGCTTCGCCCAACAACATCGGATATGGAGTATCTGCCTCATACACACCTGGTCCACCCTGAATAGTGACGTCCCAGAAGGAACCGGAATCACCGAGTCCACTAGTGCCCGTTTCGCCGGGCACTCCCTGTGGGCCTTGCTCGCCTTGTGGACCTGCCGGGCCGGTCAACGAATCGATGAAATCTTGTTCGGTTCCTTCGTTGCCGAGTGCTAGCCACACTTCATATGCGCTTAGTCCACATCCACCAGCGACACCCTGAATACCTGGCTCACCTTGTGGACCAGTTGCGCCGGTTTGACCAGTTGCACCAGCCTCACCTTGTGGACCAGTTGCGCCGGTTTGACCAGTTGCACCAGCCTCACCTTGTGGACCAGTTGCGCCGGTTTGACCAGTTGCACCATCTTCGCCGTCTGTGCCATCTGCGCCGGGAGTACCCGGTTTGCCGGTTGAGCCAGTCTCGCCTTCTTCACCAGCCTCACCTTGTGGACCAGTAGCACCATCTGAGCCTTGTTCACCAGTTGCACCCGTTTCACCTGTCGCACCGTCTTCGATCTGACCAATTAGTGCCAAACAATCACGCACACGTCGATCAGACGTTTCCGAACCAACATCACATCCTCGAAGTAGCAGTGCAATGATTGCAATTATTAGTGCGGTCGTAGCTATTGCTCCAAGAGTGCGATGCAACACCTTGTTTTGATCGCGTTCTTCTTGCGCAACATTCATAGAAGGTTCATCAATACTCATGCGTACACGCTATTGCAGAAAAATCCACAACGACAGTTAACGAACTTTTTCTAAAAAGACATCACGTATTTGCCCATACTTCCTGGAAGTTGTTTCACACAACCAACACTGTGGCATGACGACACATGAGCACAACAACATGTGCCTTGAAATTGTGGGCCAGGCAGGGATCGAACCCGCGACCAAGGGATTATGAGTCCCCTGCTCTAACCAACTGAGCTACTGGCCCGAGCCAGTCACGCTAGCGGTTGAAGTGCTTAAGCTCCGACTTTGCCAGCAAGTGCTGCCGACGCTGTCACTACCGCTTTTTGATGATCAAGCAATGGGAAGTCGGCCATGTAATCAAATGCTCCAAAGGGATCGTCTAACACTTTGACACCACTTAATTGTTCCATCACAGCAAGTCCACAGAATGGCACGTACACAGGGTTGTATCCGCCTTCATGTGACATCGCAAGACGACCACTGCATACGTCGTCGGCGAGATCCATCAAGATTTCTGTCATTCTGCGATAGCCCGACGTTGTAATCATCTGACGTGCGAGTGGATCCATCAAACTCGCATCAAAGCCACTCGACACCAGAATAATGTCCGGATCAAATGCGCGAATTGCAGGAACAACAACTTCTGTCATCGCAAGTTCATATGCAGGGTTGCCCGAACCAGGTGGCAACGGAACATTCAATGCATAGCCAGCGCCTTTGCCTTCACCATTTTCCGTGACTAGTCCAGAATTGGGCGGGAAACAGTTGTCTTGATGTAGCGAGATTGTCAACACCGATGGATCGTTGTAAAAGATCTCTTGTGTTCCATTTCCGTGGTGAACATCCCAGTCGACAATTGCTACACGACCAACACCTCGCGTGGCTTGCAGATGTCGTGCTGCAATTGCGATGTTGTTGAACATGCAAAAACCCATACCCATGGTTGACGTTGCATGGTGTCCGGGTGGTCGCACCAACGCATACCCGTTACGAATTGTCCCCGAGATCACTTCATCGGCAAGTTTCATAATGCCGCCCGCAGCCATCATCGCAATGTCATATCCACCATGTCCGTAAGGAGACACACCATCGCCTGCGTCGCCACCTTTAGGCAACTCAGATCCTGCTTGGATGTATGCGAGATGTTCGCGAGTGTGACAACGCAAAATGTCGTCTTCTGTTGCGCGCACTGGGTCAATGCGAAACAGGTGATCTATGAGGCCTGACACCACAATCAATTCGTGCATGCGTCGCTTGGTCTCAGCATTTTCCATGTGAACAAATGGTTGGATTCCACCAAATGCATTGGAAGGCATCATCGGCCCTGATCCCGTGTCGTGCCAGGCGTAGATCTCGTGGTACAGGTAGCCAGTGCGGTTGGTTGTGCTCATGGTCACATCGTAGTGGCTCCGGGGGTGGGGCTCGAACCCACGACCAACGGATTAACAGTCCGTCGCTCTGCCAACTGAGCTACCCCGGAAGGAATGTTCAGGCTACCAGCGCACATGCGCTGTGCTCATGATGAACGCGCCCAAACTTTGTGTACCGCCACATACAACAACACACCGCTTGCGAGTATGCCCGCCCCCACAATGAGTGACTCAACCTCAAGCAGCACCATCATCCACACGGTCACGCCAAAGGCTGCAAGTGGGAAGACCGGAACGTTCTTCACCGACCATGGAATGCGAAATGGTCGCTCTATGTCGGGCTTGGTTCGCCGCAGGATCACAACAATGGTGTTCACCGCCAGAAACATGACATACACCAGCGCGTCTGTGGCGCCGGCAATCACCGTGAACTCGCCCCAGAGAACAAACACGGCACTCGCTGCGACCACGGCCAATGTTGCCCGCACCGGACTGCCCTTGCGATTCAACAATGCCAGACTCTGCGGCAGGTCACATCGGCGGGCCATGGCAAAGAGCATGCGGGCGGCCGCGGTGACCGCGAGAAGAACAGTGCTTGTGGTGGTAGTCAACGCAAACGCGCTCATCACATCTGCCGATGCACTGCCGAGAGCGGCTTCGGCAACTTCAGCAAGCGGATACGGAGACAACGACAACGCTTCAGGTCCGAGCACACTGACGGACACAACTGATACCAGCACATACAAAACTGCAGAAATGCCTAGTGCCAGCGCCAACCCAATTGGGGTAATGCGTCGCGCATCGTGGGTCTCTTCCGACAGAGTCACCACTTCGTCAAATCCGATGAATGCAAAGAACACAAGTGCAACGGCAGACATCAAACCATTGAATTGATCAAATCCACTCCCCTGTACTCCTTGCAACAAGTTGACTTCGCCGACGTGCGACATGCCAATTGCTGATACGAACAACAAGCCACCCACTTCAATGCAACTCAAGACCACGATGAACCATGCGGCGGCCTGTAGTCCTTTCAATGAAAACAGTGCAATGGCGGCCAGCAAGATGAGAGCGGGCACACGCGGGTTGATGTCGATGAAGTATTCCGAATAACGACCAAAACCGAGAGCAACGGTGGCTGCAGCAACGGTGAGCCCAGCAAGCATCGCCCAGCCAATTCCAAAAGACACCACTGGTGAGAACACTTGTCGTGCGTATTCGTATTCTCCACCAGTCTTGGAATACATCGATGACAATTCCATGTAACTCATGGCGGTCAATGCACACAACATCGCGGAAAGAAGAAATGCAAGCCACACCAAACCGCCAGCACGCTCTGTGGCGGGGCCAAGCAACACGTAGATGCCTGCGCCCACAATGATTCCCACGCCACTTGCGGTGACATGAACAAGATTTAGCGACTTGGGCAATTCAACATTATTTTGCGATGTGCCCGCTGTGTTTGTCATATAAGCAATGTATCTAGCCGATGTCGTCTAAAAACGAACGAAGTTTTCGACTGTTATTAGGATGGCGCATTCGCGCAAGTGTTTTCTGCTCGATTTGTCGCACCCGTTCGCGTGTTACACCTTCTTCTTTGGCAACATCATCAAGGGTTTGAGGCTTTCCGTTTTGTATACCAAAACGCTTTTCTAAAATTCGTCGATCACGTTCTGGGAGAGCTTGAAGTTCATACACAATCGCCGCCATTAGCATTTTGCGCTGAACCTGCTCAACGGGAGAATCGTCTTCATCGTCAGATGACACACGATCAGACCATGTCTGTGAATCATCATCACTTCCCACTGGCGCATCAAGACTGATAGTGACTGATGAAATTTGCCGCAATTCCAGGATGCGTTCTGGCTCAAGCATCGTGCGATGTGCAAGCTCGTCGAGCGTTGGTTCTCGTTCCATCTCCACTGTCAACTCACGCTCTGCCTTTGCAATGCGATGCAGCAACTCGACAACATGGCTTGGCACCCTGATTGTGCGACCCTGATCAGCCATAGCTCTCATCATCGCTTGACGGATCCACCACGTTGCATAGGTAGAAAACTTGAAACCCTTTTCCCAGTCGTATTTCTCCGCAGCGCGCATCAAACCGATGTTTCCCTCTTGTATGAGATCTGGCAACTGCAAGCCTTTTCCGTCATACCGACGCGCGATGGACACCACGAGTCGCAAATTGGCGGTGATGAGGTGTTCGCGTGCTGCATCACCAGTGTGTACTACCCCGCGCAAACGTCGCTTCTCTGCAACCGAGAGATCACCATTTTCTAATTGTTTCTTTGCCACCAGCATCTCTTGTATTTGACGGCCAAGGGTTCTCTCTTGTTCTGCAGTGAGAAGGTCTACTTGACCAATCTCTTGCAGATACATCTTCATCGGGTCATTCGACTCACCACTTCGTCGTGAAGCCATTCGCTTTTCAGGAAGTGGTTCGATCT
>JBIJAO010000045.1:0-9270 GCA_044345725.1 Ilumatobacteraceae bacterium | reverse complement strand
CTGGCGGTGCAACACACTGCCGGTCTTGAATTGACTGCGGTGTGCGACACCAACCCTGAACGCATTGCGGCAGCACAGCAGCTCGCCCCTAGTGCCGTCGCATTTTCCGATGCGTCATCAATGCTCAATAGCGGATCTCTTGATCTTGTTGTGATCTCTACTCCGCCAAATAGTCATTATCAATGGGCAAAGGATGCCCTTGTCAAAGATTTGCACGTTGTATTAGAGAAACCAATGGCACTCACTGTTGATGAATGCGATGAGTTGATGTCGCTCGCAGCGGAACGCGACAGGTTGTTGGTGGTGTACCAAAATCGACGGTATGACTCAGACTTTGTCACGATGAAACGCCTCATCGGTGACGGTGCGATTGGCGAAGTCTTTCAATACGACAGCTTCGTTGGTGGTTACTCTGAACCGTGTACATACTGGCACTCCAACGCCGAAGTATCGGGCGGAGCGATCTTTGATTGGGGTAGTCATTACATTGACCAAATCCTTGATGTCATTCATGATCCAATCGAACATGTTTCTGGTCTCAATCAAAAACGTCGCTGGATGCACGCGACTAATGCCGATCACGCCCAAGTGTCGATCACCTTTGCGTCAGGGAAACAGGCAACATTCGTGAACTCAGACTTAGCTGCAGCACGGAAACCCAAGTTTTACGTATTGGGAACAGAAGGCGCAATCGTGGGTGATTGGAATCCGGCAGCTGAACCTGCTGTTGCAGATCTGCCCGCACTCCTTACTATTTACCGCGAAGGTGGAGCGCAAGAAGATGTAACACTTGATGAAGTTGCGCCACATGCATTCCATGCTTCGCTGTCGAATCATTTGCATAAAGAAATGCCAATGCCTGTAACTGCCCTGCAGTCGCGAAATGTTGTCGGAATTATGCAGGCAGCTGAAGAATCAGCTCGGCAAAACGGGCGACCAATTATCCCCGCGCTTCGGCTGTCATAACCAATATGAATACGCGCTGGGGATTTCTCGGTGCAGGCTTTGTGGCGTCTCGCGCGATGGGGCCAGCGGTTCATCAGGCCCGCGGTGCACAGTTGCATGCCGTTGCAAGCAGGGATGAGATTCGTTCGCGTGTGCTTGAACCAAAGGTGATTCATGCGCATTATGAAGATGTATTGAATGACGATCATGTAGATGCCGTGTACATCAGCCTTGCCAATCATCAACATCTTGAATGGGTGACTCGTGCACTGCAAGCAGGCAAGCATGTCTTGTGCGAAAAACCGTTAGGTATTTGTGCAAGTGATGTGGACAACATGTACGAGGTTGCCCGTACAGAGGGACGTCACTTGGTGGAGGCAACATGGCTGAGATGGCATCCACGGTTTCAACGTGTCGTAGAACTAGCAACAACTGGCGCTCTTGGCGAGGTGCAGCATATCGAGTCATCGTTTACGTCTCAGTCGGACATGACTGAGAATTACCGTTTGCATCCTGAGATGGGCGGGGGAGCACTCTTGGACGTTGGTTGTTATCAAGCACATGTGTGGACGGCAGTGTGTGGTGATGATCTTGAGGTGAGTGTTCAAAATGTCGAGCGACAGATCGGCCCTACCGGAATTGATCTGACGACGCATGTTGACGTGAATCTGAACTCGTATGCCACTGCCACAGCTGTGAGTTCTTTTGTCATGCCTGCGTCTCAGACTCTCGAGATTCGTGGTTCCGATTCATCTGTGCGTATGGTCCAGGGTGAAGCGTTTACGTCTTGGCGCGAGAGGTCGAGTCTCCAAATCGGAGATGTCGAGGAATCCTTCGACGAGGTAGATGCGTTTGTCGAGATGGTGGAAAACGTCAGTGCGTATTTTTCAGACGGATCTGGCTGGGTGTTTCCATGGGAACACACTGCACGTGTCGCTGAAATATTAGACACAATTTCCGCTATTTGAAGATGTCTTTGTTACGAAGTTCTGTAATTTTGCTGTTGTCATAACCCAAAAAGTTTCGCAAGATATCGTCAGTATCTTCTCCAAACAATGGAGCACGACGAGTGACATTTGCTGGAGTGTCACTGAGAATCATCCGAGAATTTTCCACGGTTACTTCCCCGTGCATTGTGTGAGGCACACGCACAAAATGATTTGTGTGTGCAAACTGCGGGTCTGTCATGCATGCGTCTGAATGTTGCACTCGATGCGCGGGCACACCTGCGTCGATAAGCGCAGTTTCTGCATCATCAAGTGATCGTCGAGCTGACCAATTACTCACCATGGTGTGAAGACGTTCGCCGTGTTGCTTGCGGTCGTTGTAACTCATGCCAACAAGATCAATCCGACCAATCACTTTTGCGAGACACTTCCAATCGTCGTCATCTCGACACGCAATGGCAATCCACGTATCATCGCCCTCGCATGGGAATACTCCATGAGGTGACATGTACGGGTCGCTATTGCCCATACGGTCTTGCACCACGCCGTTCACGGTGTAGTCCAGAATCGCGGGCGTCAAAAAGTGTGTCGCTGACTCTGCTTGCGAGAAATCCAGGTATTGGCCCACTCCTGTCCGACGCTGATGATCAATGGCTGCAATGAGCGCACATGCAGCAAAACGTGGCGACGGATAATCGGTGTATGCGCCAAATGGTCCACAGGGTGGGCGATCTGGCCAGCCAGTGAGGTGATAAAAACCAGCGATAGCTCCACCAGCGGTGCCGTATCCGGCGTATGCGCCAAGTGGCCCGTCTTGTCCAAACAGACATGTCGACAACATGATGAGCGCCGGATTGATCGTGCGTAAGCGGTCAAAATCAAGACCCAAGGATCGACGACCACGAGGCGAAAACGATTCGATAAGGACGTCGGCCCACGCAACAAGATCATCGAGGACTTCTCGACCTTCTGCTGTTGAAAGATCGAGCAGCATCCCCTTCTTGCCCGTGTTCATCGTGAAATACAGCCCAGCATTTTCGGGTTCTTTCACATCGTTCATATAGGGCGACACAGAACGTGCGGCATCTTGACGCGAACCGGTTTCGACGTGCACCACATCGGCACCGTAGTCGCACAACATACGCGCAGTGGAGGGCCCTGAAATTGCCCATGTGAGATCAAGCACTTTGAGACCAGCAAATGGTGCTGTTCGTATTGTCGAAATAGTAGAAATTGTGTGAGCCGTAGTTGAAATGTTGTTGTAGATGAGATCTGCATGCTCGTTGAGTCGTGGAGCCCGATCAAGTGCAGGTATGTCGGCGTCACTGAATTTCACATACAGTCCAGGAACAATAATTTCCTTGGGCGACAGTGCGTCATCTTCCACCGAATCCCAGTACTCACGATGCGCGTACTGCGGGTTTTCCACCACATCTTTGGGAGTTGCAATTGGTGCAGTGAGCAATTTGTATTCGATTGCGTGTTGTAGGAGTTCGGCCTTGGTGTGAGCTATGCAATAAGCAGCTACCGCTGCAGTGAGTTCTTTGTATCTCTCAATAGGTACTTTTCCAGTGAAGATATCGGTACCCCACGCAACGAGATCTTCATTGTTCATGCTCTCGTCGATAAATCCTTTGTTGAACATGACTTGTAGTAGACGCTGTGCATGAGGTCCGAAAGAGGGACCAAACAACACCATGTTGTTTACATACCCGTCTGCGCATGAATAGACAAATTGAAAGTCGATGCCGTTTGCATGCGAGCCGCCACTTGTACGTAATGCCAACGGTGCGTTGTATGCAGTGGCAAAAACATTGCCTTGAGTTGTGACAGGGAGCGAGCGATGTGCCGAGGTTTCTACGCGTTGACCTACACCGCTTGACTCACGTTCCATCAGCGCAATGAGGGCACCGACAGCAGCATCAGATGATGCATGAAGAAACGCTTGAGGTTGGGAAACACGCACCGGGGCACGGTCAATGTCTCCGGTAAGAATCATCTGACTACTTGATGCAACCAGAGTGAGATCGGTAGCAGCCCATTGTGCTTTTGGACCACTGGCTCCGAATGCAGTGATGGAGGCAATCACAAGACGTGGGTTGATTCTTTGTAACTCTGCAACATCAATGTCGATGGCGCCACATTCGAATAAGACGTCCGCAGTGGCAATGAGGCCATAAAACGTCTGCAGGTCGGCAGTGGTTTCAAGATCTAGAACAACGCTCTTTTTGCCGCGGTTGTATGCCCAAAACGTCAGCGAATTCTCAGGAGAGTGCCCATGTTGAGAAAACGGCCCAACATATCTTGCGTGGGAACCCTCTGGTGGCTCTATCAGCGTGACGTCGGCACCCAGTGTGGCGAGAAAGTGAGAGGCTGCATGTCCACGTTCATCGCAGATATCGACGACTTTGTAGTGCGAGAGCATTTCTGCACTATAAAACATCAATACCTCTCTATTAGCGTGGAGTCACGGTGACGCTATGAGTACAAACGTTCGAATGGAAATGCGCGCTTCGCTTCAGGTTGACGCGGAATTGTGTTCCTTTATTGAAAATGAAGCCTTACCCGGAAGCGGTGTAGAAGCCGATGAATTTTGGCTTGGCTTCTTACGTCTTGTGCAAGAGATGAGCCCTCGCAACGAGGAACTGCTCAAAGTCCGTGCAGAAATGCAGGCCGCAATCGATCAGTGGCATCGATCAAATGACTCTTTTGATCTCGATAAATATCGATCATTTCTCTACGACATCGGATACATCGTGCCACCTGGTCCTGCATTCTCGGTGTCCACTGAAGGAGTGGATGTTGAGATTGCCCACGTTGCGGGACCGCAATTGGTGGTTCCCATCACTAACGCGCGGTACGCGCTGAACGCAGCCAATGCGCGCTGGGGTTCTCTGTACGACGCACTCTATGGAACCGATGCTCTTGGTAGTGCACCGACGGGAACAGGGTATGACCCGTCGCGCGGTGAACAAGTGATTGCATGGGCACGCGCATTTTTAGATGAAGTGTTGCCGCTAGACGAAGGCTCGCACACCGACGTGACCTCGTATCAGGTCGTGCATGGCGAATTGGTAATGACTGTCGATGGACAGACCACAACATTGGCCGACCCCGACACATTTGTTGGTTACATCGGTGATCCTGGGCAACCATCCAACATCTTGTGTGAGCATCACGGATTAGGTGTTGAGATAGTTATTGATGCCTCACATCCTGTTGGTGCCACCGATAAAGCTCACGTTGCTGATGTGGTTCTCGAGTCAGCAGTGACAGCCATCATGGATTGCGAAGATTCAGTGGCAACAGTAGATGGTGCCGACAAGACCGCTGCATACCGAAACTGGCTTGGCCTCATGCGAGGCACTCTTGAAGCATCAGTCACAAAAGATGGTCGTGAATTTTCTCGCACACTGAACAAGGACAGAGTGTTCACAACACCAAGTGGTGAGACAGTGACACATCCCGGTCGTTCTCTCATGTTGATACGAAATGTGGGTCACCTCATGACCACACCTGCTGTTCTTGATAAAGAAGGTCGACCTATTTATGAAGGTCTTCTCGATGCAGCAGTCACAGTTCTTTGTGCCGTTCATGATGTACGTCGTTTCGACAACACATATCGTAATTCGCGAACGAGTTCTATTTACGTTGTGAAACCCAAGATGCATGGGCCAGCAGAAGTCGCATATACAAACGATATTTTCACCCGTATCGAACAAATCTTCCGACTACCTACGAACACGGTGAAAATCGGAATTATGGACGAGGAACGTCGCACAACAGTGAATTTGGCTGAGTGCATTCGTGTTGCATCAGCGCGAGTTGCGTTTATCAATACCGGTTTTCTCGATCGCACGGGTGATGAGATGCACACGTCTATGCACGCGGGGCCAATGGTGCGCAAAAACGACATGCGCACCAGCACGTGGTTGCAGGCATACGAGAACTGGAACGTAGATACCGGTTTGGCATGTGGGCTACTTGGCCGTGCACAGATTGGGAAGGGCATGTGGGCGGCTCCCGATTTGATGGCAGCGATGCTCGAGCAAAAAATTGCACATCCCACAGCTGGCGCCAATTGTGCATGGGTGCCTTCACCCACCGCGGCCACATTGCATGCAACGCACTATCACCGCGTAGATGTGCATGAGAGACAACGTGAATTGCTCGAGTCATTACAAGCACATGGTCCGCGCGCAACAATCGATGATCTCTTGAACATTCCTATTGCCTCTGACACATCGTGGACGTCACAAGAAATTCAAGATGAACTCGACAACAACGCGCAGGGCATATTGGGGTATGTAGTGCGCTGGGTAGATCAAGGAGTTGGCTGTTCGAAGGTTCCCGACATCAATAACGTTGGGTTGATGGAAGATCGCGCCACATGTCGCATCTCATCACAGCACATGACCAATTGGTTATTGCATGGCATTGTGACATCAGATCAGGTACGCAAGGCATTCGAGAAGATGGCTGTGGTTGTAGACGCCCAAAACGCTGACGATCCTGTCTATGAGCCGATGGCCCCATCGTTTGACGGTCCAGCATTTATCGCAGCGACACAATTGGTGTTGTCGGGCGTCGAACAACCATCTGGCTACACAGAACCGATACTGCATGCCTGTCGATTAGAAAAAAAGAACGCCAAGTGAAAAGGACACAGTTGTTATGACAATTCTCACTCTTGCCCATGCCCGCACAATCATCGCGAGCGCGCTATTACATCGGGCGACTGAAGGATTCAATCCATTGTGTGTTGTGGTGATTGACGCGGGTGGACATGTCATCGCCTGCGAACGTGAAGACGGAGTCGCGAATAGGCGCTTTGATGTGGCCCTTGGAAAGGCCTATGGCGCCATTTCCGTAGGAGTGAATTCCCGCACACTGGGAGTCATGGCTGTAGAACGACCTCATTTCATGAACGGTGTGACAGCAGCAATCGGAGGATCGCTTGTGCCGGTCGCTGGGGGAGTTCTCATTGTTGACGGCGGTCGTACGATAGGTGCCGTGGGAGTGTCAGGGGATACATCAGACAATGATGAGGCGGCCGCAAATGCCGGAATTCGCGCCGCCGGTTTAACCGCTGCGGAAAAGTGAGCACTTCAGTACGGTCATCATTTGCCCACCGAATTCGTTCAGTGGTGTCGCGTCAACACAAACACAACGTTGTCTTACCCGATGCAATCGATCAGGCACTGTATGAAGATCTTGTAGCACTTCTTGGAGAAGATCGTGTTCGTACCGATGGAGCTGAGCGCGCGTTATTACGCCGTGACGCATCACTGTTTGACAGTGGAGTAGCGGGACCAATTTGTTTTCCACTGAATACGCGTGAAGTGCAAGAGATTGTTCGAATCGCGGTGAAACATGATCGTGCAGTAGTGCCCCGAGGAGCTGGGACAGGACTGGCTGGCGGCGCGATTCCGCTGGGTGCACCCGTTGTTATCTCACTTGCACGAATGAATCGCATACTCGACATCGATTTTGATACGCGAATCGTATGGGTCGAACCAGGTGTTGTGAATTTGGATCTCACCAAGTATTTACAGCCCAAAGGTTTTCACTTTGCACCTGATCCCTCCAGTCAACAGGTGTGCACCATTGGTGGGAATGTCGCAAACAACTCAGGTGGGCCACACTGTCTTGCGTACGGAATAACAAATGCGCACATTGTGGCAATGGAAGTTGTGCTGCCAGATGGCGAAGTTGCCACACTTGGTGGGCTCGACGCGGAACCACTTGGCTATGACTTACGTGGCGCGTTCATCGGCGGCGAGGGAACATTAGGTATTGCCACACGTATTGCTGCACGCATCACAAAAAATGCCCCAGCAGTGCGGACGTTGTTGATGTCATTCGATGATGTGCGTCATGCAGCGAACACCGTCAGCGCAGTGATTGCAGCAGGCATTGTTCCGGCCGCAATGGAAGTGATGGACCAGCTCATCACACAAGCCGCTGAGAATTATGTACATGCTGGTTACCCCACAGACGTGGCAGCAATTTTGTTGGCAGAAGTCGACGGATTACCTGCAGGAGTTGAAGTAGATGCCGAAGCGATTGCACGAATAGGGCGTGAACAGGGCGCAACAGAAGTGCGTCTTGCACAAGATGATGTGGAACGCGCACTGTTGTGGAAGGGCCGTAAGACCGCCTTTGGTGCTGTTGCACAAATTGCTCCGGATTATTACTTGCACGACACCGTGGTTCCGCGTTCGAAACTGGCAGATGTATTAGCCCAGACATACACAATTGCCGAAAAGCACGGGCTACAGGTCATGAACGTCTTCCATGCAGGTGATGGCAATTTGCATCCGTTATTGCTGTTTGATGCACGTGAGCCTGGTGCGATTGATCGCGTCCATGCGGCAGGTGCAGATATTGTTGCCGCGTCTCTTGAAGCTGGGGGCGTGTTGTCGGGCGAGCACGGTATTGGCGTGGAAAAACAGGCGTACATGTCGAAGCTATTCACCGACGACGATCTTGATCACCAAAATCGCTTACGGCGCTCATTTGACCCGCAGTGTCGCGCGAATCCTGGCAAGGTGTTGCCAACCGGACACAGTTGTGCCGACATTCAAATGCTCACTGATGTGCCAAAAGGAGTGTGGGTATGACCGCTCCTCTTCTCACGTCAGACAAAGTGTTGACCGAGTTCGCCGTTGAAGTGGGCGAGAGCGGACCAATTGCTATTGAAGGTGGTCGTACTCGTTGGACACGCGGCGGCACACTTGCAAAGGGCACACGAGTGCTGAAAGCTCCTTCTGGTGTTGTTGATTTTCAACCAGATGAAATGATTGTGATTGTCCGTGCAGGCACAACAGTGTCTGAATTAGATGCAGCACTAGCTGCACAAGGACAACGAAGCGCATTACCCAACCGAGGTGGCACTGTTGGTGGAGCATTGGCGGTGGGAGAAAATGATGTCGCGGTGCTCGGCAAAGGCATGGTGCGCACGTCTCTTCTTGAAGTGCGGTACGTGTCTGGCGAAGGGAAATTGATTCGCGGCGGTGGCCCCACAGTAAAAAATGTGACGGGCTTTGACATCCCCCGCATCATGGTGGGTTCATTGGGGACACTCGGCTGTATTGCGGAGGTCATCTTGCGCACAAATCCGATACCAGCGGTGTCGCAGTGGTACGAGGCGAGTGGAGTTGACCCATTTGAAATACGCGATGTGATTCTGCGGCCTGGTGCGATCCTTTGGAACGGATCAACGACGTATGTGTTACTTGAAGGACACGCAGTAGATGTTGCCGATCAATTGCGAGATCTCAATCATCTTGGTCGTTTCCTGGAATCTGAAGGCGCACCTGAACTACCACAACATCGATGGTCGTTAGCCCCGTCTGATCTTCGAACATTGAGCCGT
>JBIJAO010000044.1:0-9343 GCA_044345725.1 Ilumatobacteraceae bacterium | reverse complement strand
GACCTCGACATTGATGCAAGCCTTGATGCGTTAAACGAAATTCGCGCAAAGCGTTCTACCGATACATCTGGCTTGAAAGTTCGTGGATGGACAAAACCAGGAACTGCTTTATGTCTGCTCGTTGACCGAAGTGGTTCGATGGGCGGAAAGCCACTTGCAACGTCGGCTGTTGCTGCTGCGGCTGTCGCAAATCGCAATCCGAAGGATTACAGCGTTCTTGCATTCAGCAGTGAAGTGATTGTTGTGAAGTCTCAAGATGTGTTGAAGGCTCCCGAGAACGTCGTCAACGACGTATTGACACTGCGCGGACATGGCACAACAGACCTTGCCGGGTCATTGATGGTTGCTGAGCAACAGTTGCGTCGCTCAACCGCCGGTCGCAAAGTTGCGGTGTTGTTGTCTGACTGTCGTGCAACAGTTGACGGTGATGCAGTAGCCGCGGCGCGAGGCATTGATGAATTAGTGATCATCGCTCCGCGAGAAGATCACGACGAAGCGCAGATTTTTGCAGCCCAAACCGGTGCGCGATTGGTGCTTATTGAAGGACCAAGCGAAGTGCCTGATGCGATTCGTGCCGCACTAGACGACTAACAGGTAATTAATAACAACTGGGGTCAGATGGAGGCGTGATGCCTCGGCTGTAATTTTCGACGTTCACAACGATGGTTGTTGACGTTGTGGTCGTAGGTGGAGTCGTTGTGCGCGGAGTATTCGATGGAACCGTTGTCGTACTTTTTGGCGCGATTGTCGTCGCGACTGCCGCGAGGGTGGTGGCGGTTGCGATCACGTCTTGTTGCTGTTCAGGCGTTGACTCATCAGATGATGGAGCCGCTGCCATGGTGGCTTTGCCCTGGAAAATTGAGAGGACGTCTTGCATTTTCTTGCTCTCAGTTACGGGCATGATCACTGATTTCTGGTCTTCTGTGCCTTCATACAACACAACTCCTTGACCCTGCACGGTGTAGGAACCCATTGTGGAACTGTCGTAGTCACGCATTGCTTCTCCGAGTTGCAACAACATAAGCGGAGATAAACGGTCATCGGTGATGACATTTTTCAGCGCAGAGTTAAGAATGCCGGCAACCGCACGTGGGCTTGAGGCGGCCTTTTCGTTGGCTCGTTTCACCATACGCTTGATGAAATCCTGTTGGCGTGAAATGCGCGCCCAGTCTCCGATGCCCTCAGAAATCCATTTGTTCTCGACAGGATCGAAATAGCGATAGTGACGTGAACGAACATAAGCAAGCGCGTGGTCTCCGCTGAATTCAAAACAACCAGTGCGATTCACACGAAATCCAGAACTAAAGTCGCGCGCTCTGTACTCAAAGGGGACTCGAACCCCACCAAGTGCATCAACGATTTCAGTAAACGCACAGAAATCGATGTTGACGTAGTGATCGATGGGGATATCGAAGTTCTGTTTGATAGTGCGGATAAGTCGATTGGGATTTTTGCGATCAAATGCAACGTTGATGCGGTTCTTGCGTGTTGAGTCAGCCAACGTGACCCATAAGTCACGAGGGAAGGAAAGTATTGCTGCTTGTCCATCGAGTGGATTGACACGAATCACCATGATGGTGTCGCTTCGCTCACCACCAGCAGAACGATCGCCGATGGAACCGGCATACGGTGATTCTGGGTCGATGCATGATGCGTTGTCGGATCCCGTTACGAGGTAGTTCTTTGCTGTGAGATCTCCAACAGGAAGATTGAGATCATCAGAGCGCGCTTCAACTTCATCAATTGTGACCACTTGCCGATTTGATAGGCGGTAGTTCGCGTAAAACAATGCAGAGCCGGCAGCAACAGCGACAATCGACAACGCGATGTTGAAGGCAAACAGCGCCTTCCACCGAAACTTGCGTCGTGGTTTCACGCTTTTTGGCGGCGCTGGGATGTCGTCTGGAGCAGGCGGCATTGAATCGGTCATGGCCTCTTAACCGTAGTGGCGCGCGAGGCTCAAGATGATGCGGCCTCGAGCGTGACGTCGACGGCGACTGTTCCGTCGCCCCCTTCCACGAACTCCACGTTTTGCACCGACCCAGCATCGACGATGTCTCCGAAGCCTCGACGAATGATCTCGATCTGTTCGGGTGTAGCGGTAACTGTTGCGTGGGTGACGACGGCGCGCTGCGATACTTTTGCCTCGGTCTTTGCTCGCCTGATGAGCGCCAATGTGTCGCCGATGGCGTTGATCACGGTGTCGTCATGGGCGTCGATTCCGTCAGTGAGTTCAACGTGTGTTGGCCACGATGCGGTATGAACCGACCCTTCGTTCCACCACCGCCAGACCTCTTCGGTGGCAAACGGGAGGATGGGAGCAAATAATCGTTGCAAGGTAGAGAGAGCCCGACGAAGCGCAACACGTGCTGATTGTGCAAGTTCATCGCCATGAGTGCCATACGCGCGTGCTTTGACGAGTTCGACGTAGTCGTCACAGAACCACCAGAAAAATGACTCGGTGCGTTCTAATGACCGGGCGTAGTCAAAATGTTCAAACGCATGGGTGGTTTCATCAACTACAGCAGCAAGACGCGCAAGCATTGCGCGGTCAAGGTCAACACTTGGCACCGCATTCATGTCGGCTTCGCCAAGACCAAGCACGAACTTTGTCACGTTCAATAATTTGGTGGCGAGTTTTCGACCAACTTTCATTTGGTCTTCGCTAAACGCCGTGTCAATACCAGGTCGGGCAGATGCTGCCCAATAACGCACAGCATCACTGCCATATTTTTCAAACAAGTCAATAGGGGTCACTACGTTGCCCTTTGATTTCGACATCTTTTTGCGGTCGGGATCAAGAATCCAACCCGATAGCGCGGCGTTTGTCCAAGGTGCAACGCCGTGTTCGAAATGTGAACGCACGACGGTGGAAAATAGCCATGTGCGAATGATGTCGTGCCCTTGTGGTCGAACATCAAATGGATACACCCGATCAAAGAGTGAATTATCTTCAGCCCATCCGCCGGCAATCTGTGGCGTGAGAGATGACGTGGCCCATGTATCCATGACATCGGGGTCTCCCACAAAACCGCCTGCTTGTCCACGCTGATCGTTTGTGTAGCCCGGTGGAACATCGGTGCTTGGGTCAACGGGCAGTTGCGATTCATCGGGCGTCAATGGTGAGTCATAGTTTGTATCGCCGTTGCTATCGACCGCGTACCAAATAGGAACGGGAACACCGAACCAACGTTGACGGCTGATTAACCAGTCACCATTTAATCCTTCAACCCAGTTGTCATATCGGTGATGCATGTGATCGGGGTGCCACGTCAGTTGTTTGCCGCGCGCGAGAAGCTCGTTGCGTAAGGGTTCGTCGCGACCACCATTGCGGATGTACCACTGTCTGCTGGTCACAATCTCTAGAGGTCGATCACCTTTTTCATAAAACTTGACCGGGTGGGTGATTGGTTTTGGTTCACCGTGCATTTCCCCCGACGTTTTGAGCATTTCCACGATGGCGGTTTGCGCTTGTTTTACAGATTTTCCTGCTAATGATGCATAGTTCTGCAGACCTTTGTTCGATGAGAGGCCCTCAGGTGCATCTTGTGCAAGACGTCCATCACGAGTGACTATTGCGCGCGTCGGTAGCTGCAACTCGCGCCACCAAATGACGTCTGTGAGATCACCAAACGTACAGATCATCGCGATACCTGAACCTTTATCAGGTTGGGCAAGTGGGTGAGCGTGAACTGGGACTTCGACGTCAAATAACGGTGTGGTCACCGTGGAGCCAAATAATGGTTTGTAGCGCTCATCATCTGGATGAGCAACGAGTGCAACACACGCTGCTAATAACTCGGGACGTGTTGTTTCAATAAGAACATCACCCTGACCATCTGTTCGATGAAAAGCAAGCGTGTGATATGCGCCTGGACGGTCGCGATCTTCTAATTCAGCTTGAGCAACTGCTGTGCGAAAATCAACATCCCACAACGTCGGTGCTTCTTGTGTGTATGCCTCTCCACGCGCAAGGTTTCGCAGGAATGCGCGTTGGCTGATGCGTCGTGCTCGTTCTTCAATTGTCGTGTACAGCAGTGTCCAGTCCACTGATAACCCGAGACGTCGGAATAAGTCCTCAAATATTTTTTCGTCTTGAGCTGTGAGTTCTTCACACAATTCAATGAAATTAGGACGTGAGATAGGGATCGCTTTGTGATCTTTTGGAGGGTCACCACGAAATGGTGGCGTGAAATCGGCTTGATAGGGCACTGATGGATCGCATGACACACCGAAGTAGTTCTGGACGCGTCGTTCGGTGGGGAGTCCGTTGTCGTCCCATCCCATTGGGTAGAACACGTTCTTGCCGCGCATGCGATGGAAGCGAGCCACTGTGTCGGTATGGGTGTAGGAAAACACGTGTCCCATGTGCAATGAACCGCTGACCGTGGGAGGAGGAGTGTCGACTGCAAAGACATCGGCGCGCGAGGTGTCGCGGCGGAAGACGTACGTCTTCTCGGCGTCCCAGACTTCGATCCATTTGCTTTCAACATTGTCCAAAGTTGGCTTCTCGGGGACAGCAGACATAGGTGATAAATCGTAGGCTTCAGACCGTGCTGAACCTCTACGACACGGCCACACAGCGGATAAAACCGCTGGAGATGCGCCGCCCCGGGACTCTCGGCATCTACCTCTGTGGACCCACCGTGTACGGCCCGCCACATTTGGGACATGGTCGGGCAACCCTCGTGTATGACATCTTGCGTCGATACCTCGAGTGGAACGGCATAGCGGTGAATATGGTGTCAAACATCACCGACATCGACGACAAGATTATTGATCGCGCTCATCGTGAGGAACGTCCATGGAACGACATCACAAACAAATGCGAGCGCGTGTGGTTTGACGCAATGGGGAAGTTAGGGGTTTTGCGTCCAAGTGAGGTCCCTCATGCCACCGAATACGTTGATCAGATGGTGTTGATGATTGGTGAACTTATTGACAAAGGGTCGGCGTATGTCACCGATGACGGCGTGTATTTGTCGGTCGAGTCGGTGCCTGATTACGGATTACTCGCGCATCAAAGTTTGGACGACATGCGCTCGGGTGCTGGCGAACGTGAAGTGCTAGGTGCAGAAAACAAGAAACACGCTGCAGATTTTGCATTATGGAAATTCAGTAAACCCGGTGAGCCATCGTGGTCGTCGCCGTGGGGCGAGGGTCGCCCGGGGTGGCACAGCGAATGCGTTGTGATGAGCCTTGAGTTATTAGGCGAGGGATTTGATCTGCATTGCGGTGGCGCCGACTTACGGTTTCCTCACCATGAGAATGAACGAGCACAGGCGGTGGCGCTCGGGAAAGAGTTTGCACGTCACTGGATGCATAACGGATTTGTTGTAGATGCTGAGGGCGAAAAGATGTCGAAAAGTTTGGGCAATGTCGCCAATCTTTTAGATCTACTCGATCAATATGATCCACGCGCATATCGCATGCTGTTACTACAGACGCACTATCGCTCTCCTGTACGAGTAGGCCAAGACAACATCGATGCTTCTGTGAAGGCATTGTCAAATCTCGATGGTTTTTATGCACGTACCGCATCATGCGGTGAGGCATCTGTTGATCAGGACATCATGACGCGTTTTCGTGACGCAATGGACAACGATCTTGATACGCCCTCGGCAATGGCAGTCGTATTTGAGTGTGTACGCGCCGCAAATTCCGCATTCGATGCTGGGGATGTAACTCGTTGTGCGATTCTTCGCAGCACTGCAATCGACATTGCATCTGCACTTGGTTTATTTTTCGAAGACACATCTTCAGTTGATAGTGCAGTGCAAGAACTTGCAGCGCAACTTGACGCCGCACGTACAGCCAAAGACTTCGCAACGGCTGATGCAATTCGTAAACAATTACAAGATGATGGATATGTTGTAGAGACATCGAAGGAAGGAACCCGCGTCCGTCGTGGCTGATTCACTTCCGAAGCGCGAACGCGTTCCATTACCAAAGGGTTTCTGGCCAATTTGGACGACGGTTGCCCTCGACCTCATCGGTTTTGGAATTGTTGCGCCAATTTTGGGTAGATACGCGGAGCGATTCGGAGCAAATGGTTTGCAGGTAGGTCTGTTGTTTGCATCGTATTCGCTCGCGCAATTTGTCTTTTCGCCTGTTTTAGGACGCTTGTCTGATCGCATCGGCCGTAAACCGGTCATCATCATTTCGCTGATTGGAACATCGATCGGCTCGTTTGTTACAGGCGCTGCAGGAGCACTGTGGCTCCTCTTTTTGGGTCGTTTAATTGACGGTGCGTCTGGTGCAAGTGTCGCGGTGGCACAAGGGGCAATTACCGACATCGCACCACCGGATCAACGAGCTCGATTACTCGGCTTGTTGGGTGCAGCGTTTGGTGTGGGATTTGTACTAGGTCCAGCTGTTGGTGGATTGGCCGCGCTTGGCGGGCCGCATGTTCCGTTTTATGTTGCCGGAGTTGTCGCGGCGATCAATGCCATTGCTGCTTTTATTCGTCTACCGGAAACAAAGACTGAAGTTCACATTCACACCCCAGTCTCAAGCAATGCGAAAGAAGCGCGTTCACCGTTATTAGTTCGTTATGCAATCGTGGGCTTTATTGCGGTGATGGCGTTCGCAGGATTTGAATCGACATTTTCGTTATTTGGTGAACGCCGATTTGATCTCACTGAAGGTTCTACAGCAGCTGTGTTCCTCATTGTTGGTTTAACATTGGTTGCAGTGCAAGCCGGATTGATTGGACCAATCACTCGTAAATTTGGATCGCGCACAGTTCTTGTGATGGGAATGTTTATTGTGGGTGGCGGACTCATGTTGTTGTCGTTTGCCACGGTATGGGCGGTTCTCATTACGTCGCTGCTTCTGCTTTCCTTTGGACAAGGAATCACAAGTCCTTCGTTGACGACGTTGGTCGCACAAGCGGCGCCTGCTGATCGCAGAGGAGAGGCACTTGGCTATCAGCAAAGTGCTGGTGCGCTTGCACGAATTATTGGACCGATCGTTGCAGGATTGTTATTTGATCACGTTGGCTATGGTGCGCCATACATGGTGGGTGGCGTACTGACAGCAATTGCTGTTTTGTTAGTTATTGATACACACAAGCGTCAACCATTAATTCATGTTGGCGAACATTATGCCCACGGCGGCGATGGTCATCGCTTGCAAGCCGATTGAAGTTGTAATGAGCTGCCACAGTTGCTTTGAAAAGCGCTTGTCCATTTCATGAGTAATTTCTGATCGAAGTTGCGCAATTTCGTGATGCAGCTCCAAGCGCAATCCCGCCATCTCGCTGCGTAGTTCGCTGCGTAGTTCGGCCATCTCTCCGCGTATTTCGCTGCGTAGTTCGGCCATCTCTCCGCGTAGTTCGCTGCGTAGTTCGGCCATCTCTCCGCGTAGTTCGCTGCGTAGTTCGGCCATCTCTCCGCGTAGTTCGCTGCTGAGGTTTGCCATTTCTCCGCGTAGTTCGCTGCTGAGGTTTGCCATTTCTCCGCGGAGATCACCGCGGAGTCGCTCCATGTCACTTCCCATCGCAATCCGCATTGAGTCGATGTCTCGCTGACGAACCAGGTCGTTCCACGTGGTGGGTGGCAGGTGTTCCATCAGGGTGTTGGCCTCTGTGGCCCCAAGCACTGTTTCGAGGCGTTCGTGAAGGGCATAGCGTCGTTCCTCATTCATCGTCACGGTACATCACCTTTCTCCCACGGCGGGCCAGAGGGATCTCATGCCCCGAAATCAGGGGCCTTCATCTCGATGCATGTGGGTCCACCAAGCACGTTTTGGTAAGCCCTTACCCGCTAGTAACTTGTCGCCATGGCTGAATTTTCCCTCCACCTCAATGATGACCAACTGCAGTTACAGGAATGGGTCCACAATTTCTCTCGCGACATGATTCGCCCGAATGCCCAAGAGTGGGACGAGCGCGAAGAGTTCCCGTGGCCGATCGTGCAAGAGGCCGCAAAGATTGGTTTGTACGGCTGGGAGTTTCTCATGAACAACATGAACGACCCCACTGGTCTCACCATGCCCGTCACGATTGAAGAATTGTTTTGGGGCGATGCAGGTATCGGTATGGCGATCATGGGATCAGGCCTTGCAGCAGCAGGTATTGCAGGTAACGGCACACCAGAGCAAATGATGGAATGGGTGCCACAGTGTTATGGAACAGCTGACGATGTAAAACTCGGCGCGTTCTGCGTCAGTGAACCCGATGCTGGTTCTGACGTGTCATCGCTTCGTACGCGTGCCGTGTATGACGAAGCAAAAGACGAATGGGTAATCAACGGCACAAAAGCGTGGATCACAAACGGCGGTATCGCAAATGTGCACGTTGTTGTTGCTGCTGTTGATCCCGAGTTGAAGGGTCGTGGTCAAGCGTCATTTGTTATCCCGCCAAATACAAAAGGTTTGAGCATGGGACAGAAGTACACAAAGCATGGCATTAAGGCATCACACACATCAGAAGTGGTACTTGATGATGTGCGTGTCCCAGGTAGTTGTTTGTTAGGTGGCAAAGAAAAACTCGACGCAAAACTGGCGCGTGCACGTGAAGTGGGTCGCACTGGTGAAGCGCAGCCAGCCATGAAAACGTTTGAAGCAACACGTCCGGCGGTAGGTGCTCAAGCACTGGGTATTGCACGCGCTGCCTATGAAATCGCACTTGATTACGCCAAAGAACGTGTTGCTTTCGGCAAGCCGATCATTATGAATCAAGCAATTGCGTTCAAGCTTGCAAACATGATTACGCAAATTGATGCAGCGCGTTTATTGATTTGGCGTGCATCATGGCTCGGTCGCAATGGTGGCTACAAAAACGCTGAAGGCTCAATGAGTAAGTACTACGCATCTGAGATGGCAGTAAAAGTCACTGAAGAAGCAATTCAGATTCTTGGTGGATACGGCTACACGCGTGAGTACCACGTAGAACGCATGCACCGCGATGCGAAGATTCACACCATCTTTGAGGGCACCTCTGAGATTCAGCAGCTGGTGATTGCTCGTGCAATCTCTGGCTTGCGCATCGAATAGAGCTTCTCCAACTAAATTCTTCTTACTCTTCTTCGTTTGAAAAATCTTTGTAAAGATCTGATTTCTTTGCAACGGTGTCGCTCGTAGGGTTGCCGAGTACCAGGCAAATAATTCATCAACACCAGCAATGTCTTCGTTCATCAAAAAGTTTTTATAGTTCGTTACTAAGTCCGGACGATGTCATTGTTAATCAGTGCGTTCACTCGTGGGAGCGATAACAACGACGATGATGATGGCTCATGATTCAACGACAACAGTGCATCCTGTAACAAGCTCCTCGACGGTTTTAATGGTCAACGACTGAAGTACTAATTTTTTTAATACCAATTTCGCTCTCGGTGTGCAT
>JBIJAO010000022.1:0-29170 GCA_044345725.1 Ilumatobacteraceae bacterium | reverse complement strand
GGCGAACAAGTTCGCGAGTTGCTGCTTCTAAAAACAACACGCGAACGCGGTGTCCTTGGGAGCGTAAAGCGGTGATGGTTGACAAGATGCCCGTTTGCTGACGCGCGTTACCAACAACAAGACACAATTTTGAAATCTCGCCACCGGCCTCGCCGGTCAATTCCACCACCTTGTCGACGAGAACAACAGGAAGGTTGTCGACAACAAACCAGCCGAGATCCTCAAGATCGTCGGCAGCCTGCGAACGCCCCGCGCCCGACAATCCGGTGATGACAAGAATGTCAGTCATGACAAGGTCAACCTATCCCACTCACCCAGATGTTGTCTTTGTAGTGCGTAGATACAAAAGGCGTGGGATGGTGTGAGCCAATCGATACTCGGGTGCTCTATTCAGAAATCCTTCAGGTGGAGACGGCTCGAACATTCGTTCAAGTACTAAACCATTGGCAATCAATGCATTCACATATCGACTCAGCGGACGGTGAACAAAACGGATGAAGACATCTTTTTCTACTTCTTCAATTGTTGCGGTCTCCACCAAATATGGGCCGATCCGCCAGTACTGCTCTGGCGGATCCACCATGTGGTCATCAATCCACCCGCTATCTGGTGTTTGCAGGAGTGGATGATTAAGGAAAAACGCGAATCGTCCACCAGGGCGCAACACACGTGCAACTTCCGCAATGGCGTCATCGAGATCATCAATGTGTTCAAACACCAGACACGCAAGAACCGCATCGACGCTGTTGGATGCAAACGGGAGCGCATTTGCCCCACTTCGCGCATAGGAAGGCCCACCGCCTCGCTGAGATGCCACCGTGATTTGAGCAAATGTGGGATCAACCCCGATTACTGTCGCACCCTGTGCAGCAAGTACACGCGCAATTTGACCATCGCCAGTACCAACATCGAGCACGATATTGAAACCACGCAACTCCTCCACTGCTAGCGGAATGATTTGCTCTACGTATTCAGGATCAGCGCCCTCTGTGAAACCGTTGATCCACCACTGCGCATAGCTTTCCCACAAATCATCATTGGGAGCAGAAGACGACACGCTCACAGGCTAGGAGGTTTCTTCGGCGTCTGTATGGAACCTCTCATACACGGCGTCAGCAACAGTATCGGGTAACCACGTCAACTCGCGCAGCGTCTCACGACTTGCTGATTTCACCGCTGTGACATTTCCCAATTCCTTCACCAATCTCTTTGCGCGTTTTTCTCCCAAACCAGGAATGTCGTCAAGTGATGACGCCACCATGCGCTTGCCACGTCGCTCACGATGGAAAGTGTTGGCGAAGCGGTGAGCTTCGTCGCGAATGCGTTGCAACATAAATAACGCTTCGCTACCTCGTGGGATACGGATGGGTGCGGAATTTCCTGGTACGTACACCTCTTCAAATCGTTTTGCTAGCGAGGCAACAGGAATCTCATCTTCAAGGCCCAGTTGGGCAACGACGCGCTGGGCCACTGCCAACTGACCTTTGCCACCATCGACCAACAACAACTGTGGCGGATACGCAAACTTCTTGGGCTTGCCATCTTCAGCGGTGATTCCCACTTCGCGCTCTTCCAGATAGGCACTTAAGCGCCGCGTGAGCACTTCTTCCATTGCCGCATAATCATCATTGCCGTCAACTGTTTTCACTTTGAAGCGTCGGTATTCGCGCTTCACAGGCAAACCATCTTCTACCACCACCATTGACCCCACGTAGTCGGTGCCTTGAAGATGGGCCATGTCGTAACACTCGATGCGAAGCGGAGCCTCGGGTAACTGTAAATAATCCTGCAATTCGGTTAACGCGCGCGAACGAGAGTTATGGTCTGCTGCGCGTCGTAAACGATGGCGAATGAATTCCTCGCGCGCATTTTGTGTGACCGTGTCATGGAGATCTTTTTTGTCGCCTCGTTGTGGCACACGTACCACCACCGCACTGCCTCGCATGTGGGTTAACCACTCCACATACAACGCTTCGTCTTTTGGTGTGACAGGCACCAGAACCTGCTTCGGAATGCCAAGAGGTGGTTCATCTCCGTAGAGCTCTTCCAAAATGCGATCAACAAGGCCGTTGTCGGTGAGATCTTCCACCTTGTCGACAATGAAGCCCTTGCGACCTACCACTCTTCCTTTGCGCACAAAAAACACCTGCACAGACGCTTCTAATTCGTCATCAGCAATACCAATAAGGTCGATGTCTTCATCACGATCGCCGACCATCTGTTGTTTCTCAATGGCACGTTGCACTGCGGCCAAACGATCACGTAGGCGTGCTGCTTTTTCAAACTCAAGTTCGTTGGAGGCGGTTTCCATCTCGGTGGTCAGCGCCTTCACTACTGCATCGGTTTCACCATCAAGAAAATCGACAAGTGACGTCACATAGTTGCGATACTGATCGTCACTCACCTCACCCACACACGGGCCCGAGCATTTCTCAATGTGAAACAACAGACACGGGCGACCAAGTCGCTGATGTTGATTAAATTTGCCCGGACCACAGGTGCGCACAGGAAAAGTACGCAGAAGTAAATCAAGCGTCTCGCGAATGGCATACGCATGCGCATATGGTCCGAAATAACGAGTGCCCTTGCGTTTCGTGCCACGAATAACGACCGCGCGCGGCCATTCCTCATCAAGAGTGATTGCCAAAAACGGATAACTCTTGTCGTCACGTAAGCGCACATTGAAACGCGGACGGTGCTGTTTGATGAGGCTGTACTCGAGCATCAGCGCTTCAACTTCGTTTCGCACCTCGATCCACTCGACACTGGTCGCGACACTCACCATTGCGGCGGTACGCGGATGCAATTGTGCGGGGTCTTGAAAATAACTGGATAGACGACTACGAAGATTTGCGGCTTTACCGACATAGATCGTGCGTCCGTGCTCGTCTTTAAATTGGTACGACCCCGGCGATGTGGGGATCGTCCCAGCTGGCGGACGTGCAACGGTCATGGTTTATTTTGCACTCGCTTTTTGCCGGGTGCTCACCTTTTTCACAGACGTTTTCTTTATCGGAGCTTTCGCGGTCATTTTTCTTGGAGTCATGCCAAGAAGAGGCGCGAGGAAATGGCCGGTATAACTTTGCAGACACTTGGCGACAGTTTCAGGCGGACCTTCTGCAACCACAAGACCGCCACCACTTCCACCTTCTGGGCCAAGGTCAATCAGCCAGTCGGCAGTTTTAATAACATCAAGATTGTGTTCGATCACAAGAACCGTGTTGCCTTGATCCACCAAGCGCGACAACACGGTGAGAAGGCGACGCACATCTTCAAAATGCAGACCAGTTGTTGGTTCATCTAATAAATAAATTGTGTGCCCAGTGCTGCGCTTCGCAAGCTCGCTCGCCAACTTCACTCGTTGCGCCTCACCGCCAGACAATGTGGGAGCGGACTGACCAAGGCGAACATATCCGAGCCCCACGTCAACCAACGTCTGCATGTGTCGTGCAATGGCAGGTTGATTAGAAAAGAAATCAACGGCTTCGGAGATCGGCATATCTAAAACATCGGCGATATTTTTGCCCTTGAACGTGATGTCGAGTGTGTCTCTGTTGTAGCGAGCACCTTTACAAACTTCACATGGCACGTACACATCGGGGAGAAAGTGCATCTCAATTTTGATGGTGCCATCTCCTGCACATGCTTCGCAGCGCCCGCCTTGCACGTTGAAACTGAATCGACCAGGTTGATAACCACGCACTTTGGCTTCTGGAGTTGCAGCAAACAATTTGCGGATGTGATCAAAGACTCCGGTGTATGTTGCGGGATTTGATCGCGGTGTTCGACCAATTGGTGATTGATCCATATCGATCACCTTGTCGAGCTGATCAATACCGTCCACTTTCTTGTGTCGCCCTGGCGCGTCTTTTGACTTATAAATACGTTGCATCAGAGCAGGTAGCAAGATATCGCGTACCAACGTGCTCTTTCCGGAACCCGACACACCAGTGACCGCCACAAAACAGCCGAGCGGAATCTCTACATCGATGTTTTGCAAGTTGTGTTCTCGTGCCCCGCGGACCACCAACTTGTCGCCACGTGGAATACGACGCACTGATGGAACTGGAATGCTTTCTTTGCCCGTCAGATACTTTCCGGTGACCGAGTTTTTTGCTTTCTCAATTCCCGCCACTGGTCCGCTGTACACCACTTCTCCACCGTGCTCACCAGCACCTGGACCAATGTCGACAATCCAATCGCTCTCACGAATGGTGTCTTCGTCGTGTTCGACCACAAGCACCGTGTTGCCCAGATCTCGAAGGCGCACGAGTGTGTCGATGAGACGACGATTATCGCGTTGATGCAAGCCAATAGATGGTTCATCGAGAACGTACAACGTGCCCACCAGTCCGGAGCCAATCTGACTGGCAAGACGAATGCGCTGTGCTTCACCGCCAGCAAGCGTTCCCGCAGCACGCGACAACGTGAGGTAGTCGAGACCAACATCGAGAAGAAAACCAAGACGCGCATTGATCTCTTTCGTGACACGTTCGGCGATCATTTGGTCACGATCAGACAGCGTCAATTCCCGAAGGAATGATGCCGAGTCGCCAATCGACATATCACAGACTTCGGAAATGCTCTTGCTGCCAATTGTGACCGCGAGAGACGCTGGTCGCAGTCGAGCACCTTCACATGCCGAGCACGGCACCTCACGCATGTAGGTCTCGAATTGCTCGCGAGTCCAATCGCTTTCGGCTTCTTGGTGACGACGCTTGATCCACGGCACAACACCCTCATATGACGTGTTGAACTGGCGTGTCTTTCCAAACCGATTGCGGTATTTCACAGTCATGTTCCCCGGAAGACCTTGCAACACGATCTTTTGATGTTTTGCCGACAACTTGCCCCACGGTTTGTCGAGATCAATGTCATGATCTTCAGCGACTGCATCGAGAAGTCGCATGAAATAGCGAGTATGAGCGGAGCGCCACGGTGCAATTGCACCATCTCGTAATGCCAATTCAGGATCGGGAATCACCAAGTCGGGATCAACTTCAAATTTGGTGCCAAGGCCGTCACAGTTCTCGCACGCGCCATACGGTGAGTTAAACGAGAAGTTACGGGGTGCAAGCTCTTCAAAACTATTACCGCACTTTGGACACGCAAGGTGTTGACTGAATGTCAAGATTTCATTGTCGTCATCACCCGAAGAGACCAGTTCAATCTCGGCCACTCCTTCGGCGATACGTAAAGCGGTTTCTAACGAATCCGTGAGACGTCGCCCAATGTCGTCTTTGCGGACCAAACGGTCGACCACAACTTCAATGGTGTGCTGTTCATAACGGGCGAGTCGTTTTTCTTGCCCAAGGAACTCGGCAATATCGTGAACTTCACCGTCAATACGTGCGCGCACAAAGCCCTGCCCAGCCAAATCTTGCAGCAAGGTGTCGTACTCACCTTTGCGTCCACGCACAACTGGTGCAAGTACCTGGAAACGTGTGCCATCGGCAAGACCCATGATGCGATCCACGATTTGCTGTGGCGTCTGACGCTGCAACACAGTGCCATCGTCTGGGCAATGTTGAATGCCAATACGCGCATACAGAAGACGCAGGTAGTCGTACACCTCGGTGATAGTGCCCACAGTGGAGCGAGGATTTCGAGATGCAGATTTTTGATCGATGGAAATTGCCGGTGACAAACCTTCAATGACGTCAACGTCTGGCTTGTCCATCTGTCCAAGGAATTGCCGTGCGTATGCAGAGAGGCTTTCCACATACCGACGTTGACCCTCGGCATAAATTGTGTCGAAAGCGAGACTGCTTTTTCCAGAGCCCGACAATCCGGTGAGCACGATGAGTTTGTCGCGCGGGAGTTCTACGTTGACATTTTTCAGATTGTGCTCTCGGGCACCGCGAACAACGATCTTCTCAGCCACGTTGGAAGGTTACCGATGGCTCAACCCGCGTCACGAAGTTCACGCCGCAAGTCACGTATCTCATCACGTAAACGGGCCGCGTATTCAAACTTCATGTCCTTGGCGGCCTCGTGCATTTCTTCTTCGAGCGTCTGGATAAGACGGCCGATCTCTTGTTGAGGCAGCGTCTTCAACTCGCGTGCCACCTTCTCACGTTCTCTGTTGCGGCGTTGGCCCTTGCCAGGCATCGGAGCTGAATTATCAGGACGAAGAAGGGACAAAATGTCGCCCACCGCTTTGCGGATGGTCTGTGGATTAATGCCATGTTCAAGGTTGTACGCAATCTGCATCTCGCGACGGCGCTTGGTTTCAGAAATAGCACGCTCCATTGATGGCGTGACCTTGTCGGCGTACATCACCACTTGACCGTCCACATTTCGTGCCGCACGGCCAATGGTTTGAATAAGCGATGTCTCACTGCGAAGAAATCCTTCTTTGTCGGCATCGAGAATCGCAACAAGCGACACTTCCGGCAAGTCGAGGCCTTCTCTCAACAAGTTGATTCCCACCAACACGTCGAACTCACCCAAACGCAATGCCCGCAAAATCTCGATGCGCTGCAACGTGTCGATGTTTGAGTGCAGATAGTTCACCCGAAGTCCTTGTTCAAGCAGGTACTCGGTGAGATCTTCTGCCATCTTCTTTGTCAACGTGGTGACCAAAACGCGGTCCTCACGCGAGATGCGATCGCGGATCATCTCTATCAAATCGTCGATCTGACCCTTCGTGGGCTTCACGATGACGTCAGGATCAACAAGTCCTGTGGGGCGCACAATCTGCTCCACAATGCGCGAGCTGTTTTTTAACTCAAACTGTGCCGGAGTTGCCGACATAAACACACACTGATTGATGCGTTCCATTGTCTCTTCAAAACGCAATGGTCTGTTGTCGCGTGCGCTAGGCAAACGAAAGCCGTGTTCCACCAACGTGTTTTTGCGACTGCGATCACCTTCGTACTGTGCGTGTAACTGAGGAACAGCGATGTGGCTTTCATCGATAATTAATAGATAGTCGTCGGGAAAGTAATCCAACAACGTAAATGGGGGTTCACCTGGTTGACGTCCATCAATGTGCATTGAGTAGTTCTCAATGCCATTGCAATAGCCCATTTCTTGAATCATCTCAAGGTCGTACTGCGTGCGCATCTGTAGACGTTGAGCTTCAAGCAATTTGCCCTCTTGCTTAAACAACGCGAGACACTCCTGCAATTCCTTCTCAATTCCCACCATTGCTTTACGCATTCGTTCTTCGCCGGCTACATAGTGAGTCGCTGGGAAGACAATGATCTCGCTGTACTCGCGCAGGGTTTCACCCGTGAGCGGATCAATGGTGGTGATGCGATCGACGGTGTCTCCAAACATCTCGATACGCACCACATGTTCTTCGTACGCAGGATGCACTTCTACTGTGTCTCCACGCACGCGGAAATGTCCGCGACCAAGGGTCATGTCGTTGCGGTCGTACTGCAGATCAACTAAACGACGCAAGATGCTTCGCTGGTCGTAATCAACACCTGTGTGCAACTCGAGCAATTGTCCCCGATATTCAGCGGGGTCACCCATACCGTAAATACAGGACACGCTCGCCACAACGATGGTGTCTCGACGCGTTAACAACGCAGCAGTTGCAGAGTGACGCAAGCGATCAATCTCGTCGTTGATTGATGAATCTTTTTCGATATACGTATCGCTCGACGGAATGTACGCCTCGGGTTGGTAGTAGTCGTAATAACTCACGAAATACTCCACCCGATTGTTAGGGAAGAATTCGCGCATCTCTTGCGCTAACTGCGCAGCGAGGCTTTTATTCGGCGCCAAAATCAATGCTGGCCGTTGCACCTTCTCGATAGTCCATGCAATGGTGGCCGATTTTCCGGAGCCAGTAATACCGAGCAATGTCTGAAAACGCTCGCCCGCTTCAATACCAGCGGCTAATTGTTCGATCGCCTTTGGTTGGTCGCCCGCCGGTGTGTAATCGGACTCAACAACAAAGGACTGCACGTGCGAAGCGTACCGCTACCGTCCGCCAGCATCTTGCGCCGCTGGAGGCAAGGTATGCGCCCATGCCCATACTTCGTCAACGCGCCGCGATAGATCGTCGAGTGTTCCCGAATTCTCCACCACCACATCGGCGATCGCGAGGCGCTTTTCTCTACTGGCCTGATGGGAAATACGAGCACGCGCGTCTGTTTCATCCATATTGCGAAACTCGACCAAACGTGCAACAGCTGTCTCGACCGGCACATCAACCACAATCACACCGCACAACCCTTTACGTGGATTTTCGGCAAGCAACGGGATATCAAGCACCACGATGTTGTCGGTGTCACGTTGTTCATTCAAACGACGATCCATTTCCTTACCCACGGCAGGATGCACAATCTTGTTGAGACGCGCGAGTGCGACTTTGTCATTGAACGCAATATTTGCAAGCGCAACGCGGTCAAGACTTCCGTCTGCAGCGATAATCGAATCACCGAATGCGTCAGCAAGTTCTTGTAGCAGCGGCTGTCCGGGAGCCTGCAGTTCTTTCACCACCGCATCGGCGTCAATGATGATTGCACCACGGTCGGCGAGCATCGATGACACAACGGTCTTCCCAGAACCGATGCCCCCAGTCAATCCGAGCAGGATCATCTGGCGAAAATATCAGGCGTTGTCGGTAGCGCCAGCTTCAGCTGCTGGCTCTTCAGGCTTTGGTGCACCTTCACCAAGTTCTTGGTAGTACTCAGCCCACGCTGCTTCACGCTCTGAATCGTCTCCGCCAACCCAGTTACCGTGTTCGTCCATCTGGAACTGGCCCTGATACTCAGCAGCCAACTCGCCACCTTCGGCAGCTTGTTTGATGGAGATTGAGATACGACGACGCGCGAGATCAAGATCGATGATCTTGACCCACAACTCTTCGCCCGGTGTCACTACCTGCTCGGGAGCATCAACGTGGTGTGCTGACATTTCCGAGATGTGCACGAGACCTTCGATACCGTCGCCCACTTGGACGAAGGCACCAAACGGCACGAGCTTGGTAACGCGACCGTAGACCAACTGACCCACTTCGTGTCCGCTGGCAAACTCTTGCCACGGATCTTGTTGGGTTGCCTTCAACGACAAACTGATGCGTTCACGGCTCATGTCGACTTCCAACACTTGAACAGTGACGGGGTCGCCCACTTGCACGATTGCCGAAGGATGATCGACATGCTTCCATGACAATTCGGACACGTGAATGAGTCCATCCATGCCGCCAAGATCAACGAATGCACCGAATGCGACAACAGACGACACGACACCATCGCGAATTTCGCCTGGCTTCAAATTGACGAGGAACTCGTCGCGAGCTTCCTTCTGTGTTTCTTCGAGGAATCCACGACGCGACAACACAACGTTGTTGCGATTGCGGTCGAGTTCGATGATCTTTGCATCGAGAACTTTGCCGATGTACGGGGTGAGGTCGCGAACGCGACGTAACTCAACGAGTGATGCAGGAAGAAATCCGCGCAGTCCGATGTCGACAATGAGTCCACCTTTGACCACTTCGATGACGGTTCCACGAACGATGCCGTCTTCTTCTTTTTTCTTTTCGATCTCGCCCCACGCCTTCTCGTACTGAGCGCGCTTCTTTGACAAGATCGGACGACCCTCTTTGTCTTCGAGAGTCAAGATGAGAGCTTCAATTTGCTCGCCCAACTTCACAATCTCGTTGGGGTCAACATCATTCTTGATCGCCAACTCGCGTGAAGGAATAACACCTTCACTCTTTGCACCGTATTCCAAGAGAACTTCGTCGCGATCAATCTTTACGACAGTGCCAGTGACAAGCTGTCCTTCTTTGAAGTCAACCATTGTGCCTTCGATTGCATCGGCAAATGACGTGGGTAGATCGCGTTCGGTGATGACGCGTGGTGTGTAATTGCCCTCTGCATCGAATGAGCCCATAGCGGCGGTGGATGTTGCAGAGGAGACAGTGGTATCGGACAAGACGGTTGTTCTTTCGGAATGGATAAGGAATCGATGACGCCTAATCAACTATCGCTACGTACATGATCGGCGTACAAGAGCCGCACACACGAGTGTCGGAAAATCAGACACTCACCCCTCGGGTGAGCGGTGTAGACGCTATCAGGAGAAATTCGGGAGTTTCCACTGTGGGCGGGTCACTCACGTACCGGCCAGGTTCCACGCTGTAGATCGCGGTGACCTCAAGTCCGACTCGCTCACACATCAGGCGCAATTCGCGTGGCGTATAACAACCGGTCCATAGGTCAACGTTGCGCGACTCCCCTGCCTCGTTCTTCACTTCCGTAACTTCATGACTCACACCAATTGCGGCGTCGAACTGGGCCTCCTCGTGGTATTTCACCGCGAAGTAAGCGCTAAATGCTGATAATGCAAGGCGACCACCAGGCAAAAGAGCCTTCGCCATGAGCGAAAAAATGGTCTGATCATCGCCGTCAGCCGTCATTAATCCAAAAGCTCCCTGACAGAGACAGATCACCGCGTCGAACTCGGCTGTGTATGTCATCTCACGAGCATCCATGTGCTCAAACGTTGCGCCATCAGGGGCGTTCTCCCGCGCAATCGCAATGAAGGTCTCGCTGACGTCCACTCCATGAACAATGACTCCACGACGAGCAAGTTCGTGGGCGTGACGCCCCGGACCGCAACCAACATCGAGAACGCGCGAACCAGGCGACAATTGCAACCAATCGATCAGCGCATCTACTTCTTGTCGCGTGCCTTTGGTGAACGAATACCGCAGATAGGTCTTCCCAAGATGATCTGCGATTGGTTCGAACCAATGCCGTGTCATGCACTCATCCTTTAGCGTCTGCCCACGTGGCGCCCCATGCCAAATTCACTTCGAGTGGCACATCTAATTCGGCTGCCTGGTGCATCACGTCTAACACCAGTTGTTCAACCTTGTCGTGTTCTTCTTTTGGAACTTCCAACACAACTTCGTCGTGCACCTGCAACACAATGCGCGCAGCGTAGTTGGCCTCGGTGAGGTCTTTATCAAGTCGCACCAATGCGATTTTGAAAATGTCTGCAGCCAAACCTTGAATAGCGGCGTTCATTGCTTGCCGTTCTCCTGCTTGACGCACGCGGAAGTTGTCGCTACGTAGCTCGGGAATACGACGACGTCGTCCAAACAATGTTTCGGTGTATTCCTTGTGACGAGCATCTGCAATTGCCTTGTCCATGTATGCACGCACATTAGGAAACGCAGCGAAATATGAATTCAAGATCTCCGATGCTTCATCGACTGCAATTCCCAGTCGTTGACTGAGGCCATACGCCTCCATTCCGTACGCAAGACCGTACGACACCATCTTTGCTTTAGAGCGTTGATCATGATTGACGTCTTTGGGTTTCACCCCAAACACCTGCGCGGCTGTTGCCGTGTGAATGTCTTGTCCGGCCTTGAATGCGCCAATAAGTCCCGGGTCTTGTGCAAGGTGTGCGATACATCGAAGTTCAATCTGGTTGTAATCAGCCACGAGTAGCGACCAACCCTTGCGCGGGACAAATGCACTGCGGAACACTTTGCCTTCATCGGAACGTACGGGGATGTTGTGCAAGTTCGGATGATCGGAACTCAAACGGCCTGTGCGCGCAACTGTTTGGTTGAAAGTTGCATGAATGCGGCCATCACTTGCCACTTCCGCAAGGAGTCCTTCGCCGTAGGTAGAGCGCAGTTTTTCCACTTCGCGGTACCGCAATAGCGGTCCAATAAATTCCGGCCACTCATCGTGCAACTTTTCCAGGGTTGCAGCATCGGTGCTGTATCCAGTCTTCGTCTTCTTCCCCGGCGTGAGACCTTTGTCCTCGTACAAGATTTTGCGTAACTGCACCGGAGAATTGAGATTGAATGTGGAGCCGGCAATGCCATGCAATTGCGTGGTTAACGAGTTGACCTGCTCGTTCAAATGTTCTCGAATGTTCTGAAGCGCTGTGATATCGACAGCAATACCCACGTGTTCCATTCGCGCCAACACCCGCACCAGTGGATTTTCAACATCGTCGTACAAATCGGTATTGCGAATCTCTTCAAGTTGTTGTTGAAGAATCGGTGCAAGCCGTGCAATAAACAGAGCAGCCTCTGCAGTTGCTTCTCGGACCTGTGCTGTGGATTCGCCTCCAAAATCAAGCTGCCCGGATGATTCTTGGCTAGCCCGTGGCTCATCTCCCAAATACCGCTGAGAGATGGTGTTCAACAAAAAGTCACTTTGTGATGCATCAAGAAGGTATGCCGCGATTGCGGTGTCGAGCACTAAGCCAGTGATGTCGATATCGCGAGACAACAAATACCGCATGAGAGGTTTGGCGTCATGAGTGATCACGCCAGTGGCCGCCGTCAGCGCACTCGCCACTTTCTTGTCGTCCAACAAGTGAGCATCGCACCACAACACAGTCCCACTTGCCATGTCGTTGACAATCGCAAGACCCACCAGTGCTGATCGCCCCGGCTCTGCTTCCCATGCAGATGCCAGCACCACAGTGTCTTGTTTCAATAAAGCAACAACGTCTGCAGTTTTTGCGTCACTCACCTGCATCTGTGCCATCGGCACGTCCGATGCTGTATGCGACTCCACTACGGCGGTGCCTGATGATTCCCATTTCAATGTCGACGCCACATCATTGAAACGTTTGAACATGTTGGAAAATTCACAGAAGTTAAAAAAGCGTTTCACCGCATCTAGATTCGGAGTAGGTGCAAGTTCGGTGATGCGAACATCGACAGGGACGTCCGTACGCAGCACCATGATCTCGGCGTTTTTCATGACACGCTCGCCATGTTCAATCAACGATGCACGTAATTTCGGAGTCTGTTCTTCGGCATGAGCAATGACATTTGCAATGTCACCGTATTGTGTGATCAGTTTTGCTGCGGTCTTTTCGCCGACACCGGGGATGCCAGCCAAGTTGTCACTTGGGTCACCACGTAACGCGGCATAGTCGGGATACTGATGCGGTGTCACACCAGTGCGTTCTTTAATTCCTGCTTCGTCATAGATCGCATAATCACTCACACCGCGCTTGTTGTACAACACGCGAATGTTGGGATCACGAACCAACTGATAACTATCTCGGTCGCCGGTGACTATGAGGAGTTGATTTCCATTGGTCAACGAATGATCCGCAATGGTGGCGATGATGTCGTCCCCTTCGAATCCAGCCTGTTCAATCCAACGAATGCCCGCGGCATCAAGAAATTCTCGAATAAGACCTAATTGTTGAAACAGAGTGTCGGGCGCCTTCTCGCGCTGAGCTTTGTATTCCGGATTGGCCTTATGACGAAATGTGGGTTCCGGTCGGTCGAAGACAACTACAACACCGTCTGGCTTATGTTCTTTCACCAAATTGATCAGCATTGTGGCAAATCCGTAAACAGCGTTCGTCGTTTGACCACTGCTTGTCGCCATGTCTTCTGGCAATGCGAAAAACGCTCTATATGCCAGTGAGTTTCCGTCAAGGGCCATGATCAACATGACAAGACCCTATTCATTTTCGTTCCGTTGTTCTTGTTCAATCGGGAACGATCGCCCCGGTCACAATCTTGTCGGCGACATCTTTCATCGTAAGGCGATAATTCATCGCTGATCGCTGAATGAAACCGAACGCGTGAGACTCGTTCATTCCGTGTTTGTCCATGAGTACACCTTTGGCACGATCAATGGTCTTTCGCGTTTCTAACTGTTCGCCAAGTGCTTCAATTTCTCCGTTGAGGGCACGCATCTCGTTGAATCGAGCGATCGCGACTTCAATTGCAGGAACAAGATCGTTTTTTTGGAAAGGCTTCACGAGATACGCAAGCGCGCCTGCGTCACGTGCTTCTTCAATCACTTCGCGTTGACTAAAGGCCGTCAGCACTAGCACCCCACACAAACGCTCTTTGTTAATAATGCGCGCAGCCTCAAGGCCGTCCATGCCGGGCATCTTGATGTCGAGAATTGCTAAGTCGGGACGGTGTTCGCGAACCAGATCTACTGCCTTGTCGCCACGACCCGTTTCGCCAACGACGACATATCCCTCTTCTTCCAAGGTCTCTTTTAGGTCGAGACGAATGATTGCTTCGTCTTCGGCAATCACTACGCGTGTGGTCATGACATCCCCGTATTCAGACGGTCGAGCAACTCGTCCATCTTCTGTTCTAGTTCATTAATAGACGCCTTCACTTTGTCGTGATGGCGTTGCATTGCATCTGCGTGTTTCTGTGCGTCTCTGTGCTCAAAGGCTGCAACGGGGGTTTCAGCAACAAGTGCACGCAACGCTTTCTCGTCTGCATCTGCAGCGAGTTGACTGAGTTGGTCTTCAACGATGCGCAGTTCCTCGCGCAGCTCTCGAAGCCGGGAGCTGGTTTGGTGCAACTTGCGCTGCAACAGTCGTTGACCCATTGGAGAAAGTGTATGGATCACTTGGTGCCCGAGGTGGGAGTTGAACCCACACACCCTTTCGGATAACGGATTTTGAGTCCGTCGCGTCTGCCATTCCGCCACTCGGGCCAGGGTGACGAGGCTACCGCGCAGTACCTCTATGCGCGCATGTGCTCCGTCTAATCTTGAGCGAGCCGATGAACTATCGGCGCTACAAGGAGACCACAGAGAACAATGCTTGCATTTACCTTCCCGGGCCAGGGATCACAGCGACCTGGCATGGGCAGACCGTGGGTGGGGCACGAGAGTTGGGAACTTGTCGACGAAGCCAGCGACATTTGTGGTCGTGACGTGGCTGCTCTCTTACTTGATACTGACGCTGAAGAACTGAAAGACACGCGCAATGCACAGTTGACCACGTTTGTCAGCAGCTTGATGGTGCTTGATGCTGTGGAACGACTCGGTATCGAACCAAGTTTTTGTGCTGGCCACAGCCTTGGCGAATACACCGCACTCACAGCAACTGGTGCATTGAGCTTCGACGACGGTGTGCGGCTTGTCGTGGAACGCGCCGATGCAATGCACGAAGCAGGGATCTCATCACCCGGAACAATGGCCGCGGTCCTCGGACTTGACGACGACATGGTGGAAGTTGCGTGCCGTCGTGCCGACAGCGAAGTGTGGGTCGCCAACTACAACGCGTCAGGACAGGTTGTCATTGCTGGTTCTGTTGATGGTGTTGCATCAGCGGGTGCCGTTGCAAAAGAACTCGGTGCGAAAAAAGTGATGCCACTGCAAGTGTCCGGGGCATTCCATACCCCATTTATGACATCGGCTCGTGATCGTCTACGTAAAGCCATCGCCGATGCATCGCCACGCGACACCGAAGTTCCAGTGATTTCCAATGTTGATGCATTGGCACACAACATGGGTGACGAATGGGCGTCGCTTTTGTCTGCGCAGTTATCAAGCCCCGTGCGTTGGAAGCATTGCTTGATTACGATGTCGGAACTTGGCGTCACCGATTTCGTGGAACTTGGACCAGGCGGTGTTCTCACCGGTATGGCCAAACGCACCATCGAAGGTGCGCGAACCATCAGCGTTGCAACCCCTGAAGAGCTCGACAAATTAATCGAATGGGTCAACGCGGGTGTCACCACCACTCCACTACAAGTTGAAGGTGAACATCTTTTTGCGGTGGAACGACTCGTTGTCAGTCCAGCGGCTGGTGTTTTCACACCGGTTGGCGACATGACCGAAGGTCACTCAATCAACGTAGGTACAATTCTGGGCAACGTTGGTGATGCTGAAGTGCGTTCGCCTTTTGCCGGTGTCTTGCAGGCATACATTGCTGTAGAGGGCGAACGTGTCACGCCCCGACAACCCATCGCGTGGTTACGAGCCCACTAGATATTGCTACGAGACACAGGAGGCCCTTATGCCCGCAGTTCCATCACACGTACGAGGTGCTCGATTTATTGGTTGGGGTACAGCACTTGGCCATAACACGGTCACAAACGATGATTTGTCACAAACACTCGACACGTCCGACGCATGGATTCGTGAACGAACAGGTATTGAACGTCGTCATGTTGGAGGTTCCACTGCCGAATTAAGCATCACCAGTGCGCGTCAGGCAATGCAGATGGCCAATGTTGACCCGTCGTCAATTGATGCTTTAGTGCTTGCCACCACCACCCCTGATCGTTCTGTGCCAGCAACGTCGGCGACAGTACAAAACGCATTGGGTTTGTCGTGTGGTGCATTTGATGTCAATGCGGCTTGCTCTGGTTTTGTCTATGCGTTAGTAAACGCACACGGACTCATCGCTATGGGTGCCAAACGTGTCCTTGTCATCGGCACCGACACACTCGCTCGCATCACCGACTGGACCGATCGCAACACCGCCATTCTTTTTGCCGACGGATCAGGAGCTGCCGTTCTCGACGCAACAAAAGGCAAGGGGCATCTTCTTGCATGGGATCTCGATGCAGATGGATCTGCTGAAGACTTGTTGTATTGCGACCTTGGTGGCTTTGTGAAGATGGAAGGCAGAGAAGTGTTTCGCCGTGCCGTGCGCATCATGGTCGACAGCGCGGAGAAGTCAATGAAAGCAGCCGGTGTCACCGCGAAAGACTTGGCCCTTATTGTTCCGCACCAAGCAAACATTCGCATTATTGAGGCCGCATGTGATCGTCTCGGTGTTGAACTTGAGCGTGCTGCAGTGGTCATTAATGAAACTGGAAATACGTCGTCTGCGTCTATTCCTCTTGCTCTGTTCGACGCCGTGAATAAAGGTCGAGTGAAACAGGGTGATCTTGTGCTGCTCGTTGGCTTTGGCGCGGGCATGACAGCTGCAAGCGCAATTATTGAATGGGGAGCAGAATGAGCCGCGTAGTTCTCATCACAGGTGGTTCGCGCGGAATCGGACTCGCATGCGCGCAACGCTTTGCCGCACTTGGCGACAAGGTTGCCGTTACGTACAACTCTTCTCCTCCACCATCTGAATTCTTTGGCGTGAAATGTGACGTCACATCCACAGCTGATGTTGATGCAGCGTTTACGGCAGTGGAAGAACACTTTGGTCCCGTTGAAATTCTTGTCGCTAACGCTGGCATTACAAAAGACACGTTGCTGCTTCGCATGTCAGAAGATGATTTTGCATCTGTTGTGAATGCCAATCTCACGGGTGCTTATCGCGTCACCAAACGCGCCGCCCAAGGAATGCTTCGCGCTCGTAAAGGTCGCATCATCTTGATGTCGTCGGTGGTCGGGCTTCTCGGTTCGGCGGGACAAGCGAATTACGCAGCATCGAAAGCCGGTCTGGTTGGCTTTGCTCGTTCACTGGCGCGCGAACTTGGCTCACGCAGCATCACGGTCAATGTTGTTGCACCAGGCCCAGTCGCTACTGACATGACGGCGGCATTGGGACAAGATCGCCTCGATCAGCTCACCGCGGCTGTCCCCCTTGCGCGAATGGCAGAACCCGAAGAAATCGCTGGAGTTGTCGCCTTTTTGGCAGGAGAAGACGCCGCCTACATCACGGGAGCTGTCATTCCTGTCGATGGCGGGCTGGGCATGGGTCACTAAGCACTCAAAAGTGGGTCGTTGATCCAAACACTTCCAAAGTCGCTGTGCGAAACTAGAGCACCGAATGAAGGAGATCCCCTATGGACCAAGAAAAGTTTGACCGTTTTGTGAAGTGTGCAGTCGACACATTGTCAGTGGACGCATCCAAAGTGACACCAGAGGCAAGCTTTGCTGACGACCTTGATGCAGACTCACTTGACCTCGTGGAATTAGTCATGGCTCTTGAAGAAGAGTTCGGTGTCGAAGTACCAGAAGAAGATCTTGAAGGCATCACCACTGTTGGTGCGGCGTTCAATCTGGTGACGAGCAAGCTCTAACCACATGATCGGTGCGGGTCATCGGGTTGCCATTACTGGCTATGGCGTTGTTGCGCCATGCGGTATCGGCAAACAGCAGTATTGGAAGGGATTGCTTGGTCCTGGAATTTCCGGGCGTAAAGCAATAGAGATCGACGATTGGGATCCACTTCCCTATTTCGACAACCCCAAAGAGGCTCGCCGATCTGACCGCGTCGAACAATTCGCGCTCGCGGCTGCACGAGAAGCTTTCGAACAAGCGGGAACGCTCAACGTTGAACCTGGTCGATTTGGCACTATTTTCGCCACCGGAATTGGTGGGCTTCACACTCTCGAAGAACAGATTGAAGTGCGCATGGAAAAAGGCGAACGTCGTGTGTCGCCATTTCTTGTTCCCATGATGATGGCAAATGCTTCAGGTGCAGCCATCTCGATGCGCTACAACCTGCAAGGCCCCAACGAAACCATCTGCACCGCCTGTGCGGCATCAACACATTCCCTCGGATATGCAGCGCGACTCATCGCATGGGGCAAGTGTGATGCGGTTGCAACTGGTGGATCCGAATCAGCTGCCACAGTCACGTCTCTTGCAGGTTTCGGAAACATGACAGCACTGTCCACTACCGGTGTGAGCATGCCCTTTGATGAAAAACGAGATGGTTTTGTGATGGGTGAAGGCGCTGCAGTATTCATCCTTGAACGCTTTGATCTCGCAGTGAAACGCGGTGCAACCATTCTCGGAGAAATACTTGGTGCTGCGAGTAATGCCGATGCATACCACATCACCGCCCCGTCGCCTGGCGGAACAGGTGCAATCACTTGCATGAAACTCGCACTGGAAGATGCTGGGTTGTCACCACAACAGATCAAACAGATCAATGCTCACGGAACGTCAACTCCATTAAATGACGCCGCCGAAGCAGAAGCAATGGCGCACATTTTTGGTGCAAACACTGTTCCCGTCACCAGCGGCAAGGGAGTCACTGGCCATGCACTGGGTGCTGCCGGAGCGCTCGAAGCAGCCTCTGTGTTGCTGTCGTTTGAGCACAAAACAATTCCGCCCACCGCGGGCACCACAACAATTGATCCATCAATGTCGATCGATGTTGTCACCGGCGCCCCACGCGAATGGACGCCTGGTCCTACCATCTCCAACAACTTTGGCTTTGGTGGACATAACGGCTCGATTGTTATCGCACCCGCCTGATCTCGCTCAATACATCTCGCGCTTACGCGATAACCCGCAGTAATTCATGTGGACTATGAACAATGTGATGCGCAGATGCGCTCATAAATTCATCTTCGTCTCCATGACCCCACATCACAGCTACTGAAGTTGCTCCCACAGCATGAGCAGCATTGATATCGAAATGACGATCACCAATCATCCACGAGACATCCACTTCCACTGTTGTCTGTAATCGCACTGAGACATCGGCCATGGCAATGCGAAGCAACTCATCTTTTGGTGTCGGCTCATTTTCCCGAGACCCCACCACCGTGGTGAAACAGTCCATCAGGCCAGTCGCACGCAACGCGATGCCGGCCTGTGGCTGTGGCTTTGTAGTGACTACAGACAACACAAATTGCTCTACGTGCAGCTGTCGGACAACTTCTGTCATGCCTTCAATTGCTCGTGTATGTGGCAGGTACTTGCTCTTATAAATCTGTCGATATCGGTCGATCACTGATTGTGTGCGCGCAACATCAACGTCTCGCGCTCGCAACAAAGGCGGTATTGCATCTTGCAGCGGTGGCCCAATCAGAAATGCTTTTTCTGTGTCGGTAGTTGGAGCAACACCCAACTCGGCGAACACTTCGTTCATCGCTTTGGAGATATCGCCACCTGATTCTGCAATGGTGCCATCCAGATCAAAAAAGAGAAATCCGCGAACACCGCTCATTCGTTATGCGTTCACCAACACAAACATCAAATCGCATTCGCATGCAACTTCACCATTCAACAATGCCTTGCCAGAACCTTTACCGGCACGTGCGCTCATTCGGCCGAGTTCAACCACTAGGTCCAACTCATCGCCGGGAGATACTTGCTTACGAAAACGTGCCGCATCAAGTCCTCCAAATAATGGCAGCTTGCCGGCCATACCGTCGCTTGTGAGCACGGTGTAGGCGCCTACTTGAGCAATGGCTTCGCACATCAACACACCGGGAAGCGTTGGGCGACCTGGGAAGTGACCAGGGAAGAACCACTCATCACCAGACAACTTCCAGTGCCCAACTGCACGAACACCTGGTTCGAGTTCAGTAATTCGGTCAACGAAGAGAAATGGTGGCCGGTGCGGCAAGATATCGACAGGTGATGGAAACGTCACGTTCTTACTTCCCCAATGCTTTCAACAATTGTGTGGGCGTGTCTTTGGGAGAGATCTTGTACCACGCCTCGATAATGACACCGTTGCCATCGATGAGAAAGGCTGATCGTTCGATACCCATGTATTCGCGACCGTACATGGACTTTTTCTTCCACACCTTGTACGCCTTCGCCACTGTGTTTTCGGTGTCGGCGAGCAACGGAAAGCCCAATTCGTACTTATCGTCAAACTTCTTTTGCTTCGCAGGTGCATCAGGGCTAATGCCGATAATTGCGGTTTTACCAATTTGATCTTTAATGTCACGTAATCCACACGACTGCGTGGTGCAACCAGGAGTGTCTGCCTTTGGATAGAAATACACGAGCACTTTTCGTTTTGCGTATTTTTGTAATGTCACCGTCTTGCCGTTTTGATCCAGCAATTCGATGTCGGGGGCTTTATCGCCGGATGTCAGCATGGCTCTACCGTATTACAAGAAGGCTGCATCAAGAGCGGTACGCACTTCTTTCACATATTGTCCCACTGCTTCGGGACCATCATCCATGAGTCTCCTCACCATTGACGCACCTTGGATCACTCCGTCAGCAACACGACACGCTTCCACCGCTTGCTCAGCGTTTGATACACCAACACCCACTAGTACCGGCATGTCGGTGATGGCTTTGAGTCGCGCCGCCAACGCTGTAGCTGTACCCGCAAGCGTGTCGCGTTCTCCTGTAACACCAAGAAGCCCTACCGAGTACACAAATCCGCGAGCGCGTGCAACGATGCGCACCAGTCGTTCATCGGGTGTTGTGGGGGCGGCAAGCATCACTGTTTCTATTCCCGTGGCGTCTGCAACCTGCGCCCATGGACCCACTTCATCTAAAGGAAGATCAGGGATAATCGTGGCACTCACGCCCGCGTCATTTAGCCAATGCGCAAAACGTTCGTGTCCGGCATGGAAAACCGTGTTGTAATAACACATCACCGCAAGTGGAATCTCTACATCAAGAGTGCGCACCTCGTGCAAGATGTTGACCGGGTTCGCGCCTTTCGCAAGCGCTATTTCTGATGCTTGTTGAATGACGGGGCCATCCATTGCCGGATCAGAAAATGGCAATCCAATCTCGATTGCATCTGCTCCATTTGCCGCAGCAATGCGAATGGCATCTTGCCACCCTGGATACCCACCAGTGATGTACGGCACAAGACACTTGCCACCAGAATCACGTCGCGCAAGAAGTGCGGTTTCTAATCGGCCGTGGGTCGTACGTTCTGTCGACGTCACGCAAGTCCACCCAAAATGTCCATCATTTGTCCGACATCTTTGTCGCCGCGACCAGACAAGTTCATCAATACCGTCTGTCCTTGCATCGTTGGCGCTTCGCGCGAGATCCATGCAACAGCGTGAGCACATTCAAGTGCGGGAATTATTCCCTCTGTCCGTGCGAGCAGTTGAAAGCCGTCGATGACTTCTGCGTCTGTGACCGTCGGATACTCGGCACGTCCGATAGATGCCAAATACGAATGTTCCGGGCCGATACCGGGATAGTCCAAACCAGCACTCACACTGTGGGCTTCTGCGACTTGTCCGTATTCATCTTGCATGAGATAGCTCTTCATTCCGTGCACAACACCAGGTTGTCCGCGAGTGACAGCGGCGCCACCAGCGGGTTCAACACCAATGAGTCGTGATGGCAAATCCACAAAGCCAGAAAAAATACCCATTGCATTTGATCCGCCACCAACACAGGCCACAACAACGTCAGGATGTGTTCCGAGATATTCTTGGCATTGTTCGCGGGCCTCGTCACCGATCACGCGATGGAACTGACGCACCATAAACGGATATGGATGAGGACCCATCACAGATCCGAGGCAGTAATGAGTGTCGACAACTGATGCCACCCAATCGCGCATGGCTTCGTTCACCGCATCTTTGAGTGTGCGGCTACCTGAAGTAACGGCCTCTACTTCGGCTCCGAGAAGTCGCATACGAAATACATTGAGTTGTTGACGCTCGACGTCTACGGCGCCCATGTACACCTTGCACTTCATACCAAACAGCGCCGCGGCGGTTGCTGTGGCAACACCGTGTTGCCCAGCACCAGTTTCTGCAATGAGGCGCGTCTTACCCATTCGCTTTGCAAGCAATGCTTGACCAAGGACGTTGTTGATCTTGTGTGACCCGGTGTGATTAAGGTCTTCGCGCTTCAAGATGAGACGAATACCAAGTTGACGACCAAGGTTGTGACATTCCGTGATGATGCTCGGACGACCTGCGTACTCGCGCAAAATTTTGTCGAGTTCGAAACGAAATGCGCTGTCTTGCCATGCGTCTGCAAAAGCTGCTTCCAGTTCCTCACACGCAGGAACCAATGTCTCGGGAATGAAGCGGCCACCGAAGTCGCCAAAGCGACCATCAGAACCAGGGGTGACAAGTACGGACATGGTCAAAGTCCACCACGAAATGAGTGAAATTGCACCATTGGTTTACGTGCATGATGTCATGGTGCGTTATTCGTCGGTCCAGTCATAAGGCCAATCTGGACCGCGTTATTCGTCGGTCCAGTCATAAGGCATAGTGTCGGGCCCGCGATGGGGCTCAGGCGCAGCACTTTTGGCGGTCTCGATGAATCTCTTCATCGCCAGCGGGTCTTTTTTCCCCGGACTTGCCTCAACCCCCGAGGCGACATCGACTCCCCATGGCTTCACTGCCGTTATTGCCTCCGCCACATTGTCGGGGGTTAATCCACCTGCCAAGATCAATTTCGGCACCTCGGGCACATTCACGACAAGGCTCCAATCAAAGACTTGTCCGCTTCCAGGAGATGCGGAATCCACCAAGATGTAATCAGTGTTGAATTCGTCGGCGCGCGACGCGTCCACAGTTCCGGCGGTTACTGCTTTGATCACAAAGCGCACATGTTTACTGATCGCGAGAACATCATCGGGGCTCTCGTGTCCGTGCAACTGAGCAGCTTTCACACCAGAGCTCTGCACCATTTCAACCACGCGTGATGGGTGAGCATCTTTGAACACTCCCACAGTCAAGATTTCTGGAGGCAGTCTTCGCGTGATGTCATACACCTTTTGCACCGCAATCTGTCGAGACGACGGCGCAAAGATAAACCCAATGGCGTCGGCACCCAATGCGATCGCCAAGAGCGCATCGTCTTCAGACGTGACGCCGCAGATTTTGACGAACATGCACAGCACGGTAGTTGCTAGAGCCACCATAAGTGGTGAACCATCGGTGCACTATGTACGCACTGTTGTGGTGCATCTGACGACCTACAGCCAGATTTACGGAACGAGAAGGTCTTTCAACGCCGCCGTGGGATCACTAGCTGTCACAAGATGCTCTCCCACCAAGACGGCGTCATAGCCGGCGGCACGAAGCGCTTGTGCATCGGCGCGCCCGCGCACACCCGACTCTGCAACCGACACCACCGAGTCTGGAATGACAGAACCCATCCGAACCGCCCGTTCGTGATCAACGTGAAAGGTAACGAGATCACGTTGATTCACCCCAACAAGATCTGCCCCGCAGTTCAATGCAATGGCCAGTTCATTTTCATCGTGCACTTCAACCAACGCATCGATACCAACCTCGCGAGCCATCGATAAGCAATGACGCATTTCATCTGCAGACAACGCCGCAGCGATCAGCAACACACAGTCAGCTCCCATGATGCGCGCATCACACACATCTCGTACGTCGACCGTGAAATCTTTACGAAGAACTGGCAACGAACACGCTTTGCGGGCTGTTTGCAGATCAGCAACAGAACCTCCAAAGTGCGGTTCGTCTGTTAACACCGACAGACAACTCGCACCGCCGGCTTCGTATTTGCGAGCCAACACACCAGCATCGAGGTCTTCATTCAGGTTGCCCTTCGATGGCGAGCGACGCTTGATCTCAGAGATAACCGCGAGATGCCCTGCATGAGTGAGCGCATTGCGAAACCCGCGCACTGCATCAGTTTTTTGTGCCTGTGATACCAACGTCGAAAGATCTCGCTGATCGTTGCGAGCACGCTCGCGATGAAAAGCGAGAATCGAATCGAGATAGGTCTTCACTAAGAAGAGACTTTAGAGACCTTTGCCAGAGATTGGGCGAAGGAAATGCAACTCTGGTGCTTCGGCAAGAAGTGGACCCAACTTGCCGCCCAGCTCTGCAAACCACGGAGCACCCATGTGAGAGTCGAGGTCGGCTTGTGATTCGTACATCTCGTAGAACCAAAACACTTCTGGGTCCTTCTGGTCTGCATGCAAGATGTAGTAGCGAGTACCTGATTCTTTCATTGCATTGTCAATAGCGAACTGCAGGGCTGCTGCAGTCTCTGAGCTTTTGCCTGGTACAGATACGACTTTTGCGACGACGCCAATTTTGCTCATGGCTTTCTCCTCACTGGATTTCGTGGCCCCGTTCATCGGGCACTCCATCACCGTAGTGGGAGCAATTGAGATCAGGAGAATCCGAGTTTGTCTGTGAGCGTGGCAACCAAACTGTCAATCGGCACGCGCACCTGTTCGGTGGTATCGCGATCGCGAACGGTCACAGCGTTGTCGTCAAGAGAATCAAAGTCAACCGTGACACACAACGGGGTTCCCACCTCGTCTTGACGCCGATAACGACGACCAATTGCTTGCGTTTCGTCGTAATCACACATCCAATGCTGTGACAGCTTTTTGTAAATCTCTTTGGCAAGCGGTGTCAATGTGTCTTTCTTCGACAAAGGCAACACGGCAACCTTGTACGGAGCCAGACGTGGGTGCAGTCGCAAAACTGTGCGGGGCTCGTCGTTCACAACATCTTCGTCGTATGCGGCGAGCAAGAACGCGGCCATTGTTCGGTTTGCACCCGCTGCGGGTTCAACAACATATGGCACGTATCGCTCGTTGGTTGCTTGATCAAAGAAATCGAGCTTGTTGCCCGAGTGTTGCGAGTGTTGAGTGAGGTCATAGTCGGTGCGTTGCGCAATACCCTCTAGCTCTCCCCAACCCCATGGGAACATAAATTCCACATCTGCGGTACCGGCTGAATAATGTGACAACTCATCAGCGTCGTGTGGACGAATGCGCAACATCTCGCGCGGAATACCCAAGTTCACGTACCACTCGAGACGCTCATTGCACCAGTACTCGTACCACTTCGGACCTTCGGCTGGTGGCACAAAGAATTCAAGTTCCATTTGTTCAAACTCGCGTGTACGGAAAATGAAGTTGCCGGGAGTGATCTCGTTACGGAAACTCTTACCGACTTGTGCAATACCAAAAGGTGGACGCTTACGACTTGTCTGCAACACATTGGCAAAGTTCACAAACATGCCTTGAGCAGTTTCAGGTCGCAAATACACGTCTGCACCCGAACCTTCAATGGGACCAGAGCTGGTCTTGAACATCAAGTTGAATGCACGAGCCTCGGTGAACTGACAGCCCTTCTTGCCTTGCGGACAATCTCGTGTCTCGAGATGATCTTCACGGAAACGGCGCTTACATACGGTGCAGTCAACAAGAGGATCGCTGAAGTTCGCCAAGTGACCACTTGCCTCGAACACTTGCGGTGGACCCAAGATTGCAGCATCGATAAGAACAACATCGTCACGCTCTTGCACCATCGTGCGAATCCATGCTTCTTTCACATTGCGCAACATGAGTGAACCGAGCGGGCCGTAGTCATACGACGAACGAAAACCCCCGTAAATCTCGGCGCTTGGGTACACGAAACCACGGCGTTTCGCGAGATTGACAATTTGGTCGAGATCGGTCGCGGGCATAGACCCATCAGCCTACAAGTGACGGTCAAAGACCCCGAGACTTTTAATTCGTCGTTCGAGATGGCCTTCCATCGTCCGCATAGCAATGAGATTCACTTCATGCACGGGAGATGAGTCGGATTCAGATAACGCTTCTTTTAATCGACCGTCAAGGATTTTTTGCATGAGCACAACCGCGTGCGGGGAAATCGATACTCCCGATCGACAGCTGCGACACAATGTGCCGCCCTCAAGCGCATCAAAAGCAACAAGTTCCGCACTTTCCCCGCATCGCACGCACTCGTGTACTTGTGGAGCAGAGCCCTCCATTGCCATCAACTTGAGATAAAAAGCTCCAACCATGAGCGGAGATGACTGCTCGTTCAAAGCATGCAATGCACGCGACAACATCTCGAACATTTCTGGCACTGGCTCGCGATCAAGCGTGATCTTGTTGATGGCTTCCACCATCGACAGCCCCTGGGACAGTCGATCAAAATCTGTGCGTAGAGAAGTGTGTGTGTGCACAAGTCGCACCTCAGCAATGGTGTCGAGCTCGCGACCCGTTCGCAGCGATGCATCAACATGGCTCAATGGCTCAAGTCGCGCACCGATTGACGATTTTGTCCGACGCACGCCTTTTGCAACTGCACGCACTTTTCCGTACGACCGTGTGAGAAGCACCACAACTCTGTCTGCTTCTCCGAACTTGTGGGAACCCAACACAATGGCTTCATCCCGATATGTACTCACGAATCGAGACCACCAAAGCGTCGTTGACGCCGATGAAAATCATCAACAGCCATCTCAATGTGTGAGATGTTGAGATCAGACCAATGCAAATCAAGAAACACCAACTCGGAGTACCCGAGCTCCCACACAAGAGATGTCGGCATGCGATCTGGCGGGCCCAGAATCACAACAAGATCAGGTTCGATGTCGGCAGGCGCAAGCACAGCCTCGCCAAGGTCAGATTCTGTGATCGAGTGTCGCTCCTCGTTGGTGCGGATGTGCTCGAGCAAAGATGCAAACCGATGTTGTGCATCCGGCCACGGATCAATGGCTACAGACACTCCGTCATCGGTGGTGAAAACATGTCGTGTCCAGCCGTGAGTGACCACAGCTTGTGCTTTCACATCGTGTTCAAACATTGTGTTCCATGCGACGTACTCATCAGCCGACAGTGATGGGCCGCTATGGGGCATCAATGTGATCCATCGTGGATGAGCAATTGCAGTGCCGCCAACGATCACACGTAGACGTTCTTGCCATTCGAGTACCGACATCTCGGCCCACTCGTGGGCGGTTCCACCCACAATGACAACATGACCTAGAGAGTCCTCAGACACCGTCACAGTCTCTCACGCCCATACGTCATTCATCAGACAACACGCTCCGCTGCGACCCAGTTACTAGGGTTGCCCAGGTGACTCAGATGCCACACGAGAGAGCTTCCCGCAAATTGCATGTTGCATGCATCATGGACGGAAATGGCCGCTGGGCTCGTCGTCGTGGCCTACCGCGCACCGAGGGGCATACGGCAGGCGAAGAGGCACTTGCTGGAGTTGTTCGCGCTGCGGCTGCACGGGACATCGGGTGGTTGACCGTCTTTGGTTTTTCCACCGAGAACTGGGTGCGACCGCGTCCGGAAGTTCGCCACATCTTGTCGCTTCATCGCAAATTGTTTGGGCGCATTGATGAGATGAATGCAAACAATGCCCGCACCAACTGGATTGGTCGCCCGTTTGACGAACCAGGTGCACGAACTCCTGTGTATGTACAAAAGGCGATTCGCAAAGCCATTGGCGACACTGCACACAACACCGGACTCGTGGTGACCGTGGCATTCGATTACGGCAGCCGTTCAGAACTTCTTCGTGCTGCCAATATGTCGATGCAATCACCTGCTCCCATCACAAACGACGCAATTGACAACAATCTCTATGACCCCACGTTGCCACCAGTTGATTTATTAGTGCGCACATCAGGTGAGATGAGAATCTCAAACTTCATGCTCTGGCAAATCTCGGGTGCAGCGATGTATCTCACAGAGCGCACCTGGCCAGATTTTGATGCCGATGAACTCGACAAAGCACTTGCTCTTGTCGCAGATACACGCTGATGCCCTCCTCTACCGGCGATGAGGCCGTTGTAGCACTGCGACGAGTAACAACATCTCTCAACAACGCAGAAGAACGTGTGGGCCAAGACGACATGACACGTGCAATCGCAGACGCACTCTCGCATGATCGGTTGATTGTCGTACAAGCAGGCACGGGAACGGGTAAATCCCTTGGCTATCTCGTTCCCATTGTCTTAAGTGGAAAAAAGACCGTGGTGGCCACAGCCACAAAAGCTCTTCAAGACCAACTCAATCGTCATGACTTGCCAATTTTGCACGAACACCTCGGTCACGATTTTGAGTGGGCGGTTGTCAAGGGGCGCAGCAATTACGTCTGTCTGCAAAAACTTGATGAACGAAACGACGCACAACAATCGTTTGATTTTGACGAACTCGGGGAACGTGCATTACGCGAAGTGGACGCCATCGAAGAATGGTCAAAAACCTCACTCACAGGAGACCTTGAGGAGTTGCCGATCATGCCAAGTGATCGCGCCCGTAAAGCAGTGGTGTCATCATCTGACGAGTGTCCAGGTCAATCAAAATGCCCGCGCGGACAAGACTGTTTTGCAGAGCGCGCCCGTCGCCAGGCACACGCAGCCGATGTCATCGTGGTGAACCTGCACTTATATGGATTGCACGTGGCCAGTGGAGGAGCAATTTTGCCGCCACACGACGTGGTTGTTTTCGACGAAGTGCATCAATTGGAAAATGTCATGAGTGACACTGTTGGGGTTCAACTCACGTCGGGACGTCTCAGTTCTCTATCCGCTGCAGTGCGCGCCGTATTAGCCGACATCGACGTGATTGCGGGACTCGAACGAAGTGCCGACAACATTCGTCGCGACATCTCCGCACGTGTGGGAACACGAGTATCGCAACCACTTCCTTCTGCACTGGCTGCAGTGTTATCGGAAGCGCGACTTGCGGTGGGTTCTGCACTGACTGCAGTGCGAGGCATCACCACCGACAATGAGGCGACCAAACAACGTCAACTACGAGCACAAACACAGGCAGGCCGACTTGCAGACGCCATCGACTTTGTACTCGCTGCAACGTCTGATTACGTCGCATACGTTGAGGGGTCCGAAGATCGGCCCGTATTAAAGGTGAGTCCTCTCCATGTTGGCGCAGCACTTGCTGCGAACGTATGGCATGAACGAGCCGCAGTGCTTACGAGCGCCACTGTGCCCTCCACCTTGCCGGACCGTGTGGGACTTCCAGAAGAGCGCCGCGAATCGCTTTCTGTGTCATCACCTTTTGACTACGAACGTCATTCCCGTTTGTA
>JBIJAO010000021.1:0-29377 GCA_044345725.1 Ilumatobacteraceae bacterium | reverse complement strand
GAACTACTCCGTCGCGCCCCACATGCAGTGATTGAACGAATCACTGATGCTGGCCACAGCGTGCAAGGCGATACACCATTAGAGCTTGCACAATTACTGAACGTGTTCGTGAAGTAACTACTCAGTATGTGAGTCGAATTACTCAATGGTGGGAGTGTCGTTGGACCGACGTCGCACCACAAGGTACGCCACACCAACGAGGGCGGCAACCGCAACTGCGATCACGATGCCGATACCGAGGACGTTAGACCCACCGTCGTCATCATTTCCTGATCCGAGACCTTCGCCATCTTCACCGGAACCACCGGTGGCGCCGCCACGTTCGCTGAACATCTGAATATCGAGTGTTTCCGTGAGATCACTGTCGATGTTCACAACGTTTCCATCAACTGTGACTGAATCGGGAAGATCAGCCGGAACTGTTTTGGTGATGTCACCTGGAAATTCAAGCGTGAACTTGATGGAGCCCTCCATGCCTTCCATGCTGCCGGCGTCCACTCCGGTGTCACCTTCACCCATGCCTTCGCTCTTGTAGGTGAATTTCAACTGGTCATCAGATGTGACTTCAATTTTCATGTCTTCGTCGTCAAGCGGAGTGTTGTCATAGGTGATTTCCATCTTGTACTGGCCATCTTCCTCAGTCACTGTGAAACCTTGACCTTCAGGGATGTTGCCCGACTCAGGGTCGAGCAACTGCTTCTCGAAAGCTTCTTTGTCGGTGATACCAAACATCTGAGCGAGTTCTGTCGACATCGACACATTCATCACGCCGTCAACTGTCGCATCATTATTCACCGAGAAATTTGCTTCAGACTCGATACAGCCGGTCAGCACCAAGCATGCAAGCCCTGCCGCCGCTGTTACTACGACTACTCGACGCATTCCCATTGCTTTACAGACTCGCATGTGATCCCCTACTGATTGAAACCTGCTTCAACCGACACAGTAGACCACGAGATGTTCGCCTATTGCGATTTCGTCAGAACGGCGGTCAAACCGCGACGCAATACCTCTCGTAAACGATCTGGTTCTGGCTTTGTCTCTAGTAGCTCCATGAGAACAACACCGAATGCAAGCGCCTCAACAAAGACAGCCATTGCAAGAGGATCCAATCCATCATCTGCAACTCCATGCTGTTGGGCCAATGTCATCACCTGCTCCCACTGTGCTGCTAACTCCGACTCAATATCAATTAATGCTGCTCGGAGTTGCGGCCGATCAATGGCTGCTGCAAGAGCGCTAGCGCGCACGAGCCGATCGTGACGGTGTTCGGACGACGCAATTGATTGACACATTGAATCGATACACGCTGACAAACTCGCAGCGCTTTCAATCTCACGCAGCGCTTCTCGCAGTGCCTCAATTTCTACAAATGGTTGCTCTTGGAGACGTGCGAATTGCGCTGCACGAATTAATCCATCACGATCACCAAAATGGTGATAAATCGCGCCGTATGACACTCCCGTCTTTCGACTGATGTCGGTGATGTGCACACCAGATTCTCCTTGACGTTCCAACACGTCAATTGCAGCGTTCACTACGGATTCAATTTTGTCTTTCGCTCTTTGTTGTTGTGCTCGTTGTCGCGGTGGACGACGTGGCAATAAATGGTTCTGACTTTCTGTCTCCATGTCGAAAATGTAGTGACAATTTCAGAGCGACTTTTTCATCTGATACATCAAACAGTAGTTCAGATGATTTATTGGTTTAATAAATCATCTCTGGTTGGAATTCTTTAATGATTTTCTAACAACACTTACAACTACGTTCGCACTATGCATACGCGTTGCTTTATCTGTCACACGAAGTGAAACGACGCAACGCTTGGCACTGCGTATGTGCAACGTGCCGTCACGAAGTGCACAGGCCTTTTTTGAATCACGATGAATACGTGCAGTCACTTTTTGTGACTCCGTCACAGTCATCGAGAGCTTGCGCAACAAGGCTCGTACTCTTGTGGTCTTTCGAACAACCACTGTCTCGCGCGCAGGTGGCGGTGCGGGTTCAACAACTTCTTGCGGTGTTGGCTGCGGTGCGGGAGCAGGCTGTGACACTGGTTGTGGTGTGGGCGCTGGTTGTGGCGTTGGCGCAATCTCCACCACTGCTGGTTCTAGAGGAACAAAAACTGCTACTGACCGAGGGCTGGAACCGTGATTGTTACTGGCAATCACTACAAATGAATGATCAATGACCGAAGTATCTGTAAATGCACATGACAGTTCGGGGTTTTCTTCTGTCGGCACAGTGGTGCACACCTGACCATTGTCCAGCGACACAACGTAATACTCGTCAATTGACGAATCACCCTCAGTTGCGGGGGCCTCCCATGACACCGTCGTGATGCCTTCAATCAATGAAACCGCAGGGTTCAACGGAGCACTCGGAGTTTCACCATTGCGTGGAACAAACAAAAATGTGTTCGGACTGCCCTCACTAAGTGATGCAATCTTTCCGAGCGAGGAATTCCCAATGACAAGATCAGACACCTGTTGTGATGTGAGGGTGGATCGTGATTCCCATGCAACTGCAATTGCGCCAGCGACGTGAGGCGCAGCCATCGATGTGCCGCTCATTCTTTGTGAACCACCTCCGGTACGCGCAGATTCAATTCCCGTACCTGGTGCAAAGAGATCGATACAAGGTCCAAAGTTGGAATACATTGCTTCAAGTTCACGACCTGTAACAGCTTGAGCCTCTAAATCAGTTGCACCAACTGTCACGGCTGCACTGGCATTTGCCGGAGAAAATCCGCATGCATCTTTATTACTGTTTCCCGCAGCCACCACAGAAGGAATGCCGGCAGCGTGCAAACGATTAATGGCAGCAACTAACGATGCACTGGTTGACGAACCCCCGAGACTGAAGTTTGCGATCGCCTTCGTTCCCGCAACGTGTCGCGGAAGTACCCAATCGTCGATTGCATTGACAATTCCTTGCACTGATCCGCTGCCATCACATGCCAACACTTTGATCGGCACGATTGTGACCTCTTTGGCCACACCGTATTTTGTGCCACCAACAGTTCCAGCAACGTGGGTTCCATGACCATGACAATCCTTATTTGCTGCATAGCCAGGAATGACTGAGTACCCAGTGGTGACTCGCCCTCCAAAATCTGGATGCGTTGCATCAACTCCTGTATCAAAGACATACACCGTTACGCCAGAACCAGTGGCGTCGTATGTGTATGTCCCGTCTCGTGGCCTATTGCGTTGATCAATGCGGTCAAGACCCCACGGCGGCGAGGCCTGTTCTGCTGCTATCGACACGGACATGTCCGGCTCGACAAAAGAAACATCAGGATGGCGACGAAGTAGTTCCACCTCTCGGCCGGTCAACTCGGCAGAAAACCCGTCAAACACTTCGTCATACACATTGTCGATGTCTTGTACATCGAGCGACGAAATTGAATCAACAACGGCAACAACATCACTGTTTTTCAAGTGCACGATGTAATCGCCGACAACGCTCGCGCCAGAAACAGATGGAGACGCAACGACAAGCGCGCCAGCCCCCGTCACGGTCACCGCGACCGCAAGACGTACGTGTCTCCAAAATTTTTTCACCGTCGATATCTTACGGCTACCCAGCAATGACAGGGTTTCGTGAACCCCGAGAACATCTATTCCTGTGACCAATCTCTCGCCTCATACGCTGTCACACATGGCTTCTGTACCCCGTTCTGAGTATCGCTTCATCATTGTCGACTCCCCCGCAAACCAGGTGTCGCGCATCACGCTCAATCGCCCCGATAAAAGAAATGCCCTCTCGCACGGGCTCCGCTCCGAATTGTTCACCGCATTGCGTGAAGCCGATGCCGATTCGTCTGTGCGTGTTGTCATCATCCGCGGAGCTGGTTCATGTTTCTCCGCCGGATATGACCTTGCGCAAGACCCGAGCGAAACTCCACCGTGGCCGTTAAGTCCTGCAGATGGCGCATGGGCACGACACGTTTTACGTGGTTGGTTTGAAATGATGGATCTTTCAAAACCAATCATTGCCCAAGTGCACGGATACTGCCTTGCAGGCGGCACTGAACTTGCCACAGCATGCGACCTTGTCTATGTCGCCCACGATGCACAAATCGGATATCCGCCAGTGCGTTCTATGTCTTCGCCTGACATGGCATGGCACGTGTGGTTGATGGGCATGCGACGCGCAATGGAGGCAATGCTCACTGGAGATTCAATGACAGGAGATGAAGCGGTTACATCGGGATTTGCAAACCGTGCCTTCCCATCTGATGCGCTTGATGCTGAGGTTCTATCAATTGCACAACGCGTTGCAAAAGTTCCAGCTGATCTACAAGCAATTAACAAACGTGTCGTTCATCGTGCAATGGAAGCAATGGGTATGCGTGACGGCATGCTCGCCACCGCAGATTTGAATGCACTTGGTTTTCATCAGCGCTCTAGCCGTGAATACTTCGGAAAACTTGCCGAAAGCGTGACCGGTGCACTCACCGACCGCGACAAGGAATTCGGGGATTACCGCACCAATAAATAACGGTAGGTTGATCTACGGCGACCAACCTGGAGGTGCCATGAGTTCCACATCACAGCAGCCCATTGCTTCATCGTCTGCACCACCTGACACCGGAAGCAATCGCACATCATTTGATTACGCACGAGCAGAAAAAGCCGTACGCGAACTTCTTGACGCCATTGGAGAAGACGTCACTCGTGAGGGATTACTCGATACGCCCGCACGTGTTGCACGTATGTGGGCCGAAGTCATTCAGGGTGCGAGCGACGACCCTGAGCAGCATCTCACTAAAACATTCGAGATCGAACACGACGAGATGGTGCTGGTTCGTGACATTCCCTTTACTGCCATGTGTGAACACCACTTGCTTCCGTTCACCGGGGTCGCACACGTTGCATATCTTCCCGGCACAACAGGTCGATTCACCGGGCTTTCGAAAGTTGCGCGTCTTGTAGAAGGCTATGCGCGACGTCTGCAAGTGCAAGAACGTATGACCAGTCAAATTGCCGATGCAATGCAACACATGCTTGATCCGGTCGGAGTATTAGTAGTGCTCGAAGCCGAACACTCGTGCATGTCGATTCGTGGCATTCGCAAACCCGGTTCAAAAACAGTCACCACATCAGTTCGTGGTATCTATCGCACCGACTCTTCTGCCCGAGCAGAAGTGATGTCATTTATTCACAGTCACTAAAAATACGGCGACACAGAGAGTCTTTCGGTGGGCTTCCCTCACGACACCATTGATATCCCCGGTTCACATCCTGCGATATCGAAAGAACTCGCACTCCTTGTGCACCACAACGACCTGTCCACACAGTTAGTTCGCGGTCTCGCTGATGCGACAATCGATATTGCTCATGGACACTTGTGCGCAACGGCATGGGTGATGACCCCCGAACGCGATCACATCTTGCTCGTCAATCATTCGTTGCTTGGTTGGAGTGCGCCAGGTGGACACATGTACCCACACGAATCCACAAAAGATGCTGCGTTACGCGAACTAGAAGAAGAAACCGGTCTGTCAACTCACAATGTCACACCAGTTGTTGATGCGCCGGCAATCGTTCACGTCTCTGATGTCCCTGGCGACAGACCACATCGACATTGGAATGTGTCATGGTTCTTCATTGCGTCAAAAGACATCCCACTGACGGCCGATCATCATGGGCGATGGTGGCCCTGTAACGACTTACCCGCTGGTCCGACAGATTTTGCGCCCGCAGACCTTGTTCCCACTCTGGAGATCTTCCGCTCGCTGCCCTGTTGACAGGCTGCAGTAGATTTGGCGTACAGCTTGAAGGGGGGCTCGCCATGATGACAGGTGAGGAATACAAGAAATCGTTGTTTGACGGACGTGCGACATATTTTGAAGGTGAACGCGTTCACGACATTCCAAGCCATCCGGTGCTTGGTCCACCAGCGATGCAAATCGCAGACCAGTACGACTGGCTGTTGGAACGCGCCGTTGACGGTAAGAGTCCCATCTCGGATATTCCGACGACAAAAGAAGGTCTTCGCGACAAGGTCGACCTCGTTCACGCCGCAGGAATGATGGCCCATGTCACCTACACCTCGATCATGACATTGGCAACTGTCGCAGGTCGTCTCAAAGACACTGCCCCGCAGTACATCGAACGCATTCATGGCTTCATTGAAGATGCACAAAAGCGTGACGTGCGTATTACGCAATGCATCACCGATGCAAAAGGTGACCGTTCACGTCCACCAGGACGTCAAGACGATCCCGATGCATACGTCCACGTTGTCGATCGCTCTCCTGAAGGAGTTGTGCTTCGTGGAGCCAAACTCCACATCACTGCTGCATCACTTGGACACGAGTTGATGACCATTCCCACCAAGTCGATGAAACCTGGCGAAGAAGAGTACGCCATTGCGTGCATGGTGCCCGTCAATGCATCTGGCGTCAAGATCATCAACACTTCATACGCACCTCGTCATGCAGATCCACGTGACTTCCCGGTGACATCGAAAGAATCCACTCCGGAAGGCTTTGTCATTTTTGATGACGTGTTCGTACCAAACGAACGAATCTTCCTCGACGGTGAAACATCAAGCGCCGGATTGTTTGCGCACTCACTTGGTTTGTGGGAACGCCTTGGTGGTCTCACTGGCATGGCTGACGGTGCTGACGCACTCGTTGGTCTTGCACAGTTAATTGCCGAAGCAAACGGCTTGGCCGGCGAGGCACACATCAAGGAAAAGATTTCCGAGATGATCATTCACGCCACTGTCGTGCGCGCATGTTATGAAGCAGCAATTGCAAATGCTGGACAGGGCGAATTTGGTGCAATGTTCCCGAGCGAGTTGTACACCAACGCCGGTAAATACACGGGCGCTGCAAACTTCAACATGATGGTGCGTCACCTGCACGACATTGCCGGTGGTGCAGTTGTCACCGCCCCGTCAACGTCTGACTTGGAAAACGAAGAAGTTGGTGCACTTGCTCGCAAGTACATGAGCACTCGTAGCGACGTAAGCGGTGAATACCGCACTCGTTTGTTCCACGCAATTCGCGACTACACAGCCGATGCATTCGGCGGCTGGCAACAAGTAACCAACATCCAATCCGGTGGTGGTTTGTATGCACAGCGCATTGTGACGCGTAAGCACTACGACATGGACAACGCAAAACAAGCTGCGTTGGCTTTGGCTGGACTTGCCGACGCTCATTAGTCGACATCCATGATCAGTACCGAGGAATTCGCCGAACAGGCGCGCTCGTTTTTATTGCAGCACATACCCATTCGTCCTGCCTCAACCACACGAGGATGGGGCGAAGGGACAGATGAAGTCGTATCCGTTGGCAGCAATGAACACGACAGACCTGAGTCACGTGAGAAAGTAATCGCTTTTCGGCGTTTGCTATTTGACAACGGCTACGGATGGATTAGCGGACCCAGCGAATACGGCGGCATGGGATTGTCACTGCAACATGAAGAAGTCTTTGCTGACGTTCTCGCAGAATTTAACGTGCCTGATCAAGGACTGTTTCAAGTCAGTCGCGGCATGGTGAGCCCTGCCATTTTGGAACACGGCACTGACGACCTCAAACAACGTTTTTTACCCGGCATTCATCGCGGAGACATCATCTGCTCCCAATTACTCAGTGAACCAGAAGCAGGATCGGACCTCGCAGGACTTCGCACAACGGCAGTGCGAGACGGTGATGAATGGGTGGTGAACGGACAAAAAGTATGGAGCAGTTATGCCCACATCGCCCATGTAGGACAGTTGTTGGCTCGCACGGATCCATCTGTTCCAAAACATCAAGGCCTCACTATGTTCATGTTGCCGCTGGACACACCCGGTGTTGAGGTTCGTCCACTAAAACAAATGAACGGGCACTCCGAATTCAACGAAGTGTTCTTCAATGACGTAAGGGTGCCACACGCCAATCGTGTTGGCGAACCAGGCATGGGTTGGCGTGCGATTCTCACCACGTTGATGAACGAGCGACATGTTGTTGCTAATCGTGGTGGTTCTACAACAGTGAGCCCATCAGAGCGCCTCTTTGAACTCGCGCGCCATCGTGGAGTCACCTCTGATCCCATCGTGCGCAGTCATCTCACTGAGGTGTATCTCTACGACGAGATCATCCGTATGTTGCGTCTTCGTCAAGAAGCAGCAGTGGCTGCCGGGCACGACTTGGGCCCAGAGGGATCCATTACCAAATTGCTCTACACCACACAACTTCGCCGTATCGGCAAGGTTGCCGGTGAGATCCTCGGACCAGCAATGACAGCAGATTCTGGCGAGTGGGGCACCTACGCATGGAGTGGATTTCTCACCGGTGCTCCAGGATTGCGCATCGCCGGTGGAACAGATGAGATTCAACGCAATACGATCTCTGAGCGTGCATTGGGATTACCTAAAGAACCACCTCCCAAGTAGTCAACTTTCATGACCGAGCCTCCACGCTGGACGCTCGGATACGTCGCTGCACTCTCTGCAATCACATCGCTTGTTCTTGCCATATCAGTATTTTTCATTCACGGACCATCAACACGGCCCGACGAACTCAGTTACTTATTAAACGGTCGTGTACTGACAGGACATGAGGAAACTCCGTTACCTGAAGTTCGCGCTTTCTATCAAGCCGGCTACAGCATGGTGACAGCAGTAGGTGCACTCTTTGGTGCATCAATAGATGTGCAGTTTCAAGTGGCACTATTTCTCAACATCTTCTGTGTACTCATCACCGGCGTCGTCTTATACGCACTGATGACACGCCACTTCAACCTGTCAATGCGATGGGCCGCGCTCGTCGCTGCCACAATCTCTATTGCTCCGTCGGTCGCGGCATTTTCGTTGTTTGCTTACGCCGAATCACTCAGTCGCCTTCTGATCGCCGTGATCGTGTTGTTGGTGTTTGAAATCAGCACTTCGCCGAGTCTGTTCAAAATGATTGCAACCGGCGCAGTTGCTGGATTTTTACCAATAGTACATGGACGTTTTGTCTTGATCTTGCCCTTAACAGTTGCAGCCATTGTTATTGCAGGTATGACAATTCGACCACGTCGCTATGGACTAATTGTCGCTGGCATCGCAAGTTGTGCGGTGGTGTATCTCATGTTTGATCAACTCAACGCATCTTTACGTGACGACTTATATGTCGCATCGCTTGGAAAAGAAGACCGCATGGTGGAGCGCATGACAACGCTGAACGAATGGCCTCACATCTTGCGTTCGGCAACCGGTCAGATGTGGTATCTCATTTCCACTTCATTCGGCTTGGCGTTTGTTGGAATCATTGCGGTTGCAGCCGCGATGTGGCGACATATCTCTGAACGGTCCTGGCGCCACGCTATGCCTGTTGCCTACGTGATTGCCATGGTGGCTGCTGTTGCACTTACATCTTCTGTTCAACTCGCCCACATCACTCGACCAGATCATTTGATATACGGCCGATACGTCGAAGCGGTGAGCCCAGTACTTGTTGCAATTGCATGTGCTGCACTTCTTGTATCTGGGCGCTGGAAGATGTGGTGGATTGCGTTATCAGCGATGGTTCTATTGATGGCAATACTTCTCATCTCGACAAATGGTGACCGTCTGCGAGAAATGCTCATTGATCGTCGGTACTTCTCACCTCCAAATGCCATTGCCCTCGACTGGGCTCGCGATGCTTTTGCACCAATTGGCTATGTGGTCCTCACCGCAGTTTTTGCTGCAATTGCTGCAACAGTAATCATGATGTGGAAACGCTCGGCAGTGACCGGCCTGGTTCTTCTTGGATGCATCAGCGCCGCAGCAACTATTTACACTGCCACTCAAACAGTCATTCCCTACCGTGAGATTCGCGAAGATCTTGTACTCGATAATCGAATCGAAAGCTTTACACCCGACGAGGAACGCAACGACACCGACATCGCTATCGACATCGATACACGTGCAGGAAATGCCTTCGTTGATTACCGATATCTGGTGCACCCGATTCAGATTGTGCCCATTGATGATGACAGTGTGGTGCCAACCGACGTGAATTGTGTGATCAGTACAGACGCTGAACCCCCAGCAGATACTGGATGGAGTAATCAAGGCGATGAGCCACAGCTAGACCTCACGCTGTGGATGCGTCAAGGTCTAGATTCGTGTTGACATGTACGGCCTTATTGCACACACCGGACCCTCTTCACATCGCTTCGATACAGCGTGTGATATAGCACGCGAACTCGGCGCGCAGATTCGCATCGTGACAAATAATCACACCATGCGGATAGCACTTCTCGGAGAAAGTGCAGCCACAGCGCACAACAATCAGGCTGCTTTCTACGGCTCTGGGGCTCGCGTTAGTTGCGCGGGTTTCACCACAACGAGCACCCTGCTCGACGGTGCGCCCGACGATGTCATCGCTGCTGCATGCGACAACACTGATTTGATTGTTGCAACCGGACGTGGAAATCACCGTCTTTTCACCCACACAACCGGAAATGATGTCCTGTGCTCCTCTTCTCTTCATCTCCTTGCTCGCGCTACAGGGACCCACGTTGATCGCGGTTACGAAGATTTCATGTTGGGATTTGGTTTTTATCCCGACACACACACTGCCTATTCAGGCATCAGTGCCGTGCCAGCAGGCACGAGGTGGAACATCACTTCAGGTACCACAACGTCAACCGCAGTGATTCACCCAGAAGTCACCGCGCCGTCGTCGTTTGACGCCGCTATTCCCGAGTTACGAGATCGCTTCTTTGGAGCACTTGAAGAACTCACAGCGGGAAATACTCGTCATGCGGTACTGCTCGGTGGTTTCGATTCAATGCTGGTAGCAGCCTCACTTCGGCGCATGGGTCACGAAGTTCACACGTACACATTTACATTCGGAAATGCGAAATACGAACAACGCAATGTCGATTCTTTTGTGAACTCACTCGGCATTACGCATCACAACGTGTTGTTTACTCCAGACATCATTGAGGAAAATCTTCGACAATTTGGTCGCTACTTCACACAGCCAGGCGCCCAAGCGCACTACCAAATCCACACGCTTGTTGCATCACAACTCGCACAACATGACGGGCACAGCGCCATTTTTAATGGCGACGGTTGCGATGCGGTATTTCTCAGTTATCCAACGGTAAACCGTCGCGCAGCACTAAACAAACGGCTCGCCAAAATACCTGACTGGTTACTGAGCGCTTCAGGCGCACCGTTGCGCACATCATTTGCAGAAAAACATCTTGGTCACGTCGCCCGTACTGCTCGCAGTGTGATCGGAAACATGATGCTTGATGAGCCGGCACGTGGACACCTGCCCACCCGCTATCTCGACGACTACGCATTGTCGCAATTACGGCATGGACCATCACCGGCACAAACAGAAACCGTTGAACATATTCGTACGCGCCTAGCCACGGCTGTGACCGGCTTTGACGGACCACGGCGTGCATTTCACGGAAATGGCCTCACCAACCAAAGCAAAGTGAAAGTTGATGGTGCTATGGCGGCAACAGGCCTCCCCCATTTCACGCCGTATCTCCACCCCGTCTTTCGCTCGTACGTCACCTCACTGCCTATTGATTACCTAAAGAAACAAGACGAGTCTCCCGCCGCCAATGGCAAAGAATTATTGGTCGCAATGGTGCGCAAATATGAGTTACTGCCCGACGCGATTATCGATCAACCGAAACAGTCCCCCGTCGACTCACCAATCGACACGTGGTACATGAACGACATCCGAGCAAACATCATCACCCAACTTGCTGATCTTCCGTTTGACTGGAACCCGGAATACGTCGATTCTTTGCTGTCGTCAAAACGTGCTGAAGAGTGGTATCGAAACAAAGTGTCGATCGGACACCACACGTTGCAGGCGATCGGACTGCTGTCGTCGTATGCCTCATTTAATCGAATGATCGGATAAACACTTCTGTGTTGAACAAGAAGACTGTGCGTTATGTGCTTTCTGCACTTGTCGTTTTCGCACTGGTTGCCTTGGTATGGAATCGTCGCGATGATCTTGCACCCCTGTGGGAAGACCCATCATGGGATCTTGCGCTCATTGCCGTCCTTATCATCGTTGGCCATTTCCTCAATTCAGCGGAATTCTGGGTGGTGTATCGCAGCATCGGGGTCAAAGTGTCGTTCTGGGAGAACTGGATGGTGTTTTGTTCTGGCTTGCTCGGCAACTTGCTGCCAGCGCAGGTGGGCACCATATACAAATTTCAGTACATGAAATCAGTTCATGATTTGTCGTATGCCCGTAACGGAAGTACGTACGGTGCCAACCTCATCATCAGCCTTGGTTCGTCAGCAATTGTTGGCATCGTTGGTGTGATTGCGTACGCAGTAGCAGGTGGGGATTTTGCATGGATCATGCTGGCCGCATTTGTTGGCATTGGCGTGATGTGCGTCGCATTTCTTGCGATCCCACTTCCCACGAGTGAGGAACCATCTGGGCGCATTCGACGAGCCATCTCTAACTTTGCTCGTGGTTGGAATGACATTCGAAGTAATCCAACTACGTCGATCACAGTCACGGTGATCGACGTGGTGAAATACATCGTCACCGCATGGCGATTTCAACTTGCCTTTGCGCTTCTTGGTGTTCATGAATCGCTGTGGTTCTTTTTGGTGATCGCACCGGCAGCCGCAATTGCGGGCATCATTGCCTTCACACCAGGTGGCATCGGCATCCGCGAATTTTTCATCACAGCAGCAGCACTAGGAATGGGTTCCAGTTTTGATACCGGCTTGTTAGCTGCCACCACCGACCGTGGCATCATGCTTGTATCGGCAGTGGTCTTGGGGTCGCTTGGTTATGCCTACACCGTGCCGCGTTTGCGCAGAGCCACTACCCAACCAACACCCACTGAGGTGCGCGAAAATGGCGCTTGAATAACGCGCATCGGTGCAGCGATGAGTGCGGTCAATATTCCACCCCATCGTGACGACGGCTGAAACAGACGACCACTTGCCGCTGTTCGTGCAGCAACATCGTGATGGCCAGACTCTCCAAACTCTGTTGCACCACGACGCTGTAGAACAAGATTTCGTACTGTCTCCAATGCATGACCACCAATAGCACCGTAAGCATGGCGGGCCACCACTTCACAATCGGCACGTTCACATAGATCAGATATGTCTGTTGCGTCATAACGGCGAAAATGACCCACCGCGCGATCAGAGACTCCATACCTACTTTGGTGTGCAGGAACGCTGATGATGACAATCCCGTTATCGGTCACATGCGAGCACCATTGACGAAGAGCCGCAACATCGTCCTCAATGTGTTCTAACACCTCGAACGCACACACCACATCAAATGCTTCATTCGCTGCTAGCCGTTCAATCCCACCCGTGCGAAAGTCAGCATTCTCATTGCCTGACAGACGCTGTCGCGCTACTGACGCAGACGACGTATCGGGTTCGAGTCCCACGTACATAGCGTGTTGTGCCAGGCGCGTCCCCATTGCACCCTGCCCAGCACCGATTTCCAAAATACGTCGGGGTTCGCAACGTTGTACACACTTTCGAATGTAGGGCTCACGCAAACGCCCCATAATGGTGAGTGGCGCAATTGCACTCTTTTGTCTCGTGATGCGCCCCATCACATCCGCCATGTCGTCTGCGATAACCCGTTCATCGAAACGATCCTCAAACACCGAGCGCGCACGGTGTTCCAACTCATGGCGTTTCTCATCGTTGTTCAAGATATCAAGCACCGCGGCAGCAATCGATGTTGGGTCTGCAACTGGAACCACCGCGACCGCATTTCCTAACCGCGAGATGGCCGGAGTATCGCCGGTGACAATGGCCTTGCCCATTGCGAGACACTGAAACACCTTGTTGGGAATCACTCGCGATGTCTTTGGACCATCTCCAAAGACCCCAAGACACACCGATGCTCGCGCAATGTGATCTGCGAGTTCATGTTCTGATACTGCCCCTATGAGATGCACAGGAAGTTGTTCGTCTTTGATAATTGCTTCAATTCGCTCGCGTTCCTGGCCATCACCAATCAGTGTGAGCGAGACATGTGGTGGCAATAAGGCTGATGCTCGAACGATATGTTCAATTCCTTGCAATGGAATGTAGGTGCCGTAAAACAACACTGAATGTGGCAGAACTACTTCGTTAGGTTGCGGCGCATAAATACTCTGATCAGCGCCTACCCAAATTGGAGACCATTTTGTGGACGGTGTACGGGTATCTCTTGCAAAATACTCGGCATCTTCTGGGGTGTCAGCCATGACATGGGCTGCCATGTGCGCTGCACAACGATCACACCAACGTAAAAATCGTGCACCCAGTGATTTCTCCCTGAGCAGTCGACGATCTTGCACCACCGTCTCGTGCAGCGATACAAAAAAATCAATCACCAGTGGCAACCGAAATACTTTGCAGACAAGCCCAACAACCACCGCATCAATTTGTGAGGGATGAAGAATCATCACCACATCGGGACGACGACGAACGCCTGCGCCCACCACCGTGGCGATTACTTTCACATAGCGAAGTGCGGCCCGACACGCAAGAGACAACTTCCCGCTAGTAACTGAACGCGCCTTGTCGCCTGCCCACACCGAATGAGTCCGCACTGACACATCGCAACCACAGTGGTGCAACAAACGGATGATCTGTCTATTACGTCCAAACTCTGGGTCGCCTGTGCCAGTAATCAGCACCTTTGTCATTGATGGTCCACCAGTTGAGCCATGGCTCGCGATGTCTCTGCAGATAGCGACTTCAATCTCACAGAAGCAGCGTGGGAACGTTCACGAATACTTGCGGCATTTTGGCGAACGTAGTGGGCTACGTCACGCAACTTCTCTTCTGTTACTTGCTCAATAGGCACCACAACATCTGACAATTCAGCAAGCGCGAGCACTCCTGTTGCCTTGTGTTCATAGGGAATACATACCTGAGGGACCCCGGCAGACAACGCGAACACCGCGGGGTGATATCTACCAGCTATCACAAAATCTGCCGACGCAAACAAGGCGCGTTGTGACGTCATGTCGCGCTCTTCGTCCCATACTTCAATGTCGATACGTAGATCTGTGATTCTCAGACGCAATTGATCGGCGAGTCGCAATAAGTATGGAGTATCGCGGTGTTTTGTACCGTGCAACTGCGGCACAAACACAACCCGTGCAGTGTCATCACTGACTAATTCGATAACTGCACTCACAATCGCAGAGTCATAGGTACGTTGGCGATCCGCAACATTGGATGAGCCCTTGTACGCCCAGTTAATCGCCGACACCACAATGAGTCGCTGTTCATCGCGCTCACTAGGCGCCACTGTCACCTGTAAGGCTGCATCCACAGTCACGTGAACATCTATGTGATGTGATCCAAACAGTTTTTTGATGTGTCCTGCGGAAATCTCTTCTCTCACATAGACCGCGTCAAAACAGCGATATGTAAAACGTCGAAATGGATTTGCCCATTTCTTGTGAAACGGCCCTGCGGAAGTCGCATAGAGACCACATGGCTTCTTATGTAGTTTCGCCATCCATACATAAAACCAGTGAACAAATTCATGGTTGATGTAAATGTCACCGAAATACGGTCCACCGGGTGCAGAAATCACCACATCTGCGTGCTCGTATGCATCAATTGTTTGTTTACCCACCCGACCCAATATGAACTTCGGACGCAGACGCAACATGCGAAGAACGGCATACACCACCAGTCTCAATGCTTCAATTGCGCTGATCTTGTGTGGGATCCACGTGACGTCAGATCGAAAAGCCGGACCCGCTGATGCATTTGCGAATTGGTGCACCACCGTAAATGCGGTGTCACCCAACTGTTCTGTCAGTCCACGCAACATGCCGTCGAGTGCGGCTTCATCTCCCCTGTTGTCCCCATGTTGGTTAACAATGAGAACCTTGACAGGAGACGGCGTTGTCACTTTGGCGAGTGTACTAATCCCATTCGTGTGACAGCTGGAGATAGCTCAAACACAGACATCAGTCATTGATCTCGTCACACAGCGCTCCAAGACGCAGCTCGCCTTCTCGCGTTTGTCCCCCACGATTCATGAAATTGGTCATTGCCGCAATCGCACGTGGGTCTTTAATGAGTCGGGCGAACCCAGCTGCCTCGGCAAGAAGGTCTTGAGGCACGTTGTGATCGTTATTCAAAATTGAGGCCTTTGCCTCACGAACTGCGTTCGGCGGGAAAGACGAGATCCGTCGTGCCATGCGATCGACAAACGGCCAGAGTTGGTCCGCATCCAAGGTGCGATTCACCCATCCCCACCGTTCCGCAGTGTCAGCATCAATGTCGTCACATCCAAGGATTACTTCCATTGCGCGCGACCGCCCAATAAGGCGAGACAGACGCACCGTGCCACTTCCCCCCGGAAGGATTCCAAGCGCTACCTCTGGCTGGTTAAACACCGCGCCACCGCGAAGGGCATACCGCATGTCAAAACTGGCCGCGAACTCACTGCCGCCACCACCGACCCGGCCTTCAATCACAGCAATTGTGGCCTTGCCCATAGTGCGCATCCGCTCGCACATTCGGTGATATTCGTGCAATTCAGTGGGCGCCTGTCGTTCGGGGAATTCCAAAATCAGCCCTACGTCAAAGTGGGCGATGAAAAACTCGGGATTTGCCGAACTCACCACAACGACCCGCACCTCGTCATCGAGGGCTAACTCGTCTGAGAGGCGCAACATTTCGGCATACAACTCAGCGGTGAAGATGTTGATCGGCGGGTTATCGATGACCACCCGGGCGACGCCCTCTTCGACCGCGACGTGAATAAGTGAATAATTGGTGTATCCCATGGCCAAACACTAGTGCCCCAAAAAGCCCTTACTATCCACGCTTTTTTGCCTGTTGTGCAATAAGTTTCAAGGCGTGAAGAAACGTGAACTCATCCAAGCAGTAGCCATCCATACCGATGTCGACAACAAGACAGCTGCCAAGATGGTCGAAGGAACCATCGACGTCATTTTGGCAAATGTCGCTAAAGGCGAGGTCGTGAATATCTCGGGCTTTGCGAAATTCGCAAAGATCAAGCGCAAAGCGCGCATGGCCCGTAACCCAGCAACTGGTGCTCAAGTAAAAGTCCCCGCAAAGACTGTTGCAAAGATCACCGCGTTGAAGGGATTCAAAGACATTGCACTTGGCGCAGCACCTGCTCCAAAAGTCAACACAGTACGTAAGGCTGCTCCTGCACCTGCCAAGAAAACAGCTGCAAAGCCAGCTGCGAAAAAGGCAGTGAAGAAAACAGTAAAGAAAGCTGCACCTAAGAAAGCAGTGAAGAAAACAGTTAAGAAGACAACTGCTCGTAAAGCAACCGCTAAGAAGAGCAAGCGTCGGTAACTAAACCGTAAAAAAGGACCCACCTTTGCGGGTGGGTCCTTTTTTATGCACTTTTTCTTGTGCGTCGCACGAAGATTCTAAGGTAGCCACATGATTCATCACGTTGCCATGTTCACATTCACCGAGCCACAAACTCCTGAACACATTGCATTCATCACCAAAACTCTCCATGACATGCGGGCAACAATGCCATACGTCAAGTCATATGTATGCGGACCTGACGCTGGTCTTGCGGGCAACAACGACTACGTCGTTATCGCGTCGTTTAATAATGAAGAAGATTGGAACGCATACCATCATGACGATCTACATAACAAGATCCGCGCCGAAGTGTTTGCTCCCATCGTTAAAGAACGCAACGTCATTCAAGTGAGGTCATAACACCATGATGAAGTTTGGAATTTGCTTAGCGTCGCGTCCTGAAGATGTTGACTACGTCGTCGAAGCCGAGCGTCTTGGGTTCAGTCACGTATGGGCAGCAGACAGTCAAATGATTTGGTCAGACGTGTATGCGATCATGGCCCTCATTGCCGCCCGTACATCAACCATTCGTATCGGCACTGGCGTTGCCGTTCCATCAACACGAACCGCACCAGTCACGGCGGCCGCTCACGCGACTATCAATCAATTGGCTCCGGGTCGTGTGTTTTGTGCTGTGGGCACCGGCAACACAGCGATGCGCATTATGGGGCATCCACCAATGCGCGTCGGCGAGTTTGATCAGTACCTCTATGACCTACGTGGATTTCTTGACGGGCGCGAAGTGGAATATGAGTTTCGCGGTACATCAACTCCAGTTCGTCACGTGATGCCAGAGGATGGATTTGTTCGTTTCTCCCCGCGCATACCGATGTATGTGTCGGCATTTGGACCAAAAGCGCTTGCTGTTGCTGTGCGTCATGGAGATGGACTTATCACTTCCCTGCCCAACACTCCCGATGCTGTGCAATCGTTGTGGGGTCGACTCCGGCGAACAGCTCGCGAACAAATGCTGGGCATCAATCGCACCAAGTTCCCCATTGCGAACCTCACAACAATGGTGGTGCTACGCGACGGTGAGACATTAAATAGTGAACGCGTGAAGCGTCAAGCAGGCGCCTTTGCTATCGCGAGTCTTCATTACACATACGAACAGATGGTGCAATTTGGACGTCGTCCCCCGGCCGATCTCTCTGACATGTGGGACGACTACGTGCGACAAGTAGAACTCACCCCACCCGAGCGTCGCCACCAACGGATCCATCTTGGACACAACTGTTGGGTGATTCCAGAAGAAGAGCAATTCGTCACGCCTGAATTAATCGATCGCACATGCATGGTGGGAACCCCCGAGCAACTACGCACCCGTGTCAATCAGTTGTATGCAGCCGGACTTGATCAACTTGTCATCCTTCCCCCAATCGAGGAAAAAGAAGCTGTCATTGCAGACATCGCAAGGGTGTTCCTGAAATAGACAAAAACAGGCACTGTTCGCTGAAGACAAAATCAGGTCTACTATGTGGTCTGTGTCGCGTCGTCCTCATCTCATGAAGGAGCCTCAGATGAAATTGCGTCGAATCTTTGTTGTCCCCGTCATTGCAGCGTTGGGATTGGTGGTGGCACCCAGCCCGTCGGCGTCTGCTGTCGACATTCCCGCCGAGGCACTCGATTTCACGGTCAATGTGAATCCACCGTCGGCGGCAGAGTCAGCACCCAACTGTGGTGATCCCTCAACTCTCTTTCAAAATGCGATTACTAGCGGTAAAGACACAGTGACTATCTCGTGTTCTATTGACAACCCATCACAAGCCTTAACGGGCACCGTTTCGAACTCGCGACTTGCTCAATCAGATTCAGGATTTAACAACGGCACATTTGCTGCCACTTGTCGAATTCAGCAGCAATTCACAAACACGATGACTATCAGTGGATCGCTTCCGAACATCTCTATTGGTATCGCATCAATTTCTAGTGTCGGACTACAAGTCTGCAGTTTTGCATTGTCATTTCAGGATGCCAGCAAAAGCACCTTAACGGGAACCATTGAGTTGAATTCCAAGATGACTGGAGATTCATCAACATTTGCGGACAACAAAATCATTTCGCTGTCAGCCTCTGCAAAAGTGTTCATCACGAACGGCACCGGAGCATTCACCGGTTACGTTGGGTCTGGAACATTTGAACAATCACAAACGATTGATTTAAACCAACAGTTTTCCAACCTGTCAACGGGCTCTGGTCCAGGCGGCAGCACCCCTCCACCTTCAAGTGACTCTGCCGCACAACAGACATTTTGTAATCAATACGGCATTAACCCATGCTCTATCGAAGCAATAACGCAGTATTGCCAATCAAACCCTCAAAACTGTGTGGCTCCATCAAGTGTACGGACCGCATCAGTTCGCAAAGCTGCGACCGCCAGCAAGATGACATTGAAGCTGAAAAAAGGTGCCGGTCAAGTTCGCATTACAGCACCCACACCTGCAGCGGGGAAAACCAAAGCAACTGTGAAAGCAACCACAAAGATCTCACTTGCTGGAACTCCTAAAGCAAAATGTGTTGTCACCACAAACACTGGCAAGACTGTCGGTTCTGCCACGGTCAACAAGGCTGGCAAGGCCACCGTTCGCCCTGCAGCAAATGCTTACAAAGGTGCAACATCGGTTCACGCAACATGCACATTGAACAAGAAGTCGTTTAAATCAGGAACCCTGAAAATCTCAGCGAAATAAGGGTTTTAGCGTGGCTCTCGGGGCAGCCCGAGAGCACGCTCACCAATGATGTTGCGCTGAATCTCATCGCTACCGCCTGCGATGCGATAACCCGGTGCGCCAAGAACATGTTCTGCCCACGCATACTTACCCCATTCACCCGAGTCCGCCATGAGGTCAGCGCCGAGAAGATACGTCGCCACATCTGATGTGCGATTTAGGCGCTGCGTCCAAAACAGTTTGCCCAAGGATCCAAGTGGGCCAGGATCTTGCCCAGCAGACAATGTTCCGCGCATACGAAGACCTGACAACTCTGCAATGCGGCCCATCGAGTACACCTCAGCAAGCATCTGACGCGCTACAGGATCTGTGTTCTTCCCAAGATGTTGTGCCAACGCAATCAGTTGCTGTGGCGTACCACCGGCGCCACCAGCGCCATCTGCTGAACTGTTGCGCTCGAATCCCAACGTAGTAAGCGCCACTTTCCAGCCCTCGCCCACTGCGCCGAGACGATAGTCATCAGACAACTCAACGTTGGTCATAAACACTTCGTTGAATGACGCGCCTCCTGTCATTTGACGGATGGGACGAATCTCAACTCCGGGAAGATTCAGCGGTAACAAGAATGCGGTCATGCCTGCGTGTTTTGCGCCCGTCGTATCAGAACGCGCAATCAACAATCCGTATTCGGACAAACGCGCACCAGACGTCCACACTTTCTGGCCATCGATGATCCAAGAGTCCCCCACTTGTTTTGCCGAACACGACAACGATGCAAGATCCGACCCAGCATTTGGTTCGGAAAACAACTGACAACACAACATGTCGGTACGAATAAAAGGAGGGATGAAACGATCTTTTTGTTCTTCAGTTCCATACACGGCGATAGTTGGACCAACAAGGTTCACCGTAACGTTGAATGTTTCATGTTCTCGTGGCACAAGAAAGCGTGCTTCTTCTTCCACGAATGCTCGTTCATATGCACTTGGTAAATCACGTCCACCAAAACGTTCGGGCCATGTGAACAGCGCCCACCCTGCATCAATTTTCTTTTGATGCCAATCACGAATTGCCTTATCGAGTGCCAGCTCTTCTTCAAATGGCACATCATGAAACACCGATACCGAATCTGACCCTTCACCCCATATCGCTGCAATGTCATCTGGGCGCTGTGGCCATTGCGTCGCGAGCCATTCGCGCGCCTCGGCACGGAACTCTTCGAGTGTTGGTATACGTGGCTCAGTCATCGTCATACCTATATAGAAGTACGAGAGGCCAGCCAATGGCAAGACGAACGACCAAGGTCACGCCCTAATTCGTCACATGTGGAGGGAAAATCGCTTAGAAATCGCCCGCCAGGTCGCGTTTGCCTTGTTCGCTCGCGAAGGCGGCGTGGTTCAAGATGTTGCGTGCCATGGAACTGGTCTGCTGTTCTGAGCGCGTGCGATAGACGTTGGTGCGTGTCTCGTGTGCTTCCTTCGATGCAGGGTCAAACAACACGGCAAATTCCACCAAGTGACAGGCCATGCGCAAGTCGCCATCAGCGGCAAGCTGACGTGCTCGCGCCAACACATTCTCTAATCCACCAGACAAACGCACCCATTCGGCCGCTTGCTGGGCGCGAGGCGCGGGAAGAAGCGAATCTGGCTCGCCGTCCCACCAGCCGCCATAGCGACGCCACACGTTGCGCACGATGAATTGCGGGTGGTCATACACCGGTTGCAAATACGGCAGCTCGCGTAAGTGCGCAGGCACCTCTACTTCGTGCAACACACGATCAAGCGACTTTCCGGTGTTCATTAGTGCAAGTGTTTGCTGCTCTAGTGATTCGAGCAAATCTGCAGTATCAAGCAACGCGCGCGCGACACGATCTTTTCCAAAGATAGGAAGACCATGTCCGCTCAACATTGTCTCGGCACCCGTTGCTGCCATTTGACGTAGTGCGTGCGCCCAATCACTCACAAAACGTTGCACTTTTTGTGGGTTGCCAGCATTAGGAACCGCCCAAATAAACAAGTCGCCTGGATGCAAGATCTTTTTCTCGGGACAGAAGGTCCATGTTGCGTCATCTGTTTCGCCGCGACCGTGATACAACTCGAACGTGAGATCTCCCTGGGTGAAGGTCAACCGATCTTTGTACGTGACATCGGGATAGCGGTATCCCGCGGGCCACACAAACTCCTCTATCGGCAATGCAAACTGGCGCTTATTGATTGCGGCGTTCCAACCCAGCGTGCGCTCGTATCGTCGAAAATTTTCGGGCAGGTCTTCGTGTGCATACACAACGGGTTGCTCCCAACCACGATCTGTTGCCTCCGCCTCGAAACGCTTTGTTCCAAAAATGTGGTCAATGTGATGGTGCGAATACACCGCGGCACGTAACGGTGCATCAGGTCGCCACTTGCGCACTTCGTCGTAAAGATGGTCAGAGTCAAAGGCACCACCAGTATCAAGTAGTACTAACCCGTCACCTGTATCGATTGCGTTTACCGATGCGATCGAGATAAACGTCAGCAGACCGGGTTCGATCTCTTCTGCAGCGCGATTCAATACCACTGTCACGGGGTGCTCTTCGTGCACGAGGTCGCCCTCGCCCGCCCAGTGCCGCTCTGCCATCTCTCGAATTGAACTGCCTATTGTCATGTCACTTCCCTGCTATGTCGCACGTTGTTGCGCACACGTTTCTGATTACTGAACCCAGTGTTTAGGCCGGAAACTGTGCCCGTGTGCGGTTGGCGTATTTCACTAAAGCCAACATTACGGGCACTTCCACCAGCACCCCGACAACGGTTGCCAGGGCGGCACCAGATTGCAGTCCAAATAGGGCAATTGCTGCCGCCACCGATAGTTCAAAAAAATTACTAGCGCCGATAAGCGCTCCTGGTGCCGCCACACAATGGCGAATCTTCCATACGCGCATCCACTGATACGAGAACGCAAATATCAACACCGTCTGGATAGTGAGTGGCATCGCAATGAGAGCAATGTCGAACGGGTTGTCAAGGAGTACCTCTCCCTGAAATGCAAATAGCAACACCAAAGTCACGATGAGCCCTGTTGGAGTCACTGGCGACACACGTTTCAAGAACACATCGTTAAACCACGGAGCACCTTTTGATGCCATCAGTGATCGGCGGATCAGGTAGCCCGCCGCAAGTGGAATCACGATGTAGAGCACAACAGATAATGCAACTGTGTCCCAGGGAACACTGACATTGGACATGTTCAGTAAAAACATCACGATGGGTGCAAATGCGACCAACATGATGAGATCATTCAATGACACTTGGACAAGGGTGTATGCAGGATCTCCGCGAGTCATCAGACTCCACACAAACACCATCGCAGTACATGGAGCAGCGCCAAGCAAAATTGCGCCCGCCAAGTATTCACGTGCGAGTGGTTCATCAATAAACGGCTTAAACACCACAATGAAAAAGAACCACGAAATGGCATACATCGAAAAGGGTTTGATGAGCCAGTTCGTGACCGTAGTGACCACAAGGCCACGTGGTTCACGGCGAACACCTGCGATCGCGCCAAGGTCGATCTGCAACATCATTGGCAGGATCATGGCCCAAATGAGAATCGCAACGGGGATCGAAACGCTGGCGTATTCATACTCTGACAACGTTTCGGGAATAGCAGGAATCCATTGCCCGATCGCCACACCAACAACGATGGCAAGCGCCACCCACACGGTGAGATAACGACCAAACACCCCCATTGCCTGTGCGGGGTCAACATCGTCGTTGTGGCCTTGCGTAACTGCGTTCACAGGAGACTCCATCTACCGAGGCCTTCCATTTGACTCCCAAGGCTCAGTCTTCCATAGACATCACTGGGAATTTTTGTTGTAGGACGTGGGTACCCAGGCAACTATGAACTACTCAAAAAAATCGTTACTACATTGCGGACAACTACAGTCATAAACATGGCGTCACAGTCCGCGGATGATCACACAACCGTTATTCAGAATGCGCAGTTGGTGGACGGCTCAGGCTCTCCAGCCCGGATGGCCGACATTTCCCTTGAAAACGGGGTCATTGCCGATGTTGCCGACGCTGGCACCGCCTCTACGTCTCACGCCCACAGGGTCATCAACGCAGACGGTCTTCTTGTTACCCCGGGCTGGGTCGACATCCATACCCACTATGACGCTCAAGCAACGTGGGATCCATGGTTGACTCCCAGTAGCTGGCACGGTGCCACAACCGTGGTGATGGGTAACTGCGGAGTCGGTTTTGCCCCAGCCTATGAAGATCGCCATGACTGGCTCATTGAGTTGATGGAAGGTGTTGAAGACATCCCCGGTTCAGCAATGACAGAAGGCATGACATGGGGCTGGCGTTCATTTCCTGAATACATGGACGTGCTGGCATCGCAGCAACGCGTGATTGACATTGGAACACAAATCGCTCACGGACCGCTTCGTGCCTATGTCATGGGTGACCGCGGAGCCGCAAATGAAACCGCCACTCCTGAAGACATCGCGATGATGGCAAAGCTGGTGGATGAAGCATTTGCACACGGTGCTTTGGGATTTTCCACTAGTCGCACTCCCATTCACCGCAGCAAGAGCGGTGAACTTGTACCTGGCACAACGGCGGACGAACACGAGTTATTCGGGATCGCAGAAGCCATGGGGAAACACGGACGCGGTGTGTTTCAATTTGCGCCCGAACACAAAATTCTGCCAACAGATGAGTGGCCATGGATGCGCGAGCTCGCGCGGCGTAATCCTGGCGTAACGGTGAGTGTCAATTTGAATCAAGCAGATGAAGCTCCCGATGTGTGGAAACAGGTGCTCACACAACTTGATGACGCAGTCAATGACGGCTTGAACATCGTCACCCAAGTAGCAGGACGATCAATTGGTGTGTTGATGTGTTTGGAAGGTTCATTTCATCCGCTCGCATTCCACCCCGCATGGCAATCAATTGCACATCTCTCACATAAGCAACAAGTGGCGGCATTACGAGACGAATCGCTACGACATCGCTTTGTTCACGAAAACTCCGACGACGGCGGCTTTTTTGACAACGTTGTGAAAACACGATTGTGGAAGATGTTTGCAGTGACCGATGCCAACATCAATTACGAACCAGACCCAACCACCGACAGCATTGAAGCTCAAGCACGCGCACAAAACATCAACCCGATGGATCTTGTGTACGACCAACTTCTTGCACGTGACGGGCGCGGCATGATCTACATGCCATTTTTTAACTATTCATACGGTGATTTGTCGATGACGCATGACCTCATGCAACACCCACACACACGCAACGGATTATCAGATGCTGGTGCACATTGCGGTGCAATTTGTGACGGTGGCATGCCCACCTTTCTCCTCACCCACTGGGTACGCGACCGAACGCGCGGTCCGCGTCTTCCTCTTGAACACATGGTGAACCGTCAAACAATGAAGACTGCACAACTATACGGACTACGTGATCGTGGGTTAATTGCACCGGGCATGCGCGCGGACTTGAACATCATCGACTTTGATGCGTTGAGCTTTGACATGCCAGAGATGGTGTACGACTTCCCTGCTAATGGCAGGCGTTTAGTGCAACACGCCAAGGGCTATGTGGCCACGTTTGTCAACGGTGTGCAAACGGTTTCCAACGATGAGTTCACCGGCACATTGCCCGGACAACTCATCCGCGGCTGACCCCTCGCCCTGCAACAGATTTGTCACGTTTTCAGATCTGAACTACAATTTTTGTATGTTTTTTTGCCCGAACAACTCGAGGCCCTCAACAGTTCGCGTAGCTGTTGCCACTGCAGCGCTCGCGTCATTAGTACTGGTATCAACTAGCCCCCACACTGCAAGCGCGTCGGGAGCAAGCCCAACAGGCGTCAACGTTGGTTTTGATTTTCAATGGACTAACGGCCCAACAGATCCAGACGCCATTGCGGGTCACGCCACAACATTTTTAGAAAATGACGGTGTCACCTTAAATACCTGTTCGAGGGCCACGACTGCGACCGACAAAGGCTGTCAATTCATATTCGAATACACCATCGGTGGCACCACTCAACCCGCTGCTACGCGCAAAGGCAACTTCGTAACGTGGTCTAACCCAACCGAGTACGAGACTGTCGAAGGGACCACCTCACCAAAAAATGGAGGCTGTCAAAAAGATTCCAACGGTCAGCGAGTGAATCAACAGATCCCATTAACACTCAACGATTGTTTCAATGCAAATAGTTTTGGACAGATCTTTTTTCCGAAGACATCTGGGGCATTGTCATCGTTCAAAATGTCAATGACATGTTTGCAGCCAACTGGACAAAAAATTGAGCTCTACGCCTTGCTATATGAACTCACCAACCCCGCAACAGCGATCAAAGGAACTTCTCCAATCGCCAGTACCAAAGTTGACCTGTCAACCTGCCCCACTGCAACGTCATGGCAAGGAAAGACTTTCTCTGCCAGTGACTTTGCAATGATTCCTTTCAACTTCAAAGACGTCACCTTGACCCAGGGCACCCCCTACGGTGTCTTTTTTGCAGGATCCGCGGTACCTGGCGCTGCCCCAACAGGTGGCGCCGATGCCGTTGCGAACTCGTCTGGCACTACAGAAGATGAACTTCAGGAAGAACTCCCCGAAGAATTGAAACTTCTTACCGCTGTGCGCCTGATCGAAAAAGGCGACAAAACAAAGACATTGACCTCGCGTACTCCAGATACATGCATCACAGCAGATGGACGTGTCATCGCACTATCTGAAGGTGAATGTAAAGTACAAATTCGGTCAGTACCTAAAGTCTCAGTATCGGCACAGTCCTCGAGTGGAAAAGTGTTATCCACTTTCACGACCACGATAAAGACCGATGGGGCTCAAGCTGGATTGACCGCTGCAAAAGCAACAACGATCCGTTTCAAAAAATACTCTGCTCTTCCAAACAGAATTCCTGCCTCACTCGTTAAGGAAGCAAGATCCGCTGAGGGAATCGTGATTCTGGGCCACACCGGCACCGTTACCGGTAACAGCCCAGGCAACGTCAAGTTGAGCCTTGCCCGTGCTACCTACGTGCGCAACCATCTCGTCAACCAAAAGGTGAAGTCTTCGGTGATCTATGTCCAAGGTGTCGCCGCTCGTCAACCAGTCACCACCAAAAAGACCGAGAAGGACCAGCGTGCAAATCGCCGCGTCGAGGTGTACCTGCTCACCTAGCCCGTTCCCAAGTAGGACAAGGGCTAGTCCTTGTCTTTCTGTCCTCTAGTACTTGTTACTATCAATCCAGTTTTAGGGTTAAGGGGGAACAAAGAAGTGATACCGGCAGTGTGAATTTGATTGATGATATGCCAGCATCTGAGGCTCTGACAAAGGGATAGAAGCCAATCAACACATACACTGCGGTGTTGAATAAGTTTCTTAACGAAATGAACATGTCTGCTTTCTCTATCGATGTGCTCCAGCAAAAGAATGAAAGAGCATGGGAGCAGATGTACGACTGGCTAGCTCCTGACATACGTTCATTTGTGCGCCGACTTGGCGCCCGTGATGTAGATGACGTTCTTGGCGAGACAATGCTCCAGCTTGTCCGTGACATCGGAAGCGTTTCGGGCGACATCACAGAACTTCGACCATGGGCCTTTCGTATCGCACGCAATCGTGTGATTGACGCGTCTCGAAAGATCGGTCGTCGGGTTCCCGAAGTCCCGTTTCCTGACGGTGAGAGTGACACCACCACCATCGACGACTCACTTATCACCGTCGGTCTCACCAGTGCCGGCGAAGTTGATCTCGATGAATTAGCACGAGCCTTAGCGATTCTCACTTCCGCTCAGCGTGAGGTTTTGTGGCTGCGTTACGCGCTCGACACTTCCCTAGAAGACACAGCCCAGATCATTGGCTCCACCCCCGATGCCGTTGCTTCCATGGCCCACCGTGCCCTCTCCCGCTTACGAAAAGCAGCCAAATAACTACTCTTGTGGACACCGCCACAGCTCCCACCCGTCAGATTTTGAGGCCTCCAGACGCTGTACGTCTATGTGAGCAACGAAAACCTCAACCCGCCAGACGATTCCGAGATGATCAATGCGATGAGAAAACTTCATCGTCATGAGACAGCCCCATTCGATGAGTTGACACGGCGTAGACATCTCTCTGCAATAAATAAATCTCTTCGACCCACTCGTTTTCGTCGTTCTCTTGCTGCATCAGCTGCGGCGATATTGTTAGTCAGTGCCGGAGTTGTTGTTGCGACTTCATCAAACTCATCAAACCCATCGAACATCATGGGATCGGATACAAATGAAACTGCCCAACTGAAACCAGTTGATTTCATTACACCCATTCCATTTGAGCGGACTGAAGACTACGTCATGATCTCGGCTGAAGGTGACCGCGCAGAGTCTGTTGGAATTGAATTGACTGCAGTACTTGGATCATCAGCGCCAGTTGTTAGCAAAACTGATACGAGCACCACCTACGTTGTTCCTGCATCTGTTGCAAATCAACTTAGCGATCAAACTGGCCTTACTGTCATTGCTGATACCCCTGTGCAGTCAGTCGCCGAACAAACTCCAGTTCCATCGTGGGGGCTTGATCGTATTGACGCATACGACGTTGCTCTGAATGACTCATACAAATACGTAAGTACGGGTGCAGGAAGCATTATTTATGTCATTGACACCGGTGTGTATTCCGGTCATTCTGATTTATCTGGCCGAGTGATATCTGGATACACAGCAGTCGAGGACGGAAATGGATCCGAGGATTGCAATGGACATGGAACACATGTTGCAGGAACTGCTGCCGGACGAAGCTTTGGAGTGGCCAAATCAGCAACTGTTGTTGCAGTGCGTGTTCTTGACTGTTCGGGATCCGGATATTCATCCTCCGTCGTTGCTGGAATTAACTGGGCGGTCGCAAGTCATCCAGGTGGAGCAGGTGTGATCAACCTCAGTCTCGGCGGTTCAGCAAACTCTGCAATTGACAAAGCAGTTGCTGATGCAACAGCTGCTGGTCTTGTAGTTGTGGTGGCAGCTGGTAACTCCAGTGCCGACGCTTGCAACTATTCGCCTGCACGCGCAGCGACAGCATTGACCATTGGCGCAACTGAGAAGTCTGACGCACGTGCTTCATATTCAAACTTTGGAGGATGTGTCGACATGTACGCACCCGGAAGCTCCATCACATCAGCATGGATCTCGGGTTCTTCATCGTCTCGCGCACTGTCAGGAACTTCGATGGCAGCGCCACATGTGGCGGGACTAGCAGCACGTTTGCAACAATCTCAACCAGGAATTTCCGTCAGTGGCATCGCACAGAAATTGACGGAAGCCAACGTCGGTTCTGGAACGGTCGCGATCGCAAACTTCGTGGAAAATGAAGAACCCGTTGAGTCAACCACTACAACATCAGAAACGACAT
>JBIJAO010000043.1:0-10042 GCA_044345725.1 Ilumatobacteraceae bacterium | reverse complement strand
AGCGACGCAGCTCACTTGCCAAGTTTCCTTTGCGCTGCACATGTATGTCGGACAAGTTGAGCCACTGAGCCATTGCCTGTAATTCGCTTGTTAACTCTCGCGCTGTTCGTTTCGTATCGACTCCGTCTTCGTGATATGCAGCTTGTACGCGGAGTATGCCTGCGTGTCGATCAGCTTTGAGATCTATTCGCGCCACCAATTGATCATCAAGCAAAAACGGCAACACGTAATAGCCATACGTGCGTTTGGCAGCAGGCGTATAAATCTCTAGCCGATAGTGAAAGTGAAACAATCGTTCAGTTCGTGGTCGGTACCAAATGAGCGAATCAAATGGAGACAACAATGCGCGTGCTGACACTTGTCGCGGCATTGAAGTATTCGGGGTCATGAACGCATCCTCACGCCATCCTTGTACGCGTACTTGTGTCAGCTCGCCACTGTCGACCAGCTCTTGCACGATGTGACTGCATTCTTTGGGTTTTTGCCGGTGGTAATCGGCCAGATCACGGGCAGTACCAATGCCACACGACTTCGCTGCAAGTAGTAACAACTGCTTGCGAGATTCATATTCAGACGGTGACGGCACATTTAATATCTCTTTGGGTAACACGCGCTCAACAACGTCATAGACCCGCGCAAAATCTGAACTGCGGCGATATGCAGTGACATCACCTCTCCAGAACAACACTTCTAAGGCGCGCTTGCCTGCGTCCCAATCCCACCAGGGACCCTTCGGACCACGTCGTGTTGAAATATCACTTGCAACAATGGGGCCTTCATGACGGACTCGTTGTAGTACTTCATCAAGAAATGTCGGATCTTTTTTCTGTAATTCGTGAGACACCCGCTGAATCCAATGACCATCGGAATTTTCCTGCATCCGAAATCGAAAAAGTGGATGGTGTGCAGTGGGAATGTGGGCAGCTTCGTGACCCCAGTACTCAAATAGATCACCGTGTTGTGTTGCTTTTGCAATGAGGTCTTTTGCGTGCATCCCAAGACGAGAAAACAGCACCAGTTCGTGACTGCGTGCAAGCACATTCACCGAATCAATTTGAATAAGTCCAATGTGATTCATCACCGAAGAAAGCTGGCGTCGTGTTGCCATCCCACTTGGTCGTGCTCGCCCAAGACCTTGTGCAGCAATTGCCAGGCGGCGCGCAGCAGACAGCGAGATCTCACGAACCATTCCCACCACAGTAGAAACGACCTAAGGTGAACCTATGACTACACGGAATGTGAGCCTCGGATACAGCACTGGGTATTGGGGTAGCGGTCCACCACACGACGCTCAAGAAGCGATCCTCGAAGCAGAACGCCTGGGCTATACCAGCGCATGGACCGCAGAGGCCTACGGCAGCGATGCTCTCTCACCGCTTGCCTGGTGGGGTTCTCAGACCTCTCACATCCGCCTAGGCACATCCATCATTCAGATGAGTGCGCGCACACCGGCGGCAACTGCGATGGCGGCAATGACAATGGACCATTTGTGTGATGGACGTTTCATCCTCGGTCTTGGAGCATCGGGCCCACAAGTGGTGGAGGGTTGGTACGGACAGCCCTATCCAAAACCACTGGCACGCACACGTGAGTACGTAGAGATTGTGCGTCGCATCGTCGCGCGTGACGAACCCGTTGATTTCCATGGCGAGTTTTACAACATGCCGTACCAAGGTGGTGCAGGGTTAGGCAAATCACTAAAGAGCACCATTCATCCGCGTCGCACAGAGATACCGATTTTTCTTGGAGCGGAAGGCCCCAAGAACGTCGCACTATCAGCCGAAATTTGCGACGGATGGTTGCCGATGTTTTTCAGCCCAAAAGACGACGCGCACTACCGCGAATGTCTCAATGAAGGTTTCACAAAAGCGGGAGACCCAACAAAAGCCGATCGGTTTGAAGTAGCAGCGGTCATGACTGTTGTTCCAGGTGATGATGTGGAAAAGTGCGCCGATGTTGTGCGGCCATTCCTTGCTTTATACGCAGGTGGAATGGGTGCGCGCGGTGCGAACTTTCACTTTGAAGTGTTTGCACGCATGGGATATGAAGACGTCGCACTGAAAGTGCAAGATCTGTATCTCGAAGGAAAAAAGAAAGAAGCAGCTGCTGCTATCCCACTTGCGATGGTGGAAGATGTCGCTCTTGTGGGATCACTCGACAAGATTCGTGATGAGGCCGCTAAATGGCGCGATACGTGTATCACCACATTCTTAGTAGGTGGACCCGCGCGCATGCTCGAGACATACGCGCAAGTACTGCTCTAAGAGCACGTCGAAAGTCTCAACGACCCTTCCACACCGGTGCGCGCTTTTCAGCAAATGCCACTGAACCTTCTTTAGCGTCTTCGCTTGCAAACACTTCTTTTTGCAACTTCACCAACAGTTCTTTGTTGCCTTCGCCGATCTCATCGCGCATCAACTGTTTCGTTGCCTGCACACCAAGCGGGCCGTTTGCTGTGATACGTGCAGCAAGTGCGGTAGCCGCACCGATCAACTCACCAGCAGGCACCACCTGATTAATGAGTCCAAGTGAGAGTGCACGTTGTGCGTCAATGGGGTCGCCAGTGAGTCCTAGCTCTAGTGCAACCGGAAGAGGAATTCGTGATGCAAGACGAACGCCGCCACCAGCGGCGAACAAGCCTCGCTTCACTTCTGGGATACCAAACTTTGCGTGATCGGCACTCACCACAAGATCACATGCCATCACCACTTCATATCCGCCAGCAAGTGCGTGTCCATTTACTGCGGCAATAACTGGCTTCTTGCATTTTTGAAGTGCGACCATTCCTGCGCCGATTTTTGCAAGATCTTCTCCCGCAGCAAATGCCTTCAGGTCCATGCCGGCACAGAAGATCTTCTCGCCGGCTCCAGTTACAACTACAACGCGTACTTCAGGGTCGTCATTCGCCCGTGTCAAAGCTTCTGCCAAACCAGATGACAAAGCAGCGTTTAATGAGTTTCCTGCTTCGGGACGGTTCAACGTCACCGTGAGAATGTTGTTGGCAAAATCTGACAGAACTTCCATGAGGTCACCTTCCGTTGGGGGTATCCGAACAACGTAGTCTCAAGGGCATGCAACACGTCCAGTTTGGCCGCACCGGCCTGAAAGTCTCACGCCTGTGCCTTGGCACCATGACCTTTGGTTTCCAATGCAATAAAGAAGAGTCCTTTGCAATTCTCGATTACGCCACAGAGGCCGGCATCACGTTCTTCGACACTGCCGACGTCTATCCCGTTGGTGCGCCACGTGAGGACATGGGTCGTACCGAGGAAATCATCGGTGAGTGGATGGGATCACGTCGTGATGAGTTCATCGTGGGCACGAAATGTCACTACCCCACTGGTCCTCGTCCGTGGGATAGCGGTAACTCGCGCAAAAATATCATGCGTGCTGTGGAAGGAAGTTTGCGCCGCCTCAACACCGATTACATCGATTTGTATCAAGTGCACAGTTGGGATGTGAACACTCCTATCGACGAAACGCTGCAGGCCATGGATGATCTTGTTCGCAGCGGCAAAGTGCGTTATGTCGGTTGTTCTAACTTTTTGTCGTATCAACTCGCGCGATCTGTTGGTCGCGCCGAGTTATTGCGCACCGTGCGATTTGACTCTATTCAGCCGCGATACAACTTGTTATTCCGAGAAAACGAACGCGAGTTATTCCCATTGTGTGCAGAAGAGGGCATTGCAGTCATCCCTTACAACGCAACAGCTGGTGGTCTGTTGACGGGCAAGCATGTTCCAGGTCCACCACCAGAGAACACGCGATTCACGTTGGGCACAGCGTCGGGCGTATACCAAGAGCGTTACTGGCATGACCGCATGTTTGATGCAATCGAACGCATGAAACCACTGGCTGAGCAGGCTGGCCTCTCTCTAGCGCAGATGTCTGTTGCCTGGATCTTGCGTAACCCTGTGATCACCTCGCCCATCGTTGGTGCCAGCATCCCATCTCAGTTAGATGATGCGATCGCAGCAGTCGACGTGGTCCTCGATGATGATCTCGCGGCCAAACTGCATGAACTCACGTGGGAGTTCCGCTTCGGCGACAACCAGCGCTGACCTATCGACACAGTCGCTAATCTCTGAGCATCAGGCAAAAGGGGCTGTCATGACACGTGCAGAATTCAAGAGTTTCCAGGAATCCACCAAAGAAGACTGGGACAACATCATGGTGGCGATCAAAGACACTCAAGGTCTTGTCGCCGATCACATTCTGGAAAATCTCGAACACTTGCGGAATGATTTTGGTGGCTTCCCTGTGAACCGTCTCGAACATTCACTGCAAACTGCGACGCGCGCGGAAAAAGATGGACGAGATGACGAGTACATCATCTGTGCTCTGCTCCACGACATTGGTGACACACTTGCACCGTTTAACCATCCGTCTATCGCTGCGGGAATTCTCAAGCCGTTTGTGTCGGAAGCAAACCATTGGATGGTGGAACACCACGGCATTTTCCAGGGCTACTACTTCTGGCATCACATCGGATTAGACCGCAACACCCGCGAGCGATTCCGCGAATCTCCATATTTTGATTACACAGAGGAGTTCTGCGCAAAATACGACTCTCCTGCGTTTGATGCTGACTACAAGAGCAACCCACTCGAGCACTACGAACCACTTATCCGTTCGTTTTTTGCCCCGCGTTGACAGGGCGCTGACGTGACGGCGCCGTAGCTAGGCGTTCTTAATTGTTTGAACAATCGTGCGTGTTAATGCATCGATCGTTTCATCGCCCACTGCTGCATACATGTTGTTGACGGTGTCAAAACTTGTAAGGATAAGTACTTGAGTCGTAATTGCGGCTGGCAAGAATTTGAATTCCGACAGCAACCATGCTTCGGTCTGACGTCGAAATGATTCCGCACGAAGTACTTTTGCTTCGCTAGCGGTTGGGGCAGTATCAGCAATGCGATCGATACTGCGCGCCAAGTGTCCAAATTGCTTCACAAATTCAACATGGATTGAAAGCAACCCGCGCACGCGGGACTCCAACGGTCCCTTGATTGGCGGAGTACTAAAGAGAGACAAGACCACAGGTACATAGACGCTCATCATCTCTTGCACTAAACCATCGACACTGCCGAAATAACGAAATAACGTGCGCCGAGAGAGACCTGATTCTTCAGCTATCTGATCAATTGACAACAAGAGTTCACCCTTTGCGAGGATCGACACAGCCGCATCCACCGCTATCCGTCGACCGCGATCAACTCGGAGATGACGACCATCTTCTCGCGCGTCGTCGTCCATTTCGGGAGAGTCGGCCCCGTTCAGGTCGGGTGAATTGTGATTGGAATCAGTCATGTTGTTGATAGCGACCGGAGCCGAAATCCCTGTATTTTCTGCCGTTCCTCGTCGATTGTGGCACGGGGGTGGCTGTCACAAGTGAACCTCACCTCGAACAGTCTCCGACTTGTATTGGCACTCATAATGCCATAAGTTAGTGGCACTTACACATGACAAAAGATTTCACGATCTGCGGCAAAGGTGACAAGGGGTTGCTTATGAATACCGCTCGACGTGCAGCTCACCGCTTTAGTTCATTGCTTGTCGGGACTATCGCGGCGACGTTGTGCATCCCTGCACTCTCAAATATCGTTCGCGCAGAAGATCTTCAGTCTTCAACTGCAACGAACTGCAAGCAAGTTCTTGACCAATGGGGAATCATCGATGTTGCCAATGACGGAACGATCACTAGCAATGTCGACCTTTCGAGTGTTTCTCAAGTTTTTAATGTGAACACGATCAATCAGTTGTTTTGCATTGGTTCAGGTTCGTTCGAGATTGATACAAGCGACAACAGCATCTCTAACGTTGGAGTTGATTGTCGTGATACTTCTGGCGTAGCTGCTCTTGTAAATCTGATGCACGCTCGATATGTACAGGTCAATAACCTTGATTTCAATGATCTCACTGTGAGTGAAGCAACAGTTAGTAATGCATTGCGGTGGCGCCCCATTGGCAACAACGGTTGCCAATTCATGGGTGAATACGACGGGAACAGTAAGAAGATCAGCAACCTGTATTTCAATGCACCTACTCTCCTTCCTCAGAATCGCCCATTTGAAGCGGTTGGCCTTTTTGGTAGCACAGGCGATAACACGTACAAACCAGCAGATACGACACGAACCCACGCCGTGATCAAAAACATCATCCTCGACGACATAACGATGATTGGATTTCAAGACGTGGGCGGTGTCGTAGGCATTGCTGACGCAAATACCACTATTAACAATGTTTCCGTGAGTGGAACAATTGGTGTTTCACAAACGGGATACGGTGACCTCGGAGGAATTGTCGGTTGGACGAATGGTGGAGACGGCAAACCAATCGTCATTCAGAACTCGAAGGTTGACATCCAATTTCAGGTAATTACCCCAGATACCGCAACCACTAATTTGCCATGGTGTGCTGGCGGCATCGTTGGGTATGCCGATTGGACTCAAGTATCAGACTCTCAATCAGATCTCACTGTTGATTCACAAATAATAAATGGTGTTGCCGGACTAATGGGCTGCCAATACAACGGTTCCATTGATAGGTCATTTTCCACAGGAAATTACAACAACGTTTCCCAAACACATTCCACTACAGACGTTGCAGGCTTGGTCAGTTCACTGGCAAATACCTCAATTACAGATAGCTATTCAGTCGCTACCTTGACTGGAAACACAAATGTTGCTGGTCTTGTTAATTGGGCACAGAACTCAACACTCACTAGAACTTTTGCGGCAACGACCGTTAATCGGTTAGATGATGCAATCGTCGGTGGACTAATAGCTTCACAATGGGGCACCGAAGATAACACTGTTCAATCATCTTTTTGGGACATGGCAGTTTCGAATGCGACAAACTCTGAGGATGGCGGAACTGGGAAGATCACTTCAGACCTCAAGACCATCTCAACTTATGCAAATGCCGGATGGGACATCGTAAGCGCCTTGGATTCGTCAAAGGTCTGGGGTATTTGCGCAGGTATCAATAACGGATATCCCGTCTTGCAAGCCTTAACCAGCAGTAACACAACTTGTTCGCAGTCAACTCCGTCACAAGATTCCGGCAATAGCGCCCCGACAAATAACAATGCACCGAGTATTCAGGAACAGGCGCGTAATCGCAAGTGGATGGAATCACGTACGAAAGAACAATTCAAACAATTCACTCCAGCACAGCTCGCTGCAATGCCACTGAGTTCAATCCGCGGCATCACAACGACACATGCTGCAGTGATGACTCGTGCTCAATTGTTGGCTCTCACCCCAATGCAGATTCGTGTTTTGCGACCAAACACACTGGCGAAACTGCCAGGCGATTGGTTATCAGACCTCACCACTGCACAGATCAAGGCAATGTTGCCGCGACAGATCAAAGCATTGAGTGAACAACAAATTCAAAGTTTCACGTCAAAGCAACAATCACTGATCGCATCAGTTATGAGTAAGGCAGTAAAGCTTTCTCGCTGATCAAAGGCACCACATAAAACGGGTTCCGCCCATACTGCCCCGCCTCACATCCCCCGTGTGGCGGGGCAATTGCTATAAGGGGTCACTGGACCTCGAATTTCAGGGTAGGAAAATGGCATCTACAATTGCGGAATGGCTTCAAAGGTTCCGCACAAGATTCTGCTCACTGAAGACGAAATGCCCACACAGTGGTACAACATCGTCGCCGACCTCCCCGCTCCTCCTCCGCCAGCTCTTCACCCCGGCACATTGCAACCAGCAGGACCAGAAGATTTTGCTCCATTGTTTCCAATGGCACTTATCGAACAAGAAGTGACCACGCAACGTTACGTTGACATCCCCGGTGGTGTTCTCGACATCTATCGCTTGTGGCGTCCAAGCCCGTTGTTCCGTGCACATCGCCTCGAACAACTACTCGGCACGCCTGCACGTATTTATTACAAGTATGAAGGTGTCAGCCCTGCAGGTTCACACAAGCCAAACACCGCAGTTCCACAGGCTTATTACAACCATCAAGAAGGAATCACAAAACTCACCACCGAAACCGGTGCAGGTCAATGGGGTTCCTCTCTCGCATTTGCGACGGCGCAATACGGAATGGAATGCGAAGTGTGGCAGGTTGCCGCGTCGTATCGTCAAAAGCCCTACCGTCGCACGATGATGGAAGTGTGGGGTGCAAAAGTGCACTCAAGCCCATCATCAATAACCGATTACGGTCGCCAACTACTTGCGGCAAATCCTGATCATCCCGGAAGTTTGGGAATTGCCATTTCTGAAGCTGTTGCAATGGCAGTTGCAGATCCCAACACTCGTTATGCATTAGGCAGCGTGTTGAACCACGTGTTGATGCACCAAACAATCATCGGCGAAGAAGCGATACTGCAACTTGCAAAGATCGGCGAAACACCCGATCTGTTGGTGGGATGCACCGGTGGCGGGTCCAACTTTGGCGGTCTTGCATTCCCATTCTTGCGCGAGAAGTTGGCGGGCAAGATGAACCCAACTATTCGTTGTGTTGAACCAGCAGCGTGTCCAAGTTTGACCAAGGGTGAATACCGATACGACTTTGGCGATACCGCTGGCATGACGCCACTTATGAAGATGCACACGTTGGGACATGGTTTCATTCCTGATGAAATTCATGCCGGTGGTCTTCGCTATCACGGCATGTCACCGCTCGTGTCACACATCTACGAGCTTGGTTTGGTTGAAGCAATTTCCATTCCACAACTGGAATGTTTTGCCGGGGCCCTGCAGTTTGCTCGTACCGAAGGAATTGTTCCTGCGCCAGAGCCCACGCATGCAATCGCAGCTGCGATTCGTGAAGCGCTTGCATGCAAAGAAACTGGCGAAGAAAAGGTGATTCTCACCGCCCTGTGCGGACATGGCCACCTCGATCTTGCTTCGTATGAGAAGTACTTGACGGGGCAAATGGTTGATCTCGACTTGAGCGATGAAGCTATTGCGAAGGCAATGGAGCAAGTACCTCACGTCGGCAACTGAAACACAGGACCCCCTCACCGCCCTATCCCACACCCTCCTGATACTTTGCGAGCATGGAAATTGCCTTGCTTGCCGTTGTTGTCGCGTTGGTTGTTATCGTCGCGGCCTTGCTCTACCGGCAGCAATCTGCTGGTGGTGCACTTGGATCAGGAGTCGGCACGCAAGCCCCTGGCATCGATACTGCAGCACTTCGCGAGGATCTCTCTCGGGAATTGAGCCATACGGTAAACGCCACCGTGGCGCACACGGTCAACCAAGCAATGGCTCAGTTGAGTGAACGCGCCCGGGCAGATCGTGAAGAGTCCATCAAGATCGCGGCCGAGAGCATCGCCAAATCTGGTGGTGAACAACTCGGTACACGGGCCGAGGTCATTGACACCACTCTTCAAAACCTTTCAGCACAAATGGGTCAACGACTTGATGCCCTGAATACCGAACTCAACCAACTACGCCAGATCAACAACACTCAATACGACAGTGTTGGCAAAGCTGTTGAAGCACTTGCGCGGCGCACCGACAACCTCAATGAGATTCTGTCCAGCTCACAAAAGCGCGGCCAGTGGGGTGAGCGCGTAGTGGAAGATATGTTGCGGGCGGCTGGCTTTATCGAAAATGTCAACTACAGCAAGCAAGACACTAATATTGTTGGCGGACGACCCGACTACAAATTTATGATGCCGCCCAATCGCGTGTTATTTATGGACGTGAAATTCCCGCTCGACCGTTACGCAGCACATTTCTCTGCAGAAACCGATGCTCTTCGTGACCAGTCTAAAACTGAATTTGTGAAGGCAGTCAAAGGCCACATTGATGCGCTGGCAAAACGGGACTACATCAACAATGCAAAAGAAGAAGCACTTGATTACGTTCTTATGTTTCTTCCCAACGAGAGCATCAGTGGTTTTGTGCACGAAGCCGACCCGAAACTCATTGACTACGCGCTAAACAACAAGGTTGTTCTCTGTTCCCCACTGTCTCTCTATTCATTTCTTGTAGTCGTCCGACAAGCCACCGACAGTTTTCACACTGAGCAGACGGCTGCATCAATCATGCAACAGATCAACAAGTTT
>JBIJAO010000042.1:0-10097 GCA_044345725.1 Ilumatobacteraceae bacterium | reverse complement strand
ATTGGTTTAGGACTTGCCGCCATCAATGTGTACTTTCGTGATGTCAGTTACTTGTGGGAAATCTTCACTCGTGTTCTGTTTTTTGCAACTCCGATCGTGTACAGCCCAGACATTTTGGAAGGTCGTGTATCGGGCTGGGTAGAGGCGATTTTGCGTTGGAACCCAATGGCGGTGTTCATTCGCGGTTTCCGCCATTCTTTTTATGATGGCGCATTTGTGGGGTGGGCCGAGCTGGGCGCGGCTGCACTTGCTGCTTTTATTTCTATGACACTTGGGTGGATGATTTTCACCAAGATGTCACGCCGTTTTGCTGAAGAGATTTAGTTCATCAACTTTCTCAAGCGTCGCAGTTGCGATGCAACATACGGTCGAGCACGGCGCTGCCCGCCTTTTTCGATGATCGCAAGTTGTAAACGTTCCAGCGCATTACGGAGAACATCTCGTCTGGTGGTGCGACCCATTCCTTCGCAATCAAGGAGCCATCCCACGGGTCCTTGATGACCACGTTCGTTATTACACCGTTTGCACGCGGCTACTTCGTTTTCTATCCAACTCGGACCACCTTTTATACGTGGTACCACGTGTTCCGATGTGGGCGGATTGCGCGCCGAGTCCAACGGGGCGCTGCACCAGATGCAATACGGACCATCGCGTTCCAGGATTATCTCCATCCGTTCACGTCTGTTGAGTTGGCGCACGACAGAATTGTGGCGTGATCACAGGCCGTTTCGCACCTTCTCCCACAGGAGATTTACATGTGGGCAATCTGCGCACCGCGTTGTTGGCGTTTCATTCGGTGAAATCTGTCGGTGGCCGGTTTCTTGTGCGGTTTGAAGACCTCGACCGAGTGACTTCGTCGCGTGAACATGCGCGACAGCAACTGGAAGATTTAGCTGCCGTTGGCGTTGAGCCTGATGAAGAGCCGGTATTTCAGAGTGCCCGCTTTGATCTGTATCACGATGCAATTAGTGATCTCGAGCGGCGTGGGTTGACATATGAGTGCTATTGCAGTCGTAAGGAAATACGTGAGGCAGCTGCAGCACCACATGGTGAAGTGACGGTATATCCCGGGACATGTCGTGATTTGTCGGAAACTGAGCGAGCACGTCGTGGTGAGGAGCGGCCCGCTGCATTGAGATTACGAGCTGATGTACCGGCGTATGAATTTGTCGACGGCTTTGTTGGCGCATATGAAGGTGTGGTTGATGATGTGGTGCTACGTCGTAACGATGGTGTGCCGTCTTACAACATTGCGGTGGTGGTAGACGATGCACTGCAAGGTGTTACAGAAGTAGTACGCGGAGATGATTTGTTACCGATTACTCCCACACAAATGGAATTGCAGCGATTGTTGGGATTACGCACCGTTACTTATCGGCATGTACCACTTGTCGTCGGAACAGATAGAGAACGTCTCGCCAAGCGACATGGCGCCGTAACCCTCCGGGATGTCGCTATTGGACCCCAAAGACTCGATGATTTCGTCACAATATTGTTGAAGGAGAGCGGAATAATTAATGGACATTTTTCGTGGGTAAATCTTTCAGCCCACCGCTTAGTGTGGGATGCCAACGGCTTTCGCCAAAGTAAGCAGAGATAGGATCAACCAAATGCGTATTGCCGTGGTCGGAACTGGATATGTCGGTCTCTCAACTGGTGCGTGTCTGTCATCACTTGGTCACCAAATAACCTGTATCGATGTTGATTCTGCCAAAGTGGCATCTTTGTCCCGTGGTGAAGTACCTATTGAAGAACGTGGACTTTCTGAGTTAGTAAGTAACGGTTTAAACAATGAAACCCTCTTTTTCACTACCGACATCGGCACAGTGAAAAACACTGAATTGGTATTCCTCTGTCTTCCTACCCCACAAGGAGAAGATGGGAAAGCGGATGTCAGCTATGTGGAAGCAGTCATTCGAGATATTCGTGTGTTGCTATCACCTGGTGCGGTAGTGGTGAATAAGTCGACAGTCCCAGTAGGAACGGCACAGAAGCTCACGGTATTGCTCAATCGTGGAGATGTCTCTGTGGTGTCAAACCCCGAGTTTTTACGTCAAGGAACAGCAGTGCAGGATTTTCTTCATCCTTCACGGATTGTGATTGGCGGTGTTGATACAGACGCTGTTCATCGTGTAGCAACTGCGTATCAAGGAATTAATGCGCCTGTGCTGTTGATGAACTGGGAATCCGCAGAGATGCTGAAATACGCGGCGAACACTTTTCTTGCCGCGAAGCTCACTTTTATTAATGCCATGGCTGACATCTGCGAGCTAGTTGGTGCAGATATTAATGAAATCGCCCAAGGTTTGGAATTAGATCCGCGAATTGGTGCAGGAATGTTGCAGGCAGGTCCGGGATGGGGCGGTAGTTGTTTCCCGAAAGACACCCGTGCATTGCTTAATGTGGCAGGCGATAAGGGCTATGACTTTGAACTACTGCGTGGTGTGATCAAAACAAATGATGATCACTACATGCGCGTGGTAACAAAAGTGGAATCAGTGTGTGGTGGTTCTGTTGCGGGCAAGACAGTTGCGGCTTGGGGTCTCACGTTTAAAGCAAATACCGACGACCTACGTGATTCACCGGCCATCAAGATCTTGACGCTCTTGCACGACAAAGGTGCAGAAATTGTGGCGAGCGATCCCACAGCGCGTGGTGTGTACAGCAACTATCCATGGATCAAAGTTGCTGATAGTGCAGTGTCTGCTTGTGATAACGCCGACGTGCTTGTGGTGTTGACCGAGTGGCCACAGTTTGTAGATGTGGATCCTATTGATGTGGGGAATGTGATGAAGGTGCGCAGTGTGGTGGATGCGCGTAACTTGTTAGAGCGCACAAAGTGGACTGCAAATGGTTTTTCCTATGTTGGTGTTGGTCGGTGATCTGCGATGGCATCTGATCTTGAAATGATTCTGGGGTATCAAGGCGCAGTCGATAATGGTGATGCGGTTGAAGTGGCATCAGATGTGTTGTGTATGCCGTTTTGGACACCAGAGTTTTGTTCAGTTGTGATTCGGGCTGCTGAAGCAACAGGTGCGTTTGATAGTGACCCCAGTGATCCCGTCCCTGGTCATGAAGTATCACTTGCAGTGATTTCACCGCGCTTGTTTGAAGCCGTGGAACAAGACATCGGCATACGTATGTGGCCACAAATTCGTAAGTGGTGGCCGTTGGTTGATTATCACGGACTGCGTGATGTGTTTGTCATCAAATACGCGATGGGACAGCAGGAAGAGCTGCGTTTGCATCATGATGTTGCGCAAGTATCGGCGAGCATCAAGTTGAATGATGACTATGACGGTGGTGTGTTGGAGTTTCCCCGTCAGTCATTTGATAATTCAGCTGTACCTGTGGGATCACTCATCGCGTGGCCAAGTTTGGTGACTCATCCACACGCGAGCACACCATTACAAGGTGGCGTGAAATACAGCCTCACCATCTGGTGCGAACTGCCATTTATTTCTAGCGTTTGATTAGTCTCTGTAGAAGTGCAAATGGCCGAACAATGAGATTTCCAATTTTGTAGCTGAAGCTACTTCTCAATGAATCATTTTGATTTCTTAAAGACGTAAGTGTTTTCAGCTGTCTATCGGCGCGTATGTTGAGCGCTTCGTGTGCACGCCGAATGCTCTCCAGTTGAATGTGCAGATGCCCTACCTCTTGTGACGAAGATACAAGTCTGAGTTCGAGTTGCTGATTTTGTAAGTCAAGAGCATGAGAGTGTCGCATTTGAGTCAGAAAAGGAAGATTGTTTTTCACGTCCCAAAGCCGAAGTCGAGTTAATTGTTCAAAGTGATCTAATGCCAGTTTTCCAGAAACTACTTTCTGAAAGACCGCCTCAGATTTCGTCAAATACGTAGTTATGTCATTGAGAGCTGCTGGAATCCCAACTAGTGCTGACAGGTGCTGTATGAGGCTGGGCAGAGATTCCTTTGAGTCAAATGGGGTTACAACCCCTCTATTGATCATTTCGTACGCCACTTCAAAGAGACCTCGAATCCAAATATTTTCCAGCGATACTGGAGTAGTGGCAACCCATTCTCGGTCGATAAATTCCAGCTGATCATTTGTCTGCAAAAGATTTTTTGGAGTGCAATCTAGAAAGTCAAGAGGGAGTAATTGAGATACTCCGATAGCAGAAAACGGTCCTTCAGAATTGACAGTTCCCATCTCAGTGTATTTCTCGAGGAAGCTACGGTACATCTGAACAAAATCATGAGCCTGTTTAAGATTGCCCGTATGAAGGCTTTGGATAATGAGATCATCTAAGGGTTTGCCGTTAATAAAGTGCACATCAGGTTCTCTAACATTAGATAACCAGTCTTCGGTCACTGTGTCTGGCTGGTTTTCGTCACTATGAAATACAAACCCAGTGTCAATTCTCAATATTGTCCTTTTGCGTCGCCATTTTGTTTTGCGCTCGCCACTAGCTAGCCAACCCACTTCATTTGCGCGAATAAAAGAGTGACTATTTGTTGCACACGATGCCGTGATGAGGAAGGAATTACTGATGTCAGGACCCAGGTGTGCATCCACCATTGTTTGGAATGCTGACGTAGCATCGCACACTAAAGCTCGACTTCCTGAATAATCAACAACTGGTGTGCCGAGCACATTCTTGACTAGTTGTCGTCCACCGTCTGATTGAAATAAGTCATCTGAAGCAATGAAAATTGGCAACTTGTAATCAGGGAATGGATATAGCCATTGCTGATTTGCAAATCCATTTTTCCCTAGTAGTAATGACAGTTGAGCACGGCTCCACGTGCGGATGCCATTGGTATTGCTGTATCCCTCGATGCCAATCCATGGAAGTCCTAGGTGGTCTTCGGGGTAGCTCAATAGGTATTTAAGACCAAGTTGATTCTCAATAGCAAGAATGAGTTGACCGTCGTCCTTCAGGTGTTTGCGGGCCGTTTGGAGTAGCTGATCTGGGCCACCTTGTCCACCGACTGATGCTCCTGAATATTCCAACACTCCAATAAGTAGAACAACATCAAACTGCCCGATGTCAGGTAGATCATTGGCGTCACCGGCATAGATGGTGACGTTTTGCATGTCTTCACATCGAGCACGTGCTGCAAGTGCTCGCACGTACGTACCTTCCACTCCGACTACCTCTGCGCCGGTCTCTGCAATGACACGTATGTTGGCACCAGTTCCGCAACCAATTTCAAGTACTCGATGTTCGGACGTGAAGTTGAAAGGTAAAAACAAGTTTTGGCGAAGGCGCGACAGGTGATAACGCGTGGGCCAGTCGGTGATGTGACTCGCTAATTCGTCCGATCCCGTGGATTTATCCGTTGCGGAACGCAGTATCTGCAGTATGCGATCTTCCGAACCATCTTCGTAGGGAAGATCGGCGCTTAACGGGATGACGGAATTGTTGATTGCCTTCATAGGAATTGCTTCCAAGTTACGCCTTTCACCGCCTTGAAAATAGTTATAGAAGACCCACAATCAGTTAGGTCTGGGCGCCCTTAGGTAGCCTCTAATGCGGTTGCCAATGAAATACGAACTTGACCACCTTCAGGCGTTAGAAGCCGAGTCCATACACATCATTCGTGAAGTGGTGGCCACCATGGAACGACCCGCCTTGTTGTTTTCTGGGGGTAAAGACTCCATCGTCATGTTGCACCTAGCCCGTAAAGCGTTTTGGCCTGCACGTCTACCGTTTCCGCTCGTGCACATCGACACAGGCGAGAACTTCCCCGAGGTCATTGCCTACCGCGATCAGTTGGTGGCAGAGATCGGTGCACGTCTAATTGTGGGGTACGTGCAAGACGACATTGACGCTGGGCGCGTGGTGGAAGACAAGCGCGCTAATGCGGGTCGTAACCGACTGCAGACCACCACGTTGTTGCGCACCATTGAAGAACACAACTTCACAGCAATGTTTGGCGGTGCGCGTCGCGATGAGGAAAAAGCGCGTGCGAAAGAACGCGTGTTGAGTTTCCGTGACGAGTTTGGTCAGTGGGACCCAAAGAATCAACGACCCGAATTGTGGAACCTCTACAACAGCCGTCATCGTCCCGGGGAACACATTCGCGCGTTTCCTATTTCGAACTGGACCGAACTTGACATTTGGCAATACATCGCCGATGAAGGTATTGATCTGCCCAGTATCTATTACGCACACACACGACCAGTAGTACGTCGCGGCGAGATGATCATGGCAATCAACGAATTTGTGTCTGCCCAAGACGGAGAAGAAGTCATTGACATGGTGGTGCGCTATCGCACCGTGGGTGATGCAACCTGTACGGCAGCCGTCGAGTCATCGGCGGCAACAGTGCACGATGTGATCACTGAAGTAGCAGCAACGCGCATTACCGAACGTGGCGCAACGCGCGCAGACGATAAAACGTCGGAAGCCGCTATGGAAGATCGCAAGCGTGAGGGGTATTTCTAATGTCTGAGATACTTCGCTTTGCTACCGCTGGTTCTGTTGATGACGGGAAGTCGACACTCATTGGTCGTTTATTGTATGACGCTAAAGGAATCTTTGAAGATCAACTAGAAGCTGTTGAGCGCACTTCGCGTGAACGCGGTGAGGGATACACCAACCTTGCGTTGTTAACCGATGGGCTTCGCGCCGAGCGCGAACAAGGCATCACTATTGATGTTGCGTATCGCTATTTTGCAACACCTAAGCGTAAGTTCATCATCGCCGATACTCCGGGTCACATTCAATACACCCGCAACATGGTGACGGGTGCGTCTACTGCAGATCTTGCTTTGGTCCTTATTGATGCGCGCAAAGGTGTGCTCGAACAAAGTCGTCGTCACGCATTCCTCGCATCGCTTCTTGGAGTTCCACACCTGGTGTTGTGTGTGAACAAGATGGACCTTGTTGACTACGACGAAGAAGTGTTTGAAAAAATTAAAGACGAATTCCGAGATTTTGCAGCTCGTTTACGTGTGCATGACCTTACGTTCATTCCCATCTCTGCGTTAAACGGTGACAACGTGGTGGAAAAGTCCGAAAACATGCCGTGGTACAAAGGCAGCACGTTGTTGCACACCTTGGAAGAAGTGCATATTGCTTCTGACCGCAACCTCATTGACCCGCGTTTCCCTGTGCAATATGTGATTCGCCCGATGGACGATGAATGGCACGACTATCGCGGGTACGCAGGGCAAGTGGCAAGTGGCGTCTTCCGCACTGGTGATGATGTAATGGTGTTGCCATCTGGTTTTACTTCCACCATTGCTGCAATCGAAACAATGGATGGTCCGGTAGAAGAGGCCTATTCTCCGATGTCAGTCACTATTCGCTTGAATGATGAGATAGACATCAGCCGTGGTGACATGTTGTGTCGCGTGAACAATCAGCCACACGTGTCGCAAGATGTGGAAGCGATGATGTGCTGGATGAGTGAGCAACCACTTGATCCCGGTGCGTTTTATCGCATCAAACACACCACGCGTGAAGCACGTGTGAAGGTGCAAGAGGTGCTCTACAACTTAGACATCAACACATTGCACCGCAATACTGACATTCACACGCTGGCACTGAACGAAATTGGTCGCGTGAAGTTGCGGTCCACATTGCCGTTATTCACCGACAGTTACGAGAAAAACCGCATCACCGGTGGATTTATTCTCATCCATGAGGCAACCAATAACACCGTCGCCGCCGGCATGATTATCTAGTCGCGTTTTTTGATGCGAATGGTTTTTTCTTTCGCCGTCAAACATTGACCTGTTTCAAGATCAAAACGCCAGCCGTGCAACGTGCACACCAGGTTGCCATCTTCAATCTCGCCAAATACAGATAGATCTGCATTGCGATGCGGGCAACGTCGCTGCACGACGTAGTCGCCAAGTTCTATGTCGGCTTCGGTGTGGTTGGGACCAAGCAACTTCTCCTTTGCCTCTGTCTCGGTGCGGGTCATGCGCTCGACCGATAATGACTTGAAGAAGTTGTAGAGGTACTCGTTGTATTCACCTTTGCGCCATGCGGTGAAGCGACAACTAAGAAACAACGAGTTCGACCAGTCAACAGCACGCTCTGCCACTACATGTTCGACAAGGTCACGGTCGATGTCGAAACGAAACGCGTAGTCCTGGTCGGTGTATGGCTCGATCTTTGCGCGGGCAAAGTCGATGAAGATGCCTTCGTCACCGGCGTTCAATAAACATCCCGCACCGATGCCTTGTCGAAGTGCGGGAGCCATGTCAAGAAGTGGTTTCCACCACAACTGCAGTGTCTCCACCAGATTGGTGGGTTCGCGTTTCCAGGATGCTTTGAGATCATCGAGCCATGGTGTCCAGTCACGCTGATAGGTGCGTAAGTACTGCTCTTTGTTGTTAAAGATCGACTCCACTGCAGCCTCACCACCGGGCGGTGTCACTGTCACTTTTCCGTTGGCAACATCAAACGTGGTGCCAGGCACGGTGAGAGTTGCGTTGCGTTGTGCATCGGCTAAGCGCGACAAAAACTGCCGTTGATCGGGAAAGATTGTCGGCTCTTCTCCGGTGATCATGTTGAGAGGAAAGAGCGCTTCGTCTAAGAAACATGGCGGACCAGCTGATGGCACCACGTGTGTTGCATCAATTGCTTCTACATATCGCATCGCGCGCGAGAACTGGCTTGCCACTTTCTCTTTACACAAGCGCAACTTTGTGTCGGCATCCATCTCGTACACCATCGGATACCAAATAGCGCCACTGAATTGCAGCCAGTGAAGATCAACGGGGCCATGTTGACGTAATGCATCAAGATCGTTAGTACGACAATCGTTTTGGTTCACTAATCGCGCATCGCCATCAGAGATCACAATTGCCGAGTCACCACCAGGACCATCGGTAATAGATGTTTCTAAATGAATAGCGATACTGACGTCGTTTGTGATGTTTGTTGCCATGCCATCTGATGTGCGCACAAACTTTGTGAACCCCAGTTTGTTGTAGGCACGTTCCATTTCGCGTGTGGGATACCCGGGTAACAACACCGTGGTGTCGCGGCTCATGTTGTTGCGCAAAAACGGTTCGTCAAAGTGATCGGCGTGAAGATGTGAGATGTAGAGGAAATCTGGGTTGCACACATCGTGCATGATGTGATCGGGCAACTGATCGTTTCGCGGAAACACAAACCACGAACCCAAAAACGCGGGAACAAACCAAGGATCACAGACGATGGTGACACCTTTGGTGCGCACCAAAATGCCCGCGTGACCAATAGAGATGGCTTGCATGGAAACGACTTATTTAGTGGGCGGGTCTATGGATTGTTTGCCAGCAGTCGACACATGTTCTGTCCACTGTGTGCCACTCCAGTAGCGAAGCTCGAACCGACCCGATGGATCTTTGTACCAGTTCGCCGGCACTTCCGGTGCGTCATTTGATGACGTTGCAGCAGGCGATGACGCCGTTGAAGTAGGTGTGCTTGCTTGCACGGGGGTTGTGACTGTTTCACCCACACGACCAGGTGACAACGCAGTAGGCACCACACCTTCTTTGCGGACAAATGCATGTAGCCATCGCTCGCCGGTGTAGACGATCTGCACAAGTTCCCAGCCCTCTGCTGATCGCTTGGAAAGTTCGGCTGCGAACAATTCGGGATTATGAGCCGATTCGGTGACGACGTCGTATGTATACATACGGCAAGGTTAGCCCTCGGTTTCTAGGCCTCACCGTCGTGTTCGCCAATGGGGTCTTCGGTGCGCACCAACGCATCAACATTGATCCCCGATGTGGGGCCATCGTGTACGAGGCGACCGTCGCGCAACGCCACGATGCGCTCCACGGTGTGCACAAACGACAGCTCGTGCGTTGCCACCACTACCGTGGCGCCGTCTGTCGATGCTTGTTGTAGTAACTCGAGAAGTGCTTCTTTTCCGGCGGAATCAAGACCCACGAATGGTTCATCAACAATGAGCAATTCAAACGGACGGACAAATCCCAATGCGATCGCAGCTTTTTGACGAAGACCGCGACTGAACCTGTTGGGAAGATCATCGGCGCGTTCATACAAACCCAAATGTCCGAGCAAGTCTGCTGACAACTGTTCCCAATCTGTTACGCGATGCATGCGCGCGACATATTCCATGTGTTCCCACAACGTGAGGTCGTCATAAAACGTGGGCGAGTCG
>JBIJAO010000005.1:0-86133 GCA_044345725.1 Ilumatobacteraceae bacterium | reverse complement strand
TCTTTGATTTCACACAAAAACGTCCCGAGGTATATCTCGATGAGGATGGCGACCGTCAACTGCGATGGCCAGAGAACGAGTTTCTAGTCATCCGCTATCCAGAAGGCGCACGTGACATCGTCGTATTGAATGGCGTAGAACCACATGTCAATTGGCGTACGTTCACCGAGTGCATTGTGGAAGTTGCTAAGAAACTGAAATGCAGTTTGGTAGTGAGTTTGGGTGCAGCCGCCGAACAAGTGCCACACACCCGCGTTCCGTTCGTTGTGGGCAGCACCACACACAGCGAACTCGCCCAACGCTTGGGCCTCAGCCGTCCTCAGTATCAAGGCCCCACAGGTGTTGCCGGCGTCTTGTTAGAAGCGTTGGATTCTGCAGACATTGCAAACGTCAGCCTGCGCGTTGGCGTGCCGCACTACCTCATGAACGCACAACATCCAAAGAGTGCTGCTGCGCTACTGCAACATCTGCAACACGTGTTGGGTATCCCCACCGACCACCTACAACTTGTCGACGAGATTGGTCGCTGGCAAGAACTGCACGACGCAGCGGTTGAAGGCGATGCTCAGGCATCGGCGTATGTCGCGATGCTTGAGCAAACCCATGACCAGCGAACCGAGGCACAAATGCCAACAGGTGAAGATCTCGCAGCGGAGTTAGAAGAGTTCTTGCGCGAGCAAGGTGACGACGACTAACTCAATTATGTATTTGCGGCAACACTATTTGATTGCGGCAAAACTATTTGATTGCGGCAAAACTATTTGATTGCGGCAAAACTATTTGATTGCGGCAACACTATTTGATTGCGGCAAAGCCGAGCTCAAGGTCAGTAAGGATGTCTTCGATTGACTCAAGTCCGACCGACAAACGCACCAAGCCTGGCTCAACACCAGCTGAGCGTTGCTCGTCTTCGGTGAGCTGGCTATGAGTTGTTGATGCCGGATGGATCACGAGACTGCGAACATCTCCAATGTTTGCAACGTGGCTGTGCAACTGCAACGCTTCTGCAAACTTCTGACCGTCCTCACGTCCGCCTTTCAACACAAATGCAATAACTGAGCCGTATCCCTTGCCACCGAAGTATTTCTTGGCACGCTCATGCCATGGTGATGAAGGCAGGCCTGCATAGTTGATGCTTGCAACCTGATCATGCTTTTGCAGGAACTCAACCACCTTTTGCGTATTCGACCAGTGGCGATCCATGCGCAGCGACAGTGTCTCGAGACCCTGCAAGAAGTTCCATGCATTGAATGGGCTCACTGCCATTCCAAGGTCGCGCAACAACTGCACACGCGCTTTGATGATGTAACTCCCAGGTCCAAGCGCAGGCCAGTATGCGAGACCGTGATACGACGGATCGGGTTCGGTGAAGTTCGGGAAACGACCACTTGCAGAGAAGTCAAACTTTCCGCCGTCGATGATTGCACCACCAATAGATGTTCCATGACCACCGATGAACTTGGTCAGTGAATGAACGACAATGTCGGCGCCCCACTCGAGCGGACGAATGCCGTACGGCGTCGGCACTGTGTTGTCGAGCATCAGCGGCACACCAACATCGTGTGCAACTTTTGAAACACCTTCAATGTCAAAAACGTCGTTGCGTGGGTTCGCAAGTACTTCACCAAAGAATGCTTTCGTGTTTGGACGAGTAGCGCTCTTCCACTCTTCAAGATTGTGTGGATCGTTCACAAACGTCACTTCAATGCCCATCTTTGGCATGGTGTAATGCAACAAGTTGTACGTACCGCCATAGAGCGATGGTGATGCAACGATGTGACTGCCAGCTTCTGCAAGCGTGAGAATTGCGAGAGCTTCTGCACTTTGTCCCGATGACACTGCAAGAGCACCTGGAAGTCCGACGGCGGTAGTAACGCCGCCTTCGAGAGAGCTCAATCGCGCTTCGAGAACACCTTGCGTGGGGTTCATGATGCGCGTATAGATGTTGCCGATCTCAGCGAGAGCGAACAGATTCTGGGCATGAGCCGAGTCGCGAAACTGATACGAGGTGGTCTGATAAATCGGAGCGGTGCGTGCCCCGGTTGTGGGGTCGGGCTGTTGTCCGGCGTGAATTTGGCGGGTCTCAAAACCCCAATGTGGATTCGTCATAGGTCGGCTACGTTAGCCCCTAATTCCCGACCAAACAAGTCGGATTTAGGATCCTCGTAAAAATCAGCCGGAAACGCAGTGTGGGGGCTGTTGTGGCGTCACACCACAACAGCCCCCACACATGTGAGATCAATCAGCCGCCTGAAGCTTCAGACACGCTCTGCTTGCCCGCAGAAATCCACGGCATCATTGAACGCAGGCGCTTGCCTACTTCTTCGATCTGATGCTTTGCACCTGCTTCACGCAATGCATTGAAGTTTGCGCGACCACTTTCGCTTTCAGCAACCCATTCGCGAGCAAACTTGCCACTTTGAATTTCTTTCAAAATGCGCTGCATCTGCTTCTTTGTAGAAGGAGTGATGATGCGTGGCCCACGTGTGACGTCACCGTATTCGGCAGTATCAGAAATGCTGTAACGCATACCTGCGATGCCCTCTTCATACATGAGGTCAACAATGAGCTTTACTTCGTGCAAGCACTCGAAGTAGGCCATCTCTGGCTGGTATCCGGCTTCAACAAGTGTTTCAAAGCCAGCTTGTACGAGTGCGGTCAAACCACCACACAACACCACTTGCTCACCGAACAAGTCTGTTTCGGTTTCTTCAGCAAATGTTGTTTCGATAATTCCCGCACGTGCACCACCGATTGCTTCCGCATATGACAATGCAACATCTTTTGCCTTGCCTGTCGCGTCTTGCTCAACAGCGATGAGACATGGCACACCGCCACCTTCTGTGTAAGTACGACGCACCAAGTGTCCTGGACCCTTTGGTGCAATCATGATCACGTCGACACCTTTTGGTGGGCGAATGCGCTTGAAACGAATGTTGAAACCGTGGGCAAACGCAAGTGCTTTGCCTGGCTTCATGTAACGCTTGATGTGGTCTTGATACGTTGCCTTTTGTTCGGTGTCAGGCATTGTCAACATGATGACATCGGCCCACTTCGCGGCATCGGCAATGGACTTCACAGTAAGACCAGCGGCTTCTGCCTTGGCCTTTGAACTTGATCCCTCGCGCAATCCGACTACTACATCGACGCCGCTTTCTTTGAGGTTCAACGCATGTGCGTGGCCTTGTGAGCCGTATCCAATGATTGCCACTTTGCGACTGCGAATAATTGAAGGATCAGTGTCCTTCTCGTAGTACATCTTTGCTGCCATCAACTTGCCTTTCCTTTTGCGACACGCGGACGTGCCTCACGATCGAGTTTGGGAAGCGCCACACGTCCTGTGCGTTGGCTTTCCACGATGCCATATGTGTGGAGCAGTTCCTCAAAGTCATCCAACTTTGAAGGTGCTCCATCGAGAGAGACCGTGAGGGCATCTGTTCCCACGGCCAAAATTTTTCCCTCGAAGATATTGGTGAGTTCGACAATCGAACCACGAGTCGTAGCGTCTACCGACACTGTGGCAATCATCAATTCGCGCTCTACGGAGCGGCGCGGATCAATCTCAGTAATGCGCACAACGTCGATCAACTTGAATAGTTGCTTCACCATTTGCTCGAGGGGTGCCGACGCAAGATCGACAACAATGGTGATCCGGCTGTAATCAGCATCTTCGGTTGGCGCAACCGTGAGAGAGAAAATGTTGTATCCACGGCGCGCAAAAAGACTCGACACACGCGCGAGAACGCCAGGGCGGTTCTGCACGAGCACCGACAAGATGTGATGGTTGCGTGAATCTCCGTAGGGGTTATTGGTGTTCAAACTCATCGCAAGAACTCCCGACGAGATTCCTGCGATGGCTGCAACATGACGTCGTCATTGCTGCAACCTGCAGCAACCATCGGGAACACTTTTTCTTCTTCAGCAACACGGAAGTCAACAACAACCGAACGATCGTTGATGCTGTTCGCCTTATCAATTGCTGCTTCAACCTCTTCAGGCGAGTCAACGCGAATGCCAATACATCCCATCGATTCGGCCCACTTCACAAAGTCGGGAATTCCGCCACGAAGATCAACTTCGCTGTAGCGATTGCCATAGAACATCTCTTGCCACTGGCGAACCATACCGAGATAACCATTGTTCAGGATGCCCACTTTGATGGGGATGTTCTCCGTTGATGCGGTAATCAATTCTTGTGCGGTCATTTGGAAACAACCATCACCGTCAATTGCCCACACGGTGCGATCTGGTTGACCAACTTTTGCACCGATTGCAGCAGGGACAGAAAAACCCATGGTTCCAAGTCCGCCAGAGTTCACCCATGTATAGGGTTCGTTGAAATTCCAGAACTGGCTGGTCCACATCTGATGTTGACCAACACCCGATACAACAATTGTTCCCTCGGGTGCTGCGTCGCGGATTTTTTCTAAGCAATACTGCGGCTTCAATGCTTCGCCGAGAACAGACTGTTCGTATTCCAACGGAAATTGTTCTTGCCAGCCACTTACTTTGCTACGCCACGCTGTGATGTCGACCTGTGCGGTTCCACCAGAAACCATCTCACGGATTGCGCGAACAATTTCTTCAACAACCAAACGACAGTCACCAACAATGGGCACGTCGGGCTTGCGCACTTTGCCTTGTTCAGCAGGGTCAATATCGACATGAATGATCTTTGCGTCGGGCGCAAATGCTGACACTTTGCCGGTTACGCGGTCGTCAAAACGTGCACCAAGTGCAATAAGCAAATCTGCTTTTTGCATCGCGGTAATTGCGGTTGCATTTCCGTGCATACCAGGCATACCAAGACACAGAGGATGGTTATCGGGAAACGCACCACGCGCCATCAATGTGGTGACAACAGGAATGTTTGTGAGTTCGGCAAGCTCGCGCACAATCTCTGCCGCACGAGCTTTGAGAACACCACCACCGAGATACAAAACGGGCTGATGCGCAGCAAGAATCAACTTTGCTGCTTCTTTGATCATGCGCGGATGACCCTTGGTGGTTGGTCGATAACCAGGCAATGAATCGATCACGTCATCATCACTTGGCCAATGCCATGTCATGTTGTTTTGCAGAATATCTTTTGGCAAGTCAACAAGAACTGGACCAGGACGACCAGTTGTTGCAATGTGAAATGCCTGACGAATTGCGAGCGGAATGTCTTCGGCGCGCATTACCAATTCGTTGTGCTTGGTGACGCTACGTGTAATGCCAACCGTGTCGCATTCTTGGAATGCATCAGTGCCAATCGCGCCTGTAGACACCTGTCCGGTGATGCACACCATCGGGATCGAGTCCATGTATGCATCGCACAGAGGAGTGACCATGTTGGTGGCAGCAGGACCACTAGTCACCATTGCAACGCCTGGACGACCCGTGACATGTGCGTACCCCTCTGCCATGTGGCCGGCACCTTGTTCGTGGCGTACGAGGATGTGGCGCATGCTGGACCCGAGCAACGGGTCGTATGCGGGCAGAATGCAACCGCCCGGAAGCCCGAAAATTACATCGACGCTCTCTTTTTCAAGAGAACGGATGAGCGCTTCGGCGCCGGTGAGGATTTCTTTGCCTGACATGTCGTGTGTCCTCTGTGAAGGTCCTTGGTAATGAGTATGGAGTGGATATTGGGCGAAAAACTGAAAAAACCACCCTATTTGGGTGGCGAGTAGCGCACAGACTTGGGGTCGGTGCGCTAAAGAACTACTACTACAAGGTCACTATCGACAGTGTGGGCGCTGGTGTCCTTTTTCATAGCCCCGTCAGTCTGCCACCGTGACCCCACCTTGGCAACCCCTTTTTCCACAGGGCACCGCCATCTGCCAGTAACTGTCTCTTTCGTTCCCGTTACTTGATGAAGCAACCGCCTAGCCTGTGAGGGTCTTATTCATATGGTGCGCGCCCCTAGACGCTGCGCCTCTTTACAAGAGATCACTATTTACTTATGTCTGCTCCTCAAAAGATTGCTCCCGCCGACGGAAAACTCGGTGTCCTCACCGTGGGCCTTGGCGCTGTAGCTACCACCCTCATAGCCGGTGTTGAACTCGCCAAGCGCGGCCAGGGCCTTCCCATTGGTTCACTCGCCCAAATGGGCACCATCCGCCTCGGCAAGCGCACGGACAACCGCACCCCGCTCGTGAAGGACTTCGTTCCACTCGCCCGCCTCGAAGACATTGAATGGGGTGCGTGGGACGTCTTCCCCGATGATGCCTACGTTGCCGCAACTCGAGCCGGAGTGCTGGAACAAGGTCGCCACCTTGAAGCAATTTCCGACACGTTGCGCGACATTCGCCCCATGAAGGCGGCCTTCGAACGTAAGTACGCGCGCAACCTAGACGGTGAACACATCATGGGCACTGTCAGCAAGCGCGAGATGTTGAACAACATTCGTGCAGACATCAATAGTTTCCGTGAGGAAAAGAAAGTGGATCGCGTTGTGATGATCTGGTGTGCGAGCACCGAGATCTACATCGAGCCGGGCCCAACACACCAAACCATTGAGTCGCTTGAAAAAGCAATCGATGCAAACGACGAAACCATCGCACCCTCAATTCTGTACGCATACGCAGCGCTGCAAGAAGGTGTTCCGTTTGCAAACGGTGCCCCCAACTTGGCGGTCGATACACCCGCACTGCGCGAATACGCGACCGAAAAGAATATCCCTATTAGCGGTAAAGACTTCAAGACTGGTCAAACACTCATGAAAACCGTGTTGGCACCAATGATCAAGGCACGCCAACTTGGTTTGTCCGGTTGGTACTCCACCAACATCTTGGGTAACCGCGACGGTGAAGTACTTGATGCACCAGAAAACTTCAAGACCAAAGAAGAATCAAAGCTTGGTGTATTGGAAGACATTCTCGAACCAACCAAGAACCCCGACCTCTATGGCGATGTGTTTCACAAGGTGCAAATCAATTACTACCCGCCACGTGGTGACAACAAAGAGGGTTGGGACAATATCGACATCTTTGGATGGCTTGGTTATCCCATGCAGATCAAGGTGAACTTCTTGTGCCGTGACTCGATTCTTGCTGCACCACTTGCACTTGACCTCGTGTTGTTCTCCGACCTTGCTCAGCGCGCTGGCCTCGGCGGAATCCAAGAATGGTTGTCGTTCTACTACAAGAGTCCACAGGTTGCGCCTGGTCTCTACCCCGAACATGACTTGTTCGCCCAGCTCACCAAGTTGATGAACACATTGCGCTGGATGATGGGCGAAGACCAGATCACTCATCTTGGACGCGAGTATTACGACAAGCCGTAAGTGCTTGATCGTATTGAGTCGTTATGACTGCTATTCAGACTGAAGAGACAAGCTCTACGCCTGTTCGGCATTTCATCTACGACGCACTGTGTGTTCTGGCACTCGTGATCATCGGAACCCGCAACCACGACACCGATACCGGTGTCAGCGGTGTTTTATATGTAGCAGCGCCCTTTTGGATCGCGATGTGTGTTGGCTGGATCATCACGCGAGCACATCGATCATCCAATGGAACAGCCATCGGTGTTCTCGTATGGGTGATCACGGTTGCACTCGGCATGGTCCTACGCAACCTTGTGTTTGATCGTGGGACTGCAGCAGCGTTCATCGTTGTGGCATCAGTGTTTTTGGCCATCACCATGAATGGCTGGCGCATCATTTCCACGCGCAACGATTAACCCACGACTGGAGCTACACAAATGGCAAAGTCAGACACCACACCAATCAGCCCGTCTGATCTCACATTTGCGTGGTCAGAATGCGAACGGTGTTTTTGGTTGCGCTACAACAAGGGGCTACGTCGACCGTTTTCCATGCCGGGTCTTGTATCAACGTTGTCGAACTTGCAAGAAGCGGCATACGAACATGCGCGATCACACGATTTTTCTTCCACACTTCCATCAGGTCAGGTGTACGGCACAGGACAGTGGGTGGAGAGTACTCCCCTTGTTATCAATGGCGAACAAACCCGTTGGCGTATTCGCGGTAAGTACGACTTCTTGCTGTTGTATGACGACATGACTTGGGGCGTCGTTGACACAAAGTTTTCCGGGACTTTGAAAGAGAAAACGGATTTCTATTCACCCCAGCTCGAGGCCTACGCCTACGCATTAGAAAACCCTGCAAAGGGAGACCAACGCCAAGTGACAACAACTGGCCTCATGGTGTGGGCCCCTGTTCGCACCAACGGGTCTTATAGCGACGGCTTTCATCTTGAACTTGATCACGCATATCAACCACTTGAGCGAAACGAAGACGCGTTCTTGCAGCGCGTTACCACCGTGATTTCACTGCTTGATGGACCCATGCCCGACCCAACACCAGAGTGTGGGTACTGCACATGGTTCGCGGAACGCGGAAAGTACTAACCGAACCCAATAATCTCGTAGCCATGTACAACACGTGTTTTGGCTGTGGTGAAGATAACCCTTCGGGATTGAAAATGGAACGTGAGTACGAGCCTGATGGCAGTGTTGTGTCGCGAATCGCCATTGAAGAAAAGTACGCCGGAGACAAAGGTGTTGTACACGGTGGCATTCAGGCCACACTTCTCGACGAGGTTCTCGGGTTTGCCGTGCGCAAAGTGTCTGAAGACAATTATGGCGAACTAAAGCCGATTGTCACAGCGACGTTCCAATTGAAATACAAAGCCCCGTGTCCCACGCAAGAAGAGTTAGTCATTCGCTCTCGCATCACGAAACTGGAATTGCCATCGGTATTTGCGGAAGGTGAAATCTGCAATGCAGCAGGTGATGTACTTACCCGCGCCGAAGCGCGCTGGCGCATCATGGGCGTGTGAACTACCGCGATAGTTACTTATTTCCAGGCATCAACCGACAGTTCCGTCTGTAGAAACAGTTGATGAAGAAGAGCTGCGTGTTCCACTGAAAGATGTCGACGCCATAACTCCACCAAACCATTGCGAAATACGTTGTTGTGCATTTCTGCCCGTGATGCAACGTGTGCTAATTCATGCAATGCAATAGCCACGGTTGGATCACTGCCCCGAAGACACACCACGTTTCTCTCTATGTCTGTTGATCCTGCGACATGACCGCGACGGGCTATCGATACCAACACCGGCATGTCGAGATCTTCGTGTTCACACACATCTTGTAGCCACTCTTCAAGTTCGGCAAAAGCCATGGCACGCGATCCGAGAACATCAATCACAACATCTTCACATGCATACGTGAGTGCTTGTTCATGGCTGCATTGCTCATACGCGGGGAAGCGTTGTTGCACTAACTCAACAAGTTCACGAATGTGAGTCACTGCAATTCACCACGAACGCCAGATGTAAATGATCGCCCCGACGCACCAAAGCGCTGTCCCGCCTCTTTGCCTTTTTTGTATGCGCCCTGAGCTGTGTCGACATATGAATACGTGCCGCGTAGCGGGGGTGCGGTGGCGCGCATTTCTTTTTGCGCGCGCGCTGCCCTATCAGCCAACACCAATCCGGCGCCGGGAGTTTCTTCTACATAGTCTCGACGTGCAACAGAGAGCACCTCTTCAATGCCTCGTTGAAACCCCTTCCACCACGACACGCGCCACGAACGATCACCTTTGGGGATAGTGCGAATGGCTAATGCATCTGCTGCAGCAAACAGTGTCTTGGTGGCAAAAATGTCGTTAGGGCGTCCGTACATCACCATGATGCAGGCGTTGTTTTCATCATCGTCTCGATAACCCACGCACGAATGAATTCCTGCAATTGCATGCAACAGCGACAATCGACGAACACGATATTTCCCTCCCACGATCACTCGTTCGACAACAACGTTGCTGTCGTCAACATTGCGATCGGCCACATCAGCATCGGTGTAGCCATGTTTTTGCATGAGCTTTGACGCCATTGCCAACGCAGATTCAGCCTCGGCTTGGGGAGTATTGGGATGTTGCGCAAGCTTGAGCAAAGCTTGGATGCGAGAGGTATCACTCACCGTGAGAGTTAGCTGGTTTTCAAAAAGTCGATGAGTGCGGGATTCACAACATCGGGATGAGTGACATTGGGAGCATGCGCAGCGCCATCAACAAGACACACCAGCGTGGAGCCGGCCAAACCATCACGCATGATCTCGGCTTTTGCCACCGGGATTGCTTGGTCGGCGGTGCCGTGGACAATTAATGCAGGCGCTGAGATTTCACCCAGTCGCGATGTGATGTCGTCGCGATGAATAAGACAGTCGAAAGCCAAGCTGAAATTGTCACGGTCGAGAGCAGCCCATTTGTCGGTCCACTCTTTCCATTCTCCTGGCCCGAGGATGAGACCCTTGATGACATCTTGAACGGGAGTTGGTCCGTGTTCCATCCACACAGCGCGCATTCCGTTGTACCCCTCGACTGATGCCGCGTCTTCCCCACCTGCTTGGGTGTCGATGAGAATGAGACCGAGCACGCGCTCGGGAGCCGTCAGTGCCACACGCAAACTGATGAAACCGCCCTGAGACATTCCGCCCACATAGGCCTTGTCGATCCCGAGATGATCAAGTAACCCCAATGCATCGTTTGCTGAATCCCAATAGGTAAATGGACCAGTGAACTGTGTTGCACCGAAACCGCGCTCGTCCCATGTGATGACGCGATGAGTTGCTTTTAATGCAGCAACCTGTGCGTCAAACATGGAGTGATCCATTAAAAAGCCGTGGCTCAAAATGACAGCGGGGCCAGAGCCACCGGAGTCTTCGAAATAAATAGATGCACCGTTGATAGTTGCTGTAGCCATGGCCTCAGACTAACCACCTATGACGCGCCGGTGAACGCCCACCGAATGGCGTAGCCACTCACACTTGCAAGCAAGGCGCTAATCATGAAGGTGAAATAGTTCGCTGCACCGTCAACCTGCCCAAAGGCAAACAGCCAATCGACGGGATTATCGGAGAACCACTGGCTTGGTAACCACCCTCCAATGAAGGTAGACGCGAGAGCCGCGACTGCATTGAGGCCAAAGAATACAAAGAGAGGCCCAGCGATGATCGACACTGCGATTCCACGCACGTAATGGACTGTTTCTTTCTCTGTCATAACGCAATTCCCAGCTATGCGTACGTCGCAAAGAGAGTGTCGATTCCTTCAAAGCGGGTGATGGTCTCGCCCAGGCGACGAACCGCATCGTGAATGAGTTCGTGATTAGCAGGATGCACGTCGATGATTGCGTACACCTCATCATCACGGAAAACCACTTTGATGTTGGCCAATGACTCGTTGAGTGCATTGATCTCGCGAAATGTCGCCTTCTGTGTGCGCCTTTCCGATCGTGCCCGCAATTTGAAACAGTTGGTTTCCTAACCGACCATTACGTCCCAGGTTGCGATATGAAAAAGCCACAACCTAACAGTAGCCATTGAAATCGTCTTATCGCGATACGTCTTCGTTGTTATGTGTTTCTCGACTTAAACCTTAGGAAATGTTGATTTCACCGACCACGAAGCTGTTTGTTGCAAACTGTAGTCCTGAAAACATCACTTTGTTTGTGGCTGGAACATATGACATTGAGTACATTTCCGTCTCGGTGGTTCCGTCCATCACTACAGTTTCCAGACCTGTTGAAGGATCGTAAATCGACATGACATTGACACCATCAGTATTTGTCCCAGCAATAACCACCTTGGATCCGGCAGCTACGAGAAGAGTCACTTTCTTGATTGAAAGTGGAACCTCTTTTACGGATGGGTAATACTCCATCAGGACTGCATCCTCACCGGGAGCACTTTGATTAACGGCAAAGGTCTTACCACCAGCTGTCGCAATTTGAGTGACTCCAGCGCCGCCATTCTGACAAATTTGGTTGCTGTATTGAATGTTGCCGTTCGAATCCAAGCACACATCACTAAGAATGTTGTACGAATCTGACGTGACTGCTTGCCCGTTCGTCCCCCAACGTGGCGCACTAATCCAATACTTTGTTTCAAGTTGTCCCGAAGAAACGTTGTAACGGACAACTCCATTTGACACGGTAGACGTCGGACCAACTGAGGCGAATCGACCTAAGTAGTAATTACCGTCCGCAAATTTGGCAACAAAGCGTGCGCTAATACCATTTAGGGCTCCCGTTAATGAACGTACGCCACCGCCACCCACTATTCGCGTCCATTGCTGTCCGGTAGATGTTGTATTCCCAACAATGATCGCTGCCCCATTCGGAAGAACTGCAAAGTCATCAATTCTTGTGTTTTCGGTAACAAGATCAGTAATTACTCCCGTAACAATGTCATATTTACGTAGCACGGTAGACATTGCACCGATTGAAGCGTTATAGCCCATGTAATACACGTTGCCAGCAGCATCGAACTGCACACCAGGATTCGTATATCGCTGACTCATCCACCCGCCGTACCAGTGCATTCCAGTCAAATTCTTATCCAAACAAGTTGGTATTCCTGTGTCTTGGCTGACTCGGAAGAACACACAAGATTCCGGTGCGCTTGAGTACTGCACTTGACCCACCAACAATAAATAAATTTGACCATCGGGACCCGTGTAGAACTTCGACACCCTGATTGGTGTCGAAATCGGAATGACAAAACCATTTGAATCAGTGATCGCATGCATTGTGATGGCTTCGCTCACTTCGCCGGTCGCACTAATCGCAACGAGACCACTTGAAGAGTTGCTCGTCGACCCTTCTGGCTGAGCGAATGCCACCGCATTAGACACATTGAGGGTAAACCGCGTGCTCGATTGTGCCGCAACCTCCGCAGGTCGGAGCATCGACATCGAACTGGCTCGTGCTCGACGTTGAACACCTTGAAGATTGGTGACCTTGCCGCCGGACGACTTCAGCACGCCTGCAAGTCCCCTGTTCACTGCGGGAGCCAAAAGCTGTCGAGAAGACGGATTAAGCCACTTCCTGTTCAGCGAATTCACGCCGAAATAGATTCGTTTCGTGCTCTTACTGAATTTCCCATTGGCCTTTGTTTTCAGCGTAATTCCAAATCTCATACGTGCATCAACATTTTTAAATGTGCACGTTGTCTTTGCCTTCTTTGCCAAACACTTGAGGTGATCCGCATTGACTTCGGTCAATTGAATTGACTTTTTTGTCACATTTGTCGGCAACGCAAAAGTGACAATAACATTTGCTTTGCGCTTATTCTTCGCCAGTTTTGACTCAATCGAAATGACAGTCGGTGCCTGAGGCGTAGCTGTTGATCCCTTTTTTGCACTTGCTGTCGACGATGTGAGAACCCCCCCACCGACAACGATTACTGAAGCGGCAAGTACCGCTGAGATTTTTTTGAAACGTGAACGGACTTGCGTTTGAGTCATGTTTCAACGGTAGTACGAACGCGCCCTCGAACCGAACGTCGATGGTTATTTCAGTTCCTCGATGTAATCGACGATCTTTTCCACCTCTGCTGCGCTCAGCCCGTTCACCGGCATCATGAGCGAGTACCCGCGCACTACTTGCGCGCCCGGATCCATAATCGCCGTCACCAGATACTGACGGTCGGCCACTACTTCAGATCCATCGGTGAGTTTTCTGACCGAACCAGCTAGCCCCTTCCACGACGGACCAGATGCGCCGGCAAAATCTGAGCCATGGCATGATGCGCAACCGTTGTTTTGCGCTATTTCAAGTCCTTCTTGAGCTGATGGGGACAATGAATCGGCAGACGGCGAGCTCCCGCCTCCGCATGCATACAACACTGCTCCAATGACCGAGACTCCAAAGGCCCCCAGAATTGTTTTACGAGACATGATCATTCTCCTTTGCGCTGGAGTCTGCGTTATCGGGCACAGGCACAGCGCAGCTGTTCATTGTTGAGAGTCGCTTGTGTAATGCATAGGCGATAACGAGAAGAGCTGCGATACCTAAATATGGTTGCACGGGCGCAAACCAATTCATTGCACCGGTTGTGCCCAGCGCGATAAGCACAACTTTGTTACACACCGGGCATCCGATAGCGAGATACGCCATCAGACCACCAATTCCGCCTACTCGTGCACTGCGATCAAACGCATTGGTGTTGATGTAGGTGGCAAGCAGTAGTCCACTGAGCAATGATGTTGCTACCAAGACTGGCAATGACCACCATGTTGGTTCGATGGCCCGACCAAACACCGGGTTAGGAACAATGTCGGTAGGAATACCAAGCACAAGAAAAGTGACGACCGCACCGATGACTGCTGCAGTCCACTGACGTGCATTCCACAGTCGCAAAACTTCTCGATACATCATCACCATTATTCTCACACGTTAGTGATGGCGCCTGTTTCAGCTCCCTGCACCAACTTGGCGAATTTGGCTAACACACCACTTGTGTAACGAGGCGGGTTTGGTACCCATCCCTTCTTGCGTTCTGCCATCTCTTGGTCTGACACCAAGAGATCGAGGGTTTTGGATGACACGTCAATAAGAATGCGGTCACCATCTCGCACGAACGCAATGGGGCCACCATCGACTGCTTCGGGAGCAACGTGTCCGATGCAAAAACCCCACGTGCCACCGGAAAAACGACCATCGGTAATAAGTGCGCAGTCATAGCCACGACCAGCGCCCTTTAATGCGCCGGTAATTGCAAGCATTTCCCTCATACCAGGACCGCCCTTTGGTCCTTCATAACGAATGACAAGCACCGTGCCGGGCTCGATCTCGCCGTTCATAATTGCATCCATTGCACCGTCTTCACCATCGAACACGCGAGCGGTTCCTTCGAAATGCAACTGATCACGAGTGAGGCCAGCAACTTTCACAACCGAACCTTTGGGAGCAAGTGTTCCCGTCAAGATGTTGATGCCACCTTCAGGGTTGATCGGATCACTTAACGGATGAATCACGTCGCCATCGGGTTGTGGCGGATTGATTTCTGCGAGATTTTCCGCCATTGTTTTGCCGGTGCATGTCAAGACATCACCGTGCAACAAACCTGCATCAAGAAGGTGTTTCAACACAACAGGTACACCACCAATACGGTGAACATCTGTCATGTGATACTTACCACCGGGCTTCGTGTCGGCGATGTGCGGCACTTTTTCTGCGATGCGATTGAAATCATCTAGCGACAAATCAACATCAGCTTCATTTGCAATTGCTAATAGGTGCAACACTGCATTTGTACTGCCGCCTAATGCGTTCACCAAAGCGATCGCATTTTCGAATGCTTTCTTCGTCATGATGTCGCGCGGATAAATACCACTCTTCAACAAGTTGACAACAGCTGCGCCGGCACGCTCGGCATCGCCTTCACGAGACGTGTCAACTGCTGGCGCAGATGCACTTCCCGGCAGTGACATACCAAGAGCTTCGGCGATAGAAGACATCGTGTTGGCAGTAAACATTCCACCACAGGCACCCTCACCCGGACACGCTGCACGCTCCACGTCGGTTAATTCATCTTCTGTGATTGTTCCTGCACCGCAGGCACCGATTGCTTCGAACACAGTTGTGATGTCGATGTTTTGACCTTTGTACACACCAGGCAATGTCGAACCGTTGTACACAAACACAGATGGAAGATTGAGACGCGCGGCAGCCATCAACATTGCAGGAATGCTCTTGTCGCATCCGGCGAGTCCTACGAAACCATCAAAGCGCTCGGCGTGCACCACGGTCTCCACCGAGTCGGTAATAACTTCGCGACTCACGAGCGAGGCGCGCATTCCTTCGTGACCCATCGAGATGCCGTCTGACACTGTGATGGTGCCGAATTCGAGCGCAACTGCACCTGCGTCTTTCACACCCTTTTTCGCCGATGCAGCTAAACGACGTAGCGACATGTTGCAGGGTGTTACTTCATTCCATGCTGATGCAATGGCGATCTGAGGCTTGACCCAGTCGTCATCACCAAGACCAACTGCACGCAACATCGCGCGAGCTGCTGCCTTTTGGATGCCGTCGGTGACGTCGCGACTACGCGGCTTGATATCGATTGGAGTGCCATCTGGTGTTGGAGCCATGACTCCAACGCTAGTGGGCAACCCCTTGATTATCGGCGGTCAGGAAGGGACGCAAAGCCAAACAAGTTGCTCGCAACCTTGCGCATCTGGATCTCTTCGCTTCCCTCTGTAATGCGGTAGCGACGGTGATGGCGATAGATGTGCTCAAACGGCATGTGGCGGCTATAGCCCACGCCACCGCAGGTCTGCATGGCCCGGTCGGCTGCCTCACACGCTAAACGGTTGCACTTGTAGTTACACATCGCCACAAGGTGGGTCACTTCCATGTGGTGCTTATGGTCGAGCATCCATGCGGTGTAGCGCACCAATTGACGAAGAGCGGCAGCTTCGGTGTGTAGCTCTACCAACGGGAACTGGATGGCTTGGTTCGTGCTGAGACGCTTTTCCCACGTAATGCGATTGTTTGAATAATTCACCGCTTCGTTGACACAGAACTGGGCAGCGCCAAGAGACGATGCAGCTTGGCGAATACGGTTTTCGTGCACAAAGTGCTGCGCGAGTTCAAGTCCGTGATCAACACGACCAAACACCGCATCTTTACCAACGCGAACATCTTTCATGCTTACTTCTGCGTGGTCTGTTGGCATGTTGAATGTCCACCAGAAAAATTCCACTTTGAAACCAGGTGCATTCGTTGGCACAAGAAATGCAGTGATGCCAAGCGGCGAACCAGGCTTGCCACTTGTGCGCGCAAAGATGATGTCATGTGTTGCAGAGTGAAGACCTGAATTCCAACGCTTCATTCCGTTGATCACCCATTCATCACCGTCTTGATATGCAGTGGATTCCATGTGCGTGGCATCGGATCCAAAGTTTGGTTCGGTAAGACCAAATGCAAGACGCTTGGTACCATCTAAGAAACCTGGCATCCATGCGGCTTTTTGTGCCTCGGTACCAAAATCACGCATCATCAATACTGTTGGGAAGTTGCCAACAACACTCGACTCGTTCTGTAAGTCGTTGAACAAACCAAGACCCTTGGTGGCCAAGTGCTCACGAATGATTGCCATCTCCAAGTTGCTGGCATCACGACCGCCGTATTCCTTTGGCAGTGCAAGGCGCAACCATCCAGCAGCGTCTGCACGACGACGCATTTCGCGCAACAACTCTTCCCAGTCATCACGAGGCTGGCCATCATTTTCAAAATCGGTACGCGCCCATTCGCGACGATGGTCGAAAAAGCGCATGTTGTCGTTGCTGTTCTGCAACGGAATGATCTCTTTTTCGATGAACGCATCAAGGTCATCAAGCGTTTTTTGAATGTCGGCGGGTATCGAAAAATCCATGCGCCTACCCTATTCCGTGCACTCAGGGCTCGAATCAGTCGGAGCAGTCCTCCGCTCTTAATACTTATGGGGACCGGACCAAATACACGGGAGATATGGCAAATGGGGCGGCGCACATGCACCGCCCCATTCTCCAAGGAATAAGTGTGACTGGAATACGTGTGATTGAACGTCAGTCGTTAATGACTCTGTACACCACCGTGCCGATGATTGCACCAATAATCGGGAACACAATGAAGGCCCATAGTTGCTCCATCGCATCGCCACCCGCAAAGATCGCAACACCAAACGAACGGGCGGGGTTCACCGAGGTGTTGTCCACCGGGATGCTGATCATGTGAATGAGTGCAAGTGTCATACCGGCGGTGAGTCCACCAAAGCCGGCAGAAAACTTCGCGTGAGTCGTCGACAACACCACGTACATCAAGATTGCGGTGAGCACAAGTTCAACAATCAACATTGCACTGAAGTTGAAGCCTGCAGGTGACAAGTTGGCCCAACCGTTGACTGCAAAGTTCGACGGGCTTGCATCAAAATCTCCTGGACCACCATTGGCGATACCCCAGATCGCTAGACCACCAAGAGCAGCGCCCGTGATTTGGCCAACGATATAGATAGGTGCAAGTGCGGGCTGCAATTTCTTGGCCGCCACCATGCCGATCGTGATCGCGGGGTTGATGTGACATCCCGACACGGGCCCGATGGCATATGCAGCAACAAGGAGTGACAGTCCGAATGCCAATGCAACAAGAAGGACCTTGCCTTCAAAGCCTGGCACCAAGACGGCAGTACCGGGACCACCCAACATGAGGATGAATGTTCCCAGTGCTTCTGCGAGGAATAATTTTGATGATTTCATGCAGTAATTACTAATCAACCACTACACGTGAATGGTGGATTTCCGCTGAAAGCTGCCTAAACGGGCAATTTCATAATGATCCGGTAGGAAATGGCCGTTAGTGAAAATCTTTACCGCTAGCCGTTTTTCAGCACAACGTTGATCTTGCGTACTCCGATGGAACTGCCATTAGGACGTGTGCGCAATCCGGTAGCGGACCAGTAACGAGTCACACTTCCTTTGGCACGCAGAGTTGTTTGTCCGGCAAGCAATTGATCGCGCAAAGCGACTGGTAATACGCAACGCTGTGATGACACGGTCCAACGCCACTTCACTTTGTTCACTTTTTGCGTGCGTCCAAATGGACGATATGTGCACTGGTATGTACGGATCTGACCATTGCGCACATAGTTTGCGGTCAACGTGAGTTTCATTGAGCCCACGTAATCTTTCATGCGAATTCGCGCCTTCAACCCACGACTAGTGTCCATCGTAAAACCAAAGTCTTTGGCCACATAGATACTGCCTGGCTGAATTGGTATTGTCACTGTTCCACGAATTGCCACATTGGTGTCGCTTGCAGGTGTGGTGCTCCACAACGTTGCAGCAAGTGTGAACGTAACTGGAAGCGTGCGACCAATGTTCCCTGCAGCATCGGTTTGCGACACAACAAATGTGTATGCGTTGTTATCAAGCGCTTGTGTCGCAACCACTGAATACGCATCGTTGACGCACGCACCGTTCAATGTTTGAAGTGCGGTACCTGTTGAGGTAGTTCCAGCAAACACTGTCACCACAACCGGAATACGTGATTCGCACAATCCCGTGTATGTGGGCGTGGGATTACGTGCTGGTGTGGCCGCAACCGGTGAAGTAGTTGTGAGTGATGGCGCCGTGGTGTCGATTGTGATCGCTGTTGCTGATGGAGCATTGAGTGCCGTGGTGTTGTTAAGACCAAGTTGCCCCTCGGCGTTGGCTCCCCAACACTTCACCGACACATCGTTTAACACTGCACACACGTGGTCAGTTCCCACGCCTACAGACACCGCGGTCTTTCCTGTACCAAGATTGACTGCCGTAGACGGTGCCGTTGCTGGGCTTGTTGTGTTACCGAGACCAGCTTGTCCCGCTGAGTTATTGCCCCAACACTTCAATGAGGAATCACTTAACACTGCACACGTTGTGCTGCCACCTGCTGAGACAGCGGTGGCCGTGAGGCCAGATCCGAGGTTGACCGCAGTGAGTGCATCACCCATTTCGCTGGCACCATCACCACGATCGTTTGTGTCGCCAAGGCCAAGTTGACCATCAGTGTTGTCACCCCAACACTTCAGCGAGTTGTCGTTCAACACCGCGCAGAAATGATTACTGCCCGCTGCAATTGATGTCGCTGTCTTCCCTGTTCCAAGGTCGAGCGCAGGAGCGTTTGCAATCGATGGCGTACCGCCGTCACCAAGGTTGTTCGTATTACCTCGACCGAGTTCTCCATCGTCGTTGCGACCCCAACACCTCACTTCACCGAGGTTGAGAATGGCACACGCAGATTCCGATGCGATTGCAATCGCAGTAGCTGTCTTGTTTACACCGAAGTCGATTGCTGCAAGATTCGTGCCCATTTCTCCAGCAACATCGCCGCGATCATTCGTGTCGCCGAGACCAAGTTGGCCATATCCATTTTCGCCCCAACACTTCACCTTGCCGTCAGACAACAGTGCACATGTGAATTGATTACCTGCGCCAATTGCGCGTGCAATAACTCCGGTTCCAAGATCAATAGCGGGCAGTGCTGACATTGCAGTGCCTACACCGTCACCGGCATTGGTGGCACTCCCCTGTCCGAGTGCACCCGAGGTGTTACTTCCCCAGCACTTCACTGTGCCGTTATCAAGCAGCGCACAAGCGTGTTGTGTTCCCGCTGCAATTGCAGTTGCAGTACGACCAGCACCAAGCGTGATCGCAGTAAGTGCGGCCATATCTCCCGTGGCTTTGCCTACATCAGCTGTGTTATCGCGACCAAGTTGACCAGTGGCATTGTCGCCCCAACACTTCACCGTGCCGTCGTTCAACAATGCGCACGAGAACTTGTCGCCCGCTACAACATGAATCTGTTCGGTCGACGCTGTCGTGGATTGAGATGACACTGGCGCGCCCGATGCCAGTTGAGCAAATGTTCCAAGAATCAATGTTGATGCCATCACTATAAGAATGGAAATAGCAGCAATTTTTTGGCGATTAGAAGCAACACGCATGAGTCACGCTCCCTGTGGTTGTTTCGCTACAACCTAGTTGCAAATACGTGATTTGTGTCTTCAGCCTTTGCGTTTTTGTAGCACCGCTGTGACGATTTTCCCATCAGCTTTACCTTGCGATGCTTTCATGACAGCGCCCACAAGAGCTCCCGCCGCTTTTTCCTCGCCATTGCAATACTTCGCCCATGCATCGGGTTGCGCTGCAATTGCGGCATCAACCATTGCTTCTACTGCCGAGTAATCCATTGCTTCGAATCCGTGTGCTTGTGCAATTGCGGCAGGATCGCCGCCGCCTTTTTCCACAATCTCCGCAAGAATTGTTTTTGCTTGCGTTGCAGTGACCTTGCCGTCACGCTCCATCACTGTGAGAGCTGCAATGTCTGCTGGTGGAATAGATGATTGAGCACCAACTTCAGCAAACGCTTGCAACACGTAGATCAATGTCTTTGCTGCATCTCCGCCCACCTGTGCCACTTCGGCCACGTATGCATCTTGTCCGCGTTCCACAACAACGGTGACTGCCTCACCTTCAACATCGGCACCCGTTAAAGCAGATAACTCGGCCCGACGTTGTGCAGGCAACTTTGGCAACGCCGTGCGTACGTTTTCGATCCATTCGGCACTCGGTGCAAGTGGAACAAGGTCTGGCTCTAAGAAGTAGCGATAGTCGTCGGCATCTTCTTTTGATCGCAAGGTGTGCGTGCGACCATCAGCATCATCCCAGTGACGCGTCTCTTGGCGAATAGTGCCACCATTTTCAATGATGTCGTATTGGCGACGTGCCTCATATTCAATTGCGCGACCGAGTGATCGAATAGAGTTCACATTTTTAATTTCACAACGTGTTCCGAATGGTTCGCCAAAGCGATGTACTGACACGTTGGCGTCACAACGCATCGAACCCTCTTCCATCTTCGCATCGCTGGCACCAATTGCAACCAAAATTGCGCGTAACTCACTCACGTATTGACGAGCTTGTTCACTAGTACGAATGTCTGGATGTGACACGATCTCTACTAACGGAACTCCCGCACGGTTGAAGTCGATCAACGAGAAATCACTGCCATGAATTCGCCCCGTTGCGCCACCAATGTGAGTGCTCTTTCCGGTGTCTTCTTCCAAGTGAGCACGCTCTACTCCAATACGCACTCCACCTGGCAAGTCCAAATAACCGTTCACATTTAATGGTTGGTCGTATTGACTGATTTGATACGCCTTTGGCATGTCGGGATAGAAGTAGTTCTTACGATGGAACGTGCACGATTGCACGGTGCAGTTCAGTGCAAGACCAATGCGCATCGCTAATTCAACAGCCTGCTTATTCAGAACAGGTAGAGCCCCAGGGAGCCCCAGCGTGACTGGATCAATGTTGGTGTTTGGCTCATCACCGAAACGGTTCGGTGAACCACTGAACAGTTTTGTTTTGGTGTCAAGCTCGACGTGGACTTCAAGCCCAACGACAAGTTCCCAACCTTCAGGCAACAACGATTCGCTCATCACTTGCCTCCCTGCGCTGCTTCAAGTGCGCCTGCCACTTTGAACATCGGCACTTCTCCGAGTGCTGGTGCTAATACTTGAACACCAACAGGCAAACCGGCGGCACCAGTACCAAAGGGCACAGATACTGCAGCGTGACCGGCCAGGTTTGTTGGAATCGTGTAGATGTCGCAGAGATACATGGACATCGGATCATCTACTTTGTCACCGAATGGAAACGCCACCATTGGTGATGTTGGCATCATGATGACATCGCATTGCGAATATGCGCGATCAAAATCTTGTGCAATCAGACGGCGCACTTTCAATGCTTTGCCGTAATACGCATCAAAGTAACCAGCCGACAATGCATAGGTGCCAATAATGATGCGGCGTTTCACTTCATCGCCAAAACCTGCGGCACGAGTAACGCCATACATTGCGTTGACATCAGGTGCCTGTTTACGCATGCCGTAACGAACACCGTCGTATCTCGCCAAGTTGCTGCTCGCTTCAGCAGGCGCAATCAAGTAGTACGCGGTAAGCGCGTAGCTAAACGATGGAAGTTGCACATCGACGATGGTTGCACCCGCTTTTTCCAAAGCAGTAAACGCTTCGTGTAGTCGCTGGGTGACCTCTGGTTCGGCACCTTCGGGAAGATCAGTAACGCGTCCAATACGCATACCCGCAACACCAGCAGACACTGCACTTCGAAAATCGGGAACGTCTTTCGGAATAGACGTGGAATCCATGGGGTCGTATCCCGCAATAGCCTGAGTGATCACTGCCGCATCAGTCACCGTTGTTGCAAAGGGACCAATCTGATCGAGGCTGCTAGCAAAAGCAACCAATCCGTAACGACTGACCAAACCGTATGTCGGCTTCACACCAACAACACCACACAACGCAGCAGGTTGACGAATGCTTCCGCCGGTGTCACTTCCCAAACTCACGGGTGCAAAACCAGCTGCTACTGCAGCAGCGCTACCGCCACTACTTCCACCAGGTACACGCGATGTGTCGTGCGGATTGCGTGTTGGACCAAATGCAGAGTTCTCCGTGCTAGACCCCATTGCAAATTCATCAAGGTTCGTCTTGCCAACAGAAATTGTTCCTAGACCACGCAATGTTGAAACAACTGTTGCGTCATACGGCGGTTTCCAGCCCTCAAGAATTTTTGACGAACATGTTGTGGGGACACCGCGAGTGCACAAGTTGTCTTTCAATGCAACGGGAACTCCTGCAAGTGCCCCAACTTTTTCTCCAGACGCCAATGCGGCATCTATCGCGTCGGCCTGAGCGCGTGCGTGATCTGCGGTAACAATGTTGAAAGCGTTGATCTCGCCATCACGTGCTTCGATTTGGGCAAGATAATGATCAACGACTTCGCGTGCCTTGATCTGCTTCGCAGCGACCGCGTCTGCGATGTCTACAACCGTACGTGGAATCTCTGACATCACTTACTCCGTCAATCCAATGATCGGCGGAACACGGAATCGTCCATCTTCTGCGTCTGGAGCTGCGTTAAGAACTTCTTGCCTATCAAGACAGGGTTGCACCACGTCTTCACGCAACACATTGACGAGCGGATACGCCTGCGTCATGGGCTCGACCGCGCTCAAGTCCAAGGCATCAACATCTTGGAAGTGTTGCAACACTTTTGCCAATTGCTCGGTGAAATGGTCGATGTGGGCGTCATCTATGTCGAGACGAGCAAGACGAGCCACTTTGGCAACGTCTGCTGGAGTAATGGAGGAACCAGTGTCAGGCACGGTTCAGAGCCTACGAGCGAAATGCGCGTTAGATATTGGGATTAACCGGTGGGAAATCCGGCTGGCGCTTTTCCAAAAAGCTCTGCACGCCTTCTTTGAAGTCTGGGCGAGTAAATGACTCGCGCATCAAGGTGAGCGCGTTGAGGCTTGCAGTCTTTACATCGGTGCCGTAATCGCTATACACCTGACGCTTCATCACCGCTATAGACGATGGCGACACGTTCATTGCAAGATCTGCGGCATACGCCATAGTGAATTCCATCAGTTGCTCTGGCGGCAACACCTTGTTCACCATGCCCATTGCCGCTGCTTCTTCGGCGACAATGACACGGCTCGACATCATGAGATCAAGTGCATTTGACTGGCCAACAAGACGGGGTAACACCCACGACAAACCGTATTCACCAATAAGTCCACGCTTAGAAAAAGCACATGTGAACTTTGCGCCCGCTGCCGCAAAACGAAGATCGCACATCAACGCCTGAACCATTCCGAGTCCAGCTGCGGGGCCATTCACTGCAGCGATGACTGGCTTTGGAATACGCGTGATCTCGTCTTGCATGCGGCCATCAAGAATTGACTTCTCTTCTTTTTCTTCTTTGCGCGGGCCACTTGGAATTTCTTGCAGACTTCCCATGTCAGCGCCAGCACAATATCCCTTGCCGGCACCTGTCACCACAATGACACGTACCTTTGGATCTGCAACACACTGATCGATGTATTTGAAATACAACTCTCCGAGCGCTGACGTCCATGCGTTTAAGCGGTCGGGGCGATTCAACGTAATGAGCCCGATACCGGGCTCACGGAACTCATACAGAACTTCGTCACTCATGGTGATTCACCGTAGACGCTGGAGCCCCGCCATCAGAATCCGAGGGGCGAACACGACCCCTCACAAGGATTGCAATAGATATGGTAAAGACCACCAGTGATACCCATTGATTGAAGCGCAATCCTGCGATTTCGTGGGCTCTGTCGATTCGTAGACCTTCAATGAAGAAGCGCATCGCGGTGTAGCCAGCGACATAGGCCGCAAATAGTCGCCCGGGGCGCAATGCGACTCGTCGCTCTATGACAAGCAGTAATCCCGCCAATAGCAAGCACCCGATTGATTCGTACAAAAACGTTGGATGAAAAGTGGTGCCTGGCGGATAACCAGCCGCGATTGTTTTCATATCGCTGATCTCAAGTGCCCATGGAAGATCAGTCGGTTTGCCAAACAACTCTTGGTTGAACCAGTTCCCCCAGCGTCCGATCGCCTGCGCCACTGGTAATGCGGGAGCCACTGCGGTCAATGCCATGAGTGGATCAATTCCCATTTTCTTCACGCGCCATAACCCGACGAGAACTCCAATGGCGATGCCACCCCAAATTCCAAGGCCGCCTTCCCACACTTTGAACATGTCGCCACGACGACCGTCAAAAGAACTCCAATCGGTGAGGACGTGATACAACCGACCACCAATCACGCCAGCTGGAACTGCCCATAATCCAATTGAGGTGACGTCTTCTCTTGTGCCGATGCCAAGACGCGCGAAACGACGACCAGTAATCATCACCGCAGCGATCACACCAAGGGCGATCATGAGTCCGTACGCATTGAACGTCATCGGGCCAATGGAGATTGAGCCACTTGATGGACTCGGAATACTGCTGAGTACGCCAGCAATAGCGGAGGTGAATTGCATGTTTTCGAGTGTAGGTGGTTGACGCGAGACCAACAGACTGGTGGACTTGAGCCGTGCCTCGCGTCAGATCTTCATCTCATACGCGCCGCATCGATGGCTACGCCCTTGCCGCAGTTGCTCCAGTCATTGCACTTTTCCCCGTATGGGCTCTTGCCGTTGCCGTTTTTTGGTGGATCACCACATGGTTTATCGACGTTCCCTATTTCGTGTTTGCGGGAGTCTGGTTACTTGCTGGTGTCATTTTGTTTCTGCAACCAACACAAAAACTTGTTCTACGCCGATTGCTTGGTGCGCGTAAACCGTCACAACGAGAAAGTGAGAAGTTGCAGCGTGCATGGAACGTTGTTGCTCAAGCAAACCACATACGACCATCACAATTTGTTTTAGCCGTCATTGATGCTGATGATGTTAATGCATTTGCATCTGGCGGACACTTGGTGGTCGTCTCAAGTTTTGCAGTCGATAATTTGTCACACGAACAATTGACGGGTGTGCTCGCACACGAATTAAGCCACCATCTCGGATCTCACACCGTTGCATTGACAGTGGCTCAATGGTTGAGTTTGCCCATAGTCGCGCTGGCTCGCATCGGATTTCTTCTACAGAACATTGCACGCGCCGCGTCAGCATCGTTTGCACCGCGATCACAAATTGTTGGCACGCTCGAACGCGTCTTCGTGGCAGTGCTCACAGTGATCTCAAAAATCTTTCTTATTGCCCTCACTGTTTCTCAGCAGATCGGCAACGTTGTTGGCAAAGGAACTGAATTCAAGGCAGACCAGCGAGCAATTGACATGGGGTTTGGTAAGGAACTCTCGTCTGCGCTTCGACATGTCGTTGATAGCGGTATGGGAGAGCGTCCCAGCAACTGGCGCGACAAATTGATCAGCGCCCACCCACCCGCTCGCACCCGAGTGGCGCGTATTGACGCCGATTTGCGTCAACGGCAATCACAAAATCGCCGTTAGCCACACTCCCGATAGCGTTGGCATACGTGACGCTCGCTATCCACGCAACCGACCTTGTGCGTGTCTTTGGCGATAACGCAGCCGTCAACGGAGTGTCCTTATCTATTCCCCGCGGAGAGATTTACGGATTTCTCGGACCAAATGGTGCTGGTAAAAGCACCACCGTGCGCATGCTCACCACCCTTTTGAATCCCACATCGGGCACCGCATTCGTGGCTGGTCACGACATACAAAATGACACCGAAAATGTTCGTTTACGCATCGGAGTGGCATTGCAGGACGCAGCTCTTGATCCCAAACAAACGGGGCGCGAGATTCTCGATATGCAGGGCCGGCTGTACGGACTTAATAAAACAGAGCGCCACACCCGCGTGAAGGAACTTCTCACTCTTGTGAACATTGGCGACGCGATCGATAACCGCATCTCTACCTATTCAGGCGGAATGAAGCGACGCCTCGATCTAGCTGCCGCACTCGTTCATCAACCACAAGTGTTGTTCTTAGACGAACCCACCACCGGGCTAGACCCCGTAAGTCGCTCAACCGTGTGGGATGAAGTGCGATATCTCAATCGCGAACTTGGAATGACTATTTTTCTCACAACCCAATATCTCGAGGAAGCCGATGCGCTTGCTGATCGTGTCGGCATCATTGCAAAAGGTCGCATCGTCGCAGAAGGCACCCCGACCGAGCTGAAACGTTCCATCGGTTCTGATGTCATTGCTGTTCGCATTTCATCATCTGACGGCGAACGTGCGCGCCAATGTCTAGGCAACATCGCAGGAGTCGACGCCGTAGAAGTCAATGGTGAGCAACTTATTGTGAGTGCTACAAACGGTGCAGCCGTTGTGAGTCCCGTCGCTGTTGCGTTATCCGAGAACAACATCGCAGTAGCCGAGCTCACTCTTCGCACACCAACACTCGACGACGTGTTTCTTCACACCACTGGTGCACGCATGCAAGCAGACGAGGTGCCAGTGTGAGCAACGACCCCAGCATGACTACGTCAACTCTTGACTCTCACGAACAGTCTCGCGTCACTGCTCGTCGTGCAGGATTCTTTCGTGATCTCGGATCAGTCGCTCTGCGCGCATTACGTCTGGTGTCACGAGATTCAGAAGCAGTTCTACCCGCTCTGATTATCCCAATGTTCTTTCTGCTCGTGAACATCGGCGCACTACAAAGCTTCGTTGAAGAAAACCTTCCTCCTGGTTTTGACTTCAAAGGTTTTCAAATTCCTGTGTCTGTCGTGTTCGCTGTTACCGGTATCTCTCGCGCCGGTTCGTTAGTACTCGATGTGCAAGACGGATATCTCGACCGTTTGTTGCTCACACCTGTTAGTCGTTCCACATTGTTAATGGGTCTCATGGTTGCCGACTTTGTTGTAGTAATACTCATGACTGTTCCCGTCATCATCCTCGGTGTACTTATTGGTGTCTCGTTTGCAACCGGCTTTGCGGGTCAGCTTGTGTTCATTCTCATTGCCGCTACGTGGGGGCTTGCGTTTACTGGTTTCCCATACGCAATTGCCCTCCGCACCGGAAACCCCGTTGCTGTGAATAATGCATTCCTGTTGTTTTTCCCTTTTGCATTTCTTACCACCGCATTTATCCCTCAAGAACAGATGACCGGCTGGCTGTCGACTGTGGCCGACTACAACCCCACCACCTATTTGTTGGCGGGTATGCGCTCGCTCATCCTCACCGGATGGGATGGCACCGCACTGTTCCAAGCCGCCCTCGCCATTGTTTTGGTGGGTGCGGTGTCATTCACATTGGCGTTTGCCGCACTGCGCGGCAGAGTAAAGCACCGGTAATTGAAAGAATCCCATGACCAGCCTTGCTAACGATCCCTTTATTGCCGCAGCTCGCGGACAACGCAGTAGTCGCACACCCGTGTGGTTCATGCGGCAAGCGGGGCGCAGCCTTCCCGAGTATCGGGCAGTGCGCGGAAGCGGGAGCATTCTTGACGCGATCAAACAGCCCGACTTGTCTGCAGAAATTACTCTCCAACCGGTCCGTCGATACGCAGTAGATGCCGCTGTTTTGTATTCAGACATCGTTGTTCCCCCACACGCCGTGTCATTTGGGATTGATGTTGCACCAGGCACTGGCCCGGTTGCAGAACAACCATTTCGCACCGAGTCTGACCTTGCGCGTTTGCGCGAATTGACTCCTGAAGACGTGTCGTACGTTTCAGACACAGTTGATCTTCTTGTTCGCGAATTACAGATTCCACTCCTTGCGTTTGCAGGTGCACCTTTTACTGTTGCGAGTTACCTCATTGAAGGACGACCAAGTCGCACGTATCAAAATACGAAGAAGTTAATGCGCTCAAATACCGCGTTGTGGCACTCATTAATGGAACGACTCAGTCAACACTCGGTCACATTTATTTCCACACAAATTTCACACGGAGCAGAAGCATTTCAATTGTTCGACTCTTGGGCCGGCTCATTGTCACGTGCCGATTACGACACGTACGTCCGCCCACACAGTGCAAACGTGTTCGCACAACTTCGCGACCGCCATCCAGATGTTCCTGGTATTCACTTTGGCATCGGATGTGACCATCTTCTTGAATCAATGAACGCCGTTGGTAACAAAGTCATCGGTTTGGACTGGCGAACACCAATTCGTAACGCGCGTGCCCGATTGGGATCAGACACCGTCGTACAAGGAAATCTTGATCCCGCTCTTGTGCTCGCTGGACGTGACATTGCAATCTCGGGTGCTGACAACGTGCTTGCAGATAACGATGGTCATCCGGGACACATCTTCAATCTTGGCCATGGCGTGCAACCCGACACTGACCCCGATGTTTTACATGAAGTCGTGAAACATGTTCATGAAAGGACAGCTCAATCATGACCACTGCCCACACCGCAGTTGTCGTCATGGCGTACGGCACTCCCCGTTCACGTGAAGACATCCTCCCCTACTACACCGATATTCGACGAGGTCGTGCCCCAACTCCTGAGTTGCTGAAAGAACTTGAAGATCGCTACGAAGCAATCGGTGGTTTATCTCCGCTTGCTCAGATCACTGATGCACAAGCTGACGCAATTCAACATGCGCTCAACAATGTTGCGCCCGGCGAGTACCACGTTGTATTAGGGCTCAAGCATGCAAAACCCTTTGTTGAAGATGCTGTACATGAAGTGGCGCGTCTCGGAATCAAAAACATCGTGGGTGTGGTGCTTGCGCCTCATTATTCGTCGTATTCCATTGGTCAATACATCGGTCGAGTGCGCGACACCGCTGCGCAATACGACATCAATGTGCGCGGCGTTGAGTCATGGGCAACAGAACCTGCGTACATCGACTTCCTCGCACGTGACATGAAAGAAGAGTTGGCGTTAATGCCCGAGCGCACAAAAGTGTTGTTCACCGCACATTCTTTACCTCAGCGCATCATCGATGGTGGCGATCCATACCCCGACGAACTACGCAGCACAGCCGAAGCGGTCGCAGCGCAATTGGGTTTGTCTCAGTGGTCGCAATGGTCAATCGCATGGCAGTCAGCTGGACGCACTCCAGAACCATGGATTGGGCCCGACATCTTGGCTGTCATTGATGACTTCGCTGCCACACGCACCACCGATGAACCTATTGATGGAGTGCTTGTCAGTGCATGTGGGTTTGTCGCAGACCATCTCGAAGTGTTGTATGACCTCGACATCGAAGCAGCACACCATGCAAATGCTCGCGGTTTGTCATTTGCCCGCACTGCCAGCGTGAACGATGACGCTGGTGTAATGGCGGCACTCGCTGCTCGCATTATTTCGGCATGACACCTGCGCGGCGCGTTGTCATCGTCGGAGGTGGCATCACGGGTTTGACTGCTGCCTTTTCTCTTGCCTCACGTTCCGCTGAACCACTAGATATCACTGTGCTTGAAGCGCGCGAGCGCACTGGCGGGCTCATTCACACCTCACCTTTTGCAGGACTTGATGCAGTCGATGAAGGAGCAGATGCTTTTTTGGCGCGCGTTCCATGGGCGACTGAGCTGGCACATGATATTGGCCTCACTGGTGCACTCACATCACCGTCTGCTTCGCATGCGTGGATTTGGCACAACACTTTGCAACCAATTCCTGGTGACATCATGCTGGGTGTGCCCGCATCAGTGGGATCATTTAGCAAAAGTCGATTGTTTTCAATAAGTGGAAAACTGCGCGCAGGTTTAGATCTTGTGCTACCGCAAACAAAAAATAACGACTGCATTGGTGATTACATTCGTCACCGTTTTGGTACACAAGTACAAGAACGACTAGTTGATCCACTTGTCGGCAGCATCTATGCCGCAGATACCGACAATTTCAGTATTGAAGCAGTGCCACAAATTGCTGCACTCACAGAGTCACGAAGCATGTTGCTCGCAGCTCGAAAAGCACGTTCTCAAGTTGTCAGCAATGAACCGGTATTTGCCACACCACTTCGTGGTGTTGGTGCAATGATTTCTACTTTGGAGCAACGCACGATCGCACTTGGTGTGCGTATCCAGACAAATGCCGCCGTCTCCGATATTGTGCGGGACGGAAACTCATATCGCATCGCTACACAAGGCGACATCAAACAGAGAAACGAAATCGAAAACGGCGAGATCACAGCAGACGCTGTGATACTTGCATCACCTGCGGCACACACGGCACGTTTCACGTCATCACTACACCCAGATATTTCACGTGCATTATCTCAATGGGATCATGCAGACGTCATCCTGGTGACTCTTGCTATTCCTCGATCACAATGGTCCGACACTTTGACTGGTAGCGGATACTTGGTTCCGAAACCAGATCAGCGATGGGTGACTGCGGTGTCGTTTGGTTCTAACAAGTGGGCGCACTGGAAAAACAACAACAACGACATGATCTTGCGCGTATCGCTAGGTCGTGACGGCGTCGAAGTGATGCACCTTTCCGACGAAGAAGTCATCAATCTTGTTCTTGCAGATCTCACGTTGCATTTAGGGCGGGATTTTGTACCACGCGAAACTCGCATCACTCGATGGGTCGACGCGTTCCCGCAATACCGCCCACATCATTTTGCGACACTTACAAACGTAGAAAAAACTCTGCATGACAGTGCACCGGGGGTCTTCCTTGCGGGTGCGAGTTACCGAGGAATAGGAATTCCCGCGTGTGTGCAACAGGCGCACCACATTGCAGACACCGCAGCGGAATATCTCTCCAATCTGGCAGACTAGGGAGCGATGTCTCGACTCCTCTTGCGCGTGCTTCGAACCGTTTCTGTGTTCAGCGTGGCTGGCACGCTTGCCATGGGCCCCATGGCATCCTCGGTGCAGGCATCAGATGTCCGCGCTAATGCTTCCAGCAGCGAGACACAAAAAGAGTCTGTGCCGCAGACCAAGAAAACGAAAAAGAATGACACCGCGAACAACGCCGGTAGCAAGAAATCTCAGCGCTCGAACGCGCGCCTTCCTGCTGAAGGAACTCGTCTCGGCATGATGTTTATCCCTCGTCTCAAAATGCGTAGCCCTATCGTTGAAGGCGTCACCGACCCTATGTTTGATATCGGCATGGGTCACTGGCCCGGCACGGCAATGCCTGGTGAGCGTGGGAACGCTGTCTACGGCGGACACCGCACTGCTGGTCCTGCACCGTTGTATTACGTGGAACGACTTCAAGTGGGCGACCCCATCATTATTTTGAAGGGGTTGAAAAAGGTCGAATACCGCGTGATCTCGAAACGCATTGTGAAACCGACTGCTTTGTGGATCACCCACCAATCATCGGGCAGCATGCTCACATTGTTTAGTTGTCATCCGCGGCACTCAACCAAACAGCGCTACGTCATTCAAGCACTTCTGAAAAAATGACGCCACTACTACTTCGCAACTTGATTGCCGGGTTGTGTGTGGCCGCATCGATGCCACCGTGGGGTTGGTGGCCCCTTGCGTTCGTGGGCATTGTTCTCTACGGCGCGTCTCAGTTTCGTGACTCGCTCACACACAAACAACGAGCAACTACTGCATTCGTTTTTGGGGTTGGGTGGTTTTTGCCGTCTATCGCATGGATGTGGTTTATGACTGCACCTGGTTATGTAGTCGCCGTTGTGTTCTTTGCTGCTCTTCACGCGTTAGCCGCATGGTGGTCGAGCACATACATGTCTGCCTCTCCCCGCTCTCATGCAGCTGGTCTTGCTCTTTCTCACACTCTTGTCGAAACAATTCGATTGTCATTTCCATTTGGTGGTGTTCCTTTAGCAACATTGGCAATTAGCCAAGCACGTAGTCCAATGGTGTGGCTTGCGTCGTTGGGTGGTGTGATCCTTATTACGTACATGATGTTTCGTGTGTGTATTAGCCCGGGACGATTACGGGCGTTTGCAGCACTGTTGTTGTTATTTTTCGTTGCGCTTATATGGAGTCCCACCTCTCCGACTGGCGACTCTCTACGTATCGCGTTAGTACAAGGTGGCGGTGAGCAAGGTACGCGTGCGGTCAACACTGATCCACGCGTCGTATTTGAACGACATCTCGATGCAACCGCATCCATTGAAGCAGGATCAGTTGATTTGGTGATCTGGCCAGAAAACGTTATTGACGTTGCCAATTTCGAAGAGAGCCGTGAACGCATGGAAGTTGCGCAAGAAGCCAAGCGACTAGGTGTGCCAATTTCTGTGGGCATAACAGAAGACGTAGAGCAAGGAAATGTTGACGGATTTCTCAATGCGCAGGTTGTAGTGGAACAAAATGGCGACGTATCCGATCGTGTCGACAAAGTTCGCAGAGTGCCATTCGGAGAGTACATGCCAATGCGTGGCTTTCTCTCTGCGCTAGGTGCACCCACAGATCTTGTTCCTCGAAACGCTATTGAAGGAAAAGGTCCTGCTGTTCTTGATGTAGCGGGAACACAAGCAGGTGTTGTGATTTCGTGGGAAGTCTTCTTTGGTGGTCGAGCAAATGAAGGCGTCGCACACGGTGGCGAATTCATCATGAACCCCACCAACGGATCTAGTTACACATGGACAATTTTGCAAACGCAACAAGTTGCGTCATCAATTTTGCGTGCACGTGAACAAGGTCGGTGGGTCGCACAAGTGTCACCCACCGGATTTTCTGCGTTCATCACTCCAACAGGACGCGTCATCAACCGCACCGATGTGAGCGAGCGGAAAGTAATCATTGCGGATGTTCCAATGCGAACAGGCCGTACGTTGTATTCGCGTCTCGGTAACGCGCCTTTTGTGGTCGCTCTCGTTATCGCATGGGGTGCCCTGAGTGCACCACGTCTACGACGCCCCCGTTCCAAGGTGGCTACCGACCAGTAGCCTGAGACTTCTATGTCTCCTTCGGTGGATCCCAACGGTCCTTTACGTATTGCCTATCTCACGTACCGAGGAAAGCCCCACGTAGGAGGCCAAGGCGTCTATACCCGTCATCTCACGAAGGCGCTTGTCGATCTCGGCCATCACGTAGAGGTCTATGGCGGCCAGCCCTATCCGGTACTTGATGAACGTGTACCCATGCACGAGTTGCCAAGTCTCGACATCTTCAACGATCAATACCCTGGACGCTTCCCTGCGTATTGGGAGCTAAAGACCTGGCCCGACTGGGTAGAAGTAGGACAGTTTTTGCGCGGAAGTTTTGGTGAGCCAAAGTCATTCAGCATTCGCGCGCGCCGTGCGTTGTCAAAACGTCTTGGCGATTTCGACATTGTTCACGACAACCAATGTCTTGGCACTGACATTTTGAAGATCGAAAAAATGATTCCCACTGTGGTGACGTTGCATCATCCGATCACAAAAGACCGCAAGTTGGAAATGGATCATGCACCAAATTGGTGGAAGCGCGCGGGTGTCTCACGTTGGTACTCATTTGTAAAGATGCAGGGAAAGGTTGCCAGCCAGATGCCACGCATTGTCGTGGTGAGTGAAAACAGCATCAAAGACATTCACGAAGACATGGGTGTATCGCTTGATCGCATGCGCCTTGTTCCTGTTGGTGTCGATCCAGAGTTGTTCTCACCAATTCCTCACGTACAACGCAAACCTGGCCATTTGATCACTACTGCTTCTGCTGACGTTGCTCTAAAGGGTCTGTCATACCTTCTCGAAGCAATGGCAAAGCTTCGCACCGAACGCGATGTCTCTCTCACCATCATCGGTAGACCAAAATCTGGAAAGAGTGCCGATCTCATCGAAAGCCTTGGCTTGTCCGATTGCATCTCGTTTGTCTCCGGGGTTCCAGATGAGCGCATTGTTGAGTTGTATGCAGAGGCAGAACTTGCAGTTGTGCCCAGTTTGTACGAGGGCTTTAGCCTGCCTGCCATCGAAGCAATGTGCACGGGAACATGTCTCGTCGCAACAGATGGTGGCGCTCTCCCCGAAGTCACTGGCACCGACGGCGACACCGTCCTCAGTTGTCCCGCCGGCGACGCAAGTGCACTCGCTGCAGCTATTGCGCGCGGTCTCGATGATGCACAGTTACGTGCACGTGTCGGTGCTGCTGGCCGTCAACGAGTGACCGAACGATGGAGTTGGCGTCATTGTGCTGAACTCACTGTTGCGCAATACCGCGAAGTGCTTGCAATGCCACACAACATCAACAAGTCGCGCAGAAATGCACGCAAGTAGGTCATTGACTCATGCTGACGATTCGTTTTGACACACTCGGTCTTCAGGCCGGCGATCGCTTTCTTGATGCCGGCGCCGGATTTGGACGTCATGCATTTGCAGCGGCACGCATGGGGGCTGTGGTCACCGCTCTCGACTACGCAGAAGACGAATTGGTCTCAACACGCAATACGTTTGCAGCGATGTTGACGTCATCAGAGATTGCAGAGCAATCATTCGGTGGAGTTCTGCGTGGCGATGCAACTCGCTTACCTTTTGCTGACAACACGTTTGACTGCGTCGTCACATCAGAAGTTCTCGAACACATTCAAGACGACGTCAGCGCAATTTCTGAGCTCACGCGCGTTCTGAAACCAGGTGGTCGCATCGGAGTGACCGTGCCCACGATGTGGCCAGAAAAAATCAACTGGATGTTGTCAGAGGAATACCACGCACCACTTAGCCCTGGCGGTCATGTTCGCATTTACAGTTCGACGGAACTCAAAGCCAAGTTGCGTTCTGCCGGGCTCAATGTTGATACCACTCACCATGCACACGCACTGCACTCGCCCTATTGGTGGCTGAAGTGTGCAGTGGGTCCATCAAATGATTCCCATCCACTTGTTGCGAAATACCGCAAGTTTCTCGAGTGGGACATCATTGAAGGACCACGCTCTACTCGCATTGCCGAAAAAATTCTGAGCCCAGTACTTGGCAAAAGTTACGTGGTGTATGCCACGAAACAAAAGACACGAGTGCACGCATGAGCACTTCGTCTTTCCCACACTTGCCAGGCATTTTGTCAACTGCCGATCTCGCGCGCACCGCCGACTCGATCGAACGACTGCAACTCGATAACGGCATGATCATGTGGTATCCAGATGGACATTGTGACCCTTGGAACCATGTGGAAACAGCAATGGCACTTGACGTGATGGGGCGTCATGAGGCTGCAATGCGCGCGTACTCGTGGCTTGCAAACATCCAACGCGATGATGGAAGTTGGCACAATTACTACCTGCCAGACGGCTCTGTTGAAGAAGCAAAGCTCGACACCAACGTGTGCGCATACATTGCGACGGGAATGTGGCATCACTGGCTCAGTAGCAACAATCTTGATGATGTCATCAAGATGTGGCCGACTGTGAAGCGTGCAATGACATGGGTGTTGTCGATGCGAAAATCAAATGGTCTTATCGTGTGGGCCAAAGAGGTCGATCATTCTCCGTGGGACTATGCGTTGCTCACGGGTTGTTCATCCATTCGACACGCACTTCATTGTGGCGCACTTCTTGGTGAACTTGTTGGCGATCCTCAACCACACTGGCGCGATGCCGCAGCGCTACTTGAGCGAATCATTCGCACCGAGCCCGATGCATTCGAACCGAAAACGCGCTGGGCGATGGACTGGTACTACCCCATACTTACCGGCGCACTTGCGGGGCCAGCAGCGAAAGCCCGACTAGCAGAAGGTTGGGACACGTTTGTTCTCGACGACCGAGGCGTGAAATGCGTGAGCGATGAACCGTGGGTGACGGCTGCAGAAACTGCAGAATGCGCCATTGCACATTGTGCAGTAGGCGACCGAGAGACCGCGCGCGAGTTACTTCTGTGGACCTTGTCTCACCGCTATGAAGATGGCGCGTATTGGACAGGTGTTGTGTACTCAGTTGATCCGGATAGAGAGATGGAACACTTTCCAGCAAACGAACGCAGTTCGTATACATCAGCTGCAGTGATTCTTGCTGCTGATGCAATTTGTGCATCATCACGCACAAGTTCGGTGTTTACTCCGACACTCGGCGTAGAACACGTAAAGAGCCTGTAACAGGCTCTTCCATAAATAGCCCACTTCGCAGCGCGGGAAGATAGATGTTTTCATACGGTGGTCGTCCGCCATCTTTGGGATCTTCAAAGACGTCATGAATAGCAAGCGTGCCGCCAACAGAGACGTGTGGCGTCCAGCCTTCATAGTCACGTGTTGCTGGTTCCACTCCGTGACCACCATCGATAAATACAAATGACAGTGGCGTTGACCAATGACGCGCGATCGTTGCGGAGTCGCCCACCATTGTTACAACAACATCTGAAAGTTGAGCGTCAATAATTGTCTGACGGAAAAACGGCAATGTATCCATGCGCCCGGTACGGGGATCAACAAGAGAGGCATCATGCCATTCCCACCCCGGTTGATTCTCTTCGCTTCCAAAATGATGATCAACCGCAAACAACGTCACGTGTGAGCGACGAGCAGCTTCTCCTAGCCACACCGTTGAGCGGCCGCAATAACTTCCCACTTCCACCATCGGAAGATTCGGTAACCGCGATGCCGCCTCACATGCCGCGATATACAACGCGTCACCTTCATCAGCGGGCATAAAGCCTGTTGTCGCTAGTGCGCGATCTCGAATGTCAGAAGGTACGTGTTCCACCAGTGTGAATCACCATGTATCCCAGTGAATAACAGAGTCAGCTGGTGGTCGCTTTGCAGGTTTGAAATCGGTTCCCACTGTGTACGCAAGTGGCGACAAACACGCTTGTTGCACTGCATCAAACGGAATACCCAAAATCTCTGCGACGCGTTGTTCTTGCACAAGGTGCAAGGTGGTCCATGCAGTACCAAGGCCGCGAGCACGGGCGGCCAACATAAAGCTCCACATCGCAGGCAAGATGTTTCCCATCTGTGCAGCAGCAGATACTGCAGGCACTCCGTCGACACGACCAGCCGCATTGCAACCAATGACAAGCGCTGGTGCCTCACCCATTTTTTCGCCGAGGAAATCCGCCGAACTTGCAGAACGCTTCTGCTGGGCATTGAACTCGTCGGATCCCTTGTCGATCGAGCCGATGTACACGCCGTCCCATGTTTTGTACATCTCGTAGCATTCGCGATACACCTCGCCCACCGCTTTTCGCTTTGCGGGGTCCTTCACGATCATGAACTGCATCGACATGTTGTTTGAGCCAGATGGCGACTGCATCGCAATTTCAACGCATTCGCGGATGACCTTGTCTTCGACGGGTCGTGAAAAGTCCAGGCGTTTACGGACGGCGCGGGTGGTGGTGAGGAGTTGATCGGGGTTTAAAGGCAAAAGTGACACGGGACGACCCTACTACGGGGTCGTACTATGGGGACGTGGTCTCTGCCCTTGATGAACTTGTCCGCCTGCTTGATCTTGAACAGATCGAAGTCAACCTCTTTCGTGGTCGCTCCCCCGATGAAAATCGCCAACGTGTCTTCGGTGGACAAGTTGCCGGTCAGTCATTAGTTGCTGCATCGCGCACCGTTGATTCAACAACGCGTTTTGTTCACTCAATCCACGCGTACTTTCTCCGCCCTGGCGACCCCACTGTTCCCATTGTGTATGAGGTTGACCGCATCCGTGATGGTCGCAGTTTCTCCACACGTCGTGTGGTTGCAATTCAAAATGGCGAGCCCATCTTTAACTTGCAAGCAAGCTTTCACGCCCATGAACCTGGCCTAGATCATCAAATACCAATGCGCTCTGGAGTTCCTGCTCCCGAGACTCTTCCGGATTTCAAAACACGCATGGAACCACACAAGCACCTCATTGGAGAGTGGTACGACCGGCCACGACCAATTGACCTGCGTTACGTGAGTGGGGACCCGTTCACTCGCACAGGCACTGCACATGGTCAACAAGTCTGGATGCGCGCCGATGGAACGCTTCCTAATGATCCCGTGCTGCATGCGTGCATCGTGACGTATGCAAGTGACATGACCCTTCTCGACACCACACTGCTACCACACGGCCTCACGTGGGCCGACAGCGATGTGCAAATGGCAAGCCTTGACCACGCCATGTGGTTCCACCGTCCATTCCGTGCTGATGATTGGTTGCTGTATGACCAATCTGCGATGTCAACATCTGGGTCTCGCGGACTTGCCGCTGGGTCAATTTTTAGTCAGAACGGTGATCTTGTTGTGACAGTCGTGCAAGAGGGTCTCATCCGTGTGAAACGGAACTAATTCACCCGCATACTGATGCAATAGTTCATCGAGAGCAGGCATACACCACATGAACCCCAAGAAACTATCCATCGCTACATCCCTTGTCGTTGCAATGTCACTTGCGATTACCGCGTGTGGTGACGACGACACCTCATCTTCAGATACGAACCCGCCCGACTCGATAGCTGTTGACACAACGGTTGCCACCACAACAATTCCCGACTTGCCAACACCTGAGGCACTGACTGCCACCGAAGTAATGAAGGCAAATGCGCCGATGTCATTGGTGGAACGTTCACCAGAGGATGAATTCGTATATGTGGTGGAACGCAAGGGATACGTTGCACGATACGGATTAGACGGCACCCGAATTGCCGAGAGTCTGAACATGTCGAACCGCACGCGCGCTGCTGTTGAAGGTGGATTACTGGGTCTCGCATTTCTCAAAGTAGACACCACGTGGTACGGCTATGTTCACTACACAGACCGAGAAATTACGAATACGTACGTTGACGAATACGCACTAAATGATGCTGGCGATTTCATCGCCGAATCACGTCGCACCGTCTTGACATTTGCGCAACCGTATCCGAATCACAATGGTGGTGACATCAAAGTCGGACCCGACAACATGCTCTATATCGCATCAGGTGACGGTGGCGATGGCGGTGACCCCAAACGCTATTCAATGAAGACCGACAACTTGCTGGGGAAAATTCTGCGCATCGATCCGGCCCCAACAGCAACCACTCGCAACGCTGATTCATACAACATTCCTGCGGACAATCCGTATGTCGGTGTGATTGACTCAAAAGGAAACCCTGCGCGCGGTGAAATTTGGTCCATCGGATTACGTAATCCATGGCGCATCGACATTGACCCAACAGGAACTTTGTGGATTGGAGACGTTGGTCAAAATAGATGGGAAGAAATCAGCATGTCTGCCCCAACTGGATCAGACAAAGTTGGCGGCAAGGGCGCCAACTTTGGTTGGAGTGCATTTGAAGGCACACACGTGATGAATCCTGAAATGACTGCAGAAAATCACACTCTTCCTATTTTTGAATACGAACATGTAGAGGGTGCATGTGCAGTAAGTGGTGGTGCAGTTGTAACGGGTGGCAATATCCCGGCTCTGAGTAACTGGTACCTCTACAGCGATTCTTGCCACGGAAAAGTGGCTGGCATCAAAGTAGAAAACGGAACCGTCACAGACAGTCGCTTTTTCACCGAATCATTAGGTTCAGTGATCTCCGTGCAACAAACATCGCGAGGAATATTTGCTTTGGCATACGGCGGCGCGATCTATCGCATCGACGTTTAATTATCGCAATTAACGTCGCCCTAGCGCAGTTAACGTCGCCCTAGCGCAGTTAACGTCGTGCGCCCATGAACATACCGCGCAGCGCTTGGTAGTTCTCAATACAGTGACCTGCACCTAACACCACTGCTTCAAGTGGTTGTGGAGACATCTGAACCGGCACCTGTGTTTCGCGCTCGATGCGCTGAGCAAGACCACGCAACATGCCTCCACCACCAACGAGATACATGCCGCGCGACAAAAAATCCTGTGCTAATTCCGGAGGAGCTTTTGACAAGCATCGCTTCACCGACATGACAATGGCTGCGACCGGCTCGTCGATTGCAAAACGCACTTCTTCAGCGGTCAGTCGAACCGTCTTGGGTAATCCAGAAACCAAGTCGCGTCCGCGAATATCTGCTTCTCGATCATCAGTTCCAGGTTCCGCAGAGCCAATTTGGATTTTGATTTCTTCAGCAGTGCGCTCGCCGATCGCGATGCCATGCTCACGTCGCACATAATTTTTGATTGCCTCATCGATATCAAAACTGCCAACACGAACAGCCTCAAGAGCGACAACCCCACCGAGACTGATCACCGCTGTTTCGCTTGTGCCACCACCGATGTCAATCACCATGTTGCCGACAGGTTCATCAATGGGAAGATTTGCGCCAATTGCGGCCGCCATTGGTTGCTCAATAAGTTGTGCATCAGAGGCGCCAGCACGGCGCGTTGCGTCTGTAACAGCTCGTCGTTCCACTTCGGTGATCGCAGACGGAACACAGATAACTACCTTAGGTCGAGTGAAACGCGAAACACCTACGCGCTGCAATAACAATCGAATCATTCGTTCGGTGATATCAAAGTCGGTGATTGCACCGCCGCGCAATGGTCGTACCGCAACGATGTAACTGGGTGTACGCCCGATCATGTCCCATGCGTCATGACCGGTCGCAAGAACTTCGCCTGATTGACGGTTCACCGCGATAACAGATGGCTCGTTCAAAACGATGCCACGCCCCTTCATGTACACAAGGGTGTTCGCGGTACCGAGGTCAATTGCAAGGTCTCTTGCCATGAAACTGTTCCGTGTCTCCTATTTGCGATAACGCCAGTCGGCGTCATCATCACTATCACGCGTGACGGAGCTGCGGCGGGATTCCGGAGACAAAGCGTCGATATGGCGACGAAACGCAGCGATGCTGTCGTCAATGCGGCTGCGACGGTAATCGAGATATACGGTGACGAGCAGCGCCACACCTGACACCACAGATAAGACGACGAACACAGTTGTGAGCGTGGAGAGTGCGATAAGCGAAGTCATTGTGGACCTGCGACATCTCGTGGTGCAACCAGATCATGAGCATCAGTGCCCCAATCAGATCCGCCACTCCAATGTTCTTTCTTCCAGATAGGCGCGCTCTCTTTCAGAGCATCGATGGCAAACCGTGCCGCCTCGAACGCTTCAGGACGGTGAGGAGCAGATACCACGGCGATCACCGATGACTCACCAAGACCTAGGTGGCCGATGCGATGCCACAACACAATTCGACCAGCGGTGGGGTATCTCCGCCGGGTCTCATCACCAATCTGCGCGAATCGTTCCAGGGCCGCCTCTACGTAAGCCTCGTAGTCGAGTGCAACCACATCGCTTCGACCATCAGCGTGGTCTCGCACAGTGCCCGAAAACAGCACCACAGCCCCACACTGAGGCAAGACAGCCCATTCATAGGCAACCCCAACCGGCAACTCATCACTTGTGATCTCGTACCACTCGTGCGCTGAGGGTGGTGTGGTTGCAGAAAAAGGGCGATGCACAAATACAGCGTATCCCCGACAGCACAGCAGAACTATTGATGATTAGCCTGTTAACCCTGTGAGTCACGATGAGTTTGATAATCCCAACTCGGCCCCAGTGCCTCCATACGATCGACAGTGGCGTCACCCCAGCGAAGTAGCAAACGACCAACGACGTCAATACGAAACCGCACTGGCTGCGCCACCGCTCAGCAAACGCATCGCATTGGCGTCTATCACCGTCAGTCTCGTCTGTTCATTAGCGTTGCTCTCTGTCACTATCCCAAAAGGTGTCGGTGGCCTCACATCAGAAGACTCTGTTCCCGACACAACAGTGGTTCGTTCTCCGATTGCAACGAAAGTAAAAAATGCCACAGCGGCTGTTGGTCAGTCCAACAAAAATGATTCAGTGCGGGCTCTTGCGGTTGGCGACAGCGATCTCATGATCGCGCCAACTGACACCATGAATGCAGATGGCACCGTTCCGATCACAACAAACGATGGCGAAACCATTCATTGCCACGTACTCGCTCGCGATGAAGCAACCGGACTTGCGATTCTTGATCTTCCCGATACAGACAATTCCTCACCACGCTTGGCGGGAATCGCCGATGTTGATGCCGTCGACGAGTTTGATATCAACGATTTGATGATCATCGAGCCAATCACCGGCATCGCAGTATCGGGACAGTTGAGTATCTCCAGTGCAACGATTGATCCCGCGACAACTACTGGCGCAGTCCCTCTTGATGTCGATATTCAAATCAACGGTGTTGCCGTAGTAGTCAATAAAAAATCGAAGGTTGTCGGAGTGGCATTCACTCGCAACCATGCAACATGGATGTTGCCTATGAAAACCGTGCGGAAACTAATTAATGACGCGCACGCCGCACGCGCCGCACAGCAGCAACTACCGACGCAATAACTGCAAGTCCGGTGACGCCCATTGCGCCAAGTGACAGTTCTTGGCGACGTTTCGCACTTAACGTGCTCACCCACGAGCCTGTGGTGCCCTCAACATAGGCCTCTTCGTTGCTCACTCGTGGCGACCAACCGAGTGCTCGCAGTTTTTCATTTGATACAACCCAGCTATGGCGAGTGTATTGACGAAGACCCGGCGGAATGGGTCCACGCTGTAGACGCCAACGCATGACATCGACGACGTCGCGCGCCCAACTTGGTAATTTCACCCGTAACGGATGGGCGGCCAGTTCTCCGAGGCGCTCACCACTGATTGCGCCATCAGGTGCAACATTAAATACGCCGTCTGGTTTCACCATTTGCGCTAACGCAATGGCACTTTCTAAATCATCAAAGTGCAGAAACTGTGCGGACATCACCGAACCCACAGACTCACTACTCACAGCATGTGCCAGCGCCAACACGAGACGCGAATTCCCACTTGGCACCACGACGGGAGCTGGACGCAAAATCGTTGCCGTTCGTCCTGGGCGCAAGGTGCGCCATTGTTCCACCAGAGCTTCGGCGGTCAAACACGAGACAGCAAAGGTAAATGATGGCACCGGACGCACGACATCGTCTTCGCTCAGTGGCGACGGATTGTTCTCCCACGCGCCGTACACCATCGCCGATGAGACCAAAATGACGTGAGTCTGATCGCCGCGATCGGCATCTTCTAAGAAGGCACGCACCTTGTCGGTCGAAATATCGCTGCCGTTTGCGTCCACCACATCGTCACAACGAAAAATTGGCGAGACGCCGTTGGTCTGCACTGTGGTAGTCGACATGCAACTGAGGCTAACGCGCCATAGCCTTTGTCAGCATGGGCGATGAACCAGAAGAAAACAATCCATTTCCCTTTGGTGGAATGCCCTTTTTTGCTGATCTTGCGAAATCTCTGTCCGCTCAAGGGCCACTGAACTGGGACGTCGCGACTCAAACTGCTGCGATGGCCGCTGTGGGAGACACCCCCGACTCGCAACCCGATCCAGCAATCCGTTTTGTATTCAACGATCTTGCTGATGTTGCCGACATGCACGTACGCGACGTCACAGGTTTGCCGACTGGCACTCGCGACACACACAGCGAGATACACACCACCACTCGCGCGCTATGGGCCCACCGCACCCTCACAGATTTTCGTCCACTGTTTACCGAACTTGCCACATCTCTGTCGCAACAACCAAACACCGATGATGACTCTGCAAACACCGACCCGCTTGCAGCGATGCTCAACAATCTCTCGAGCATGATGGCTCCTGCCATGATGGGAATGTCCATCGGCTCGATGATTGGCGCGCTCGCACAGAAAGCTTTCGGACAATACGACTTGCCATTGGCACGTCCATTGTCATCAGACATCCTTGTAGTGCCATCAACAATTGACCGCTTCGCAAGTGACTGGAGTTTGTCTGCCGACGACGTGCGGATGTGGGTGCTCATTCACGAGTTGTCCTCGCATGCAATCCTCAATACCGACGCTGTTGCAGTGGGTATCACTGATCTAGTGACTAAACATGTTGGCGCGTTCCGTCCTGATCCCGGCGCAATCCTTGATCAACTCTCGGGGCTTGATCCATCCGATCCAGAAGCGTTGACAAAAGTACAAGACATCTTTGGTAGTCCAGCAGCAATGCTTGGTGCGGTGCGATCGCCCGAACAAGAACACATGGCGCCACTCCTCAATGCTCACGTCAGTGCAGTTATTGCCTACATCGATTTTGTCGTCGACAAAGTGTGCTCACGCGTTCTGGGATCATCAGCACACATTGCAGAGGCGGCGCGACGACGCCGAATCGAGTTACACGAAGACACCGCGATGATCGAACAACTATTGGGTCTGTCGCTGAACTCGACACAACTACAGCGTGGCCGAGCATTTGTTCAAGGCGTTGTGGAACGATCAGGTGATACAGCGGTGTCGCAACTGGTGGAAAAGGCGGGCAATTTGCCTACCCCTAACGAGATCGACGCACCCGGTTTATGGCTTGCGAGACTCGAGATCCAGTAGAACTTCTTGGTGCTTTGTGCCACGAACTGCTCTTTGTTGCGCGCCAAAAATACAGACACCCTCCAACACCTGCCAGCCCCACCATGTAAAAACCGCGGCTGCCGCTGGGAGTCAAAATCACCGGGATCAGTCCGGCTAGAACCCATGCCATCTGATTGTTTGTTTCAAAACGAGCAAATGCGCGACCGCGGTTTGCATCGGGTGCACCGCTTTGCACTGTCGCTTCAAACGCAAGTTTGCCAATCGCGGCAGATGCATTAACCACACCAGCAAGCAAAATACCCGCGAAGAAGCGGCCACTAAATCCGCTCAGCAAACCACCGATTGCGACCATCGCCACCGACAGCAACAACATGTTCTCCACTTTCATGCGTTGACGCAGGTTGGGAGCCGTAAAGTTTGCGATCAATGTGCAAAGAGATGCAAAACCAATCGCCACTCCAAACCACACAGTGCCGGCAATCTCGGTGCGTAGCCAAAAAGCAAGATGGAAAAACATAAATCCAGTAGTGCCACGCAAGACCATCATTGTGCGAGCTGCTCGCAACACTTCAGGAGAGTGCAATTCTTGCCATTCGATTTCTTCAATTGGTTTATCCGCAATACGAATCTTCGGTAATTTCATCGCGTTGAAAAAGGCGACAACGAACACCACTGAACTCATGAACAAAGTCGCTTCGGTGCTCACAAACTGAATGATGCCCGCTGGGACAACAGCCATAAATCCGACAATGCCCGCTATTTGTCCAAGACGACTGTTTGCCTCAACAAGTGCCTTATCGTTTTTCACCGTGGCCGGAACAAGAGCAGACTTGCTAATCGCATATGTTTTTGACAAAACCAATGCGCCAAAAGCGAGCGGAAAAACAGCCAAACTGTCGTAGTAATACATCATCGCAATCATCACGGCGGCGCGAGCAAGGGCAACCAACATCACAACGAATCGTTGACCGCCTTTTATCTTGTCGAGAAACGGCGCAATGAGTGGAGCGAGTAAAGCAAATGGCGCCATGGACATTGCCAGAAATAAAATGACCTGTGTTCGAGCCGCATCTGGGCTGATAGACAAAAACAGCGAGTCAGCGAGTGATACAGCCATGATCGCCTCGCCAGCAATCATCAATGCATGAACACGCCCTAAACGCTGGAAAGGAGTGGCATCCGGTAGGCCCGGTCCGCGCACCATTCGTGAGGGCCGATCATTCATTTGTGCCACTCTACGCCGAGCGATTGCGCTGATTCATCCCCTGTAGACCCTGTGACGGATCTGCCAGATATGTGCGTATTAGGAACGTGGCTTTTCGAATTTGTATCCCAAACCTCTGATCGTCACGATTCGTTTGGGATTAGCTGGGTCTTTTTCGATTTTCGCGCGGATCCGTTTGATGTGAACATCGAGTGTCTTCGTGTCGCCAACGTAATCACTTCCCCACACGCGATCAATCAGCACCTCGCGAGTGAGAACACGGCCGGCATTTACTGCCAACAAATACAACAGTTCAAATTCTTTTAACGGCATGTTGACTTCAACCGAATCGACCGACACAACATGTTGATCGGGATCAATGACAATCGAATCAACTTCCACCACCGAGGTTGTAATCACTTCGATCTCGCCAGTTGCGTCTGCGATGCGACGAAGAGCAGCGCGCATACGGGCAACCAGTTCTCGCATCCGGTACGGCTTCGTCACGTAGTCGTCGGCTCCAACTTCAAGGCCGACGACAGTGTCAATTTCCTCAGATTTTGCGGTCACCATGATGATCGGAACCTGGCTGGTTTTACGTATCTCTCGACACACATCAATGCCCGACATCTTCGGCAACATCACATCCAATAAGACAAGGTCCGGAGAGTGCGCAGCAAACACTGCCAGCGCCTCTTCTCCATCTCGCGCCACGACCACGTCGAACCCTTCGCGCGACAAACCAATCTGTAACGCTTCTACAAATGAAGGCTCATCTTCTACTAGTAACACAATGGGGTTCGACATTTATGCCTCCGTGAATGATTGATTGAGGTGCGGTGCTTCGGCGAGTGTTTCACCTTGTAATCCTGAACCCGACCGCACAGTCGTAGGCAGAACAAAAATAAACGAAGATCCTTGGCCGAGAACCGATTCCACTACAACCTCGCCGCGATGAATAATCGCCACATGTCGCACAATTGCAAGACCTAATCCCGACCCGCCGGTATCGCGACTTCGAGCGTCATCTACGCGGTAGAACCGCTCGAAAATACGATCGATGTGTTCGGGAGAAATACCGGCACCTGTATCGGTCACTCGCACTGCAACTTGATCGTTCGTGTCGGAAATATCGACAGCAACCGACGCGTTCTCGTTGCTGTACTTCACAGCATTTTCCACCAAATTTGCAATCGCAGACACTAATTGGCGATCGTCACCGGCGATAGGGCGAAACTTCGTCATCTTGTTTGCGACATTGATTGTGACGTTACGCGTATTGGCAAAAGGGATGACACGAGCCACCGCTTCGCGAGTTACCCGCTCAATGTCAACAGACTGGTTGATCATTCGACGACCAAACTCGATGCGCGCAAGTTCGAGCAGATCATCGATCGTGTGAGCCACTCGTTGTGATTCCATCACCATGCGCTCGGCTAGTCGCTTTCCAACATCGTCATTGACCTGCATCGCCAGTGTTTCCGCAAGAATTGATAGAGCACCCACTGGCGTTTTCAGTTCATGGCTGATGTTTGCCACAAAATCGGTACGAATACGATCAATCAATGCTCTCTCACTGAGGTCTTCCACAAAAAGTGCAACGTCGCCTTGAGTCAACACCATCGTGTGCATGTCAAGCATGCGTGGGCGCTCCCCTTGAATGTCGAGAGTAAGTTGGCTTTCCTTACCAGAACGTGCTTCGGCGAGAAGAGATTCGACATTGCGCTGAAATCGAGTGTTGCCTGGCGCACCTGGTTCAAAGAGATGTGCAAACGATCTATTTGTCCAACGCTGAACGCCGTTGGCCGATGTGATCAAGACTCCAATAGGTAATGAATCAAACACTTCCTGCAGTTGAACCGCAGAAAGTTGATTCGCGTTTGATGAAGTTGATGGTGGCACCATCGTGATAGCAGTGTCTGTGGCAAGTGTACGATCACTGCCTGTGGCGATGGATTTACGAGAACGCCATCTGCTCATGTAAGGCTCTGTTCACCGGCTGGAATTCCTAGTCGAACTTGTTGCTCGGCCGCCCACGAATACAGTTGAAATTGCGAATCATTTGATGTTGTGAAATCATCAGGCCCCACGCGCAACCAACGTCCGTCATGTTGCATCTCGAACGCAACAATGTCGTTGGCGAAAAGGTGATCAATGGTTTCATCTAGCCATCGTTGGTGTTTCTCATGTTCGATAGGAGTTAATACTTCAACTCGTTTGTCAAGATTTCGCGGCATGAGATCGGCCGACCCAATGAGATACAACGGAGAGCCATCGGGTGATCCGTGCCCGAAACGGTACAAACGCGAATGTTCGAGATAACGACCGAGAATGGAACGTACCTGGATATTTCCCTGCTCAACTACGCCAGGTCGTAAGCAACAAATACCTCGCACTAAAAGTCGCACACGGACTCCGGCTTCTGCGGCCGCATACAAGAGTTCAACCATTTCCGGATCAGCAATTGCATTTACCTTGATGGTGATTTCACCATCTGTTCCGCGAGCTGTCTCATTGCGAATCAAACGACCTATTTCAGGTCGTAAGTATTGAGGCGCAATTACCAATTTCGAATACTCAGGGTCACGTCCGAAACCAGTCAAAGTGTTGAATAGTTGGGTGACATCTTCGCCAATGTCTTCTGAACACGTGAAGTAGCCCAAATCTTCATACACGCGCGCGGTTTTGGAGTTGTAGTTGCCCGTGCCAATGTGCACATACCGTCGTAAGCCACCTGCTTCTTCGCGCACCACCAAAATACATTTGCTATGAGTTTTTAAGCCCACGAGCCCATACATCACGTGTACGCCCGCACGTTCAAGTTCTTTGGCCCAATGCACATTCGCTTCTTCATCAAAACGCGCCTTCAGTTCGATAAGAACCACTACCTGTACTCCGCGCTCGGCAGCGGTAATCAGGCTTCGCGCAATGGGGCTGTCGCCCGATGTGCGATACAAGGTGATCTTGATCGCGCGCACGTGTGGATCAAGAGCAGCCTGCTCCACGAATTTCTCGGTTGACGAAGCAAACGACTCGTACGGATGATGAACCAAAATCTGTCGTTCCCTAATCACCTGAAACATTGATTGCCCGGTGGCCTCGGCGACCGCCAAGCGCCCTGGCACCACTGGTAACCACGGTTCGTCACGGGCATCTTCAATTTCAAGCGACGCCAGTTGCGCCAATGCTGACAAAGCAAGCGGTGCGCGGTGATGCGACACATCAACTGGCTCCAAATCCATTTCTTCGGTTAGCAACGCCAACGTTCGCTCATCAATGTTGTCGCTGACATCCAGTTTTACGGCACGTCCAAAACGGCGCCGACGAAGCTCCATCTCAACGGCCTGCAACAAATCTTCTGCTTCGTCTTCATCAACTGTGAGGTCGGCATTTCGAGTGACGCGGAACATCACAACTTGTCCGATCTCCATACCTGGAAACAACCAATCAAGATGGGCTCCAATGACACGTTCAACAGGGATGAATCGACCTGGCGATGCTTCTTGAAAACGCTTCAAAAAGGTAGGCACTTTTACTCGCGCAAAACGTTCTTCTTTAGTACGCGGATCTCGCACTGTGACACCGATACTGAGCGCAAGACTCGACACGTATGGGAATGGATGTGCCGTGTCAATCGCGATGGGCGTCAGCACCGGGTAAATGTTCTGTTCGAATTCACGTGAGAGCTGCTTTTGTTCAACTTCGTCTAGCTCGTCCCATTCGCACAGTCGAACACCACGTTCCACCAATTGCGGCAACAGCGTGTTCAACAGCAATTCTTCTTGTTCGTCTATGAGTGACTCGACACGCTTGGCAATTTCTTTCAACTGCCGCGACGGCGAAAGTCCGTCATAACTTGGCTTCACAATTCCGGCTGCTACTTGGTCTTTCAGCGCTGCAACACGAACTTGATAGAACTCATCCAAGTTGGAGGAAAAGATTCCGCAAAATTTCACTCGCTCGAGAAGCGGGATCGACTCTTCGTGGGCAAGCGCCAAAACGCGTGCATTGAAATCAAGCCAACTCAGTTCGCGGTTTCCGAACCGGTCACTCATAGAAACGAAGGGTAATGAAGTAAACGGCAGTCATCACTTCTTAATAGGACTCTCATACGAGAATTCACCTGGTGGCAACCTTTTCGTCACCTGGCACATCGTGCCTGTGCGAGAGGATCTAGAACTCGTAGTTCGGATCGCCCATGTCCCATTCCAGGGAAATGCGCTCACGTTCAGCGTCGCGCACAATGCGCGCCATGTTGCGGCGAAATTGCGGGTCATCTCGTGGCAACAAGACAAGACGTGCAAGCACCCGGGCGCGGAACTCCTCGAGCAGAGTGCGGTCGCCATAGTCGCCATAGACCTCCCAGTGAGGAGAGATGGGTCCAAGAAAGACGATGCGCGCATGGGCTACTGGTGGCTCGTGAATTGCGACGTCTGACATGGAAAGCCTCCCGGGCTGTGGCGGTATGAGAACGAATGAGAATTACCGCCCTTCATGCTATCGGGCATGCGTGACACATGCCCTGCCCCGTCTTTTCCCTTATTTTCATGGATTTCTTCAGCAATCCTTACCTTTTCAAACTGCTTGTCGGCCCACCGCACTGCTTGAATGGATGTGCGGGAACTTTCCGCCATGGATCAACGTCAGATGTTGATACGAACCAACCAGCGCAAATAGCGCGAAGGAGGAGCCATGTTCAGAAAATCTTTAGAGGTCACCGCAGTGGCCCCTCGTCCATTCGACGATTCCCCCACTGCGTGGATGGCTGACGGCAACTGTCGCAACTATGCGCCTGCGGTCTTTTTCCCCTCCGATGGAGTGGGCGTCGACCGTGCCCGTGCCATCTGTAAGGGATGCCCCGTAGCAGGCACCTGTCTCGAATACGCCCTCGAGCACCGCATCGAACACGGTGTCTGGGGTGGCTGTAGCGAACGCGAGCGTCGCCGCATCCTAAAGCGGCGTCGGAATGAGGCAGAGGCAGAGGCAGAGGTCGCCTAAGTCCCGATTCGGGTCGTCCACTTCTTCACAGCATCCATTTCAGTGTGGATAGCTGACGCAAGTTCTTCCTCTAACACCTGGTGGCGCGAGAAATACTTCGTGTGATCAGGAGCGAAACGCTGTGATACACGGCGAGTAATGAACCGTCGTGTGCGCAACATGTCGCGACCGCCAAAACTTTCGCCATACCAGTTGAGTACAGAGTTCATTGCCAGTTCCAATCGCAACGGACCTAAATGCATCACGTTGAGTCGCTGCAAATTGTTCGTGTTGACATGCGATGTCAACGACGTATCAAGTACCAACGACAACTGTCGCCAAAAACGTTCTGGTTGTGCAATGAAAGCCTCGAAATCAGAGACAATCACGTTGCGCGACCCAAACAACGATGCATAACACTCGACAAGTGATGAGATCGCAAAGGTTCCCGTATCATTCGCGCGATCTTCACGTACACGTTCAAGGAACGTCTCGTAATCCATTGCATACCCTTCACGCACCCAGTGCATCCAAGTGGAACGCAATTGGCTGACAGGTTCACGCGTCATCATCAATACCGACGCCGACCACGACGTACTCGCTAAACGATGCGCCCGCTCTGTCGGAGACACCAAACCCTCAAACCACACGCGTTGAGGCATGGCAATAAGCCCCTCGTCCGACAAAATGACCGGAAGTTGTGGATCACGTCGAGATTGCAATAACAGATTGTTGAGCAGATCAGCATTCCATGCACTCGTAGTGCACAACTCGTGAATAACAGCTAGTGCGTCGTCGCCACCGTCGCGATTGAACGGTTTTCCAGCGAGGTTTGGGTAATCACAAAGTTGACGCTGCAACGATGTAGTCGCCGTCTTTGGCCACCCAACATGAAACAGGACGCGATTTTCCGTTGCTTCAGACACAACACCACGCGCGGAACGTATCGATTACTGGTTGTTAGAAGAATCGGAAGACTTTTCATCTTCGATGGCCTTCTTGAACTCTTTTTGTGCCGAGCCGAGATTCTTTGCCAACTTGGGGAGCTGCGACCCACCAAAGATGACCAGAACAACGACAAGCACGATGATGAGCTCTGGGCCGTTGACAAACGAGATCATGACGTTGACGGTAGCAGTAGTGATGCGGTTTTGGTAGGCAGAACGGGTGCTGGAATGTGTCATCAATGTGAGCGAGGGCACTCATCTGGAGACGGTAGCCATTTTTGCCCAGTCTGTGGCAGATGACCTACTCGATGTGCACTCCGATCCCGACCACCACCGCAGTGTTTTCACACTCGTGGGCACATGGGCCCCTCGTGAATTGGCAACCCACGTTGTTGATATGTGCAACATCAATGACCACTATGGAGTCCATCCACGCCTTGGTGCGGTCGACGTCGTGCCGTTTATTGCACTTGACGGATCGACTGAACAAGACGCTCTACAGGCACGAAATGAATTTGCCGAATGGGCAGCCTCACGATTACACGTTCCGTGTTTTCTGTATGGACCAGAGCGCACACTTCCATTTATTCGAAAGCACGCATGGAAAGGGCTACTGCCAGACATTGGCCCCCAATCGCCTCATCCCACCGCGGGAGCCATGTGTGTTGGTGTACGTCGTCCGCTCGTTGCTTACAACTTGTGGCTGACAAGTTCACTTGATGTTGCAATGAGTGTTGCTGCATCTATCCGTAGCGACACGGTTCGCGCTCTTGGGCTGCAGGTGGGCGAATTCACCCAGGTCAGTATGAATTTGGTGGAACCAGAAATCACAGGTCCACATCACGTGTATGACCTAGTGGCACAACATGTTGAGATTCACCATGCCGAACTTGTTGGCCTCATACCAGCTCGCGCACTGGCGCCAATTCCGCGAGATCAGTGGCAACGACTAGATGTGTCGCCTCAGCAAACTATTGAATGGCAACTTGCCCAACGAATGGAGCGGCTGCGCAATCGCGACTAGCCAGCTACAACCTTCTTGTTGGCTTGAGCGCGAGCACGACGCAAGCGACGACGTTCACGCTCTGATAGTCCGCCCCAGATTCCAAACTTCTCGCCATTAACCAATGCGAACTCGAGACAGTCTTCGCGCACGACACAGCCGCGACATACTTCTTTTGCTTCACGAGTACTTGCACCGCGCTCTGGAAAAAAGAGATCAGGATCTACGCCGAGACAGTTTGCGTTGTCTTGCCAACCGCGCTCTTGACTGAAAAAAGCCACCGGTTCTTCTGTGATGTTGTTCTCTTGCATATTGCGCCTCCCCGGGGTTTCCCCCGCAGTTCCCGCAGACGTATCTGCGACAAACGGACCGCTCTTTCAGATCCCCCACAATCACTTCGCCAAGCCAACATACGAACGAGCCCTATGAGCCTCGCCGACCTTGTCAGCCTTGACGCACCAGTGAATAATGCGACCCCTGTAATTACAGTCGTGTCATTCTTACAAAATGTCCAATAAAACGCAAGTTCTCATGTGATCTGCTAAGAGCGAACGTGCGTTCGTGGATTATTGGCGTCCGCCAGAACGACTCGTCTGGCGTTTGTTCTCCAAGAAATCCACAAGCACGTAATCACCAAGTGACTCAGGATCAGTAAAAAACGCACGACCGCGATTGATGTGCGTGAGCTGTTCAATGAACGCCCGCAATGCACCCGTTGCATCGAGTACAAAAGTATTTATCCGTATGTCGTCTTTCGTGCAGTACATCACTTCACGCAACGTTGCCTCGACTGTTTCTCTCACCGGTGGATAATTGAAATACACGTCCCCAGTGCGCGTGATGTGGGCAGTGGGTTCGCCGTCAGTGATCATGATGATCTGCTTGGTGCCGGTTTGACGAGCGAGCAATTGGCGCGCGAGTCGGAACCCATGTTGCATGTTGGTGCCATATGCAAGGTCCCACGACACCTCAGGCAATTGTTCGTGAGTAAGGACATGAGCGGTTTCACTAAAGCCCACAAGACCCAAATAATCACGTGGGAATTGGCTACTGATGAGTGAATGCAACGCCATCGCTACCTTTTTCGCCGGCACAAAGTTGCCGCGCATCGGCATTGACATCGACAAGTCCAACATGAGAACCGTCGATGATCGCGTCGAATGTTCGGTGCGTTCGATTTCGAAGTCATCAGGCGACAACCGCACCGGTGTGCCACCACCCTGTCGCGTCACTGCATTACGAATGGTGCGTTGAATGTCGAGACGAAACGGGTCACCGTACTCATACGGTTTTGATTCGTATGTGCGTTCATGACCCACACCATCTTTTTCGATGCGGTGTTGGCCAAACTTGTCTTTCGACATTTTGCTGAACAATTCTCGCAACGAATTGTTTCCAATAGCACGTAGTCCGCGTGGTGACAACTCGAGTCGACCCTCTTTACGGTTTGCGAGGCCTGCCTCTTCGAGCAATTTTGCGATTTTGGCAAGTCGCTCCATCGATTGAGCTGCATCGTCACCAAGCAAGTCCCGCACTCGGTCAAGGTCTGCTTCGGCAAGTGCAGAGGGGTTGGAAGCGTTGCGAATGAGGTTTTCTAACTGGTCCAATTGACCCATGTTTTGCATGGCCTGCATGGCCTCTCCCATGCCCATCTGCTCGGTGCCATCGAACTGGTACTCGCGCCCCCACCCCTGCTGAGGGAACATGCCTTGGAGGTGCTCACTTAACTGTTGCATCTGCCATTGGAGATCCATGTCTTCCATCAACTGATCAGAGAGTTGCTGCATCTGCGCACGTTGCTCGGGCGTCATCGAGTTCAACATCGCCTGCATTGCTTGCATGCGCTGAGCCATGATCTCAAGTAACTCATCGAGAGTCTGCGGATTTTCGGGGAAGAAATCACCGTAATTTTCCATGAACTCTTCGAACTTTGGATCTTCGCCATTGTTGCGGCGTTCGATCATCTGGTTGAGTTCAGCGATCATGTCTTTCATGCGTTGCATGTCTTCTGGCGACATGCTTTCCATGTCGCCTTTCATCTGATCGAGGAACTGCTGCATCATTTGTTCGCGCAGCTTTTCCATCAATTCATCGAAACGACGCTTCGCATCTGCGGACTCAAAGTCGTACGCCTGCAACTCTTTCACCTTGCCCGCCAAGTCGTCGGGCAACATGTCGAGTCGGAAATTGCGATCCATCGACGAATCACGGGCGGTTTGCGCGCGACGATCGTCTCCTGATTGTTCGGCGTCTCGTAACGCTTGCTCAATGGCATGACGCTCTTCGTCAACGATGTCTTGTAGGGCGTCGGCGATCTCGGAATAGACGCCGCCAAGATCTCCGGAATCTTGAATTTCTTGACGTCGCTCACGAATGCGCTCGAGCATCTCAGTGAGCCCCTCGATGCGATTGCCGTCCTGGTCGGTCATGCCCGAGCGCATCAGTCGCCGGAGAGCGGCGTTTAAGTCCCCGTGATACAAGAGGTCGTCGGTGATCTCACCGAGGATGGCGTCGGCATCAAGGTCGAAGCCCTTCTGGGTGCCGTCCCAGCGGGAGTATGTGAAACGCTGACGCATAACTGCAACTTAGTGCTCTATCGTGGTACATGCCATGCGCGTACCACGCACCTTCGCTTTTGTAGACATCTCCGGCTTCACCAATTTCACCACCGAAAATGGTGATGACGCCGCCGGACGACTTTTAGCGTCATGGCGAGCAGTTACTCGCGATGTTGCCTCGGAAACCGGCGTTCGTATCGCAAAGTGGTTAGGTGACGGCTGCATGATCGTGGCTGTTGAGCAACGTGATGCCATCGTGTTCGCGATGGAGCTACAGAAGCGCTCTAACAAAGCCTGTGCACCGCTGTCGATACGCGTAGGCGTCGCTAGTGGCCTTGCATTGCTCTTTGAAGGTGACGACTACATCGGAACTGCTGTCAACACAGCAGCACGTCTGTGTGATGCAGCGGAACCATTTGAAGTTCTTATTCCGCGTGAACAGATTGAAGATCTTCCTGAAGGTGTTGTGGCCACACCGCATGAATCTCTTACCTTGCGTGGTCTTCCCGAGGCTCTCCCCGTGTGTGTGCTTGAAGGAGAACCAGTCAACACCGCACGTAATGACACTGGTGAGCTATGGACACGCTCGCCATTTGTTGGCTAACGATTACGCCATTTACGAGCGTGAACGGTACGTCGCTGCACCACCCGACACGTCTTTGTTCAAGCGACGCGACAGGTGCAAACCTTCAAGAATAAATTCAACCGCACTAGCAACCATCGCCGGAGAATCATCGCCGCCTGTCAATGCAAGAACTGGTTCACGTAGCGACGGAATGCGCTGCAGTAATTCTGCTTCTTCAGTGGCCGTGAGATCTTCACCAACATGAGCAATGGTGCCCTCTTCAAAAGCAGTTATCACAGGCGCCATTTTGTCGTGTGCGGCAAGTTGCTTGTACACCGTTAACACAGCTGCTGACACAAGTTGTTGCAAGATTGCTGATTCGCGACCTTCCTCGAGTGCTTCAATTTCGATCTTGCCACTAGTGCTCGCGGCAAGTGCTTCAAGATCTGATACGCGTGGCACAACTTCTTTTTCTCCCGCACGTAGCGCTCGACGGACTGCATTTGCGTTCATCGTTTCGAAGTTGCTCACTGATAATCGAACACTCACACCACTTCGCTGATTTACGTGGTTGCTCTCGCGAGCGAGTTGAGAAAACATCGCCACGATGTGTTCCATAAAACTTGGGACACGCACGCTCACTTCACCAATGCTTGCGGTACGTGCTTCTTGGCGCAAGATCGCAACCTCGGTATCGACATCGAGTGGGTAATGCGTGCGAATTTGGCTTCCGAAACGATCCTTCAGAGGTGTAATGATGCGACCACGGTTGGTGTAGTCCTCGGGGTTGGCAGATGCCACTAACAACACATCGAGTGGGAGTCGGATCTTGTAACCGCGAATCTGCACGTCACGTTCTTCCAACACATTCAAAAGACCTACCTGAATTCGTTCTGCAAGATCAGGTAACTCATTAATTGCAAAGATGCCGCGATTGGTGCGCGGAACAAGTCCGTAATGCAATGTGAGTTCGTCGGATAGGTAACGCCCCTCGGCAACTTTGATTGGGTCAACTTCGCCAATGAGGTCAGCAATTGAAGTGTCGGGGGTTGCCAGCTTCTCGCCAAAACGCGCGTCACGATGAACCCAATCAATAGGAGTGCTGTCTCCCATTTCCGCCACAAGGTCGCGGGCGTGACGTGAAATTGGATGATACGGATCATCGTTTATTTCACTGCCTTCAATAATGGGCATCCACTCGTCGAGCAATCCGGTGAGTGAACGAATCATGCGCGTCTTTGCCTGACCACGCTCTCCTAAGAACACAATGTCGTGACCAGCAAGCAGTGCATTTTCAAGTTGTGGCATGACAGTGTCTTCGTACCCGAGCACACCTTCGAACAATGGACGACCATGGATGATGCAGTTCACCGCATTACGCCGCATCTCTTCTTTTACTGGTACTGACTGCCAGCCAGAAGCTTTTAGATCACCCAACGTTGTAGGCAGTGATTGTGGCGGAACAACGACGTCACTCATGCCCGCACAGTATCGGAGTTCTCCGTAAAGCACACAACGCCGACGTATGCGCATAAATCCCCATTAATGCCACCGCAGTGGCCGAAAAGGTCATGCGCACTAACGTGGGTGTGTGAGCACGTCGGAACGATCTCCTCGCAACCATGTTGGTGATGCCGGCAACATTGGCGATGTTCCCAATGTCAGCCGCCTCCTACCTCTCGACCGCCAGTGGTTCATGGTGCCGTCGTCTGATGAGGTTCGTCGAAGCGTGGCCGACCCGCAGCGCCCGATCGAATGGTTTGATGCACACGTTCCTGGTGAATGGCGTTTTGAAGAAAACCCCGCCGACCACTCATCATCTGTCATGTATCGCACCACCTTTGATTCACCACCGATGGAAGACCACCATCGTCTGTTTGTTCAAAGCGATGGCATTTTCAACCAAGCTGACCTGTGGCTAGATGGTGCCTATCTCGGTGATCAAGATGATTATTTCCTCAGACACCATCACGACATCACCGCTCTCGTTCGTCTCGAAACACACCACGAGCTTCTCCTAGAGGTGAACGGCGGTCGACACGCTGGCATTTGGCAGCCCATCTCGCTGCGCCGCACAGGCTCGGCCCTTCTTCGATCCGTACGAGTTCTCTGCCGCGACGCCAGCGACAACCGCGCCCATCTTTTAATTACCGCCCACATTGATGCGGCAACGTCGTGCGTTGGCACAATTCGCACTAGTGCTGACGGTGTTGCGATCTCAACACGCGGTCAATCGTTTTCACGCGGTGAGAACGTGGTGTCGTGGACCGTCGATATCGACAACCCTCCGTTGTGGTGGCCATGGGCTCTCGGGGATCAGCGTTTTGTATCGATTGATGTCGCAGTGGACATCGATGGTGAAACAAGCGACAGTTACAGCTGTCGCACTGGCATCCGTGAAGTGTCGATGAATGATTGGGTGCTCACCGTCAATGGCGAGCGAATGTATCTCAAAGGTGCATACATGCGCCAACACGAGACCGATCTAGGTCGCGTAGATCTCCACGATCTACGACACGATGTCACACTTGCAAAAGACGCAGGACTGGATCTCATTCGTATGCGACGCCATGTTGCCCACCCTGCGATTTATGACACTGCTGACGACATCGGCATGTTGTTGTGGCAAGACATGCCCGAACGACCAAACGGTAAACGTGGACGCAAATTGGCCGCACGGTGGGCAAAAGGAATCGTCGATACGTTGGGTCACCGACCATCTGTGGTGATGTGGCACCACAACGTGCTTGACCGTTTCTCGCATCGACATCTCACGCGCACCGATCCAACACGACCAGCAGTGGGCCACGTCAGTACCGCAATTCCACGTCAGTGGAACATGCATCCAAAACTTGCGTCGGTGTATGACTCATTTGGTGCAATTGGAGATGAGTTTGTGTCGGCCACAGCAGTGGCGCCAAACATCGCGCGTTTTGTCACCCACGAAGAAACAAACCTGATCAACTCTCATCACAACATGAGCGATCCACGCCATTTGCGTCTGGTCATTGAGCACCTGCGTCGCACTAAGTACGCACCAACTGGTGGTTTTTGTTTTGTTGGTTTGCTCGATACTTCAGTGTTGGCCGATGACGGCGTGTTGTCGGTCGACCGGCAACCAAAACCCACGTACTTTTCGCTCGTAGATGCCTGTCGCCCGCTCATCGTCACCTCCGACCCGTTGCCACACGTGATGCGCCCAGGCGAGATGCTCGATCTCGACATTCACGTGGTGAGCGACATCCGCCACGACATCTCGAATGCGCGCGTGTCAGCCTCGCTGTCGTGGCCAGGTGGACGGATTCAACGCGAATGGATGGGAGATGTTGCAGCCGATAGTTGCGCCCGTGTCGGACACATCCGCATGGAAGTTCCCGTCACCGTGGGAACACTTGATCTACATCTGAGCGTGCAAGCCGGAGAATACACCGCCAGCAATCACTACGCCGCAACAGTCACAGCGTGACAAACATTTAATCGCGAGCGAGGTCTTTACGGTTAGCGAACTTGGCCTTGCGGTAGTCCTTGTTCATCAGCGCAATGACGTCGATTGAGATTTCTTTCGGACATGCAGCCTCGCACTCACCATGGTTGGTGCATGAACCGAAGTACTCGTCCATCGTGTCAACCATGGCCTCAGCACGCTTGTAACGTTCCGATTGGCCTTGTGGCAAACGGTTGAGGTGTGCAACCTTGGCAGCGGTAAACAAGTTGGCAGCGCCGTTTGGACACGCAGCAACACATGCACCACAACCGATGCACTCAGCTGAGTCCATCGCTGCGTCTGCAACTGTCTTTGGAATGGGGATGAGGTTTGCATCGGGTGCACCACCAGTGTTGGAGGTGATGAAGCCACCAGATTCGATGATGCGGTCAAATGCTGAACGGTCAACCATCAAGTCTTTGATGATGGGAAACGCCGATGCGCGCCATGGCTCGATGACAATCTCATCACCATCTTTGAACTTACGCATGTGCAACTGGCATGTGGCAGTGCCGCGCTGCGGGCCGTGTGCTTGTCCGTTAATCATCAGCGAACAGGTTCCGCAGATGCCTTCACGACAATCGTGGTCAAAGACCACAGCTTCCTTGCCTTCGTGCACCAATTGGTCGTTCAAGATGTCGAGCATCTCCAAGAACGAGGCTTCGTCGGTGATCTCGTTGATTCGGTGTGTTTCAAAACGACCCTGAGCGTTCGGGTTGTCTTGACGCCAAATCTTGAGCGTGAGGTTTTTAATGGTGTTGCTCACTTGTAACTCCTCGTCGCGAGGTGAACGGTTTCGAATTCGAGTGGTTCCACATTGAGATGTGGCTTCATGGGGTCACTTGTCCATTCGTACGCAGACACGTGACAGTAGTTGTCGTCGTCACGAAGTGCTTCGCCATCGTCTGTCTGATACTCAGAACGGAAATGACCGCCACAACTTTCATTGCGGTCAAGCGCGTCACGACACATCAACATTCCCAATTCAAAGAAGTCTTCAACACGACCAGCTTTTTCAAGTGTCTGGTTGAGGCTGTCGCCATCACCAGTGACTTTGAGGTCGGTCTTGAACTCGTCATACAACGCAGGAATTTCACGCAATGCGGTCTCGAGACCTTCTTTGGTGCGCTCCATTCCACAGTATTCCCAAATCAATTTGCCAAGTTCGCGATGGAACGTGTCGGGTGATCGTGTGCCATTGATCGCGAGATATCCGTTGAAGCGTTGACGCGCTTCTTCTTCGGCCTTTTTGAACTCTGGATGATCGGTTCCTGGAATTGGCTTGTTCAACATCGGAGCAAGTTGGTTACCGATGGTGTATGGCAACACGAAGTAGCCGTCTGACAAACCTTGCATCAACGCACTTGCACCAAGACGGTTCGCGCCGTGGTCAGAGAAGTTTGCTTCTCCTGCTGCATACAAACCAGGGATTGTTGTTTCAAGTTCGTAGTCGACCCATACGCCGCCCATGGTGTAGTGGGTTGCAGGGTAGATACGCATCGGCACGTCGTATGGATTCTCGCCAGAGATGCGCTCGTACATCTCAAACAAGTTGCCATAACGCTCCGCAACAACATCACGACCGAGTCGATTGATCGCGTCTGCGAAGTCGAGGTACACACCGTTTTTCTGCGGACCAACACCGAGACCCTTATCGACGGCACGCTTTGCAGCGCGCGAAGAGATGTCGCGTGGTGCCAAGTTGCCAAACGATGGATAGAGACGCTCCAAGTAGTAGTCGCGCTCATTCTCTGGGATTTCGTGTGCTGCCCGTGTCTCGTTGGCGTTCGTGGGAACCCACACGCGTCCGTCGTTTCGAAGTGACTCTGACATGAGTGTCAACTTGGATTGTGATGGATCACTTTGTGGAATACACGTTGGGTGAATCTGTGTGAAACAGGGGTTTGCAAACAACGCACCACGACGATGTGCGCGCCATGCTGCAGTGACGTTGCAGGCCATTGCGTTTGTTGACAAGAAGAACACGTTGCCGTATCCGCCAGTTGCCAACACAACAGCGTGTGCCGAGTGCGATGAGACCTCACCGGTCATCAAGTCGCGCACAACAATTCCGGCGCAACGACCGTCGATCACAACGACATCAACCAACTCGGTGCGGTTAAACAAACGCACGCCGCCAAGACCAATCTGACGAGCAAGCTGCTGGTATGCACCAAGCAACAACTGCTGTCCGGTTTGACCACGGGCATAGAACGTACGACTTACTTGGGCACCACCAAATGAACGGTTGTCGAGAAGACCGCCGTATTCGCGAGCAAATGGCACACCTTGGGCAACCATCTGGTCAATGATGTCGACGCTGTTTTGCGCAAGGCGATGCACGTTTGCTTCACGCGCGCGGAAGTCCCCACCTTTTACGGTGTCGTAAAACAAGCGATAAATGCTGTCACCGTCACCTTGGTAGTTCTTTGCCGCATTGATGCCACCCTGAGCAGCAATGGAGTGCGCACGACGTGGCGAGTCGTGGAATGTAAAGGCATCAACTTGGTAGCCCAGCTCTGCAAGTGTCGCTGCTGCTGATGCGCCGGCAAGACCGGTGCCAACAACGATGACTTTGAACTTGCGCTTGTTATTTGGGTTGACCAACTTCATGTCGGCCTTGTAGTTGTCCCACTTCTCATCAATAGATCCCTGTGGGACCTTTGAGTTGAGTTGAATGTGGTTTTGAGCCAGCAGATCTTGTGTGAGTGTCATAGTTGTTTTCTTCCTCTTCGATTCTGCGAACTATCCGACGATTCCGGCCATCACCGCGACGGGGAACGAAACGTTGCCCACCACGACCACAGCAGCAAAGCCAGTGGCAAAGGCGCGACGCCACTTGTTGAAGCGCGGGTTATTCCAACCGAGTGATTGGAAAATGCTCCATGCGCCGTGGAACAAGTGAATACCCAACAAGATGTTGGCAACGATGTAAAAGATGGACACCGGTATGCGCTCGAAACTGCGCACCACGTTGTCGTAGACGTTTTCACGAACAAACTCTCCGTCTGCTCCCACCTCGTTCACCACACCGAAGGTGAGATCGAGAAGGTGCCACACGATGAACGCAAGAACGACAATGCCGGTGAGGCGCATCGTGCGACTGGCAAAGTTTGCTACTTGATAGTCGCGTGATGACTGGTAACGGACAGGTCGTGCGCGACGATTCAACATGGTGAGTGAGTACGCCGCGTGCAAGTGAAGAATCAACATTGCAAGCAATCCGCCGCGAAGACCCCACAACACATATTCCTTCGGTGCGATGGGATACAACAACTTCTTCAGCCATGCTGCGTATGCGTCGTAATCGGCTGGACCGAAGTACATCTTCAGGTTGCCGATCATGTGAAACAGCACGAATCCCATGAGGCCAATGCCAGTGATGGCCATGACGTATTTCTTGCCAACTGCGGTCGAATAAAAATCAACCAAAAACATGCGGCGCTTGCGCGAGCCGGTAGCAGTGCCGCTGACCGGTCCTCGCTGATTAACAATCTGTGCCATGCGTGTCTCCCCGGATAATGGCGTTGTCACAACGGTTAAAAACCGTAGTCCCGCGGACCCCTCACAAGGGAATTAGCCAGCGTTGCCGCCGGCAGCCGCTCAGACAGTGCTCTGTTTTTAACTTTCTGTGCAAACCCGAGCATAGAGATAAAGAGATTTCGCTTTGGCGTGCCGTAGTTCACTACTGTTGAAGAGGTTCAATAACCGGGTCTCACAGACAGGACGGACAATCCCATGGAATCAATTCCCTATCTTGCTGCGGCATCAGCCATTTTGGCTTTGTTGCTGGCAGCCTTTTTCTTCAAGTGGGTGGCGAAAGCCTCCCCTGGTAACGAGCGAATGGTCTTTTTAATGACCGAAATTCAAAAGGGCGCCAAAGCCTTTTTGAAAAAGGAGTACTCCTGGGTCGCCGTTTTCGTGGTGGTGCTCGCGGTAGTCCTTGGCATCGTGATCGCTCCGCTTGCAGCAGTGACCTATGTGTTGGGTGCCGTGTTGTCGGCAGCTGCTGGGTACATCGGTATGACCGTTGCGACCATGGCAAACGCGCGTACAGCTGAAGCCGCCAAAGATGGCCCAGGCAAAGCGCTCCCCATCGCATTCCGCGGTGGCGCTGTCATGGGATTCACAGTGGCTGGTCTGTCACTGCTTGGACTTGCCGGTGTCTACTTGGTGTTTATTTCATGGGCTGAAGTTGACGATGCTTTTGAAATCTTGACCGCGTTTGGTCTTGGTGCATCTTCTATTGCTCTGTTCTCACGTGTTGGCGGCGGTATCTACACCAAAGCTGCTGACGTGGGCGCTGACCTCGTAGGAAAAGTCGAGGCTGGTATTCCAGAAGATGACCCGCGTAACCCCGCCACGATCGCAGACAACGTTGGCGACAACGTAGGCGACGTTGCCGGTATGGGTGCTGACCTGTTCGAGTCGTACACCGGATCAATCATCGCCCCGATTTCACTTGTTGCATTCGCAGCGGTGGCCGCTGGCGCAACTGAAGTTGGTATTGATGCAACTCAAGCAAGTGAAAGCAACATCATCGAACTGTTGATGTTCCCATTTGCTATTGCATTCATCGGAATGATCGCCTCGATCATTGGTTCGTTCTTCGTGCGCGGTGGCAGCTCCACCGATTCACACGCTCTCTCGCGTGCGCTGCACATGGGCACCAATGTTGCAATGGGTCTTACCGCAATCGGAACCGTTGTGTTGTCTTACATCATGTTCGACGACGATCAATGGGGTCTCGCGGTATCAGTAGTAGGTGGTCTCGTTGTTGGTTGGGCTCTTGGAAAAACTGCCGAGTTCTACACCTCTGACCACTACGGCACAGTGAAAAAGATTGCAAAGCAATCTGAAACTGGTCCTGCCACAACAGTTCTCTCGGGAATTTCTGCCGGCATGGTGTCGGTGGCTTCGTCGGTCATCCTCATCGTTATTGGTGTGGGTCTTGCGTATTGGGGAGCCGAGCAAACACTCGGTGAGACATACCTCGGAGTTCCTGGTGGCATCTACGGCATCGCCGTTGCTGCAATCGGCATGCTCGCAACAACCGGCGCTGTTGTGTCGGTTGACGCGTACGGTCCAATTTCTGACAACGCTGGTGGTATTGCTGAAATGGCTCACCTTGACCCAAGCGTTCGTAAAGTCACTGACGCACTCGACTCGCTCGGCAACACCACCGCGGCAATCGCAAAGGGTTTTGCTGTTGGATCAGCAGCGCTCACCGCATTGGCGCTGTTCAAGAGCTACCAGTACGCAATCAACAAGGCCGACCCGACGTCTTCTCTCAATCTCAACATTGGCGAGATTGAAGTGTTCATCGGTCTCTTCATTGGTGCAGGACTTCCGTTCCTCTTTTCTGCTCTCACGATCGACGCTGTTGGTCGTGCAGCAAACAAGATGATCGAAGAAGTTCGTCGTCAGTTCCGCGAGATTCCAGGCCTTCGTGAAGGCAAAGAAGGGGTTATCCCCGACTCTGCACGTTGTGTTGCTATTTCTACAGAAGCATCACTTCGCGAAATGATCATTCCTGGTGCACTCGCAGTTGTTGTTCCGTTGGTAACGGGTTTCATCAGCGCAGACGCACTCGGTGGTCTCCTTGCTGGTGCACTGGTCACTGGTTTTGCCATCGCCATCTTTATGGCGAACGCAGGTGGCGCGTGGGACAACGCGAAGAAGTACATCGAAGCAGGTCACCATGGCGGTAAGGGTTCAGACCCACACAAAGCAGCCGTCGTGGGCGACACAGTAGGAGACCCATTCAAGGACACTGCTGGCCCAGCGATGAACATCCTCATCAAAGTGATGACAATCGTTGCACTGGTATTTGCCAGCGCATTTGTGTGATCCATACCTAGCGTTGCAAAAGCCCCGGGGGAAACCTCGGGGCTTTTGTTATTCGAGGCGACCTCGCTGCACAACTAAAACGTGGGCATATGGTTCACTGAACGGCAGACTATACAGATGCGTTATTTGAGTCTCGAGTGGATTGAAGCTTTACGCGACAAAGTCGCAGCGAGCACAGACCTATCAACGCTTGCCAACGATTACTCCATCAACGTCACTCAAGTAGTCACAGACGGTCCGGAAGGAACAATCACCTACCACTTGTCTGTTGGCAACGGTGGCGCATCGTTTGGTGCAGGCGCCGCAGCAAACGAAGACGTGCGCATGGAACAGTCGTGGGATACCGCTGTTGCAGTCGCCACAGGCGAAGCAAATGCCCAAGACGTGTTCATCAAGGGCGAAGTACGCATCACCGGCGATGTGCAAAAACTCATCGCAAGTGAACCAGTGTTTGCTGCTCTTGACGCTGTCTTTGAAGACGTCCGCGCACACACCGTGTACGCGTAATGCAACTGTGTTAGATCAGACCGAGTTTCTTGACTTCGTCACGCTCTTCAATCAACTCTGCAACTGATGCATCGATCTTTGTGCGACTAAACGCATCAATGTCGAGTCCTTGCACGATCTGGTAATCGCCGTTCTTGCACACGCATGGGAATGAAGAAATGATTCCCTCTGGAACGCCGTAGCTACCGTCTGACGGAATTGCCATCGACACCCAGTCACCGTCTGGTGTGCCGAGCGCCCAGTTGCGCATGTGATCGATAGCTGCGTTTGCTGCAGACGCTGCTGAGGACAAGCCGCGTGCCTTGATAATGGCAGCGCCACGCTTTGCCACAGTGGGAATGAAATCATTCTCAAGCCAGTTTTGATCGTGCACCGTTTGAGCAGCGTTCTTTCCATCGATCTCGCAGTGGAACAGGTCTGGATACTGCGTGCTTGAGTGATTGCCCCAAATGGTCATCTTCGTAATCAACGACACAGGCTTTGACACTTTTGCTGCCAACTGTGAAATGGCACGGTTGTGGTCGAGGCGAGTCATTGCTGTGAAACAACGTGGGTCAAGGCCTTTTGCATTGTTCATCGCGATTAATGCGTTGGTGTTTGCGGGGTTTCCTACCACCAGCACTTTGACGTTCTTCTTCGCTGCTTTTGCGAGCGCTTCACCTTGTGGCTTAAAGATGCCACCGTTTGCCGACAACAAGTCGCCGCGCTCCATACCGTCTTTCCGTGGCATCGCGCCAACAAGAAATGCTGCGTCTGCATCGCCGAATGCTGTCTCTGCACTGTCGGTGCGCACGATTCCCTGCAACAGCGGAAACGCGCAGTCGTCAAGTTCCATGGCAACACCTTCCAGTGCACCAAGTGCTGGGGTGATTTCCAGCAACTGCAAGATCACTGGAGTGTTGGGGCCGAACACGGCGCCAGAAGCAATACGGAACAAGAGGCTGTAGCCGATCTGACCGGCAGCACCGGTGACGGCAACACGAACTGGAGTTGTCATGGCATGTAACCCTAGGCGTACAAGGCTCTCAGGCCACACACGGAGCGGGCATCACTGGCTCTTGTTCACGGCCGCTCACAGCGTCTCCAAGGGCGTCTCAGCGACGTGAACTACTTCGGGGCTTCAGCTGGTGAGTACGTACGTCCGAGGGCCGTCATGATCTCTGTGACGTAGGCCGTGACACCTGGTTTATTGAGGTGGGTCTTATCCCCTGCGAAGTACTCGGGATGGTCCTTACCGATGCGTTTCCAGTCAACAATGATCACGTTTGCATATCTTTCGGGAAGCGCCCGAATCAATTTGTTGTTGTCGTTTTCCCAACCCCTGTTTGGAACGTGATTAGTCAACACCACTACGCGGTCAACATCAACAAGCGGAACCATGATCGAATCGAGTGTCTCTGCACTCACTGGCCCGTTGGTACCCAAGTGCAGCACAACGTTTTCGCCCAACTCATTCACTGACTTCAAGTAATTCACAATCGGTAATGCATCGATGTATTGACGACTCTTTTGCGCATCAACGGTGACGCCCTGGCTTGTCAATGTCTCTGCCGCGCCGAGCATGACCGAGTCACCAAGTGCCAGCATTTCGATTTGATTCACGGGCACCGTCGTGGTTGTCACCGGAACAGACGCAGGGGGCGCCGTGGTGGCTGGTGATGGCACTGTCGAGTCGGGGATGATGTCGACAACCGCATCTTCATTGTCGTCGAGACTTTGCGTGATGTCGTCTTGCACCACTTTTGCGGTGGACATCGATACAACCGCAAAAATTGGCAACACCGCAGTGATCGCAACTCCTGTCGCAATACGACGGCGCATTGCTAAGCGCTCAAGCGATGCTGGCGATCGCCACATGGCCATTACCTTGCCAATGCCCCCACGACGCAATGGAGTCTCGATAAAGCGATATGACAATTCGGTAACCACCAACGTGACAGCCATCAACAAAAAGAACTCGTGCGGCTTCAGCGGCACTCCTGCGTATTCGCGATAGATCTGGAAAATTGGCCAGTGATACAAGTACAAGCCGTAGGAACGAAGACCAATCCACACAAACACCGGGTTGCCAATGACGTAACGACCAAGCACCGAACGGGGACGTGTTACTGATGCAATGACAACGATGGTTGCCAGACCAACTAGTGCCAAACCACCTTGATACAAAAGGTCATAGCCCATCGGCCCGCCTTCAACGTCGCTCACTACGTCTTGAAAACGCCAACACATGTACGCCAGAGCGCCAATGGCAAGCGCTCCCGCAACATCAAAGGCGTAGCCGGTGTTGCCAATGCGTCCACGTACGAGCGACCACGGACGCCACATCGTTGCTAGCGCCGCACCAAGAAACAAACCACTGGCGCGGCTGAAAGTACCGAGATAGAGAAAATCAGTACGCAAAATGTCGCGACCGAATAACTCGAAATATTGCTCAGGAGTTTGCTCGATAGTGCCGATCACACCGGACTGATAAAAGATCGCTGAAAGCACGACAATTGCCGCTGCCGAGACAAAAAAGAACAGACCAAGCAGCGGTAAAAAACGAGTCTGCATCTTGCGCAACAGCACCCACATCACAAGTGGCCACACAATGTAGAACTGTTCTTCTACTGCAAGCGACCACAAATGTCGTAGCGGTGCAAAAGCAAAGTCATCTGTGTAAGAAGATCCGGTCCACACTTGGAACCAGTTCGCAACGTACAAAAATCCGGCGATGACATCACCGCGCAAATTGCCTAATTTTTCGTCGTCAAAAAACGCCGCATACACGACAATGCCCACGAGCAATGTCCACAATGCAGGCAGCAATCTCCGTGCACGACGTTTCCAGAAATCAAGTAATGACACCGCACCTGTTCGTTCACGTTCTGCAAGAAGCAACAATGTGATCAAGTAACCCGAGATCACAAAGAAGACTTCGACGCCAAGAAAACCGCCTTGTAACCACCGCGAATCGGCGTGATAGACGATCACCGCGATGACAGCAAGTGCGCGCAAACCATCAAGACCTGGCATGTATGGCACGACGGGACCACGGCGCATGCCACCAGACGGTGTTCCTTGAGTATTTTGCGTCATTGTCATAATGAGAAAAATGTCGAACTATGCGACAGGAAGTCCCAACTGTTCGTAAATCTCGCGAGTAGCAGTGGAACGATTCAACGTGTAGAAGTGAAGACCGGGCGCACCTGCTTCGAGAAGTTGCGCACACAATGCGGTCGCAGTTTCTACGCCAATGCGACGCACATCTTCTGGTGTCGCCGCGCTTTCCAGTTTGTCGCGCAACCACTGCGGGAACGCAGCGCCCGACAGCTGAGCCATTCGTTCTACTTGGGCCAAATTTGTCACTGGCATGATGCCCGGGATGATGGGCTTCGTCACGCCGAGGTCTGCGAGGTCATTGACCATCGACAAGTAATGCTCCGCTTCAAAGAAGAACTGCGTTGTGGCGTAGTCGGTGACGCGAAGTTTGTCGGCGAGGAATCGGCGATCGGTGGCGAGATCAGGCGAACGCGGATGACCCTCTGGATGAGCGGCTACTCCAATACACAAGTTGGCGATCTCACGAAGGTGCTCCACTAGGTCAAGCGCGTACGTGTAATCGCTCGGACGAGCATTGGCGGGATCAACAGGTGGATCACCCGCTAGTGCGAGAACGTTCTCGAGGCCACTATCGACATAGGTGGATACGATCTCAGCAATTTCATCACGAGTGTGTCCAACGCATGTGAGGTGTGCGACTGGCGGGATGGTGGTCTCTCGCATCATCCACAACACCACATCGCGTGTGTGCTCGCGAGTAGAACCACCCGCGCCGTAGGTGACCGATACAAAAGATGGACGCAGCGGTTCAAGTTCGGCAATCGTGCGACCAAGTGTCAACTGCGCTGCAGGTGTCTTGGGGGGCGAGAACTCGAAAGAGTACGTGCGGCCCGCCGCCAAGAGATCGCTGATCCGTGCCATTCGAGTCATTCTACGACATGAGGTAAAAGACGACAGGTCGTCAGTGACGGAAATGGCGCGTACCTGTACACACCATTGCAATTCCATGCTCGTTGGCAGCGTCAATTGATTCCTGATCTCGCACACTGCCACCGGGCTGAATAATTGCGGTGACACCAGCACGTGCCAATTCATCAACCGTGTCACGGAATGGGAAAAATGCATCACTTGCTGCGACTGCACCCCGTGTCTTGTCACCCGCACGATTGATAGCAATACGTGCAGCATCAACGCGATTTGGTTGTCCACCACCAATACCTACGGTGACATCACCGTTCACCAAACAAATTGCGTTGCTCCATGTTGCAGCAACCACTTGCCACGCGAGAAGCATCGATGTCCACTCTGCATCAGTAGGAATACGAGAAGTGACAACTTCAAAATCATCGAGCGGCTCATCAACTTCATCGACTGACTGAACCAGCAAACCACCATCAATGCTGCGCACATTGATGCCCATGCTGTTGTACGGGGCACTCGCTTCAAAAACTCGTAGAGACGGCTTTGCACACAAAATCTCTAATGCTTCAGCGGTGTACGACGGCGCCACGACAACTTCGGTGAATACCTCGGATATTGCTTGGGCGGTATTGCCATCAACAGTGCCGTTCACCGCGATGATGCCACCGAATGCACTTACCGGATCAGCAGCATTTGCCGCGGTGTACGCATCAAAAATTGTCGATGCAAGTGCAACACCACATGCGTTGGCGTGCTTCACGATGACTGCAGCTGGACGATCAAATTTGCTTACTAGCTGCCATGCCGCCTCAGTGTCGTACACGTTGAGATACGACATCTCTTTACCATTCAATTGAAGAGCAGAATCCCACCAACTCTGTGCGCCAGGCAAGCGATAGCGCGCGCCAATCTGATGTGGGTTCTCGCCATAACGCAACACTTCACCACGCTCGGCGACGATGGTGAGAAACGGTGGAACAATTGCTTCCACACTTCCGCGCACATCATCACCAAGCCACGACGCAACAGCAGCGTCGTATGCGCTGGTGATACGAAACGCCTTGTGAGCGAGTTGTTTACGCGTTTCAACATTGAAGTCGCCATTGCGAATCATGTCGAGCACGATGTCGTAATCAGCTGTGTCGACAATGACACCGACATGGGCATAGTTTTTTGCAGACGCACGCACCATCGCTGGCCCACCAATGTCAATGAGATCAACACTTGGGTTAGACGAAAACGGATACAGATTGACAACAACGAGCGCAAACGGCTCGATGCCGTGTTCCTTCATCTCGGCAACATGTTGGGGTTTATCGAGATCAGCAAGCAACCCGCCATGAATACGTGGATGCAGCGTGACAACGCGGTGATCCAAGATGGGCGGCAGACCAGTGATGTCAGCAACGTCAGTGACAGTGATGCCTGCCTCTGACAAATGTTTCGCTGTTCCTCCGCTTGAGACAATGTCCCAGCCAAGGTCGCGCAACGCCGACGCGAAGTCGACGATGCCGGTCTTGTCAAAAACAGAAAGGAGTGCGCGTGGCACTCAGCTCAGTCCCTTGATGATGTCGGCCATGAGCTTGCCTGCTTCGGTGGGGTTTTGTCCCACTTTCACACCAGCAGCGCGCAACGCGTCCATCTTGCCTTGTGCAGTTCCCTTGCCGCCAGACACGATCGCGCCAGCGTGACCCATCTTCTTGCCAGCAGGTGCAGTAACACCAGCAATGTATGCAGACATCGGCTTGGTGACATTTGCTTTGATGAAGTCAGCTGCTTCTTCTTCAGCGGAACCACCAATTTCACCAATCATGATGATCGCGTGTGTCTCAGGATCTTCTTGGAACTCTGCAAGACAATCGATGAATGACGTGCCAGGAACTGGGTCACCACCAATACCAACACATGTTGATACGCCGATACCCAACTGCTTCAACTCATACAAGGCCTGATAGGTAAGCGTTCCGGAACGTGACACGATGCCCACGTTTGGTCCCTTTGCAGAAGGTGTCTGCGCAATTTCACCAGCAGTAATGCCGATGTTGCATTTTCCAGGGCTGATAATGCCTGGACAGTTTGGTCCGAGCAAACGTGTCTTTGGAAAATCACGCACAAGGGTGTTGTAGGTGCGTGCTTCATCTTGTGCAGGAATGCCCTCGGTGATACACACAACAAATTCGATACCAGCAGCTGCAGCTTCAAGAATTGCAGCAGGCGCAGCTTTTGGCGGCACAGCAACAAACGATGCTGTTGCACCAGTTGCAGCCACTGCCTCGGCAACAGAGTTGAACACGGGAATGCCCTCAACATCGGTGCCACCTTTACCTGGTGTGACACCACCGACAACTTGCGTGCCGTATGCCTTGTTGCGAAGACCGTGGTACTTGCCTTGACCGCCGGTGAGACCCTGCACGATCACTTTGGTGTTTTCGTTTACAAAAATAGCCATGACGAGTCCTACTTCTTCGAAAGAGCAACAACTGCTTCTGCAGCTTCGAGCATTGTTGGTTTGCTAATGAGTTTTGATTCAGGAATGCCAGCGTTTGCAAGAATCGCACGGCCTTCTTCTGCGTTTGTGCCGTCGAGACGAATCACAATCGGTGCGCGAAGATCGACGCGACCAAGCGCTTCCACAACACCCTTTGCAACTTCTTCACCGCGGGTAATGCCACCGAAGATGTTGATGAAGATGCTCCTTACGTTCTGGTCGGAGTTGATCACTTCAAGGGCACTGGCCATAAGGTCGGCATTTGCACCGCCACCAATGTCTAAGAAGTTCGCGGCGGTTCCACCTACTTGGTTCACCACGTCGAGAGTGCTCATTGCAAGACCAGCGCCGTTTGCGATGATGCCCACCGTGCCGTCAAGACCGATGTACTGAAGTCCCTTGTCGCGAGCCAATTTTTCGCGCGCATCAAGTTCAACAGTTGCTGCAAACTCTTCCCACTCTGGATGACGGAAGTCTGCGTTTGCGTCAAGGCTGACCTTGGCATCAAGAGCGTGCACTTCGCCTGTTGGCTTCCAAATGAGTGGGTTGATTTCTGCCAAGTCGCAGTCACCTTCGGTGAAACAGCGATAGAGCTTCACGAGAATGTCTGCAACGCCATCTTGAGCACCAGCAGGAATCTTTGCGTCAACAGCTGCCTTCTTTGCAACAGCAACCGACAAGCCTTCAACCGGATTCACATGCAACTTCACAATTGCATCGGGATCTTTCGCAGCGACCTCTTCGATGTCGACGCCACCTTGAGCGGACAACATCAACAAGTGCTTCTTTGCGGCACGATCAAGAGTGAACGATGCGTAGTACTCCTCTTTGATGTCAGACGCGTTCTCGACCCAAATGCGCTTCACAAGGTGACCCTTGATATCCATGCCGAGAATGTTCGATGCATGCGTGCGCACTTCGTCGGCATTGTTTGCCAACTTGATACCGCCAGCCTTGCCGCGACCACCAACCTGTACTTGTGCTTTCACCACGACTGGGTATCCAGCTGATTCAGCAACCTTTACCGCTTCATCAACGGTGACAGCGACACCACCAGCAGACACTGGTATGTCAAAGCGCGCAAAGTATTGCTTTCCTTGGTACTCAAAAAGGTCCATTCATTACTCCCTGTTATCGAGTTCTTCTTCTAACCACTGACAAATGCTTTTCAGCGACGACCCTGGTCCGAAAATGTTGCCAACACCTTGTTCGCGCAACACGCGTGCATCCGCATCGGGGATCACGCCTCCACCAAACACAAGAACGTCTCCAAGATCGCGTGAACGAAGTTCTTCCATCACGCGCGGGAACAACGTGTTGTGTGCTCCAGATAACAACGACAATCCAACGGCGTCAGCATCTTCTTGCAATGCCGTCTCGCCAATTTGTTCGGGGGTTTGATGCAAGCCGGTGTAGATGACTTCGAAGCCGTGATCACGGAGAGCACGGGTGATGGTCTTCGCGCCACGGTCATGGCCATCAAGGCCCGGCTTGGCTACAACAACTCGGTAGGTGCGCTTCACAGAAAGAAAACCCTACGCCGTCATGGCATTTCCGCCCTAACCCGCCACAATGTGAGGGTGCCACTGCCCCGCCCTCAGTCCACATTTGCCCGCGCCGTCATGCCCGTCGTTGCGGGCATCATTGGCTTTGGCCTGTTGTTCCTTGCTACCTGGGGTGTTGCCGCGTTTATCTCGGGCAACCCCAGCGACACGATCCGCGTGGGCACCAGCATTTTTGAAGTTGGCCCTGTGAAATCACTGGCAACGCAGGTGGACGAAGGTGGGCCACTGCTATTCCCCGACCTCAAAAGCCCCGAGGGAACCCGCTCGATCATTCTCGATCACACCGGCGATGATCCCACCCTTGGCTGGCAGGTGTACATGGGATACCCAGCCGACCGAGACTCGACGTGTCTAGTGACACAGGTGCGCGACACCCGAACTTTCATTGATTGCGAGTCTCGAAGCCTCGGCGTGGACGACCTCGCACTGCCAGAGGGCATCCGCCCCGTGGTGGAAAACCGCACCACACTCTTCATCGACTTACGCGGTAATTCGACTACATCAAATAATTAAGTAGTCGAATAATTACTCAACGCGAGGGAATGTTGTCGACCAAGCGCGTCGCGAACTGCAACGTGTGATCGTCGAGTTTTGCGCGATGCAATGCAAGACCACCGATGACATCAGCACCACGCGATGAAATCGCATTGGTCATAACGTCAAGTGATTTGCCGGGGTTCAACGCAAATGTGCAAAACACTGCTGCTTGCTTTCCTGCCATTGCAGGAAGTGCACGCAAACGATCAACAGCCCATGGAGCTTGACCGACGACAAACAGCCCGTGCACCCACGTACCCACGATGACCACATCGGCTTCTTGAATACCTGCGAAGTCGGGCTGCTTCACAGATGAAAAGCCACTGATCGACCAATTCTCTTCTTGCAAACGCGCCGCGATTTTCTCGCCGGCTTTCCACGTGTTGCCCGTCAGACTCTCAATAAGAATCGCTGCCTTCATACGTATATGTCTACTACTTCTTTTGCAGAGAAAAGGAGTTGCCCGCTACAGAACAAGTGTTCACCCTGATTCATTCAGTTTTTTCAGCGGCGCCCACGCCAACGCTAGGTGCTTGGTGCCATTGTCTTTGAAACGCACAGTGGCCTCGGCTTTGTCGCCACTGCCCCGCAGTTCCAAAATGACGCCCTCCCCGAAAATGGAATGCTCAACGTCGTCTCCCACACGAAGATGTGCGAAATCATCAGCTGAATGACGTTCGCGTTGCGGACGTACTTTTGCTGCGGCATCAACTGCACGCGACACGTACCGGTCTCGTCGCTCGCGGAATGCGGGAACCTCATCGTCATGCCATGATGACGACGAGCGTCCAAAGGTGCGTTCGCTATCGAAGCCGGCATCGACATGGCCCTGTCGATCAAACAGCTCGGCGGGGACTTCTGACAAGAAACGCGATGGCGGGTTGTATTGGGTTTGTCCAAACAGCATGCGCTGCCAGGCGTGAGAGACAAACAGTTGCTCTCTTGCGCGCGTAATACCCACGTATGCAAGACGTCGTTCTTCTTCTAATTCGTGCGGGTCGAGCAGTGCACGGTTGTGCGGGAACACGCCCTCTTCACATCCCACCAAGAACACCACCGGAAATTCGAGACCTTTTGCGGCGTGCAATGTCATGAGTACGACGCGATTGTCACCATCAATATCATCGGTGTCGGCAACTAGAGCAACTTGTTCGAGAAACTCATCGACAACAGTGAATTCTTCTGCTGCACCGATTAATTCGGAAATGTTCTCGAGTCGACCGGCAGATTCGATGGAGTCTTCTTCTTCCAACGCCGTGATGTACCCACTATTTTCTAACGCCACCTGCAAAATTGCTGCTGGTCCATCAGTTAACGAATCATTCAATTCAGTGATCAGCGATACGAACGACGAAATTCCCTTTGTTGCCGCACCACCGACTCCGGCTTCAGATGCGTGTTGCAACGCGTCGAAAAAACTCACACCGTGTGTTTTGGCGTATACGTCGATCTTGCCGAGACTCGTATCGCCAATGCCGCGTTTGGGAACGTTGATCACACGCTTGATGCTGACCTCATCGTGTGGGTTCACCGCACAGTTCAAATACGCCAACGCGTCTTTAATTTCGCGACGATCGTAAAACTTGGTACCGCCCACCACTTTGTAAGGAATGCCATGGCGCATACACGCATCTTCCACCACGCGGCTTTGTGCATTGGCTCTGTAAAACACCGCCATCTCTCGCCACTGACGACCATCAGTTTCATGCAAGCTCTTGAGAGTGGAGGCGACAAATGTTGATTCGTCGTATTCGTCTTCTGCGTAATAACGAACAATGCGATCACCACCATCTTGAGAGGTCCACAAATCTTTTGGACGACGATCTCTGTTGTGTGCGATGACGGCATTGGCAGCGGACAAAATGGTTTGCGTACTGCGATAGTTCTGCGCAAGCACTACGACGGTGACGTCGGGAAATGCTTTCTCAAAGTCATTGATATTGCGCATGTCGGCGCCGCGAAAGCGATACACGCTTTGGTCGGTATCGCCCACCACACACACGTTGTGGTGTACGGCACCAAGCATGAGCACAATTTTGTTTTGCGCATAGTTGGTGTCTTGATATTCGTCGATGAGGACATGCTCAAACCGTTGTTGATAAATCTCCAACACATCGGGACAAGTTTCAAAGAGTCGCACCACGTTGACCAACAAGTCGTCAAAGTCCATTGCGCCGGCGCGCAAGAGACGCTCTTGGTACTCGCGATACACCTCGGCATGTTTTTGATCAACGACTGATACCGCAGTGTCAGAAGCGCGTTGCCATGTAAGTAATTCGTTTTTCCACAACGAGATACGGCTTTGCGCTGCATTTGCGGGGAACTTGCGCGGGTCAAGACCCATGTCGCGAATGACATATCCCACCAGACGCTTGCTGTCTTGTGAGTCGTAAATAGTGAAGGTTTTCGGATAGCCGAGACGGTCGGCGTGGGCACGCAAAATACGCACGCACGCCTTGTGAAACGTGCTCACCCACATTTGCTGCGCAACCGGACCCACGAGATCGGCCACGCGATGTCGCATTTCGTCGGCGGCTTTATTGGTGAAGGTGATGGCAAGAATCTTCATGGGATGAACGCCCGATGAGATCAACCATGCAATGCGCTGCGTAAGAACGCGTGTTTTGCCCGAACCTGCTCCCGCGACAACAAGAAGCGGCCCACCAAGATGATGAACCGCTTCGTGTTGATCGGGATTGAGATCTGTCATGACCTAGCCAGTGTAGAACTGGACTGTGTCACAACGAGTTATGTGACGCTGTGTTTGCGTTATGGACTATTCGCGTCAGCGTTATGGGCTATTCGCGTCAGCGTTAAGGGCGTGGCCGACGTGCAAGCACGCGCACTGGCAACTTGCGTGGTCCGCGTACCTGACCGGTGCTCCACTTTGTCTGCTCGCCTTGAGCAAATTCAAAGTCGGGGAAACGCTGCAAGAACACGCGTGTTGCCACGTTCATCTCGAGACGTGCAAGGTTTGATCCGAGACAACGGTGAATACCAAGACCAAATGCTGCGTGACGGTTTTCCTCGCGGTCGATGATCACCTTGTCGGCGTCTTCGAATACGTCGGGGTCACGGTTTGCTGCAGGGAACGGCAATAACACCCAGTCGTCTTTTTGCATCGGACAACCGTGGAAATCGTGATCTTCTTTCACCATGCGCGCCATCGTGACAGGCGCGTACGCACGAAGGAATTCCTCGGTTGCACTTGGGATGAGATCGGGGTTGTCAACAAGACGACCACGATCGATGGGGTGACCAGCTAAGTGCCACAACGATGAACCAATGCCAGACCACGTGGTGTCGATACCTGCGATGAGGATCAACACGATGGTGCCGCGCACGTGTTCGTCTTGCAGCTTGTTCCCCATGATCTCTGCGTTCATGAGGTACGTGGTGAGGTCGTCACGTGGATTGTCTTTGTGGTCTTGAATTTGCTTGTCGAGATATTCATTGAATGATTCGAAAGCAGCCTGACGAGCCTCAGGAGATTCGTTTACGGCTTCGAGCACGAGGTGCACAAAGCCTCGGAATTTGTCGGCATCTTCCAGAGGGAATCCCAACATACGCGCGATGACTTGAACGGGAATGTGCTGCGAGTAATCAACAGCTGCGTCGATGAATTCGCGATCGCCCATTGCATCAATGAGGTCATGACAAATTTTCTCAACTTCTTTTTCCCACGGTTCAATCATCTTTGGCGCGAACGCTGGAAGAAGAAGGCGACGTGCTTCTTGGTGGAACGGTGGATCACTAGTGATCGGAGGCGCTGCACCAATTGGTGCTGGCATTGGAGGGATCGGTGCATCATCTGGTTTCACAGTTGACACAACAACGGAACGGCTGGTGAAGTGATCGGTGTCGTATGCAATCTCGCGCACGTACTCGTGAGTCATTGGCAACCACGTGCCACCAAAGCGCTCAGTGTGAGCAACCGGGCATTTCTTTGCATTGAGAAGGTCATCCCAGATCTCGTGAATGCGCTCGTTGTACTCCGGGTCGGTGTGATCGAAATCGTTTTGCCAGTCAGTTACTGGACCATAAATCGAACCCATGATCAGTCCTCCGTTATTTCAATTGCGAACTCGGGGCAGTTCTTCATTGCAAGTCGTGCCTTGTCTTCGAGACCGGCAGGAACCACGCCGTCGTTCAACTCGAAGGCATTGCCTAGGTCGTCGACGTCGAACAGCTCGGGCGCCAACGAATAGCACCGGTTGTGTCCCTGACACTTCTCTTTGATGACATGTACTCGCATGGCTCCATCGTATTACCAATTGGTAATGCTAAAAACCTTACGGAATACCAATCAGTAATACATTGGAAGAATGGGCAGCCCCAACGTGATCATCCTGCTCCCCCCATCTGAAGGAAAGGCCCTCGGCGGCACACCGAAGTCCAAATGGTCGACACAATCGGGCACTTTTGGGAAAGCACTGAATTCGCCACGAAAAGAAGTGGTGAAAGCCCTGTCCGCGGCAAAAGGCGGCGGGAAAGCACTCCTCGGGGTGCAGGGCACATTGCTGACACGGGCACAAGAAGCAAACCTTCATCTCGTGGGCGCACCGACCTTGCCGGCCTGGCAGCGCTACACGGGCGTGGTGTGGGATCACCTAGATCCCGCGAGTCTCACGGCTGCGCAACGAACACGTGCGATGGCATCTGTTGTGGTGGTGTCGGGATTACATGGTCTTGTATCAGCTGGCGACCAAATCCCCGACTATCGACTGAAAATGGGAGCACGCCTATCGCCAATGGGAACACTTGCGAACTGGTGGCGCGAGCCGTTGACACAGGCGTTACTCGCCTACGCACAGAAAGCCGTAGTCATTGATCTGTTGCCAAACGAACATCGCTCCGCGATTGATTGGTTGCAACTACCACAGACACTTCGAGTTGATCTGGTGACAAAGTCGGGCGGACGCATGGGCGGGCACAATGCAAAAGCCGCAAAAGGGCTCCTTGCACGCCACATCATCACCGCAGGTTCAACGCCAGCAAAAGCACGAGACGCTCTCTCAACATTTCGACATCCCGAGTTTTCTGCAAAGGTTGCATCATGAGCAGTAAAGACATCTTTGACCTGAGCGGAAAAACCGCGATCATCACTGGCGGTAGCCGAGGCCTTGGCCGCGAGATGGCTCTTGCATTTGCCGAACACGGAGCGAACGTGATCATTGCAAGTCGCAAGTTAGAAAACTGTGAAGTGGTGGCCGAAGAAGTACGCAAGCGCGGCACCAAAGCAATGGCTATTGCATATCACGCAGCATCGTGGGACGACGCCGGACGACTCGCCGACGAATCAATCAGCAAATTCGGACGTATCGACATTTTGGTGAACAACGCTGGCATGTCGCCGCTGTATCCATCCGTGACTGAAATCTCCGAAGAGTTGTACGACAAAGTTCTTGGCGTCAACCTGAAAGGACCGTTTCGTTTGTCCGCATTAATCGGAACTCACATGAGCACACCTGACGCATCAGGAAAGATTCATGGTGGAGCAATTCTCAATGTGTCATCTATCGCGAGCCAGCGACCCACTAAAAGCGAAGTGATTTATGGTGCTGCAAAAGCTGGTGTCAACAATTTGACAGTGGGACTAGCAAATACATTTGCGCCACATGTTCGTGTGAACTGTCTGGTGCCGGGACCATTTCTCACCGACATCTCAAAAGCATGGGACATGGAGCAGTTCAAGGCCCTCGCAAAAGGCTCATACATGCTGCAGCGTGGTGGAGAACCACACGAAATTGTTGGTGCCGCTCTGTATTTCGTGAGCGATGCAAGCAGCTACACCACTGGCACATTGCTCAACATTGATGGTGGGCCCAAGTAGATCCCACAAACAGGCGAGACGAAGTGCGTCGTTACTTCAGTTTTTGCTGAAAAAATGCAATCACACGTTCCACACTGGCGTCATCACGTTGTTCAGTCAGCACACTGTGGTCTTTTTTGTGTTGAGACGGAATCTCCACTGCAATAAATGCATCACCTAACAACTCCTGAAGTGATGCAAACCTGTCGCCCACCAGTTTGTCGTCAGTAAATTTCAACCCGAGAACTTCGCAACCCTGACGAGCGCGCTCTGCCACCACAACAGCGTCATCTGGTGACAAACCGAGGTCTGCACCGCGCGATGAGCCGACGGCAAATGGCAACGAGGGCTGTGCAAGAACGGGCGCAACCATGATGTCGTCAACCATCATTCCAAGGGCAAAACCACCGCTGAAACACATACCGACTGCACCTACACCTTTGCCGCCAATTTCGTCGTGTGCTGTGCGTGCGAGTGCACGCAACCACGCCACAATCGGCGAAGTCTTCTTCATGGCCATGGTGGTGAATTCACGTGCAATGCACACCTTGGCCATTGACGACATCAAGTATTTCTGTGACACCATTTGTCCTGGAGTGCCCACAAGATCGGGAAGAAACACTGTGAAACCAGCATTCACCGTGTCGTGTGCAAACCGCAACACTGTTGGTGTGATGCCAGGTATTTCATGCACCACAATGACAGCGGGACCAGTTCCGCGTCGATACACATCGCGCGTGATGTTTGCGCTGGTGAATGACGACTTCGTCCAGCCTTCCATTGCAGAAGCGTGACGTTCGCGAGATGCCGACATAAATGCTCTAGTTCTTCTTCATTGTGGACAGAGCCATACGCGCAAGAGCGTCGGTGCTTTCCTTCAATGGTGTCGGGTCGTAGTCCTGTTTGCCCATGGCACCGTGGATGTAGCGCGCGTAGACACCTTCGCTAATGACGGCAAGGCGAAACGCACCAAATGCTTTGTAGTAGTTGATGTTTGACACATCAAAACCTGTCTTGTCTGCATAACGCGATACCAGTGCGTCGTATCCGGGGAAACCTGCAAGACCCGACGGATCGTTATGGCGCAAATTCTCGCCAGGCTCCGACCAATACACACCGATGTATCCAAGGTCGGCAAGCGGATCACCAAGCGTGCACAATTCCCAGTCGAGAACAGCAGCAACACGGCCTTTCGTGACATCAGTAAGACAGTTTCCTAAACGGTAGTCACCATGTGCAATAGCTGTTGCTTGCTGCACCGGCATACTCGCCTTCAATAACTTTGCCACTTCTTCAATTTCTGGCAGCTCGCGTGTCTTTGAGTTTTCCCACTGCGTTGTCCAGCGCTTCACTTGACGCTCAACATATCCCTCGCGCTTTGCGAGATCTCCCAAACCAATGGCATCAATATCTGCAGAGTGCAAGGCCGCGAGAACGTCGATGAGATCGAAAGCAACTTGTTCACGAAGATTTTCTGGCACTGCAGCACCGCGTTCTTGTGAGTCGAGAACAATGCCATCGACATACGCCATGACATAAAAAGGTGCGCCGTTCACGTCGTCGTCGGTGCACAATCCGAGCGTTCGTGGCACGGGAACGTTGGTCTTGCCAACCGCTGAAATAATGCGGTGCTCACGAGCCATGTCGTGTGCTGTTGCAAGCACATGACCAAGCGGTGGGCGACGCAGCACGAAACGCGTGCCTTTGGAATCTGTCCCTAAGAACGTGAGGTTGCTTCGGCCACCAGCGATAAGTGTGTAGGTGTATGGCCCTTGCAATTCTTCAACGTTGGCGTTTAACCACGCTTCAACTTTTGCCTCATTGATTCCGTCATGCATGCGCTCAACGGTAGTTGGTATCCAACGTGATTAACGTGGTCGCCCGACGCCAACCACCTTGTACCAACTCACAGGGCTGATTTTCACCACATCACCTGTTTGTGGGGCATGCACCATGCGTCCACCACCTAAGTAAATGCCCACGTGGTGAATGGGATTACCGGTGAAAATGAGATCTCCAGGAGCCGCTGCTTCTTTCGGAATACGCGGCAATGCGTAGTACTGCGCGCGTGAATTGCGTGGCAGTCCAACCCCCGCACCGCCCCACGCGTGCGTCGTAAGACCCGAGCAGTCAAAACCAACACCGGGTTTGCTCATCGCGTATTTATATGGGGTACCCAATTGCTTCAACGCGATACTGATTGCAGTCTGTGCGCGCGCCGAGACTTTCGGCAAGTTGGAGTACTTCTGTTGCGTCGACTGATACTGATTAGCAATACGCTTTGAATCTTCAAACGCCACCTGTTCGCGCCGTTGCTGTTCGGCTCGCAATAAGTCGGCTAGTTCACCCTGTGCGCTGCTACGCCGCGATTCAAACTGCAGAGCAAGCAGCTCGACATCGCTCTGGCGTGACAACACGGTTTCCGCGAGTTTCTCAGCTTCTGATTCTTTTTTCTCCAACGCTTGGCGTTGCTTATTCAATTTGTATGCAAGCGCATCGAGCTGGTCGGTTGTTAGCGCACCAGTGTTGAGAGCAATTGATGTCATCTCTTCACGCTGCAATGCATCTTGCACACTCCCGGTGGTAGTGAGCAAGTTAGTGAGCGTGCTGTTACGACCACCATTCATAAAACGACTCAGCGCGGCTTGATACAACGTGCCGCGCATTTGTGAGATCTCTTGTTCGGTCTCGCTCAACTCGGCGCGCGCCTGCTGCACCTCAAGCCCGAGTTCTTCTTGCAACGCAATTGCTTCGACGTAATCCTCGCCCAAGGCGTCCATGCGTTCAGTGAGGCGCTCGAGTTCATCAGCTAAAGCTGCTACCTCGCGACGCTTCGAGTCAGATCCGGTTGCAGTTGCGGTGCCCGAAGGAAACGCCACCACGGTGACGCCAATAGCCACGGCCAGTGACGTTCCCAAAAAGATTCGAGAGCGAGACTGTGGCCGCGAACGACGCTGAAAGCGCTGAACCAGACTGCGTACCGAGTTCATGACCTCTACAGGGTACTGCCAGACCACGGTCGATTTCCGTCGCCCATTTTCCGCCAAAAATTGCACTGTTTGGGGGTTTTATGGCCGATGTATTGATGGAACATCTCCCGCCGTCGGGATGGGGCGACGTCGCACGCAAGTCCGACCTCGACGTGCGTTTCGATTTTCTCGATCAAAATATTCGCGGTCTTCAACATGCAATGTGGGCGCTTGCTTCACTCATGAGCGCGTGCTTTATCGCCACATTCACAATTCTTGCTACTCAGTTATAAGTAGCGAACGATTATTCCCACTCGATAGTGCCAGGCGGTTTCGACGTGATGTCGTACACGCACCGGTTGATGCCTGGCACTTCATTAATAATGCGCGACGACATCTTTTCTAATAAGTCATACGGCAAGCGCGCCCAGTCAGCAGTCATCGCATCATCACTTGTCACCGCACGAATGATGATCGGATGACCATACGTACGCTCATCTCCCATCACGCCGACGCTACGAATGTCAGCAAGAACAGCAAATGCTTGCCAAATCTCTCGCTCTAATCCGGCGGCAGCAATTTCTTCTCGCACGATCGCGTCAGCATGCTGCAACAACGCCACTTTGTCGGGCGTGACTTCACCAATAATGCGCACACCAAGGCCCGGGCCTGGGAATGGTTGACGCCACACAATGTCATCTGACAAACCAAGTTCGGTTCCCACTTTGCGCACTTCATCTTTGAACAACAAACGAAGTGGTTCGGTGAGTTCCAAGGTCATGTCTTCTGGCAAACCACCAACATTGTGATGGCTCTTGATCACCGCAGCGTTGCCATCGCTTCCACCACTTTCAATGACATCTGGATACAACGTTCCTTGCACCAAGAACTGTGCGTCGGTAATGCCACCGGTGTTCTCTTCAAAGATGCGCACAAACAATTCGCCAATCGCTTTGCGTTTTGCTTCGGGTTCGGTGACACCGGCAAGAGCTGCAAAGAATCGTTCACCCGCATCAACATGAATGAGTTCTATGCCCATACTGCGGCGAAATGTTTCAACAACTTGTTCGCTTTCGCCCCGCCGCATCAGCCCGGTGTCGACATACACACACGTGAGCTGTGCTCCGATAGCGCGATGCACGAGCGCCGCAGCAACAGATGAATCAACACCACCCGACAAACCACAGATGGCACGCTGATCACCAATTTGTGCGCGAATCGCCGCGATCTGATCATCAACAATGGATGCCATTGTCCAGTCACCACGACACCCGGCAATGTCGATTAGGAAACGACGCAACAGATCTTGACCACCGGTTGTGTGCACCACTTCGGGGTGGTACTGCACTCCGAATATGCGGCGCTGGTTGTTCTCAATGACGGCCATTGGTGCATCGGGCGTGCTTGCGGTGTTCACAAAACCATCGGGCAACGTGGTGACTGCATCGAAGTGGCTCATCCACACATCGTGTTGTTGCGCCCTGGAAGAAGGCATCAACTCACTCGGTGTTGTCGCGCGCGTAACAGTGGTGCGCCCATATTCACCGCGACCACCGCGAGTCACCTCGCCGCCTAATTGTTGAGCAATCAATTGGCAGCCATAACAAATGCCAAGAATCGGAATACCCAACTCGTAGATGGCAGGGTCGAGGCGTGGCGCACCATCGACATGCACGCTCTTTGGCCCGCCCGACAAAATGATGGCTGTGGGGGCTTTGGCAGCGACCTGACTGGCGGTGATGCTGTGGGGCACGATTTCTGAGTACACCTGGGCCTCACGCACCCGTCTCGCAATGAGTTGTGCGTATTGCGCCCCAAAATCAACCACCAGCACAACATCATGGTGATGAGTGACAGGTGTCGTGGCGCTGTTCATGACTTGTCTCACCCTAGTGGAGAGTGTGACGATGGAGCCGTGCCCGCCCCCCATCACCACATGCCGCGCCCGCGTTATTCCCGTCGTCGCGTGACTGCAACGATCGCACTTGCTGGCGTTATGTCGTTTACGGCACCCGCTGCACTGTTTGCAGCCGGCACAGATACAACTGTTGACACACAAGATGACACCGAGATCACCGACGACACTGTGTACTACTACGACTTAGAAAACGACCCATCTGAGTGCATTGGGTTTTTACCTAAACCGGGCTGTGGCAAAGAACCAGAAGATGCTGGCGAACGCGGTGGCGCACTGCAATACACAACATTTGCGGTCATGCTTGGTGCGCTTGGACTCATCGGCACAGTGATCGGACGAAACATCGTTCGTCGTGACCGCGCCATGAACGCACCACACGCCACGCCTTCCACGCCGAGCGATTCGCCAACAGACACCAAGAACCAGTCCGACAACTAACGAGCCACTACCGTCAGCAGACGTGGGCGTTGTCTACATCTTGATCAGTGGTATCGCCTTTGGGCTTCTCCCCTGGTTTTCGCGCATCGCTTTTAACCATGGCGTTGAACCGATTGGTCTTCTCACGGTTCGATTTCTTGGCGCCATGACATGTCTCGTGTTGTTTCACTTACTTATTCGACGACACATCCCGTGGCCATCTCGCAAAATGTTTGTGAAGCTGATGATATTTGGTGCCATTGGATACGCGCCACAATCACTGTTGTTTGCAACGGGTGTGGAACGCATCGACATCAGTCTTGCAACGATCATTTTCTATACCTATCCCGTGATGGTGGTGCTCCTTAGTTGGCTCATCCTCAAACATGTTCCTAGCCGCGCAGTAGTGGTGTCATTGATGACTGCACTAGTTGGCACTGCAATGACCGCAGGACAAATTCAAACAGGGTCGTGGATGGGCGTAACACTCATGTTCATTGCCGCACTGTGGTACGCAATCTCGATCATTGTGGTGAGTCACGTATTTCCCGACGTTGATGCTTTTATGTCCGTCACCGTGATCATGATTGGTGCTGCA
>JBIJAO010000059.1:0-4676 GCA_044345725.1 Ilumatobacteraceae bacterium | reverse complement strand
TGCAACCACAATTCCAGCTGACCTTGCAATCTTGCGTCATCCAGATTTTGTTGCATGCACACACTCCACGAAATGGGTGGAAGAGACTCTCGACTTAAGCGGCGTTGACGCAGCCCCTGTTGCTGCATCTGCTAGCGACGATGAATCGCCACTTGTTCAGCGCAACACCACCGTTGAGGTCAATGGGCGACGCTTCGACGTCAAGATGTGGGTACCCGAAATGGCAGCCGTTGCAGCTGGACCTGCAAAGGCCAAAAAGCCTGCGCGCGCAGCATCTGCTGGCGGCGGCACAAGCGGCGGTGGCAGTGGCAAAGTCAGCGTGCCGATGCAGGGAACCATCGTGAAGGTTCTTGTTGAAGTGGGTCAAGAAGTTGAGGCCGGCCAAAGTGTTGTCGTTCTTGAAGCCATGAAAATGGAAAACCAGATCGAAGCAGACAAGAGCGGCAAAGTGACTGCAATCAACGTGAAGCCTGGCGACACCGTCGGCTCCGGCGATGTTGTAGTCGTGATTGAATAATCACGCCAAACAAAAAAGTGATTGAATAATCACGCCAAACAAAAAAGTGATCGAATAATCACGCCGATTAGCAAAGTGATTGAATAATCAGTTTTTATTCGGGCAGTACGTGCTCGGATAGTCAATGGTGTCACGTGGTTCTCCCACGTATTCAAAGTGCATGCCGTCGGGTGTCAAGAAATTACCGCCCCAGGCAAACCCGTGTTTGCGAAAGATCCGCACCACATCACAGTTCATTTGCGGAATCTTGCCTTGTGCATTGGTGTCTGTGTTGATGTCAAACGCCATCCCCCATGCATGTCGCGAAATAGGGCCGAAGTTGTCTTTTGCCAAACGACTAAATCGCCCTACATAACATCCGCCATATCGATTCGAGTTGTCGAGATCAATTTCTTTTTCTAAGCCTTTTTCCCGAATCTCGGTTAGTGCTTTTTGAATTGCGTCGACGATTCTGACATGACAGTTGTGATTGAGTTGTACGTCGCTGTAGGTGATGCGATGAGCAATACTGCGCGAGCGCCATCTTGAATCAACAAATACACCTTTTCCGTTGACTTTCTGATACTCAAACTCGCCGAACATTTCTTTCACCTTGGCGAGACCCAAAGAAGTATCTGGGTTCTTACGACCCCAAGAATGAGAAAGTCGATACATCGCTCCAATTTCGATACCTCGATGCGACAGACTTCGGCGCACCTGAGACTCATCACGAAAGCCCACAAACGTCACTCGGCGTATCGACTGAACTCCCAATCGCAGCGCAGCCTCATCACTTATTAATAGGTCACCTTCGCCAGTAAAAACATCTGGAACGATGACTCCAACCACGAATGATTTTCGTCGACCACCGCGATCAAGAACAGTGACAACATCTCCCACCTTGGAGTTGCGAAGCCCCGCAGATGTTGCCCCCATCGCGATTGCACCTTCTTCGAGAACACCTGCCACCGCACTTCCCGCGATACGGCGAACTAAGTCTGTTGGCAGCGCAACTGCTTGCATGGGTACACGCCAACCACGACGCACCACTTTTCTATCGACGCGGGTTCCGACGTCGGAGTCAGAAGTGGCTCTCGCATACTCGACCATCGCCAACATTGGCGCCCGCACAGGAAAAGCATCTACGCCTGCATTCCTTGCCGCACGCATGGCGGAACGAACCTCGGCCTTTGACAACGTGTTCCGTCCGTACAGCGACATTGTTCGTTCGAGGTATTCCGTTGGAATGCGAGCTGTGAATTCCTGAGGGGCTTGACTTGCTATATCCATCGTTTCACCCGTTGCACGAGAAGCAGTGACGGACACAAGAGCCACACACAATGCGATGACGCCGGCACTGCGTACACCGCTGAGCCTCTTGCGTAACAACATATGTGAACGGTACTGGTGAATGCACTTCCGAATGGGGAATAGCGCGCACTACGGTAGGAAGCCTGTGAACAGCGAAGCAGATACCCCCACAACCGACGAAACTGCATCTGCTGGTGGACTGGAATTTGAGCGCGCCCGCCGACTGAATGAAATTGGCGAACTGCGCTCACGAGGCATTAATCCTTACCCTTACCGCTTTGATCGCTCCGATGAGATTGAGACTCTTCGTGCACTACACGGTGCGTTAGAGCCTGGTACCGAAACAGACCACCACGTCACCGTCGCTGGCCGTGTCATGCTGAAGCGCGATCAAGGGAAATTGGTGTTCATCACGTTGCGCGACCGCTCTGGTGACATCCAGTTGTTTGTCTCAAAAGCTGTTGTGGGAGACGAGAGTTTTGATCTCATTCGCGGACTCGACCTTGGCGACTGGGTTGGAGCATCCGGTGCGGTGATGACAACGCGTAAAGGCGAGTTATCGATCAAGACCGAATCGGTGCAACTCCTTGCAAAATCTGTACGACCGATGCCCGACAAATGGCACGGCATCACAGATCCCGACACCCGATTTCGTCAGCGGTACGCAGATCTCATCATTAATGAAGATGCGCGACGAGTGTTTGCTATTCGCCATGCCATCATCTCAAGTTTCCGCCGCACACTCCACGAACAGGGCTTTATCGAAGTGGAAACACCTGTGTTGCACATGGAGGCAGGTGGCGCTCATGCTCGTCCGTTCATCACCCATCACAACGCACTCGACATGCAGTTGTATCTGCGCATTGCTCTCGAGCTTCATCTCAAACGTCTCATCGTTGGCGGCATGGAGCGCGTATACGAAATCGGACGCGTATTTCGCAACGAAGGAATATCCACTCGCCATAATCCCGAATTCACGATGATGGAGCTGTATCAAGCATTCGCTGACTACACGGAAGTAATGGCAATCACCGAATTGCTCATCACCAATGCCGCTGTTGATGCAACAGGTTCCTCAGTGGTTCTCATTGACGACAAGGAAGTAGATCTTGCAACACCATGGCGCCGTGTACGAATGATTGATCTTGTCGAAGAAGCAACTGGTGTTGCAGTACATCCTTCGCAACCTCGGGAACAACTGGCTGCTCTCGCAGAAAAACACGGCGTGAAAGTGGAGCCACATTTCGGGCCTGGAAAAATCATCGAGGAATTGTTCGAAAAGACAGCAGAGTCAGATTTGCGCGAACCTACGTTTGTGACACACCATCCTGTTGAGATCAGCCCGCTCGCGCGAGTCGACCGCAATGACCCACATCTCACTGAACGGTTCGAGTTATTTGTCGGTGGCCGCGAGTTGGCAAACGGATACAGCGAATTAAATGACCCCGTGGAACAGCGTCAGCGTTTTGAAGAAGAACAACGCATGAAAGAAGCCGGCCATGCTGAAGCCGGCACAGTCGATGAGGATTACTTACGTGCACTCGAATACGGCATGCCTCCAACGGGCGGCCTGGGAATCGGCATGGACCGCGTCACGATGCTTCTCGCAAACACGCACTCAATCAAAGATGTCATCTTGTTCCCCACTCTTCGCCTGGAGGCTTTCGAATGAGTAATCGTGCATGGGGCGTTGGCCTCGCAACTATTGACGCAACTGGCGCCACTTTAGATGTGCGATTTCGTGGCCTCGGATTAGACAACGAGATTCCACAAAATGCTCCGTCCGTTACCACATCCCGTGACGGCGACCCCGAACGTGGAGTGTCTTTTCGTGAAGTATCACTTTCGATCGACATCACAACGCCACCAACTGATGCTGCAGATGTGTATTTGCGATTGCATTTGCTATCGCATCGACTCTGTCGCCCTCGCACCGTCAATCTCGATGGAGCATTTGGATTGCTGACAAACGTCGCGTGGACAAGCCGTGGTCCAGTTTCTCTCGACGCAATCGAATCCGTGACATGGAATTTTGCGCGTAGTGGAGAACATCTTGTGGTTCATGGCGTTGATAAATTTCCTCGAATGACCGATTACGTGGTGCCATCAGGTGTACGAATTGCCGATGCAAGTCGAGTGCGTCTTGGTGCGCATCTTGCGTCTGGAACCACCGTCATGCACGAAGGTTTTTGCAACTTCAACGCTGGAACACTCGGAGCATCAATGGTCGAGGGACGCATTTCAGCTGGCGTCATTGTGGGTGATGGTTCAGACATCGGTGGCGGCGCATCAATCATGGGGACACTGTCTGGCGGTGGAAAAGAAATGGTGACTATTGGTGAGCGCTGTTTACTTGGAGCAAACTCCGGCATTGGTATCAGCCTCGGCGATGAGTGCATCGTGGAAGCGGGCCTCTATGTCACCGCTGGAACCATCGTGATTGATCCCGCAGGAAACCAGACGAAAGCCGTGTCGCTCTCTGGACAGTCAGGGTTGTTGTTTCGTCGCAATAGCGTGACGGGTGCCGTTGAAGCAATCGCGCGCTCAGAGTCCTGGGGTGGATTGAACACAGATCTGCACAAGAATTAGGACATGTCTCCCGACGACCTGCATCGCATTATTCGCTCACGTCGTTCGAGTCTTCTCATTGATCCATCGCGTGACGTCGACGACACAATCATTGCTCAATTGTGCGACGCGGTGCAGTGGGCGCCCAACCATAAACGAACATGGCCCGCGCGTCTTGCCGTGGTGCGTGGCGAAGCGCGCCGACAACTCGGTCATTCCATTGCTGATGTGATGGCGGCACAAGGCGAAGACGAGATGAAAGTAACGAAGACACGCACAAAGTACATGCGCTCCCCTGTTG
>JBIJAO010000053.1:0-5778 GCA_044345725.1 Ilumatobacteraceae bacterium | reverse complement strand
AGCTAGTGCAACGGGAGACACTGAGACGCGTACGCGTGAAAACACCTATTCAGTGGCTGCAGGCATTCAAAATATGCTGCTACTTGCTCACCAGCATGGACTCACGTGTTTATGGGGATCGCCAGCGAACGGTGCTAATGCGGCGATCTCGTCATTTTGTGGCTTCGAAGTTGACGCCAGCGTGTTGGGAATCGTGTACGCGGGATGGCCAACTGACAAAGCACCTGACGTGACTCGCCCCGACATTCGCGTGACGTATCTGGATTAAGTCCTCACTACATCGCGCTCGTAAGCACGCCGTAGCGAGTTATCAACGACCAGGCTGGTACATGCCGTACACATCTCGCAAGGCATCACTCACTTCACCCAATGTTGCATCGACACGCAATGCTTCTTTCATAGGGATTAACAAGTTGCCAGTGCCACGAGCAGCGTCACGCACAGCATCGAGCGCGGCACTTACTTTGTTGTGATCACGACGATCTTTGTAGGCCTTCAAGCGATCAATTTGATTCTTTTGCAAAGTCGGATCGATTGGGAACACGTTTGGCTCAGCCTCGACGTCGACAGTGAACTTGTTAACTCCAACGATCACTCGCTCATCATCATCAATTGACTTGGTGTATTCGTATGCACTTTGCTCAATTTCATCCATCTGGTAACCAGATTCAATGGCGGTAACTGCACCACCCATTTCATCGATCTTTGCGATGTATTCCCATGCAAGCTTTTCTACTTCATCGGTCAGCGATTCAATAAAGTACGAACCAGCAAGTGGATCTGGTGTATCTGCTACTCCACTTTCATAGCCAATGATTTGCTGTGTACGAAGCGCGATACGAGCCGCTTCTTCGGTAGGTAGGCCCAGTGCTTCGTCATAGCCATTCGTGTGAAGACTCTGCGTTCCGCCCATAACGGCTGCAAGTGACTGCACAGCAACACGCACCACATTGTTTAATGGCTGTTGTGCAGTGAGAGTGCTGCCGCCTGTTTGCGTGTGAAAACGAAGCAGTTTGCTTGATTCTTTCTTTGCGCCGAATCGCTCTGTCATGATCTTGTGCCACATACGTCGGCTGGCACGGAACTTGGCCACTTCTTCAAAGAAGTTGTTGTGACCATTCCAGAAGAACGACAGACGCGGCGCAAAGTCGTCGACATCTAATCCTGCATCAATTGCAGCTTGCACATATGCAATTGCATTTGCGAGTGTGAATGCGATCTCTTGCACTGCAGTACTACCCGCTTCACGAATGTGATATCCAGAAATGGAAATGGTGTTCCATTTCGGCACATTCTCTGAGCAGTACGCAAAGATGTCGGTGATGATGCGCATCGATGGTCGCGGTGGATACACATATGTGCCACGTGCGATGTATTCCTTTAGCAAGTCGTTCTGAATGGTTCCACTGATTGCGGTAGACGGGACACCTTGTTCTTCTGCAACCAATTCATACATCAACAACAAAATCGCAGCCGTTGAATTAATGGTCATTGACGTCGACACTTTGTCGAGAGGAAGGTCTTTCAATAGAAGACGCATGTCTTCCATGGAGTCGATCGCAACGCCCACTTTGCCCACTTCGCCCTCAGCGCGCGGATGGTCACTGTCGTATCCCATCTGGGTGGGCAGGTCGAATGCACATGACAGACCGGTTTGTCCTGCTTGCAGCAAAAACTTAAAACGTTGGTTCGTTGATTCGGCGGTACCAAAGCCCGCGTATTGACGCATTGTCCACAACTTGCCGCGATACATCGTTGGATACACACCGCGGGTGTACGGGGGCTTGCCAGGTTCGCCGAGGCGCTCCTTCGGGTCCCACCCAGAGAGGGTCTCAGGGGAATACAAGGGGGCAATAGAGATCCCAGAATCTGTGCGTTTTTCGACGTCTGACATGAAGGTAGAGGCTAAATGTCTGGGGTCGCTTTTCCATTATCCATGCCGTTTTCACCGCAATGTTGCCCAAAAAATATGGCTGGGTGAATGGTGAGCACCACTATCAAAAACTGTCCTACGCTGGCACTATGACAATTGCTCCAGATGCTCCAGCCACCGGCACAACAGTGCGCAGCATTGACGGTGTCGAACTCACACCCAAAGAGACCTCGTTTAGTCGTTTCTCTCTCCCACAGCCGTTCGACATTGCTAACGGCGCCAGTGTGGAAGACGAGCGCCGCGAACGTAAGCACAAACTTGCCGGCGCGCTTCGCATCTTTGGTCGTCTTGGTTTCGGCGAAGGCGTTGCCGGACACATCACAGTTCGTGACCCAGAGTTCCCCGACCACTTTTGGGTGAATCCACTTGGCGTAAGTTTCCGACACATCCGCGTGAGTGATCTCATCCTTGTCAACCACAGTGGTGAAGTGGTGTACGGCAATCAGCCTGTCAACCGCGCGGCATACGTCTTGCACTCAGCAATTCACGCTGCACGTCCCGAAGTGTTGGCTGCAGCGCACGCTCACTCGACGTACGGAAAATCATGGAGCAGTCTTGGTCGACTGCTTGATCCCCTTACACAAGATTCGTGCGCGTTCTACGAAGACCACGTTGTGATTTCTGAACAGGGTGGAGCTGTGGTATTTGAAATTGAAGCTGGCATGGAATTTGCGGCCGCATTTCCAAAAGGTAAAGCCGCAATTCACCAGAATCACGGATTGTTCACGGTCGGTGGCAGTGTTGATGAAGCAGCATTTTGGTTCATCACAATGGAACGCACATGCCAAGCACAGTTAATGGCAGAGGCAGTGGGAACACCAAAGAAGATCCCGCACGAATACGCCGTCTACACGCGCGAAAATGCTGGCAACAGCATGACTGGTTGGATGCATTTCCAACCACTGTGGCAAGAGATTTGTCATACAGATCCAGATCTTTTTGATTGATCTGTACATCGCATCTAACTGATCTTCCTACTGATCAGGGCGTTTTACGCTGCTGCCACCAGTTGCGTGGTCTCACCACGTAGCGTTGTGCCGGTATGACGCGCCTGCACCGACGCTGTGTTGCTGCACTTGTGGCACTGCTGAGCATTTCGATGCTTGGCATCGTTGTTGCACCTCCAGCCAATGCTGCAGATGCAGGCAAGCGCTCCGTGTCCACCGCCAATGCATACACCGGCGACATGCCCCCCACCGCGGTTCTCGTACGTGGTCGTGGTAACGGACATGGTCGGGGGCTCAGTCAATTTGGCGCCTACGGCTGGGCTACTGCATATGGCCGTTCATGGCAAGAGATCCTCACCTTTTATTACATCAACGGAACGAATAATTCGATCTCAACATTGCAACCCACTGATCCGTCATCTGAAATACGTGCGCGACTGGTGACATTTGACGACCGCAATCAGGTGGCGATGATCTCACGCACAGGACAACTTTCAGTTAATGGCCAAGGACCATACGGAGCTGTGTTGTTACGTGAAGTCAGTCGTAATCGCTACGACATTTACGCCGCGGCTGCATCTAACTGCACATTCGAAACTGGCGTACCCAGTGGATTCACTTTGATTGCCGGCAGCATTGAAGCGCCAACGGTGACCGTTCCGTCGTCGGGCACATCATCAGGCGTTGCGCCAAATGATCTCATCGGATTATGCGAACCACCTACTCGTGCAATTACCCGAGGTCGTGTGCGCTATTACCGCGGATCCATTCAAGCGGTGAACGATGCAAACGGCGCCAATCGTGTGGTGAACCAAGTCAACATTGAAGAGTATTTACGTGGTGTAGTGCCGCGAGAATCCCCTGCAACGTGGGGCTCTGCGGCCGGCGGAGCGGGCATGAATGCGTTACGCGCGCAATCTGTGGCTGCGCGCACATACGCATTGTCTCAAAATCGCTATTCATATGCGCGTACCTGTGACACCTCGTCCTGTCAGGTGTATGGCGGTGCTGCTCTCCACACAATTGGTGATGGACCACAGGTCATTGAACATCCGCTCACTGATGCAGCTATTGCTGACACGCGCGGAACTGTTATTCGCTCTGGCGCTGGAACGCTCGTAAGCACTGAATACACATCGTCAAATGGTGGTCGCACAGCGAGTGGAAACTTTAAAGCTCAACAAGACGATGGCGATATCGCTGCCGATGCATTACTGCAATCGTGGTCGCGCATCTTTACTGCAGAACAGATGGAAAAAAAGTATCCATCGATTGGCATCTTCACCGGCATCAGCACACAACACGACGGGCTCGGAGGCGACTGGAATGGTTATGCGCTGAGTGTCACCATCACCGGCACCGCGGGTGCGGTGACTCGAAGCGCGTGGAATTTCCGTAACGATTGGGACCTGCACGCGCCATGGTATGAAACAACGGCAATCTCGTATTCATCTACTGCTCCAGTTGTTGGCCCGATGGTGTACATCGGTGACTCCGTCTCAGAAAGCATTGCGTCACAATTCAGCGCAGTCATTTCGCCCTCTTACCCGTCGGTCAATTTCCAAGCATGTGCTGGACGCGGCATGGTCGGAGCCGCATGTATCGCAGGTGCACGGGCGTCGAGTTTGAATCTTGACGGTGTCAATGTGGTGAATGCGTTGCCAGAGACTCCTGCAGCAGCGATTATAAAACTGGGCTACAACGACGATCCCGCAACGTTTAATACCGAACTGCAACAAATGATCAGCACGCTCACTATCCGCGGCGTTGCTCGAATGATTTTCATCAACTTGTCAACACGTTCCACCACCCGTAATTACGCGCTTGCCAATGAAGCACTGATTGCAGCCGCCGCATCCAACCCAGCGATCACTGTTCTTGACTGGAATGCATTCGTGTCACAACAACACCGCTGGCGCTTGTTTGACAATGATTCACTGTGCTGCGGGGTCCATCTGAATGCAAGTGGTCGAGTGGAGTTCGCCATGTGGTTACGCGAACAGCTTGATTCACTTCGTTCGCAAGGCCTCTTGCCAGTTACTGCAGCTGGTGGAACATTGGTGGGACTCCCACTGCGCAGTAATCACCGCGGTTCAATGGTGACGGCAGCTCAACGACGACTAAATACCGTGTTGAAATTGCGACCTAAGAAGCGCATCAAGGTGGACGGCATCTACGGAAAGTCAACGCGTCAAATGGTGCGTCGCTTCCAAACACGATCTGGTTTGCCCGCGACAGGAGTGATTGACCGCGCGACATGGGAGGCACTTGGTCTCGCACAACGACCGGCACTCGCATCACTTCGCAAGGGAACCAAACACCCATCAGTACGTATAGCCCATCGTTCGCTCAACAAAGTCTTAAAGACCAACCTCCGTGTCACCGATACGTATTCATCGTCAACGGTGGCTGCAGTACGGACCTTCCAGCAACGTACTGGACTTCGTGTTAATGGACGCCTCAACGGTCCAACGTGGACAATGTTGATGGCAACCGCTGCCCGCACGAAATAGTTAGGCGTTGAAACGATCTTTCCACGCCGCGTCACTCACCATGCTGGAGTACGCGCCACGATATGCCTTTTTCAATTTCTTGTAGTCACGCATGAGGCGCCACGCTGAACGAAATGCTCGCTTTTGTAAGTCACGGAAACGTTCGCGATCTCGCGTACACACAAAACCTTCAGGAAGATCAGGATGTCGATACAAAATTGTGTCGTGACGCACTGCCAGACCAACAGCGCGAGCATCAATTTTTGCCACGCCAATCTTTTTCGATTTCAACCTTTGTGGCAATAATTGACCACCGGCTGTTACGAGAGCCAAGACAAATCCGATAAGGCGAATGGGCTTGGGTTTGGGATCAACGTATTTCAAGGCGTCGAGTTCGCGCGAGAGT
>JBIJAO010000040.1:0-10481 GCA_044345725.1 Ilumatobacteraceae bacterium | reverse complement strand
GGTCAACGAGCAGACATAAAGCAGTTCCTGGTTTTGTCCATCCACGAACTTTCAAGCCAGATGTATCGGTAGAACGCTTTGCGCGAATTTCGTTTAACGCATCAAGGCTTGCATCAATGTCGAGGTCGCCACCTTCTGGGGTATACGGCATCTCTTTCATTTTCCCGATACCGCGTGAGCGACGTGAACCGCGATTGGAAATGTCAATCATCAATCGACCCGCCAACCGACGAGCGAGTTCGCGCAACTTAGGGTCAGTTGCCCCTGTTAAGTCCGCGAGCATGCCGAGCAACTCATCAGGATCGTTTTTCATCATCTCGTCAACGGCTGCTTCGTCTAACTCCCCCACTTCAGGAGAGATGTTTTCGAAGTTTTCGTTACGGGATAACTCGCGACGAGACGTGCTCTTTTTGCTCGCCTCCGACACTGCTTGTTCGGCGGCTTCGCCCTCTTTAGTTAGTGGGAGTTGCTGCCCCTGGTCGGGGCGCCAGCTTTTCCCTCGCCAGAGTGCTCACTTTCCACACGTCCAAAAACGTCTTGCCAAATCTCGGTGACGATTTCTTCCGGTGAGCGCACACTCCCTTCGCGAACTCGCACACGACCGCTCAACGCAACAAGTGCCGCATCAAGTGAAACGCTCGGGAAATGAACAGGAGCTTCGCGAATTGGAGACAACTTCGCAGCAACACGTGCAAAGTCGATCGCACCACGAACTGATGAACCAACTCGCAGATCTGGATGACTGCGAGTACGACGAACTACATCAACAACTTGCCCGATCCACTTTGGATCAAGGTTCAGATCCTTCAAGTTGGCAATAACGATGTCTGTCTCTTCCGCAGCGTCTTGATAACCCATCGCAATGCGGCACACACGGTCATACACAGCGCCTGAGATGCGCGCAGTCCCAACGGCGTCGAATGGGTTCATCGCAGCGACCAAACGGAAGCCAGGCGATGCGACAACTCGACCAAGACGTGGCACGTTGATCTCGCCCTCAGACATCACCGTGATGAGCACATTCAACGTCTCTTCCGGAATGCGGTTGATCTCTTCCACGTACAGCAGCGATCCATCACGAAGTGCGCTCACAAGCGGACCATCGACGAAGACGTCGGGGTCGTACCCTTCGTTTAAGACGCGTGCTGGGTCGAAGTGACCAACAAGACGAGCTGGCGTGAGCTCGGCATTGCCTTCGACGAATTCGAAGCCAATGCCAAGGCCCTGCGCAACCGCGCGTAACAATGTTGATTTGCCAGTTCCGGGCGGGCCTTCTAAAAGAACGTGGCGATCCGCTGCGAGCGCAGCGAGCACCAGTTCAATTTCCCGCCGTCTACCGACGACATCGTTTGCAAGTGTTTTGAGTAAGTTCGTTTGCTCAGTCATTAATGATGACACCGCGAATATTTTCGCCATCGCGCATAGCGCGATATCCCTCGTTGATATCTTCCAATTTGTACCGTTTGGTAATCAGTTCATCTAACTTCAACTGACCCTCTCGATACAAATTCAAGAGACGAGGAATGTCGGCGCGCGGGTTGAGGCTGCCAAAAATGGAACCCTTGATCTCCTTGTTCCACATGGAAAGCTCGAACAGATTGAGCTTGACGTCATCATCTTGGATACTGCCCATTCCGGTGACCACACAAGTTCCACCCTTGCCGGTGAGAGCCATTGCCTGGGCAATGAGATCGCCCGACATACGCCCTGGTGTGAGAACGACACGCTCGGCCATTTGTCCGTACGTGAGGTCGGTGATCGCGGGCAACGCTTCTTCCATCGATTTGAAAGTGTGTGTCGCACCAAACTCCATGGCCTTTTCGCGCTTGAACTCTTGCAAGTCAATTGCAATGACGTGCTTCGCCCCAGCCATTTTCGCACCTTGTACGGCATTCATTCCGACGCCACCAGTTCCCACAACGATGACAGTGTCGCCAGCTTGTGTACCTGCGCGCTCAACAGCTGAACCCCAGCCCGTAGCAACACCGCATGACACGAGCGCTACAGCCTCGAGCGGAAGATCCTTTTCTACTTTGATGATGGAGTTTTCTGCCACACATGTGTGCGTAGCGAATGTTCCCAACTTTGCAAGCAATGACACGGGAGTGTCTCCCACAAAGTGGCGGTGCGTTCCGTCGGTGATCATTCCACCGCCCAGTGTTCCCGAGCCGTTGTCGCACAGGTTCTGACGACCAGTGGAACAGTACCGACAACGTCCACACGATGGAACGAAACTTGCCGACACGTGATCTCCTGGCTTCACCGTTGTAACTCCAGCTCCGACTTCCATCACAATTCCGGCACCTTCATGGCCACCCTGAATTGGGAAGAAGTTGTCAATACCCATTGCTTCCCAATTCTCTTTTGCTGGAACTAGGTCACCAGTGACCAAGTGCTCGTCGCTGTGGCACATACCGGCCACTTTCCAGTTAACGAGAACCTCGTGCGCCTTTGGCGACTGCACTTCGAGATCAACGATTTCCCAAGGCTGATCTGTTCCCCAAAGAATTGCTGACTTTGCTTTCATGGTGTACCCCCTAAATAGTTCACCTGCGTACCCCCATACGCATGTGCCATGTTATGTGGCAACCCTATATGCAAACAAACCGCCGCGATTTCTCGCGACGGTTCGTTTGGTTCGTACTAGACGGTAACGAATGGGTTATCGAAGTTTTAGTGCTCGTACACCATGACACCACGGATGTTGGTGCCTTCGCGCATTGCGTCGTAGCCGTCGTTGATGCCCTCAAGGTTGTAGGTCTTGGTCACGAGGTTGTCGAGGTCCAAGAGGCCTTCACGGTAGAGGTTAAGAAGCTTTGGAATATCCGCACGTGGGTTACCTGAACCAAACAGTGAACCCACAACCTGCTTCTCCATGAGAGTGAGGTCAAAGAAGTTCATCTGTGCGTTCATTTCTTCTGCAGGGTGAATGTTGGTTACCACTACACGTCCGCGCTTTGCGGCCAATGCAAGTGCCTCGTTCATCACCATTGCGTTTCCAACACCCATGGTCATGATGACTTTGTTTGCCATACGACCCCATGTGATGTCCTGCAACATCTCGACTGCGTCGGTCATCGACTTTGCGGTATGAGTCGCGCCGAACTCCATAGCCTTTTCACGCTTGAACTCGAGTGGATCAATAGCAACAACGTGCTTCGCGCCAGCGAGCTTTGCACCCTGCACTGCATTTGCGCCGATACCACCGATACCAACAACAACCACTGTGTCGCCGGCTTGTACGTCTGCTGCATACACAGCTGAACCCCAACCAGTGACAACACCACAGCCGAGCAAGCATGCACGGTCAAGTGGAATGTCTTTTTCGATCTTGATACATGATGCTTCGTGCACCACAGTGTGGTGAGCGAATGTTCCGAGCAAGCACATAAGACCAAGGTCTTTACCTTGTGCATGGTGACGTGCAGTGCCGTCACTGATCTGACGACCCAACGCCAACTTGTCACCGTAGTCACACAAGTTCTGATGGCCTGTTGAACAGCTTGGACAACGACCACAAGATGGGATGAATCCGAATACAACGTGGTCGCCTGGTTGCAACCATGTGACACCAGGGCCAACTTCCTCGACGACGCCGGCACCTTCGTGTCCGCCGATCAACGGAAGTTCAAATGGCAGGTCGCCTGTCCACAAGTGTTCGTCACTGTGGCACATACCCGATGCTGCGATCTTGACGAGAACTTCGCCCTCTTTCGGTGCATCAAGTTCGATTTCTTCAACTGACCACGGCTTCTGGACTTCCCAGAGAACGGCTGCTTTGGTCTTCACGGATACCCCCATGTACTAGCGCCAGTCCGTGGCGCGCGGTTTTTCACACACTAGCCACAAAAGCACCGAGGCTTCCACACCGACTATTCCACTTGGGTAAGCCAGGGACTACCATGCACAGTATGGAAAAAGACACCACAGCGACCGCGGAGCAGCACCCGGCTCAGAACACTGATACCGAGACTGTCGCATTAGCAGAAGCCGAATTGCTCGTCGAGGAGATCTCTATCGACGGCATGTGCGGCGTCTACTGATCCGCACTGGTCCAACAATTCTTTCGCGGTCGTGACCATCACTGCTGACTCTGCATGTGAACTGCACCCACACGTTGCAGTCCGACCCGAACCCTTTGGCGCGCTCGCGTATCACTACGACAACCGGCGCCTCGTTTTCTTACGACATCCAGACGTCGTCAAAGTTGTCACTTCCCTTGCCCACCACGACTCAGTTGCCGATGCACTGCGCGCTCACGAAATCGCCGAAAGCCGATGGCCCGCATTTGTGTCTGCAATCGACTCACTCATCTCGTCGGAGATAGTTCGTGTCCGTTGAAACACTTGTTGATCAGATGAAAGGTGGGCTCGATGCCCCCATTTGTCTTACCTGGGAAATCACTTACGCATGCAACCTCGAATGCGTTCACTGTTTAAGTAGCAGTGGTCGACGCGATCCGCGCGAACTGACCACCGAACAAGCAATTGCGGTTCTCGATGAACTGAAGGAACTTCAAGTTTTTTACATCAACATTGGCGGTGGCGAACCAATGGTGCGCCGAGATTTCTTCGAGATCATCGAGCACTCGGTGTCAAACGGAATCGGCGTGAAGTTTTCGACCAACGGCGCTTTCATCGATAAAAAGAATGCGGAACGACTCGCTGCGATGGACTACCTCGATATCCAAATCAGCCTCGATGGCGCCGATGCGGCAACAAATGATCCCGTGCGTGGTCCTGGAACGTTCGATATGGCAATCCGCGCAATGGACAACCTCAAAGCGGCAGGTTTTGGCGAGTTCAAAATCTCAGTTGTTGTCACCCGACACAACGTCTCGCAGCTCGATGCCTTCAAAGCAATGGCCGACTCATACGGAGCTCAACTACGTATCACGCGTTTGCGTCCATCAGGGCGCGGCGCGGACACATGGAACGAGTTGCACCCAACCAATGACCAGCAGCGCGAGGTGTACAACTGGTTGATGAAGCACGGCGAAAATGTTCTGACAGGTGACTCGTTCTTCCACCTCAATGCGCTTGGGCCATCACTGCCAGGCTTGAACATGTGTGGTGCCGGTCGCGTTGTGTGCCTCATTGATCCCGTTGGTGATGTGTATGCGTGCCCGTTCGTGATTCACGATCAGTTCAAAGCAGGCAACGTCCTCGACAATGGTGGCTTCGCCAAAGTGTGGCGTGAGTCAGAGTTATTCACCGAACTTCGCGAACCGCAAAGTGCTGGTGCGTGTGCATCGTGTGGTTCATACGACGCTTGCCAGGGCGGATGCATGGCTGCCAAGTTCTTCACTGGGTTGCCACTTGACGGACCAGACCCCGAATGTGTCACCGGACATGGCGAAAAGTTGCTGCAAGCGACACCCGTACACCTTGCGCCCCGACCAATGAGTGACCACTCAAAACCGTCGCGCATTCGAATCCCGGTAGCGGGTTCCTAACACTTCTGCAGTGATTTACTTCTTCGCTGTTCTGTCATATTTTCTCGGCACCATGCCAAGTGCCATCATTGTCGCGCGCTCCAAGGGTGTCGACATCATGTCGTTTGGATCTGGTAACCCAGGAGCAAGCAATGTTGCGCGTGCACTCGGCACCAAATACGGTGCGCTGGTATTTGCATTGGATGCCGCAAAAGGCGCGATCCCGGCTGTCTTAGGACTCGCTTCAAACGGTGATGCGGGTGCATACATTTGTGCCACAGCTGCAATCTTGGGTCACATGTTTCCCATCACTCGCAAATTCCGTGGTGGAAAAGGAATCGCGACAGGTGCCGGAATGTTGCTGGTGATGCATTGGTACATCTTGGTGTATTTGCTTGTGTCGTGGTTATTGATTGCAAAAGTCACAAAGAAAGCGTCCATTGGGTCAATCATTCTGACTCCCACTGTTCCCATCGTTTTGTGGATCATTGGAACACCTGTATGGGAGATACTCGCCATCATCGGTATTGGCGCACTGATAGAGATCAAACATTTGCCCAACATCAAACGATTACTTGCCGGCAAAGAACCGCCCGTCACTGACACGGCAACTCAGTAAAAACGCGCCGACCTCAATTCTGTCGTCATGTCGTCGCTCACAACTACCGACCTTCAGGGTCAACATCCGATCGTGGTGATTCCCATTGGTTCATGGGAACAACACGGACCACATCTTCCCTTCGACACGGACACCCAAATTGCATGTGCAGTGATCGAACACAGCTTGCCTACTGACAACATCGAACTTGTTGTTGTTGCCCCTCCAATAACAATGTCTGCAAGCGATGAACATGCTGGCTTTGTAGGAACATTGAGCACGGGCACCGAAGCATTCGCAGCAAGTGCAATTGGAATCGCAAAAAGTGCGTCATGGGCGCGAGGAATTATGTTCGTCAACGGCCACGGTGGAAATTACGATGCTTTTCGCATCATCACACAAGATCTCGCACGCAACAATGTGAGACATGCAATTTGGTCTCCACCCTTTGACCCCGCCGACGATATGCACGCCGGCGCAACGGAAACTTCTGTCATGATGCACATCGCTCCCGCAACTGTACGAACTGATCAATTGGTGAAAGGCAATACCGAAGTTGCCAGTGAGATCATGGATGAGATGCGAACTGGTGGAGTCCGTGCTGTTTCTCCAAACGGTGTCTTGGGCGATGCGACACAAGCGACCCGCGAACGTGGACAAGAAATCTTCGCGAAATACTGCTTGTCTCTACGCGAGACGTTTGATGACCTTGCGTCAAAGTGGACATGACACTGGTTGACTAGTCACCATGGTGAAGCGCTACGTGGTGGACGCAAGTTGGCGTCATCTTCCGAAAGAGCGAGTTGTCATCGCTGGGTCACCACTAAAGGTATTTCGTATCACTAACGCTGGTGAAAAGATCATCGATGCTCTCGAAGGTGGTGCTCAGTTACCTGACGGTCATGAACCACTGACATCGCGACTTGAGGCTGCTGGAGCCATCCACCCTGTGTGTGATGGCCTCGTAAACGAAGACGATATGGAAGTGGTGATCCCTGCATACATCACCGATGAAACGCAGGCTCAACACATACAACTTCTCGTCGACGTATTGCAGCCGCTGCGAATCACCGTTGTTGACGATGGTTCCCCATTGCCGGTGGCCTGCACCGGAGCCACAGTTATTCGCCATGACACCAACCGCGGTCCCGCTGGTGCTCGCAATACTGGCGCTGCCCTCGTAAAGGCCAAATACATTGCGTTTATTGATGCCGACTGTGTTGTGTCATCTGAAGATGTTCGCGCAGTAGCTACACACTTTGAGTCACCACGAGTGGGACTCGTTGCGCCACGAGTTGCCGCAATAGAAGACGACAGTGTGATTTCGCAATATGAATCAGTTGCTTCTCCGCTCGACATGGGCAACCAGCCTGCACAAGTTCAGCCAATGTCGCGCGTGTCCTACGTACCAAGTGCGGTGCTCGTGGTACGCACAGAGACGTTCGTAGAACTGGGTGGTTTCGACACAGCTCACCGCTATGGCGAAGATGTTGACTTCGTGTGGAGAGCAATAGACAACGGTTGGCAGTGTCGCTACGACCCATACATCGTGTGTTTGCACCGAAATCGCAATTCGTGGTACGAACTCACCAATCAACGAATGTCATATGGTGAGGCAGCTGCAACTTTGTACATCGCTCACCCGACTCGTCTGGCGCCATTACGCGCCGATGCGACTACCGCAGCATCTGTACTGACAACTGTTATTGGCACGCCACTGAGTGCGCTCAGCACCAGTGCTATCAGCGCGTCCTTGTTATGGCGGGAGTTACATCGCGCAGGAATTCCGGCAAAAAATATTGTTCGCATAGCGGCTGATCGTTGGATGCACACGGCGTACATGACAACCCAAGCAATCACTCGTGTGTGGTGGCCAATCATCTTGATCATTGCATTGTTCTCGCGTCGGGCGCGTCGACTTCTCGCGTTTGCTGTTTTGTTTCCACTTCTCTATGAACTACGTACGAGTAACACAAAAATTGTGCCGTGGAAGATCTTGCCGTTAGTTGCCACTATGCGCGTTGTTGATCACGGTGCTTATTCCGTGGGCGTATGGAAGGGTATGTGGCGCAACCGTACGGTTGGACCGCTGTTGCCAAAGATCAGCGTGAGGCGTTCGCCCTCAAACTGATGTTGTTGCATTCCTCACATACAGACTGAGGAATAATGTTCCAGCGCATCAATTGAGCAAAGACAACACAACCCAAACAAAAACCAGCAAACGCTTCAAGTGCAGCAGCCGCCACCAACATGAGGATCACCACTGTTGCAGCGGTGTGTGCACCTGCAAGCCACAGCACAGATGCGGTGGTTGAAAAAACAACGCCAATTGCTTGTGCAAAGCGCTTTGGTGGACCTGCAACAAACTTATGGTTGCGATGAATCCGTGGAGTCACAACTTGTGTGGCAATGCGACCTAATGGACTCAGAAATGGTCCGGTCAGCACTCGCGCGATGAAACCGTAGGTCAACGGGATGAGTACCCATCCACTTTGTGTCACAGCGAACAGCAGTCCCATAATGACAACGCCGGTGGCGACAACGCGTGCAGATGTCTCATTCACAGGGTTCGGGAAACTGAAAATTTTTCCCCGTGGAGCAGACTGGATTGACGATGACTCAGGAGCCGAGGACATGTTCGTAAGGGTAGGTCCTAAAAGTTGACTAAACAACTCAGGAATACTCTGAGGCCCCGTATTGAGTACGGTTTCAGACATGACAGTGCGATTGGCCGTCCATGAGAACCAGTGGCAGTCGCATGTCCAGAACACCGCTTCCCAGATGCCCGACCTTGTGCCGGTGGTGAAAGGCAATGGTTACGGATTTCGTCGCTGGAACTTGATGCCCGTAGCGGGACAGTTGGCACAAGAGATTGCAGTGGGCACCGTATACGAAGCGCGTGACATGCCGTCACACACTCGGGCGATTGTTCTCACCCCAACTCTCACTGCCCCACCAAGCAGCATGCCAAGCAACACCGTTTTAACAATTGGTTCGATACATCACGTAGTCGCACTTGAACGTCTTCAATGGTCTGGTGACGTGATGGTGAAATTACGTTCATCAATGAATCGCTACGGAGTCAGCGTTCCCGAACTGCCGCAAGTTCTTGATGCATGTCGTGCGTTACGTCTCAATGTGTGTGGCTACGCAATTCATCCACCGCTTCAATCAGATATGAAGAGCCGGATGAAAGAAATCACCGCATGGATGACTCATCTATCAGCAGACACGCCCGTGTATCTCAGTCATCTTGATCCCGATGCGTATGCCACCCTGCGAAAGATGCATTCCAATCGCACACTAAAAATTCGCATGGGTACCGAGTTATGGCACGGGGACAAGTCGATGATGCATCTCAGTGCCGACATTGTCGATCATCACTCAGTGGAATCAGGAGATACCGCTGGTTATCGACAAGTGTCCATTACTAGTCCAGGCGAGGTTGTACTGGTCGGTGCAGGCACCGCCCATGGCGTCACGCTGCTGGACAATGGTCGCAGCCCATTTCACTTCCAACGTCAGCGACTAAATCTTCTTGAGCCACCACACATGCACACAACAATGTTGCTTGTTGCACGCGGTCGTCCTATTCCAGCAATCGGTGAATGGATCGATCTGCAACAGCCACTAACACGCATTCAAGTTGACTTATTGCAGTGGGTACGGTGAGCTCGCCCTTCCCGCTCACAACACCACGAGGGGCCACATCACGTCACGCATTTGTTGATGTCGCTCGCGCTGTGGCGTTGTGGGGAATCGTGGTGATGAACTACCACGCATATCTGAACGGAACGTCACCAATCACATCTAACGATCCGTCCGTGTGGGAAGAGATTTTTCACCCGCGCACCGGATTTTTCACCACAAGATTTGCCGCGCTATTTGTTGTAGTAGCAGGCGTGTCCGTGGCGTTCATGACGAATAACCGCAGTGCGCAAGACGTCCCGCAAAAACGTCTGGTCATGTTGCGCCGTGGCATTCTTTTGATGTTCGTCGGCGGGATTTTTGAATGGATCTGGCCTGGAACCATCTTGTTTTACTACGGCGCGTATTTCTTGCTGGGCGCAGCCATTATTCGAGCACGCACGTGGATAATTGCGACCTGTGCGATCACCAGCGCGGTGATCGCGACAATCATTCAATCGTGGCGCGTTGGCCAGGAGTTTGACGGGAAATACACCGACTGGCTCGATCCATCTTCTATCGATTCACCGCGTGAATTATTGCTCCGCACTTTTGTGGGCTACACCCACCCCGTGTTTCCGTGGTTCGCGTTCTTTTGTATCGGACTTCTTATTGGTCGACTGATTCCACAATTACAGACGCACCGTCGGATCCTCATCACCGGAGCAATTGGAGCTGCTGTCATCGCATATGGTGTGCGCGAACTTGTGTATCGCGCCACCGACGAACAAACTCGCAATAACGCTATTTGGCGGACCCTTG
>JBIJAO010000020.1:0-30475 GCA_044345725.1 Ilumatobacteraceae bacterium | reverse complement strand
ATGATCAGGTGCCGCCTGATAGCGCGCGAATTGAAGTAGACGACACCATGGCTGCACTCACTGCGCTTGGAAGATGGGCTCGCGAAGAGATCGGACGAACCGGCGAAGGCAGAGTGATTGGCGTGACCGGTTCGTCTGGCAAAACGTCGACGAAAGACTTCATCGCAGCGGTGCTCGCGGCAACATGTGACCAGTCGTTTGCGAGCGAATTGTCGTACAACAACGACATCGGTGTGCCCACCACTTTGTTTAATGCTCCCGAACAATGTGACGCGATTGTGATCGAAATGGGAATGCGTGGCTTTGGTGAAATTGCGCGACTTTGCGAATTGGCGCGACCAAACATTGGAGTGATCACGTCGATCGGCGAGGCCCACAGTGAACGCGTGGGGGGCATTGAGGGTGTGGCTCGTGCAAAGGGTGAGTTACTGATGTCGCTTTCTGCCGATGGCATTGCAATCGTTTGTGCTGATGATCCGCGTGCGATGCACGTCGCGTCGCAGTCACAGGCACAGCTCCTCACTTTTGGAATCGCTGCTGACGCCGACGTGCGATACAACGTCATCTCGTTTGATCAACACGGCCGTGCATCAATTGTCGTCACGCACGGCAACGATTCGCGGTCTGTAGTGGTTCCCGTGCCCGGGGCGCACATGGCATCAAACGCAGTCGCAGCGATAGCCGTGGGAGTTGCCACCAACGCTGATTTTGGGGCGTGTGTTGATGCCATCGCAAACGCTCAACTGTCGTACATGCGCATGCAGTGGGAAACAACTGACGACGGTGTGCGAATCATGAACGATGCATACAACGCCAATCCAGATTCAATGGTGGCCGCACTTACAACATTGTCAACGATCAGTGCTCCGCAGCGTGTAGCGGTGGTCGGTGTGATGGCAGAGATCGCAGACGCCCCAAGCCGTCATCTATTCATCGCCGATACAGCCAAAGAGATGGGAATTGAATTGTGGACGGTTGGCACCGACCTCTACGGACAAGAGCCGATCACGATTGAAGAGGCAGCAGAGCGAATCTCACGGTTGCCCGCGGGCGCTGCAGTGCTCCTCAAAGGTTCACGTGTTGCTGCGCTCGAGCGTGTTGTCGATCTTCTCGGTGTTGCACCACCACGCCAGTAAGAGCGACCACGCCGCACCGAGGAATAACACAGGCCGAGAGCCAATCGAGTCCATAACAGGACCAAACAACATGTTGCCGAGAGGCACTGTGCCGCCAAATGCCATGAACCACAAAGCCAACACTCGGGCGCGAACTTCTAATTCAAGTCGGCTCTGCAACACGGTCATGAGTGCAGTAGTGGTCGCGAAATACGCCATGCCTAAAAAGAATCCGGTGATAAAAGCAAGGAGTGGCGTGCGAGAGATTGCAAAAGCGGTCAGGAGAACTGCGAAGACAAGAAAGCCTTGACGTGCAAGTCGTCGTTTGTCGTGTTGTGCGAGAACCGTGCCAACAGCGAGAGCGCCAAACATTGCACCGAGGCCCCACACCGCATACAGCCATTTGTACATCGCAGAACTGCCGTCGATGCCGAAGTTCTTGTCGGCAACAGCGGGGAATAATCCAACGTAAGGCAAGCTGATAAGCGAAAACGTAAACATCGATATCAAGATGCGCGACAGCACGGGTCTTTCGCGCACGGTTCGAATGCCAAGTGTGAATGATTGCCATCCTTTTTCTTTCGATGGCGTTGCTTTGGGAATATTCACTCGAAATAAAGCGCCGATTACTGCAAGGTATGTGGCTGCGTTGATGAAAAACACTTGCGCCGGGGTGACTCCCCAGCTGGACAGAATCGCCGCGAGGATTGGTCCCGCCACACGCGAACCATTGATGGCTGCAGAACTCAGGGAAATGGTGCCAGGTAGATCTTCAGGAGGCACAAGACTTGGCAACACTGCAGAGTACGCAGGCGCCGACAACGCGTTGCCGATGCCCACTCCAAGCTGCATGAAAAACAGCAGTGCAATAGATGCGTCCATTGCTGCAGAAATACCGAGAAATACCGAGAACACCAATTGCACTGATTGCATCGCGACGAGCCATGTACGGCGGTCAACTTTGTCTGCGATGACTCCTCCAGGGAGTGACAAAAAGAGAAGCGGTCCGAGTTGGGCAAATATGAAAATGCCGACAATCGACGCGCGCCCTGTTCGCGCATAGACATAGGCGGGCAACACCACGTTTTGCATCCACGCGCCGATGCTTGAACCGATGTTTGACATCCACATCACGCGGAAGTCGCGATACTGCAGAGCCGCTCTCGCGGTGCCTCGTCGGATCATCGAATCAGGGTTGGATGAGTTCGGAGCGTCATCATGAGGAGAGTCGCTTCCGGTTGTCATGCGTGCGCCACGCTACTAGTGAAACTGATTCACAGGCCTGACAGGTTGGCTTAAATCGCGTTGGCAATTGTCACGCAGGGCACTCCCACTTCCCATGCGACTGCTTCGTGAGTGACGTGTCCGTTGATCGTGTTGAAACCATAGGCAAGGGGAGAATCCGGCGCGACGTTTGCGAGGGGACGCGTGGCAATCTCGACAAGGTAGGGAAGAGTGGCGTTGGTGAGTGCGTAGGTACTTGTGTGCGGTACAGCGCCGGGCATGTTGCCCACCGCATAATGCACTACGTCGTGCACCACATAGGTGGGATCGTTATGAGTTGTCTCGTGCGTTGTCGCGATACAGCCGCCTTGATCTACGGCGACATCAACGATGACTGAGCCGGGTCTCATTGTGGCGACCATGTCTTCGGTTACCACAATTGGTGCTCTGCCACCTGGCACAAGAACGGCGCCAATAAGAAGGTCTACGTCACATAGTGTGCGCTCAAGTGCTCCAGTATTCGATGCGAGTGTGACGATACGTCCTGAGGCAATCTGGTCTAACTCTCGAAGGCGTTCCAAATTCTTGTCGAATAACACCACTTCAGCACCCATACCCGCGGCAATGCGTGCCGCATTCCAGCCAACGTTTCCGGCACCAAGTACTGCAACTTTTGCTGGTCGAACTCCTGGCACGCCTGCAAGCAGCACTCCACGTCCGCCGTTATGACGTTCTAAACAGTGCGCCCCCATTTGTGGTGCGAGTCGTCCTGCAACTTCGCTCATCGGTGCAAGAAGCGGTAATAAACCTGTGTGTGTTTGCACGGTCTCGTATGCAAATGAAGTGGTCCCTGATGACACGAGAGCCTTTGCGACATCAGGGTATGCAGCAAGATGCAGATAGGTGCACAGCACAAGATCATTACGCAAAAACTGAAATTCGTGTGTCTGTGGTTCTTTTACCTTGACCACCATTTGTTGCGACCATGCGTCGCCAGCAGTGGGGACAATGGTGGCGCCTGCTGCAATGAAGGCATCATCGGAAATCGACGAAGCCGCACCTGCGCCCGCTTCCACGTATACACCTAGACCTCGTCGCACCATTTCACGAACGCCGTCTGGGGTCACGGCCACGCGGCCTTCGGCGGTTTTCACCTCCCGCGGGACGCCAACGGTTGTAATCGCAGCCATATCCATACCGTAGTGACACATTCGGACCATAAAAAGTGAGTCCGGTCACTTCGGTGTAGCGACTCGGTGGAGTCATGGGTGGGTTTTGTGAAAACCTGTAGGCATGCGCACGTTTCGTAACTTTGTCAATGGTCAATATGTCGATTCTGTAGATGGATCAACGATGCCGGTCATCAACCCAGCAACCGGAGACCAGTACGCGACTGCGCCGAAAAGTTCGGTTGCAGATATTGATACGGCAATGGATGCTGCTGCAGTGGCATTTGAAAGTTGGAAAAACACCACACCTTCGGAGCGTTCTCTTGCGTTGTATCGCATCGCTGATGCCATCGAAGCACGTGCGGAAGAATTCATTGCAACTGAAGTGGAAAATACTGGAAAGCCGGTTGCGTTGACACGTAGCGAAGAGATTCCACCGATGGTTGATCAGATTCGTTTCTTTGCTGGCGCAGCACGCATGTTGGATGGCAAGGCATCAGCCGAGTACATGCCAAACATGACATCAATTGTTCGTCGTGAACCCGTTGGTGTGTGTGCGCAAGTTGCGCCCTGGAATTACCCAATGATGATGGCGGTGTGGAAGTTCGGTCCAGCAATTGCAGCGGGAAACACAGTTGTGTTGAAACCATCAGACACAACACCTGCGTCCACCACACTTCTTGCAGAAGTTGCAGCGGAGTTTTTGCCACCAGGCGTCTTGAACGTGGTGTGCGGAGATCGCGATACAGGTCGCGCGATGGTGGTGCACGACACTCCCGCAATGGTGTCAGTGACCGGATCTGTGCGCGCGGGTATGGAAGTGGCTGAAGCGGCAGCGCGATCATTGAAGCGCGTTCATCTTGAGCTCGGAGGCAAAGCTCCAGTTGTCGTGTTTGACGATGCCGATGTTGAGGCAGCGGCAGCGGGCATTGCAACAGCGGGGTACTTCAATGCAGGACAAGACTGCACGGCAGCAACACGAGTGTTGGTTGGTCCAAAGATTTATGGCGAGTTTCTTGCAGCGTTGGCAGAACAGGCAGCCGATGTAAAAACTGGGATGCCTGACGAAGATGTGCTCTATGGAGCTATCAACAATGAAGCGCAATTGAATCGTGTTGCAGGTTTTGTTGATCGTGTGCCCAAACATGCTCGTGTTGTGGCAGGTGGTGAAAAGGTTGGTTCGCACGGATATTTCTTTGCGCCTACCGTTGTTGCAGATCTTCAACAAAATGATGAGATGATCCAAAGTGAAATCTTTGGACCTGTGATCACAGTGCAGCGATTTACCGACGAAGAAGAAGCGCTCACATGGGCAAACGGTGTCGAGTACGGCCTTGCCTCATCTGTGTGGACGCGAGATTTTGGTCGAGCAATGCGTATGGCAAAGCACCTGGACTTTGGCTGTGTGTGGATCAACACCCACATTCCGCTGGTAGCCGAGATGCCACATGGCGGATACAAGAAGTCGGGATATGGCAAAGACTTGTCGGCGTATGCCCTTGATGACTACACCCGCATCAAACACGTGATGGCCAACATCGATTCGTGAGGTGTGTGTAAACACTGCGTGAACAAGGCACGGAATTGAACCTGTCGGTGTTACTGTGAACAACGTGAGCGACAATGATGTCATTGTTCTTGACAATGTCACCAAGGAGTATGGCAACGTCGTTGCCGTGCATGGCGCGAACTTGGCCATCAAGCGTGGAGAGTTTTTTAGTCTCCTCGGCCCATCAGGTTGCGGTAAGACGACCATTCTTCGGATGATCGCTGGTTTCGAACAACCGACTTCAGGCAAAGTGATGCTCGAGGGGGTTGATGTCTCCCATGTCGCGCCACACAAACGCAATGTCAACACGGTATTCCAGCAGTATGCACTGTTTCCTCACATGTCCGTGTTCGACAATGTGGCGTTTGGTCCACGAAACAAAAAAATAAAAGAGAGTGACGTCAAAAAGCGTGTCAATGAGATGCTTGAGATAGTACGACTTTCTGATTTTGCTGGCCGTCGACCACATCAAATGTCAGGTGGGCAACAGCAACGAGTTGCGCTAGCTCGCGCTCTTGTTAATTATCCATCTGCACTTTTGTTAGATGAACCGCTTGCTGCGCTTGATTTAAAACTTCGCGAGGCGATGCAGATTGAGTTGAAGCGCATTCAAAAGGAAGTTGGCATCACATTTATTTTTGTCACTCACGACCAGGGTGAGGCGTTAGCGATGAGTGATCGCATCGCGGTGATGAGTGAAGGCCACGTTGAGCAAATAGGTAGCCCCGAAGAGATCTACCAATATCCCGAGACACTGTTCGTTGCCGGTTTTATTGGTTCGGCCAATCTCTTCCCTGGAACAGTTGCAGAAACGGGACTCACATTTGAGGGACGTTCGATGTTGTCAGTGCGTCTTACCGACGGAACCGTTGTGAAGGCAGCATCAAGAGCGCAACTGCAACCAGGCGATGAAGCCACCGTGATGGTCCGACCAGAGCGCATTCATCCGGTGTCGCTGACTAATGCGGTCGACGGACGCAGTGTGGTTGCTGACGTCACCGAACTTGTGTTCCAAGGATCAACAATTCGCTGCCTTGCGCGAACACGTAGTGGTGTGGAAGTTGCGGGCGTCATTGATGCCACAGGTGACCTGTCTGCATTTCAGGCTGGTGCGCAGGTTCACATGGCCTGGTCCGAGGCAAGCGCATATGCACTGCCTGGCCGATCTACTGGGCCAGGGTCGGCAAACACTAATGTCGAAGCACTGGAAGCAACCCATTCCGGAGCGTGAGAGCAAACATCAAGAAGTATCCCTTCATAACGACAACTCATAGAGAAAGAGACAGCTAATGAATAATCGCCGTCAATCAAATAGCAACACACCACGTGCTTCACGTTGGAGTCGTCGCGATTTCCTCATTCGTTCGTCTTTGGCGGGAGCGGGCATGTTGTCGTTGCCAGCATTGCTTGCTGCATGTGGTGACGACGATGGCGGTTCATCTAGTGACACCTCCGGTGGGGGTGGTGGATCCAGTCTCGTTTTCGATAACTGGCCGGCATACATCGACGAAGAAACAGTGGCGAACTTCATCGCGGCTACGGGGATCGACCTGAAGTATCTCGAGACCTATAACGACAACAACGAATATTTCGCCAAGGTTCAACCGTCGTTGTCGAAAGGCAACAAGATCGACGCAGACATTCTCGCGCCAACTTATTGGATGGCTGCACGGTATGTGAGTCTCGGTTGGGCGCAGAAGTTGCCTATTGCTTCTATTCCTAATAAGGCCAATCTGCGAAGTGACCTCGTTGGTCCGAACTGGGATCCAAACGGTGAGTACAGCTTGCCGTGGCAAACAGGAACCGCGGGTATTGCCTACAACATCTCTGCGACAGGTCGCGAAGTGAAAAGCGTTGCAGATTTGTTTGCTCCTGAATTCAGTGGGCGAGTTGGAATGCTCACCGAGATGCGCGACACGATCGGCCTGATCTTGATGGGTGAAGGTATTGACCCTTCACAGTTGACAAGTTTCGATGATGCAGCACCAGCGTTCGAGAAGTTGGCAAAGGCAAATGCCGACAAACAAATTCGCCAATTCACTGGAAATGATTACATGGACGATCTCGACTCGGGCAACTTCGCCGTGTGTGTTGCGTGGTCGGGCGATGTTATTCAGCTAGCAAAAGACAACCCGGACGTTCGTTTTGTGATCCCCGAAGAAGGTGGCACAAGTTGGTACGACTCAATGATTTGGGTGACTGGTTCAGAAAATAGCGATGCGGTTGCTCAGTGGATGAACTACGTCTACGACCCAGAAAACGCGGCCAAAATTGCGCTCGGTTCCGGATACATGACCCCTGTCGAGGGAGTGCGTGAAGTTCTCGAGGCAATGGGTGGCGAGGAAGCTGAGATGGCGAATAATCAGCTGTTGTTCCCTGATGATGAGACATTGTCGCGACTTCGCGTCTTTGCATCTCTGAGCGAAGAAGAAGAAGCAAAGTTCGACGAGGAATTCTCAAAGATCGTTGGGGCATAGCACGACTGTGACGCGAACGCAGCGTCTCAGTTCATCAATGGGAACACCCGAGCTCATGGGGCTCGGTGTTCTCCTGTTGTTGAGCGCTGGCGTTATTTTGATAGCGACCGAGATCACTTCGGGGATCCTTGCCTACATTGTCGGCGTTCTAATGGCGGTCGCTCTTCTCGGCTATGTGGCCTCACTTGTGCGGGGCACTCCTGAAGCGCGACGTTCTGTGGCGCCATATGCATTGTTGAAGCCTGGAGTGTTGTGGCTCAGCATCTTTTTCCTCGCACCGCTGTGGGCGTTATTTGTGATGTCGTTGTCATCAAAGGAATCTCGCTTTGACTTCTTTCCCTCCTTCACATGGGAGTGGGAGAATTATCAAGAAGCATTCACTCGTTTTCGGCCGCAATTCGTGCGTAGCTTTACCTACGCGGGGATCGCAACGGTATTAACCATTCTCATTGGCTTTCCCATCGCCTATGTCATTGCATTTCGTGGTGGCAAGTATCGAATGGTGCTCCTCGGACTTGTCGTTGTTCCGTTCTTCTCGTCATATCTCATACGTACCCTGGCGTGGACCACTTTGATGAACGACAACGGCCCGGTCATGAACACTTTGGAAACCTTGCGACTCGTCACACTGTTTGAGTGGTTACAGATAGTTGATAATGGCCGATTACTCAGCACTCCGGCTGCGGTCATAGGTGGCCTCACATACAACTTCCTGCCATTTATGATCTTGCCGATTTATGTGAGTCTTGAAAAAATCGACACGCGTCTTGTTGACGCTGCGATGGATTTGTACTCGTCTGCCTCCGGGGCGTTTCGCAAAGTTGTCTTGCCACTTGCGATACCCGGCATTTTTGCGGGAAGCCTGTTGGTGTTTATCCCAGCATCGGGTGACTTCGTCAATGCACAATTCCTTGGTGGTCCAAACACGACGATGATCGGTAATTCCATTCAAGATCAGTATTTGAAGCAGTTGAATTATCCAGTTGCGTCAGCGATGAGTTTTGTATTGATGATCATTATCACGGTGGGCGTACTGGTGTATACGAAGTTCATGGGCACTGAGGAACTGGCATGAGTGCGCCAATGAGTAGGTCCTCTCGCGTCGGGCGGTGGGGAATCAACTCGGTTGCTGTTTTGGGGTTTGTGTACCTGTTCGCCCCAATTCTTGTGATCATTTTGTTTTCATTTAATGATCCAGCGGGCAAGTTCAACATCCGTTGGACTGGATTCACGCTTGATAACTGGGCCGATCCTTTCGCCGAGAAACAATTAACCGATGCGCTGTGGGTCAGTCTGCGGATTGCATTTATTTCCACCATCATTTCCACCATTCTTGGTTCGTTGATGGCCGTCGCACTGAGTCGTTATAAGTTCAAGGGACAAGGTGGTGTCAACTTATTTCTTGTGTTGCCACTCACATCACCAGAGGTAGTAATCGGTGCATCCTTGGCAACGCTGTTTCTCAATCGTGGCGTCGACTTTGGCTATGTCACTGTCATCATCGCCCATGTGATGTTTCAGATTTCTTTTGTCGCACTCACAGTTCGGGCGCGTATTCGTGGTTTTGACTGGGGGTTAGAACAAGCAGCGATGGATTTGGGAGCAAGTCCAATACGTGCTTTCTGGAAAATTACATTTCCACTGATCTTGCCGGGCATTCTGGCCGCATCACTGTTGTCATTTGCTCTCTCCATTGATGATTTCATCATCACTTTCTTTAACGCTGGTTCTTTGGTGACATTCCCGTTACAGATCTTCGGTGCATCTCGGGTGACGATTCCGCCTCAAATCAATGTGTTGGCGACCATGATCTTGTTCGCAAGTGTGGGCATCATGGTTCTCGGAGCAGTCTTTGGAAACCTTCGGCGCAAGCGTCAAGGAGAAACACCGTGATGAGAGGGTGCGGTTGTGGCTAACGACCCTGTTAGTGGTCACCGTATTGCAGTAGCGCCCGATACATCACCAGCGTGGGTCGCAGACGCCGTACGTGATGGTGGCGGGGAAGTGGTTGATCTTTTAGATGCGCAAGCACTGGTATGGACCAATCCCAAAGATGCAGATGGTCTGAAATTGGTACTTGATCAACACCCCCACCTTGTCTGGGTGCAAGTGCCATTTGCAGGAGTTGAGAACTTTGTCCATCTCATTGATTCCTCGCGTGTATGGACATGTGGCAAAGGTGTGTACGCAGAACCAGTAGCTGAGCACGCACTTGCACTCATGCTTGCTGGTATGAGACACATTGGGGGATATGCGCGCGAGACGTCATGGGGTGGCCCACATGGCGTCAATCTTCTTGGTGCTCGCGTAACAATTTTGGGTGGAGGAGGAATCACTCTTTCTTTATTGCGGCTTCTGCAGCCTTTTCATTGTCACATCACCGTTGTACGCAACAACATTGAGCATCTAGATGGCGTGTCTGATGTTGTGGGACCTGAGAATCTCATTGACGCGTTAGCCGGAGCCGATGTCGTGGTGCTGGCCTTATCTCTCACTCCCGAAACAACCGGAATCATCAGCCGGGCAGAACTCGAGATGATGGAGCCTCACGCATGGATCGTCAATGTTGCGCGCGGTGGACACATCGTGACCGACGATTTGGTATGGGCGCTCGAGAACAATCACATTGGCGGGGCCGCTCTTGACGTCACGGATCCCGAACCACTGCCAATGGATCATCGGTTGTGGTCGTTGTCAAACTGCATTGTCACGCCCCACGTCGGCAACACGCCGGATATGGCGATTCCGCTTCTTGCCGAACGCATTCGTACAAATGTCTCATGCTTTGTGCATGGTGAACCGCTGATTGGCACGGTAGACCCAGTACGTGGCTATTAGAACCCACTACGACGTACTCGGGGTATCGCGCAGTGCCTCTGCTCGCGACATCAAGACCGCGTATCGCACGAAAGCGCGTCGCGTTCATCCTGATCGCGTAGCCAAAGAAGACGAGCGTTGGGCATTGCAGGAAATGGCAGAGCTCAATGTTGCATGGTCGGTGTTATCGGATCCCGTGCGTCGAAAGGAGTACGACAATTCTTTGAAAAGCGATACAACATCAACGACTGCGAATGCTCGAACAACACAGAGCACCACCGACGCAGACTACGAACGAGATCGATTGTCGGCTTTATTTGCACAGCGCCCCTTGAATACATCGCCGGCACGGTTCCCGTGGCGCACGATGTCTGTCATCGCGCTCATTGGTGTTGTATTGGTTCTCGTTGTTTCGATTTTCTCTGACCCCGGAAAAGAAATGCCGCCAGATCAGCTATTGCAATCGGGAAGTTGTGTACTGATAGAACCTGACCAATCGGTGCGTGAAGTGTCATGCAGCGACGCTCACGATGGTGTTGTTCGTCAACTCATTGGCTTTGACATGACGTGCCCCGGGCAGTCTCAGCCTTACAGAGATCGACAAGGAATGGGAATTGCGTGCGTTGACGCAGTCGTTGGGGGATCTGGCAGCGACGGATAATCTGACATCGCTTTGCAGGGTGCAAAGGGCGATTAGCTCAGTTGGTTAGAGCGCTACCTTCACACGGTAGAGGTCCCGGGTTCGAGTCCCGTATCGCCCACTGGAAAACTCTTTTTGACTAGTTTCAATGCCATGCGGAGACTATGTGAGCGCCCTGGTTGTGGTGGAGTGGCAGCGGTCTCCTACGGCATCGATAATGAGAAATTATTGGTGTGGATTGATTCGGCCCCAGCGCTTGACCCAGCTCGTGCAGGCAGCCTGTGTAGGCGCCATGCTGACGCATTGTCAGTTCCGAAGGGCTGGAGCATCGACGATCGTCGTCAACCAGTGCCGATGCTGTTCTCTGCGCGAGATATCACCCCCGCCGAAGGTCTCACATCAGATTCCGAAAAGAACGTGGGAAATAGTGGCAAGACGTCACGCAAATCGCAAGCCAAGGTAAGTGAACCCTCTGATGACGCATCGCTGTTTGATGAAGACATTTCTCCGTCGGTGTCTGTCACCGCGGCATCTGATAGTGGTGTAGCTCGCATTGGCGGCGTCTCGCAAGTAGAAGATCAAGTTGAAGATCAAATAGAAGATCATGAACAAGTGCAAGATCAGGTTGTGGATGAACCGGAGTTAGAGGAAACGCGCGCCATTCCATGGACGCCGCGCTTAGTTGCAACCGATGGCAACGATGACACCGCAAGCATTCCAAAAGGTCGATTACTTGGCCGGGCTTTTGGTGAGCGTCAACCGCGTCGTGATGCCCAGTAAAGAATCGCTGAACCATGCGTGTTGAATCCACCGTGTCGCTTGATGCCTCAACCGTTGAGGTATTTCCATTTGTTGCTGACCTTCACAGATACCGCGAGTGGATGCCTCTTGTTCACAATGCACGTGCAGATGGTGATGGCGCATGGCTTGTGGAACTACGTGCCAAAGTCGGACCATTGGCGCGGTCGAAGCGTTTGCGCATGGCGCGCACCGAGATGATTACTCCGGGTACTTCCGGAGAAAACGGGAAAGTTGTTTTTGAACGTCAAGAAGTTGATGGGAAAAAACACAGCCCCTGGATTTTGACCGTACATGTGACTGCACAGGGTGAATCCTCGACGGTAGATGTTGATCTTGAATATCAGGGATCGCTGTGGACCGGTGGTCTTCTCGAGCAGGTCCTACACAACAATATTGACGCCGGACGAGAAGGCTTACGCAAAGTGACGTCCCGAAAATAACAGTTGTTGTTATAACGCGTATGCGCTGTAGCGGCCTGTAGATCGTTGTTCCACATGGAGTGGAATGCCGAAAGTGTCACTCAAGTTTTTGCTTGTAAGAGTTGATGCGAGCGGGCCATGTGCCACGGCGGAACCATTGCGCATTAATAAAAGGTGCGTGCTGCAACGAGGAATTTCGTCAACGTGGTGCGTCACAAGCACAGTTGGTAGCTCGGGTTGTAGTGACGCGAACTCTTCGAGAATCTGCACCAGTTGTTCGCGTCCACCAAGATCTAGGCGTGCACTTGGTTCATCAAGAAGTAGCACCACCGGATCATTCATCAATGCACGAGCGAGCAAGACGCGTTGTTGTTCACCTGAAGACAGCGACCCAAATGTGCGATGCGCAAAATGAGATACGTTCACTCGTTCCAGACATTGCAGGGCGCGTTGTCGATCAGATGAGGAATATTCGTGCCACCACGGCTCGAGTGCACCGTATTTTGCGGTCATCACAATGTCGGAAACGGTGAGGGCTGGTCGAAGATCTGAAGCAAGCGATGCAGACGAATACGCAATGTGTGAACGCATTGAACGCACGTCCATCGCGCCGAGACGTTGGTCTTTAATAGACACGTTGCCCGACGAAGGATGTAGGTACAGAGCCATTACTCGTAGAAGTGTCGTTTTGCCACAACCGTTTGGACCAAGTATCACCCATCGCTCTCCAGGCGAGATGGACACCGAGATGTTGTTGACGATTGCACGACCATCGCGAGACACTGTGACGCCGTCAATCACAATTGTTGGCGCTGAGGTGCTGTCTGACATTGGTGACACGGTATCTGACATGACAAAGTGGAGACATGTCTGTGCGCGAGGTTGAGATTTTGACAGAGCAGCTATCGCAGCTGTTGGGCGGCTCAACAGTGACTGACTTGCAGCGTCTCTCTGGCGGAGCATCGCGGGAAACATGGAGATTCCGCGCCGGTGCTGATGATCTCATCTTGCAGCGAGTGCGGCCGGGCACTGTCGACGGATTGAAAGAGGAACCCGCGGTACTACAGGCTGCAGCGCGCGGTGGAGTGCCGGTTGCGGAAATGGTGTTTGACGGCGCAAAGTCCGATGCCCTCGAGCGCCCTTTCATGATTGTGCGCGCCGTTGAAGGAGAAACGATTGCGCGCAAGATTCTCCGTGATGATGAGTACTCCATAGCGCGACAGAAATTGTCGCGACAGCTTGGTGAGGCGTTGGGTCATCTTCATGCCATTCCTGTATCGGAAGTTCCAGGGCTTACTGTCGACGATCAATTGCAACGTTTCGGCGCGATGCTTCACAACTTCGCAGAACCACATCCTGTTTTTGAAATTGCCATTCGTTGGCTTGATTCTCATCGTCCGAAGGAATTCCCACATCGCATTGTGCACGGTGATTTTCGTATGGGGAACATCATTGTGGGAACCGATGGTTTACGTGCAGTGCTCGACTGGGAAGGTGCCCACATTGGTGATCCGATGGAGGACCTTGGGTGGGTGTGTACCAAAGCGTGGAGATTTGGTGGCGCACATCCAGTCGCGGGTGTCGGAAGTTATGACGATCTCCTCGATGGATACGAACATGTATCGGGCGTACGTCCCGATATGGACGTATTGAAATGGTGGGTCATTTTGGGGTCGCTTCGTTGGGGAATCATCTGCATGTGGCAGGCGAGTTTTCACCTCGACAACATTTCTCGCAGTCACGAACTTGCAGCTATTGGACGACGAGTGTGTGAAAACGAATGGGATCTCATTGAGATGTTGGAAGAGGAGATGTGATGACTGCCCCACATGATGCACCGTCAAGCCTGCAAATGGTCGAAGCTGTCCGCGAGTGGCTTGAAAACGATGTCATGCCAGCCGTAGAGGGACGTCTGAACTTTCACACGCGAGTCGCGATCAACATGCTGGCAATGGTGGAACGTGAGGCAGTGTTGGGAGACCAACAACGTGTTGACCATGAATCACGTCTACAAAACATTGGCGCTGTCGACGATCTTGAGTTAGCCACTCGTATTCGCGGTGGCGAATTTGATGACTCACTGAAAGACATCATGTTGGTGTTGAAAGACAGCGTTCGCGACAAATTGCTAGTTGCAAATCCCAAATACTTGAATAGTTGATCAAGAGATCTTTACGCGGGTGTTGACCGCAGGACAACGGGTTGTCCCGCCGCAAGTTGGCCACATGCGGCCGCGATATCAGTGCCACGGTTGTTGCGCACGGTGGCGTTCACGCCCAGTTCACGAAGCAGGTCGCGAAACTCTCGGACTCGTCGCGGAGAACTTCCAGTCGTTGGCCAACCTGGTGTGGGGTTCAACGGTATGAGATTCACGTGTGCCGATGGCTGCAGGCGATGACATAGGTCGGCAAGTTCGCGTGCGTCGCGATCGGTGTCGTTGACATTGGCGATTAAAGCCCATTCAAAGGTGACGCGACGATTTTTCGTCGTCAAATAATCACGACATGCGTTGATGAGATCGTCGATGGGGTAACGCTTGTTGATGGGCACCAACTCATCGCGAAGATCATTACGCGCCGCATGCAAAGACACCGCAAGATTGACGGGCAATGGCCATTCCGTGAGTGTGCGAATACCTGGGATGATTCCTACGGTGCTCACGGTGATGTGTCGAGCAGAAATACCGATGTCGCCATGGATGCGCTCCACCGCTGCCCATACTGGCGCGACGTTGGCAAGTGGTTCTCCCATTCCCATGAACACGATGTTGTCGATTCGGCGATCATGCTGTTTTGCCTCGCGTGCGCAACGCACTACTTGTTCGATGATTTCGCCAGCGGTGAGATGTCGAGTAAAGCCGGCTTGACCTGTGGCGCAAAAACCGCATGCCATTGCACACCCGGCTTGGGTACTGACACACACTGTGGCGCGGTCTTCGTAGTACATCAGAACGGTTTCGATTGGATGATTGCCGTTCACGAGATGCCACAGAAACTTCAATGTGTCACCATCGTCAGCAACTGCACGTTGCACTTCGATGAGTGCTGGCGGTGCTTGTGATGTAATGAGCGAGCGGAGATCAGCAGGTAACGGAGAGATGTCTTTTGGTTCCAGCATCTGTGTGTACAAGCCATCCCATAATTGGGTGAGGCGATAACCCGGAACATTCGGCATCATGGCTGCGAAGTCGTCTTGGGTGCAGTCATACAGCGTGAGCGCTGCGGTCATCATATGTCTCCGACAAATGCGCGGTCTTGTTGGTGGGTAACAAAACCGAGGTTCTCATACATTTTACGTGCTGGTGTGTTGTCGGCGTCGACGTACAGCATTCCGACATTGCAACCGATGTTTGCGCAATGAGTGAGTCCGGCAATAGCGAGACGCGCACCAAGTTCGCGACCTTGGAAGGACGGACTCACCGCAATGACGTAGATCTCACCGATGCGTTCTTTGGGTTTGTCGTGCACTTTCATCCAACAAAATCCGGCGAGTTGATCGTCGATGTGATGCAGCAAGAATCCATCGGGGTCAAACCACGGCGCCGTGAGCCTCGCTGCCAAGGTCTCGTGGGTCCAGTTACCTTGTTCTGGGTGTGATGCAAATGCAGCGTTATTTACTGCAAGCCATTCGTCGTCGTCGAGGCCGGGACGAAAGCGGCAGGTCGCAAAGTCTGCGATGCGTTCGATGAGGTGTGGTTCAAGCGGTAGGGGACGACGAAGTTGCAAGAGAGAGCGACCGGCAGCAAGGCCGACTTCTGTGGCGATGTTGTGATGAAGCTGCGATGGTTCAAATACCCACCAATGAACATGCCCACCACCTTCTTCACGGACGATGTCGAGTGCTGCGTACATCAGTTCCGGACCAATTGCGGCCATGTCGTAGCGATGATGGGGATGTACGACTATTTCAATCGCCCAGGAATCGTTTCCGCGCGACAGTTGGCAATAGGCAACGAGATGGTCGTGCCCAGGTTCGCGGGCCACGAGTCCGGCAAAACCAGGGCGTCCACCTTCGCGCAAGTCGAGCCACATGTGGTCGCTCAGTGGTGCAGCACCGTCTGCACGTTCGGCATCGGTGAGTAAGTGCGATACCTCATTGATGTCTTGATTGCTCATTTGTCGTTTGATGTCGAGCGAATGCACAAACAAAGGGTACCCTCACGCCGTGGCAAAGCCCCGAACACCAAAAGCACAGGCGAAAATACAAGCGCAGTCAGAAGAGGTTGCGCGAAGATTGGCGCTTTTGTATCCCGGTGCCGAATGTGAATTGACCCATTCCAATCCGTATGAATTGCTCGCAGCCACGATTCTGTCGGCGCAATGTACAGATGCTCGTGTCAACATGGTGACACCGAATTTGTTTGCAAAGTATCCAACTCCACAAGATCTCGCGATTGCGCATCCACAAGACGTGGAAGAGATCGTGAGGTCAACTGGCTTTTATCAAAACAAAGCAAAAAATCTCATCGGAATGGCACAACACGTTGTCGAACGATTTAACGGTGAAGTTCCATCTGATCTAGATGACCTCGTGACGTTGCCAGGAGTTGGCCGCAAGACTGGGAATGTATTACGAAGCGTCGTATTTGACCTGCCCGGTCTTGCTGTTGATACCCACGTTGGGCGCTTGTCGCGTCGTCTTGGTCTCACAGTGGAAGAAGATCCCGTGAAAGTGGAACGGGATTTGAATGGTCAATTGCCGCCACCGGAATGGGGCAAGTTCAGTTTGCGGCTGATTTTGCACGGGCGTCGTGTGTGTGATGCGCGGAAACCAAAATGTGAGATCTGTGAGCTTGAAGACATTTGTCCGTCGTCACTTCTGCCGACACGTCAAGGTGCAGCTAAGAAAACACCCGCAAAGAAAGCAGCTGTAAAGAAGTCGACAGCAAAGAAGTCGGCAGCAAAGAAGAAGAAGTAGCGTCGAGGCCATGTCCGTGACCGTGCAAGCCGAACTCGCAGCAGCAGCAGAAGCAATCGAACGCCATCGTCAACGTCTGACCGGATTGCTCGAATCGACTCCGGGCCTTAGCGCCGACCTGTCATCTGCCATGTATGAGGTAGAGCGAAGCCTTCTCGGAGTGCATCGACTAGTCATTCGGGCAGAAAAGATCTCTCGTAACGAGAACCGTTCCCTCTAAGTTTGACGACATGGCTCGCATCGACCCTCGTTCTGACATACAGGTGATGTCGAAATATCACTCGCCACAGGTTGATGTACCAATTCGGCTCAACACCAACGAATCACCTTTCGATCCTCCCGCTGCATGGGTGAAAGATGTAACGGCCGCGCTACAAGACATTCAATGGAACCGTTATCCCGATCGCAGCGCCACCAAGTTGCGCGCAGCAATCGCGGCACGTCATGGGGTGTCAGTCGGCAATGTTTTCGTCGCGAACGGTTCAAACGAAGTGCTACAGACACTGCTACTGACGTATGCCGGTGCGGGACGCACTGTTGCCACGTTTGAACCCACGTATCAATTGCACACACATCTCGCTCGCATTTCCGGTGCCACCGTGGTGAGCGGTGAGCGACGTGACGATTTCACACTGGATCTCAACGAAGTTCGTCGTGTAGTTGCAACTCATTCACCGCACGTGACATTTCTCTGTTCACCGAATAACCCAACTGGCCGTATTGAAGACCGAGACATTGTCAACGAAGTAGTGCAAACTGCTCCAGGAGTGGTTCTGATCGACGAGGCGTACGCAGAGTTTGCAGACTGGTCAGCGTTAGAGCTTGTGGCAGAAGATCGAGCCGTGGTTGTAAGTAGAACATTTTCAAAGACGTGGTCACTTGCCGCACTTCGACTCGGATATCTCATCGCTCCCACGTGGATGGTTGAAGAGATGGAGGCAGTGGTGCTGCCGTATCATCTCGACTCGTTCAAACAAATTGCCGGAGAGTGTGCGCTGGCATATGTTGACGACATGGACGCACGAGTGGCGGGGATCGTGTCAGAACGTGAACGCATCGTGGCTCATTTGGCAACACTTCCTGTCGATACATGGCCAAGCGGCGCGAACTTTGTTCTGTTTCGCCCTCAACACGTGGATGCCGTCATGGTGTGGCAGCGCCTTCTTGATAAGGGTGTCTTGGTCCGTGACTGCAGTTCATGGCAGCGCCTGCAGGGCTGCCTACGCGTCACCGTCGGAGCCCCAGACGAAAACAGCGTTTTCATGGATGCTGTGTCGAGCGCCCTTGCGTGATGGCGCATAGCAGCCACATGTAAACGTGCCCACCTCGCACTTTTTCGCTCCCACGGGGTAAATAAGCGTCGAAAACGGACAGATTGCGGCGAGAATGGTAACTATGTCGAGGACCGCCACGCGATCACGTACCACTAAAGAAACAAGCATTGAAGTGAGCATCAATATTGATGGCGCGGGGACGTCTGATGTTTCAACGGGTATTCCGTTCTATGACCACATGCTTGATCAATTGGCTCGACATGGCGGTTTTGATCTACAGGTGCACGCCAAAGGTGACCTACACATCGACACCCACCACACCGTGGAAGACGTAGCGATTGCACTCGGTGAAGCGTTTCGCGAAGCACTTGGCGACAAAGCAGGCGTTCGACGATTTGCTAGTGGCGCGTATCCACTCGACGAAGCCTTAGTCGACATCGCCCTTGATCTCAGCGGTCGACCATTTGTGGAATGGAACGTTGAGTTGCCAGAGTGTTTGCCACTTGGAAATCCGGCCTTTGATCCGTCACTTGCCGAACATGCCGTGGCTTCTTTTGCCACATCTGCACTCATCACACTGCACGTCAACTTGCGCACGGGTCGCAACGTGCACCACATCATCGAAGCAACTTTCAAAGGGTTGGCGCGTTCGTTACGCGATGCTGTTCGCATCGAATCGTCGAGTGTGCCGTCCACCAAGGGCGTTCTTTCATGACATCTGCGCCGCTTATTGCGGTTCTGGATTACGGAATTGGAAACTTACGCTCAGCACAAAAAGCGCTACAACGCGTGGGTGCCGATGCGCGTCTCACAACCTCTGACGCAGACGCAGACGCAGCCGATGCTGTAGTGCTGCCTGGTGTTGGCGCATTCGGTGCGTGTATGGATGCGTTACGCGATGCCAAATTGGAAGAGGTAGTACACACAGCTGTTGAAAGCGGACGTCCTTTTCTTGGTATCTGTGTGGGCATGCAGATGTTGTTTTCTTCAAGTGAAGAAAGCCCACACGTGCGTGGACTTGATGTGATTGAAGGAGAAGTGAAATGGATTCCTTCTTCGTTGCCACGTCCGCAAATGCAGTGGAACCAGTTGACAATTACTTGTGACGATCCCTTGTTTCGCGGACTTGGTGATTCTCCGTGGATGTATTTCGTACACTCGTTGCATGGCGTCCCACACAATGCATCACATGTGGTTGCAACGACTCATTACGGTGTAGATCTCAACGTGGCATTTCGGAAAGACAACGTGTTCGCAACGCAGTTTCACCCCGAGAAATCGGCAGTCTCTGGTTTGCACTTATTGGAAAACTTCGTGGCACAGGTACGTGCGTCATGATTGATTTATATCCCGCGATTGATCTTCGTGGTGGTCACGTGGTGCGTCTGCGTCAGGGCGACTACAACGATGAGACCATCTATGGGGATGATCCCGTTGCAGTCGCTCAATCGTTTGTCGACCAAGGTGCTCGCTGGGTGCACATGGTCGACCTCGATGCGGCAAAAACAGGTGAACCCACAAACCGACCCGTCATTGCCCGCGTCGCGACAGCGCTTTCTGGCACAGCACGGTTGCAAGTAGGCGGCGGCGTGCGCAGCACATCCGATGCACAGCAATTGCTCGACCTTGGTGTGTCGCGTGTGGTGATGGGATCTGCTGCAGTGGCACAGCCAAATCTTGTGAATGACGTGGCAGATGTCGTTGACGTTGCTGTTGGTCTTGATCACCGCAATGGTGATGTCGCAGTACACGGATGGACTGAACAGTCGGGGAAGTCACTTGATGAAATGTTGTTGCTCTTCCCGCGTGCTGCAGTGTTTGTGATCACCGACATCTCGCGTGATGGCATGTTGGAAGGACCCGACGTCGAAGGTCTGCGCCGAGCAGTAGCGAGCACGTCTATTCCAGTGATCGCAAGTGGTGGTGTTGGCTCGCTTAATGATGTGCGCGCGTTGGGATCCATCGATGGGCTTGGCGGAGTCATCGCCGGTAAAGCCATTTACGAAAATCGCTTCACTGTTCGCGAGGCTGTCGAGGTGTTGTCATGAGCAACGATTCCAAGAGTATGACTACGGGCGACGTTGTGGCACGAGTCATTCCATGTCTTGATGTAACCAATGGCCGCGTCGTAAAAGGCGTCAACTTCGTGGATCTTCGTGATGCAGGTGATCCTGTTGAACTCGCGGCACGGTACGACGAACAGGGCGCCGACGAATTGGTGTTTCTCGACATCACCGCGTCGTCTGATGGTCGTGACACCATGCTTGATGTTGTCGCCCGGACCGCCGAGGAAGTGTTCATTCCGTTCACCGTTGGTGGTGGTATTCGCGAATTGTCACATGCGCGAGCGTTGCTGCGAGCAGGAGCAGACAAAGTAAGCGTGAATACTTCCGCGGTGGAACGTCCAGAACTCATTTCTGATATCGCCGCTGAGTTCGGGGCGCAGTGTGTGATCTGTGCAATAGATGCCAAGCGCGATGAAGCATCATCGTCGTGGAAGGTATATCTGCATGGTGGTCGTACACGAACAGACATCGATGCCATCGAATGGGCAGTCACAGCGGTCGAAAAGGGTGCTGGTGAAATCTTGTTGACATCGATGGATCGTGACGGCACACGTGATGGCTTTGACATTGCATTAACGCGGGCCGTGTCATCTCACGTTGGTGTTCCTGTCATTGCAAGTGGTGGCGTTGGCACTCTCGATCATCTTGCTGATGGTGTGATCGAAGGTGGTGCAAGTGGGGTGCTCGCGGCAAGCATTTTCCATTTCGGTGACTTCACCATCGCGCAGGCAAAAGAAGTGCTCACAGCACGTGGAATTCGCGTGCGGCCCGCCCACCTGTCGTAAATCAGTTTCAGACCGTAGGGGAATGGCGGTACCGTGCCATGCGTGAATGCCGCTGGCGACAAGCTCCCTATTCAAATGTTGAACGACCGATTGCTGGTACGCATCCCCCAAGGTGACGGCGAGCGTCGTACCACGGGAGGCATTCTCATTCCTGCGACAGCTCAAATCAGCAAACGTCTCGTGTGGGCAGAGGTGGTAGCCCGTGGAGCAAATGTGCGTGCGGCCGAACCCGGAGACCAAGTGCTATTCAGCCCAGAAGATCGCTATGAGGTAGAAGTGGGCGGAGAAGATTTCATCATGTTGCGTGAGCGTGACATTCACGCGGTGGCTGCATCGCATCTCGAAGCAAGTACGGGGTTGTATCTCTAATGGAACCAGGAAAAATCATCAACGCGTCACCAGATGAACTAGCTGCTGTGAAGTACAACAGTGATGGCCTTGTGCCCGCTATAGCGCAATGTGTAAAGACCGGCCAGGTATTGATGATGGCATGGATGAACGCCGAGTCGCTGGCGATGACTTTTGAACAGGGTCGCATGGTGTACTGGAGTCGCAGTCGTCAAGAGTTGTGGCGCAAGGGTGATACCAGTGGCGATCGGCAATTTGTTCGTGAGGCGTATTACGACTGCGACGGAGACACTCTGCTCTTTATTGTTGAGCAAGAGGGTGCCGGCGCGTGCCACACCGGAGAATTCACCTGTTTCTATCGTGCATTTGGTGATCAGTCTTGACCTCACAAACCTCGCTTCACACCACGATCAAACCTTCCTTTGAAGAGTTTGTGCGTTTAGCGCGTGAATACACCGTGGTTCCCGTATGGACAGAAATGCTCGCTGATTTAGAAACTCCTGTTGCGGCATTCGCGAAATTAGTGGGCGAGGGTGATGGATTTTTGCTGGAATCAGTTGAACACGGCGAAAGATGGAGTCGGTTTTCGTTTGTTGGTCGTCGTCCGCGTGGAACTCTCACTATTCGCAATGGTGTCATCACCACAACTGGTGATGTTCCCGAATCAGTGCCGCGTGATCGTGGAATTTTGGCGGCGATGGATGCACTTCTTGAGATATATCGCGCACCGGTGCTCGAAGAGTTGCCACCCTTGCAAGGTGGCCTCATGGGATATCTCGGCTATGACGTCATCCGTGAGGTGGAACACTTGGTGCACACCCCATTTGATGACAGACAATTGCCCGATGCGTCCATCAGCATTATCGGTTCCCTCGCAGCCTTTGATCACTGGCGTCAGCGCGTGTACATGTTGGAGAGCGTTCTTGTTGCCGGAATGAGCAACGATGAATTACGCGCTGCATACGACGCGGCAATTTCCAGAGTGCACGAAGGTGTTTCAGACCTGTCACGACCTCTTGCATATGTGGCGGTAGAGCCACCATCAGCCGACGATCACTTGCCCGAGATGAAATCGTCCATGCCAGATGGCATGTATCAGCGCGCTGTGGAAGTGGCGAAGGAATACGTGAAGGCTGGCGACATCTTCCAGGTGGTGTTGTCTCAACGTTTCGACATTGATCTGCAAGCAGATCCATTTGATGTGTATCGGGTACTGCGCCAGGTCAATCCCAGCCCGTACATGTACTTTGTGCGACAGCCAGAGCTCACCATTGTGGGAGGTTCGCCCGAGCCGATGGTGAAAGTGATGAATGGCACTGTGATCTCACGTCCCATTGCGGGCACGCGAAAGCGCGGTCGCACCGATGAACATGATCGAAAACTTGCTGCCGAATTACGGGAAAACCCGAAAGAAGTTGCCGAGCACATCATGTTGGTCGATCTTGCGCGAAACGATGTGGGGCGTGTGGCCAAATTTGGAACGGTACATGTTGATGAATTGATGACTCTCGAGCGCTATAGCCACGTCATGCATCTCACTTCGCAAGTGACGGGTGAACTTGTTGACGGATTAAGCCCCATCGACGTGTTGCGCGCGACATTGCCAGCGGGAACTGTGAGTGGAGCGCCCAAGGTGAGAGCAATGGAAATCATCGACGAACTTGAACCTATAAAGCGCGGACCGTATGCGGGTGTTGTGGGATACGTTGACTTTGCCGGCAATCTCGATACTGCTATCGCTATTCGCACCATGTTCGTGACACCGTCGCGCGTGAGTTTGCAAGCCGGTGCCGGAATAGTGGCCGACAGCATTCCAGAAGACGAAGATCTCGAGTGCCACAACAAAGCACGAGCTTTGTTGGCAACCGTTCCTGCCGCTCGGCGCATGACCGCTCGTCGCGCACAGGCCGGAACCACAGCATGAGCGCTGACGCTGCATCGCCTACGTCAACACTTTTGTGGGCAGACCTTGAACGCGATGTCATTGATGTTTCTGGTGCCGATGCGCTCACTTTTTTACACTCGCAGTTGGCAAATGACATCAACACAATCTCGATAGGTGAGACCGTTCACAGTTTGTTGCTCGAGCCAACCGGACATGTTGTGGCATTGGTGAGAGTGGTGCGTCAAGATGAAGATCTCGTCACGCTCGATGCTGAACATGGGTACGGAGAAACCATCATCGCCAGATTGTCGAAATTTGTATTGCGCGCGAAGGTATCGATGGTGCTGAGCAATAAGAAGGTACGTGCTATTCGTGGGCACGATGCGTGGGCAGTGGCTACATCTGCCGTGGGTGACTCTGTAGTTGTAGCTCGGCCATGGTGGAATGATCCAGATGCCGCCGATGTCATTGCACTCGATGATGATTTGCCACAGATTGGCGAACATATAGATGCAGTCACAATTGATGCATGTCGCGTCGATGCCGGATGGCCACGGATGGGGGTCGACATTCAGGCGGGCGACATCCCTGCGGCAACCGGTGTTATTGCAGCGAGCGTGAGTTTTCACAAGGGGTGTTATCCCGGGCAAGAACTCGTGGAACGGATGGATTCTCGGGGCACAGTTGCGCCGGTGGTGCTGCGCGCATTTCACATCGGTGATGATGTGAACGACATTGATGTGACATCTCGCGGGCAACAGTGTGTTCTTGCACGAGTAAAGCGAAGCGATGTGCGTGGAGCAGAGTTGCAGAGCCTCTGGCGTTCGCCAAGCGGCAGTTGATCAGTCGCTATTGATTTGCTCGAAGAGCAATTGTTGCAATGACCGACTGGAGATCGGGATGTTCGCAAACCTTGACGATCTCAGGCGATGCATTCACACCATGGAAGAGGGACACGGGATCGATGGTGGTGGCAAGACCCGCACGCAACCACGAGATGGTCCCCGGAATGTCACCTTGTGAGGCTGTTGCTCGCGCAGCTTGCAGCGCAATGAAGTCATTCGGACATTTCGTGAAAGCGTCGCGGGCATACCGCACCGCATCGTCATGGCGTTCGATGTCGACAAGTTGTTCGATCACTTGCGCGTCGATCATTGGCTCGCCCATTGGTTGAGCGTTTCCTTGTCGCACTAATTTCTCAGCGTTAAAAGTCTGGTACTGAATAAACAGCAAGAACAAAGTGAACGGAAGAAATCCGCGTAGTGCATCTGTAACAAATGCAAAGAACACCAGCGCTGCCGTGATTGCAACGCTTGCACGCAACATCATCCACCGACCACGACCAGGGAAGAGGTGTTCAAGAATGGTGCTCACCACTGCACCACCATCAAGAGGCATGAGGGGGACCAAGTTGATCAGCCCGAGAATGATTGCTGACCACCAAATAGCCGCGCTTGCTTCTGAGTTGGTCACTGCGTCGTAATCAAAAGGATTCACGCCCATCGCGACGAGCACAATGGTGCCAATCAGTACTTGAGCGCTGGAACCCGCGAGTGCAATACCAACACGTTGTCGCCAAGAAAGTGGTCGTGTCGGTTCGTAGGCGGCATAAGCCATCATGAAGTTTAAAGAAATTGATGCGACACAACCGCTTGCTCTCGCCGCTATTGCATGGCCAAGTTCGTGAATCAACGTGAACACGGCAAGTGATGCACCTACCCACAATCCGAGAGTGCCGCCGTAGAGCAACACCACAAGTGCAATGAACACAATGAATCCCGGACGAATCTGAGTGGGAAATCCGAGTATTCGAAGGCGAGGGCGTGACGTAGTTGATGGCATCGTGATCTCTGTCAGCCTACGCAGATGCAAATGGGCTCGCTCTGGCACCCAGCCCTAGACTTCGCCACGTGCCCTACATTTATGCTTTTGACCATAAACATCGTCGTTCACCGATGGAATTAAAGGATCTGCTTGGTGGCAAGGGTGCAAACCTCGCAGAGATGATGAGTGTGTTGAAGTTGCCGGTGCCACATGGCTTCACCATCACGACCGATGCGTGCCGTGCGTACATGCGTGGAGGTTGGCCTCGTGGACTTGATGATGAAATACAGCGACATGTTGCAGCGCTGGAACGCAAGATGGGTCGCAAATTGGGTGATGCAAAAAATCCACTCTTAGTGTCGGTGCGCTCGGGCGCCAAATTCTCCATGCCAGGAATGATGGACACGGTGTTGAACCTTGGCCTTAATGACAAAAGTGTTCGCGGCCTCGCCGATTCCACCAACGATGAACGATTCGCCTACGACTCTTATCGCCGCTTTATTTCGATGTACGCACGAATTGTCCTTGGCTTGCAGGGTGAGCCGTTCGAGCACGCATTGGATGAAGTAAAGAAGACCACGGCGGCACGCACGGACGCCGACATTCCTGCATCTGCCTTACAAAAATTGTGTGAGACATACAAAGAAGAAGTGGCACGTCATACTGGGAAACCATTTCCACAGGACCCTGCAAAACAATTACGTGGTGCAATTGAGGCTGTGTTCCGCTCATGGAATGGCCCGCGTGCCATCGCATACCGCGTGCGTGAAAAGATCAGCCATGAATTGGGAACAGCGGTAAACGTTCAAGCAATGGTGTTTGGTAATCGTGATGACAATTCGGGTACTGGCGTCGGGTTTACGCGTAACGCAGCCACTGGTCACAACAAACCCTACGGAGACTTTCTTGTAAACGCCCAAGGCGAAGATGTCGTGGCAGGCATTCGCAATACCGAGGATCTTGACGCTCTGAAGGCGAAGTTTCCAAAGATTCATGCGGAGCTTCTTGCAATTTTCACGCGTCTTGAAAAGCACTACAAAGACATGTGCGACACCGAGTTCACCATTGAACAGGGCAAGTTGTGGATGTTGCAGACACGCGTTGGTAAACGCACAGGAGCAGCGGCATTAAAGATGGCCGTTGACATGACAAAACCGTCATCGAAAGCGCGTGGTGCATGGAAGATCAGTCAGAAAGAAGCTTTGCTTCGCGTTACTGCCGAACATCTTGATCAAGTGTTGCATCCGCAATTTAAGAAAAAAGGAGAGGTCATCGCGAAAGGCCTCGCCGCATCTCCTGGCGCTGCCGTTGGCAAGGTGTATTTCGACGCAGATGATGTCGTACGCGCAGCACTCCAGGGCGAAGATGTCATTTTGGTTCGTGCAGAGACGAGCCCCGAAGACGTTCACGGCATGATGGTGGCCAGGGGAATCCTTACCGCACGAGGTGGTTTAGTAAGCCATGCTGCAGTTGTTGCTCGTGGATGGGGAACTCCTGCAATTGTTGGTGCTGAAGCAATCAATATCAGTGGCAAACAATTTTCTGTCAACGGAGTCGTGGTGCGTGAAGGTGACATGATTTCACTCGACGGCTCCACCGGGGAAGTGATGCTTGGTGCACTCGAGTTGATGCCTGCAATACCGACAAAAGAATTCGAAACAATTCTGCGGTGGTCTGACCAAATTCGAAAGGGCAAGCTCGCAGTGCGCGCAAATGCAGATACCGCAGAAGATGCCAAGCGTGCACGTGAACTTGGCGCTGAAGGCATCGGCCTGTGTCGTACCGAGCACATGTTCTTAGCGTCAGATCGTTTGCCAGTAATGCGACGCATGATTCTTGCCGACTCACCAGATGACGAAGCGGCTGCGCTTGAAGAACTTCGCAAAGTGCAAAAAGAAGACTTCGTTGCATTGTTGAAAGAGATGTCCGGCTTACCCGTGACCATTCGGTTGCTTGATCCACCTCTTCATGAGTTCCTGCCGAGTGTCGATGAGCTAGAGATCAAAGAAGTGACAGAGGGGCTCACTTCAGATGAAGAAGATCTGTTGCGCGCAGCCCACAGCTGGTCGGAGGTCAATCCAATGATCGGAACACGTGGCGTGCGCCTTGGTGTCATAAAGCCTGGCTTATACGCGATGCAGGTGCGTGCCCTGATTGAGGCCGCCGACGAAATTGCAGCCAAGGGATATAAACCAATCGTTGAAGTGATGATTCCGCTTACCGTGACGCGCGAGGAAATGGCATTGGCACGAAGTTGGGTAGAGGAAGTTATTGCTGAAATGAACTCACGCCCAGCAACAAAAAACAAGAGTGGGAAGCGCGTGACTCGTCCCAAGATCACGATCGGCACAATGGTGGAGACCCCACGGGCTGCACTTCGAGCAGACGAACTTGCAGAAGTATCCGACTTCTTTAGTTTCGGTACCAACGACCTCACCCAGATGACATTTGGCTTCAGTCGCGACGACATTGAAAGCCGCATGATGCCGGCCTATCTCGAAGCAGGACTCTTGAAGAGAAATCCGTTTGAGACGATTGATCAAAATGGAGTCGGTGAATTGGTGAAGTTGGCCGCTCAACGGGGACGTTCGGTGAACAAAACCATGAAGATGGGCATTTGTGGAGAGCATGGTGGCGATCCGGAGTCAATCGCCTTTTTCTATAAGGCTGGGTTGAACTATGTCAGTTGTTCGCCATACCGCGTACCCATCGCGCGTCTATCGGCCGCGCAGGCGATTATTGGTGGCAACAAAACAGAGACGAAATAGGAATAGGCCTGTCCTCAACGGCAAGGCGTTTCGGTCGGACTCTGTGAGAGCCGGCACTAATGTGTCGCTATGGGAATAGTTGCGGACGATATCGAAAGAGTTCGTTCTTCTGTTTCTATAGTCGACGTGGTCGGCCAGTACGTCACGTTGCGGCGAGTTGGTCGCAACATGTCGGGACTATGTCCTTTTCATTCAGAGAAATCTCCGTCATTTAGTGTTCGTGAGGACACGGGTCGTTACAAGTGTTTCGGATGTAATGCTGGTGGCGACGTATTCACTTTCATCCAAGAAATTGAACATCTTGATTTTGTTGGTGCGGTAGAGAAATTGGCCAGCCGGGCCGGAATTGAACTTCATTACACCTCAGGCCCAGACGACAAGACACGCCAACGCCGTAAAGAAATGTATGCGGCGATGGATCGCGCGGTGCAGTGGTACCACGATCGTTTGTTGACCGATCCCGCAGCTCGCACTGCTCGTGAATATTTAAAGTCACGTGGCATCAGTGGAGATGTAGCGCGCTCATTTAAATTGGGTTGGTCGCCCGATGATTGGGATCAGTTGTCAAGCTCTCTCGGTGTGTCAGGAGAAATGCTGGGCGAAGTAGGTCTTGGTTTTGTCAACAAACGAAATCGATTACAAGATTCATTTCGAGCACGCATCATGTTTCCGATCTTTGACGAATCGGGTAATGCCGTTGCATTCGGTGGACGTATCTTGCCTGGGTCCACAGATCCCGCCAAATACAAGAACTCCACCGAGACACCCATCTATACAAAGTCGCGAACACTGTACGGATTGAATTGGGCAAAGACCGACATCGTGAAAGCAGACACGGTCATCATCTGTGAGGGGTATACCGATGTCATCGGCTTTCATCAGATTGGGCTCACCAATGCGGTGGCAACTTGTGGCACAGCACTCACCGAAGAACACGTGAAAATGTTGAAGCGCTTCGCGTCGAAGGTTGTGCTGGCGTTTGATGCTGATGCGGCAGGGCAGGGAGCGGCCGCACGATTTTACGAATGGGAAAAGCGTTACGCAGTTTCAGTTTCTGTTGCGAAATTTCCTGAAGGTCGTGACCCTGGCGATTTGGCACAACATGACCCAGATGCGCTACGCCAAGCAATTGCATCTGCAACACCATTCTTGGGCTTTCGACTGCAGCGTGTTCTTGACGCAGGAGATGTGCGTTCACCAGAAGGACGTGCTCGCACGGCTGAACAAGCAATGCGTGTGATTAACGAACACCCAGATGTGAATGTGCGCAGCCTGTATGCGGCCCAGGTGGCAACTCACACAGGCATCGCAGCATCAGAACTGGTGAAGATCGCAAAGACGGGATCGTCAGAGAATGTGGTTGTCGCAGCGACGCGCCACATGCCAGACGGTGCCGGTTTTGTTGCATTGTCAATGTTGATTCATCGCTGGGACGACATCGCTCCGTGGCTCACCGAACAACTTTTTGTGGATGAACCCAGCAGACAAGCCTTTGTTGCCCTTGTAGATGCTGAAGGTGACATCACCACTGCGTTGTCGAGTGTTGACGGCGAAGCCGCAGACATCATTGAGCGCGCAGCAGTTCTTGAATATGAAGTCGAGCCATTTACAGAAGCAAAGACACTGATTGGCGCTGCAGTGCGGCGAGCGCTGTCTCACCGTGTGCAGGGAGCTGACGCGGACCAGATCCGTGACGACCGGCATGCACGAATACGCCTCGATGATTTACATCATCCCGATGAGGCAGAACACGCCGCCGCAGAGTTATTGGGGTGGCTATCGGCACGAGCAGTGGTGGATAGCTGATCATGCAGATCCCCAGCCCGCCCCACCCAAGTATTGACCCAGGTGAGTGGCAGTTACTGCTGGAATCAAAATCAGAAGACAACACCGTGGAGCCAAACAACGTGGCTCATGTTTTGCGCAAAGTGGAACTCAGTGAAGAGGTTCTTCATGTGGTGGAAAAGGCACTGACAGCCGCTGGCGTCTCGGTGTCTCATGTCGAGCCCGAGATCGAACCACTTCCTGAAAAGCGAATGGCTTCACGACGAAGTGGTGAGTCGAATGACCCGATGAAGATGTATCTGCAAGAGATTGGTCAAGTAGACCTACTCACCGCAGAACAAGAGAGAACCCTTGGTCGTCAAATACAAGAGATGCTGGTGGCAAAGAAACAATTGGAAAATAGAGATCTCTCGGTTGCAGAAAAGCGACGTTTGCGCGGAGTGGTACATACCGGTGATGCCGCACGCGAGCACCTCATCACCGCCAATTTGCGACTCGTGGTGTCTATCGCGCGTCGTTATGACGGAAAAGGCTTGCAGTTGCCAGATCTCATTCAGGAGGGAAACATCGGTTTGATGCGCGCTGCGGAGAAATACGACTGGGAAAAGGGTT
>JBIJAO010000039.1:0-10619 GCA_044345725.1 Ilumatobacteraceae bacterium | reverse complement strand
AATACCCGTTGCAAAATCTTCGCTCATTGCTTTCGCCGGTGAAATCGCAAGGTTCAGACCAAACGACACCATTTCGGTTGCTTGGTCAAGGTCTTTGTACAACGATGAATCTTTGGAGATGTAACCGGGATCAAGTGTTCCGTCATCGCCCATGCGACCCAACTGGTTGAGTACGCGGAACATAATGATGAACACCGGCATTTGTGCAAGAAGTGGCAAACATGATGCAAGGGGGTTGACCTTGTGCTCTTGGTAGAGCTTCATCATCTCTTGGTTCATCTGTTGACGATCACCGCGGTACTGGTTTTGAATGCGACGCATCTCTGGTTGCAGGCGTTGCATCTCGAGCATGCCCTTGGTGCTCTTTAACGTCAGTGGTGTGATGAGCAACATGACAGCAACAGCCACCAGCGAAATCGCAATGGCGTAGTTGCTAATCCATTCATAAAAGGTGGCGATCAGCCAGGCGGCGGCTTGAAACATGGTTGGTCTTTCTAGATTTCCCGCGCGATGGACGCATCGCGAACGGCAGATGGAACGGGGTCAACACCTGATGGCCCAAATGGGCGACACCGGGCAAGACGACGAATGGTGAGCCATGATCCTTTGGCAGCACCATGGGTCTCAATGGCTTCTGTCGCATAATGCGAGCATGAGGGCCAAAAACGACAGGGGGAGGGGCGACCCTCACGGCCTTTTTGATAGAAGGAAATACCCGACAACAAGAGTTTCTTCATCAGGCGCCAACCTTTGTGCATTTGCGCACAAGTGAGTTCATCTCATGAGACAACTCACTGAACGACATGTGCGTTGCTTTAGGAGATGCACCAATGACATACCATCCCGGCTGCAGATCATCGGTGTGATTTTTCACAAGTTCACGAAGTTGGCGACGCAAACGATTGCGGCGCACGGCAGAACCCACTTTTCGCCCAAGGGCATAGCCCACGTGGGGCTGTTGGCAGGATTCGTCGAGAAGCATGGTGCAAGACAACACAGTGGATCGGACTCGGATACCTTCGCGGCGAACCCGCTCAAAGGCTGACCGTGTCTGGATACGACCGATCAATGGCTAAGGCGGTGACGACCCTTGGCACGACGAGCCTTCAAAATGGCGCGGCCGGCACGGGTGGACATACGGTGGCGAAAGCCGTGCTTACGGCTTTGCTTGCGATTATTGGGTTGAAAGGTGCGCTTCATGGCGCCTCCTCTTGGGCAAAAGCTCCCACGCAAATGAGGGCGGATCGGACTAGCAAAGAACACAGGCTAGAGCGAAAGGGGGCCCAGTCACAACACGACAATGGTCCCCATATGGCACGCAGGAGAATGGACACTTAGGCCGGCTGTCAATTTTTCACTATCCACAGATCCTGCTACGTTCAGATCTCCCACGGTTTCCCTGTGGGGGCGTATCCACACCCTGTGGATAGTGCTGTGGAGATGGGAGATAGCTGTGTCTGATCATGAAGCATTGTGGAATGCCACATCACAATTGCTGAAGGCACAGGTGTCAGAAGGTGTGTGGTACTCCACATTCAACGACGTTCTTGCGCTTGCGAGCGACGAAGACTCCCTTCGCATCCAGGTACCAAATGCTCACGTGCGTGACCGCATTGTTACCCGTTATCGCCCACTTGTTCTCGATGCACTTGATGAAATCGGCGAAAGCGATCGTGAACTTATCGTCGAAATCGGTGCCGCACATTCTTCTGTCATCAATGTTGACTCCGACAGCTCATCGTCGACATCTTCTTCCGACACAAACAGTGAAAACACAGCAAAAGCCAGTAACGGTAAGGGTTTGGTCGTAGGCCTGAATCCTCGTTACACCTTTGACAATTTCGTGAAAGGTGCCTCAAACCAGTTCGCTCTTGCAGCCGCGTTGCGTGTTGCAGAAACCCCAGCGCGTTCATACAACCCGCTGTTCATTTACGGTTCAGCTGGTCTTGGCAAGACTCACCTGTTGCAGGCCATTGGTTGGTACGTGCATGATCACTACGCCCACTACGAAGTTCGTTACGTCTCTACCGAAACATTTTTGAATGAATACGTCGATGCGATTCGTACAAACACCACTGCTGCGTTCAAACGCCGCTATCGCGATGTCGATGTTCTCCTCATTGACGACATCCAGTTCATGGAAGGAAAAGAAGGTCTTCAGGAAGAGTTTTTCCACACCTTCAACTCGCTCCACGGAGCCAACAAACAGATCGTCATTTCCTCTGATCGCATGCCCGATGCCATCCCGACACTGGAAGATCGCCTTCGTGGCCGCTTCCGTTGGGGTCTCATCACCGACATTCAGCCACCAGATCTCGAGACTCGCCTTGCGATTTTGCGCAATAAGGCCGAACGCGACAACACCCCGCTTGATGCCGAGGTCCTCGAATTCATCGCCTCCAATATCACCTCGAACATCCGTGAATTAGAAGGTGCTCTCATCCGCGTCACGGCCTATGCCAACCTCACCCGCGAACACGCCACGGTGGACATGGCAAAGCAGCAGCTAAGCGACCTTCTCTCGGAATCGGCGCCCAAAAACCGCACCGACGAGGAAATGCTCGCTGAAATGGCAGACATCCTCGGGTTTACCGTGGAATCGCTCAAAGGCAAGAGTCGTCAGCGACCACTGGTGGCTGCCCGCCAGATCTCGATGTATGTCTTCCGTGACATGACCGAATTGTCGTACCCGGCGATTGCGCGATTGTTTGGTGGTCGCGACCACACCACCGTGATCCATGCGGTGGAAAAGACCCAACGCTTGATGCGCGAAAGTAAAGCCACCTATGACCAAGTCACGAGCATCATCACCCAATTGAAGAGCTCATAAATTGCCCTAAACCCGTGTGGACAGCCTGTGAATCACACGGGGACAACATGTTGTTCATATGGGATAACGCAGCGGTTGCCCACACATTGCCCACACCATATGAAATGACACACGTGCAACATGTGACAACACCACTGCACTCGTGCACACGGTGGTGTCATGCTGGTATTGGGATTGCCGATGTTTCCCACAATCCACAGCACTTATTACAACTATTAGACATATGACATTCATATCGATACCAGTGGTAATCAGCCCAAACCACAGCACCATCTACAATCAAAGAACCTGACAGGAAAGACCGCCGATGAAATTCAGAAGCGAACAAGGGATTTTGGCCGAGGCATTAGGAGCTCTTGCACGTATTGCCTCTACTCGTAATGTCGGTACTCCTGCATTGTCTGGAGTCAAGATGCAATTGTCGGGTGACTCACTTGCCATGTCGAGTACCGACAACGACATCGCGTTGCAATTCACAGTTCCTGTTGGCGGCGAATCTGACGGTGCGGCGTTATTAAACGCACGGTTGTTCAACGAGATTGTGCGTTCGCTCCCAGCGGGCAAGATCACCGTTGATGTGTCGGGGGAAACTGCGTCACTGTCATCTGGGCGATCACAATTCACCGTTCATACGTTGAACGACATGGAATTTCCTCGTCTGTCGCCGGCTCCTAATAACCCAGTCACGTTGTCATCAAAAGATTTAAAACAAGCGTTGTCACAAGTTGTACGTGCAGCAAGTGACGATGCCAACAAACAAAACCTCACCGCCGTCTTGTTGTCGTCTGAGGCCGGCGCATTTCGTCTTGTTGCCACCGATGGTTTCCGCCTTGCAGTACGTGATTTGCCAGATACCACAATCTTGGCGAATGATTCCACGTTTCTTATCCCCAGCCGCGCGTTTATCGAACTGCAACGTTTGTTAGATCTCAGTGACGAAGTATCAATTCGTTTCGGCGAACTTGAAACAACATTTGAATCACCAACAATGCAACTCACCACACGTCTTATCAACGCCACATATCCGCAATACAAACCGTTGATCGAATCGCCATGTCCCAACAAGTGCATTACCGAACGCGTTCCTTTTATGGAAGCTGTTCGTCGTAGTCAAGTGTTTGCACGCGACAACACGCCCGTACGCGTCACCATGAACACCGACGGTATTCGCCTGATGGTGCAAACAACTGATGGCAACACCAGCGTTGAAGATGTTGATGCGTCGTACAACGGCGAGGAAATCACGTTGGCGTTTAACCCCGCGTATTTACACGACGGTGCCGATGCAATTACTAGCGACGAAATTTCGATCGAAACAAACTTGTCAAACAAACCCGCTGTGTTGCGCGGCGTCAATGATTCCACATATTTGTATTTGTTGATGCCACAACGCATCTGATGCGTTATTGCAATAAAGCAGTATGTAAATAGCCATGGTCATACGTCGTATCGAACTCACGAACTTTCGTGTGTACGAACACGTTGTTCTCGATCTCCACAGCGGTGTTACTGCGATCATCGGAAAAAATGGTCAAGGGAAAACATCACTTGCTGAAGCAATGAGTTATCTCGCAACGCTTGCAAGTTTTCGTGGTGTTCCTAACGATGCATTAGTACGCGAAGGCGCCGACAGCGCATACATACGTGCCGACATCCGTCATGATGATGGTCGCGAAATTTTGGTGGAAGCAGAAATCAATCGTGCCGGACGAAACCGCGTGTTGGTAAACAAGCAACGACTCGCGCGTGTTCGTGACCTTCTCGGTGTTGTGCGCACCACAGTGTTCGCGCCAACAGACTTAGGAATGGTGTTTGAAGGCCCGTCAACACGACGCACCTTGTTAGACGATGCACTTGTGGCACTCGCACCATCAAATGACGCTTTGCGATTAGAAGTAGATCGCATTGTGCGCCAACGAAATGTGCTTCTTCGCCAATCGGGTGGTCGACTCACCGATGACATCGCAATGACACTCGATGTCTGGGATCAAAAATTCGCACAATCAGGAACCTTGCTCGGAGATGCACGCGCACGCCTTGTGGCACAACTCACCCCGCACGTGTGCCGGGCATATGAATTACTCGCGGGCGAACCCACCCGTATCGATGTGATGTATGAACCCCAATGGCGCACTATTGGGTTGGCCCATGCTCTGGCCGAGGCGCGCTCTGAAGATCTGCGCCGTGGGGTGTCGACGGCGGGACCCCATCGCGACGACGTGGTTCTCCACATAAAGGGTATGCCCGCCCGGTCCCATGCCTCACAGGGTGAGAGCCGCACGTTGGCCCTTGCCGTTCGCCTTGGCATTCACACCCTGGTCACCGAGCACGTGGGCACCCCGCCGCTATTGGTTCTCGACGACGTGTTGTCAGAGCTCGATGCCTCGCGGGCCGAAGCGTTGTTACGTCACATGCCCCCAGGTCAAGTGGTCATTACCTCGGCCACAGTTTTGCCACCAGCGGCCCACCCCGATGCCACACTGGTGATCGACCACGGCACCATTACCTGAGCACTATCACTGAACCACCCGAACATGAACAACTTTTCACACAACCGTCAGCCCAAAGACCCCGTTCCGTTGTCGGAGCACCTCAATACCGCCATGCGCCGTATCAACATGGGCGACACTCAGGCCGTGGGCGGATTATTTGGACAATGGCGCGAGATCGTGGGTGACCCCATCGCCGACAATGTCACACCCGTGCGACTCGACGACAAACGATTGGTTGTAGAGGTCAGTGAACCTGCATGGGCGACACAATTTAAGTTCCTCGAACAACAAGTAATTCACACATTGCGTGAGCGACTTGGTGATGTTGTCGACGTCATCGATGTTCGTGTGTCACGCGCACGCCGATAGCAAACATATTTCTCACAAATCGTGAGAACGTGTTGCGACAAACAGTAAATAGCACTGTTGTAAACAGCAAATAGCACCGTTATAAATAGTCAACTTGGTAGGATGTGAAGCAGCATGGCTGCAGCAAAAAAGTCGCCGTCGAAGAACCCCACCGCCGATTACGGCGCGAAAGATATTCAGGTTCTCGAAGGTCTAGATCCCGTTCGTAAACGTCCCGGTATGTATATCGGAAGCACCGGATTAGCCGGTCTTCACCACCTCATCTGGGAAGTTGTCGACAACTCCATCGACGAAGCAATGGCGGGTTTTTGTACCCGCGTTGGCATCACTCTCACCGACGACGGCGGCTGTCGCGTCGAAGACAACGGTCGTGGAATCCCTGTCGATCCCTATCCGTCAGGACCACACAAGGGCAAAAGCGCAGCAGAAGTTGTTCTCACCGTGTTGCACGCAGGTGGCAAGTTCGGCGGCGAGGGATACAAGGTGTCGGGCGGTCTTCATGGTGTGGGCGTCAGCGTGGTCAACGCGCTCTCTAGCCGAGTGCTTCTCGAGATCGATCGTGGTGGCGACCGCTACCAGCAAGAGTTTCGCGATGGTGGCAAGCCCAAGGCAAAACTTGCCAAGGTCGGCAAAACTCCTGCGAAAGGTCGAAAGACTGGTACCACCGTCACGTTTTGGCCAGATGCCACCATCTTTGCGTCCGAAGGAACAGAGTTTGTCGCGCGCACCGTGCTCGAGCGTTTGCAGACCATGGCGTTTCTCAACAAGAGCTTGGAAGTGGTGTTCACCGACGAACGTCCCAGCAAAGAGCAAACCGTCACCTATCAATACAAGGGTGGCATCGTCGACTTTGTGAAGCACTTGAATGCTTCAAAAGAGTCGTTGTTTAACAAAGTTGCGCACTTCGAAGAAGAAGACGAAGAAGAAGGCCAAGAAATTGGTGTGGCTATTCAATGGAACACCGGTTACTACGAAGGCATTCACGGATACGCAAACGGCATCTCCACCATTGAAGGTGGCATGCATGTTGAAGGATTCAAGACCGCGCTGACTTCTGTTATCAACAAATACGCACGCGACAAAAACTTGTTGAAAGAAAAAGACGACAACCTTCTTGGTGAAGACATTCGTGAAGGCATCACTGCCATCATCGCGGTGAAGTTGCGCGAGCCACAGTTTGAGGGACAAACAAAAGCGAAGTTGGGCAACGTGTCCATGCGCTCGTTTGTACAAAAGAGCACCAACAAGTATTTGGCCGAGTGGTTTGAAGAAAATCCCACTGAAGCAAACCGTGTGGTCAAAAAAGCAATCGCTGCAGCGCAAGCGCGCCTTGCAGCAAAGAACGCACGTAATGCGGTGCGTCGTAAGACTGCATTGTCTGGTGCGGGTATGCCCGACAAGTTGAAAGACTGTTCGAGTGGCAAACCAGATGAAAGCGAATTGTTCATCGTGGAAGGCGACTCTGCTGGCGGTACCGCAGTAGACGCACGCGATCCACGTACACAAGCAATTCTTCCTATTCGTGGAAAGATCTTGAACGTAGAGCGCGCGCGCCTCGACAAGATGTTGAAGAACAACGAAATCCAAGCTCTCATCACAGCAATCGGTGGCGGTGTTGGCGACGAGTTCGATGTCACCAAAGCGCGGTATCACAAGATCATCGCGTTGGCCGATGCCGATGTCGACGGCAGCCATATTCGTACATTGCTCCTCACGTTCTTCTACCGACAGATGCGTCCATTGGTGGAAGCGGGTTACATCTACATCGCTCAACCACCGTTGTATTCCACTGAGATTGGCAAAGAAAAGATCTATCTCAAAGATGACGTTGCTAAGGGCGAGTTCTTAAAAGAAAAACCCAACCATAAAAAAGAGTTCCAACGACTCAAAGGTTTGGGTGAAATGGACTGGCAAGAACTGCGCAGCACCACCATGGATTCCACATCCCGCACGTTGTTGCAAGTAACGGTGGAAGAAGCAGCAATTGCAGACGAAGTAGTGAGTGTGCTCATGGGCGACGACGTGGAGAGTCGCAAAAAGTTCATCACCACAAACGCACGCGACGTGCGCAACTTGGACTTCTAAAGGGGATTGACAATGAGTGACGCCGGCAATCCGAATCTGTTTGATCAAATTCAACCCGTGCCATTACAAGATGAAATGGAGCGGTCATTCCTCGACTACTCCATGTCGGTCATCATGTCGCGCGCGTTGCCCGACGTGCGTGACGGTCTTAAACCCGTGCACCGACGCATCATCTGGGATATGGAACAACAGGGTTTTCGCCCCGACCGTCCATTTGTAAAGTGCGCACGCGTTACCGGTGACACCATGGCGCGGTATCACCCACATGGTGACTCTGCCATTTATGACGCATTGGTGCGTATGGCTCAACCATTCTCGTTGCGTCACCCACTGATTGATTTCCACGGCAACTACGGATCTCCCGACTTTGGTCCTGCTGCTGCGCGTTACACCGAATCACGTCTTCATCAATTAGCAATGCGCTTGCTTGACGGCATCGACGAAAACACCGTCGACATGATTCCCAACTACGACGGCACCACCGAAGAACCACAGGTATTACCGGCGCGATTCCCCAACCTGTTGGTGAATGGCAGCCAAGGTATTGCCGTTGGTATGGCCACGTCTATTCCGCCGCACAACTTGGGCGAAGTCATCGATGCGTGTTTGCACATCATTGATAACCCCAAGGCAACACCCGATGACCTCATGAAGTTTGTGACGGGTCCCGATTTCCCAACAGGTGGCTACATTCTTGGTCGTGCTGGTATGCAAGATGCATATCGCACTGGCCGGGGCAGCATTAAAACACGCGCGAAGGTAACCATCGAAGAAGGTCGCGGTGGCCGCATGGAGATTCAGGTCACCGAGCTTCCATATCAAACAAGTTGTTCGTCCATTGCGTCTCGCATTCAAGAACTTGTTGACGGTGGAGATCTCGATGGCATTGCAGATGTGAACGACGCATCATCTGGTGGTGCCACCAATTTGATCATTACCTTGAAGCGCGATGCCAATGCCAATGTGGTGTTGAACAATCTCTTTAAGTTGACCTCACTACAAACCAGTTTCCCTGTGAACATGGTTGCTTTGGTCGACGGCGTGCCTCGCACACTCAACCTTGCCGATGCCATCAATGGATATGTCAATCACCAGCTCGAGGTAGTTACTCGCCGCACGCAGTATCGCCTTGATAAAGCTCGTGATCGTGGCCACATCTTGGAAGGTCGCCTCAAGGCACTCAATGTCATCGACAAGATCATTGCGCTCATTCGAAAGAGTGAAGACGCAGGTGCTGCAAAAGATGCGCTGATGAAAAAGCCATACGAGTTCAGCGAACGTCAAGCAATCGACATTCTCGACATGCAACTTCGCCAACTCACACGTTTGTCACGCATCGACATCGAAAAAGAATTGGCCGATGTGCAAAGCCGCATTAAAGAATACGAAGCGATTCTGAAGAGCGACAAGAAGTTGCGTGAAGTAATTAAGACCGAGCTTGAAGCGGTTCGCAAAGAGTTCGCCACCGAGCGTGTGTGCAAAGTCATTAATGATGTTGGCGAGATGAGTCTTGAGGATCTCGTTGACGACAAAGAACTCGTTGTTGTAATGACACAGGCTCAGTATGTGAAATCTGTGCCGGCAAGTTCATTCCGCACACAATCACGTGGTGGTCGTGGCGTAAAAGGTGCAACGCTGAAAGAGGACGACCTTGTGCGTCGTGTGTTGTTCACCACCGCACATGCGCATCTGTTGTTCTTTTCCAACCGTGGTCGGGTGTACAAGATTCGCGCCGCCGACATTCCAGAGCGCGAGCGCACGGCCAAAGGTATTCCTATTGTCAACTTGTTGCCGTTGCAAGCGGGTGAAACCGTGCAGGCCATTATCGACACACGTGAATTTCCGGGCGAGCGTTATTTGTTCTTTGCAACCCGCAGTGGTCAGGTGAAAAAGACCGCATTCGATGCCTATAACTCAAGTCGACGCGATGGCATTATCGCTCTCAACTTGAAAGATGGCGACGAGTTGGTGCGCGTTATTGAAACCACTGGCGATGACGACATCTTCATGGTGAGCCGCAGCGGTCAAACCATTCGTTTCACCGAACAAGAAGTGCGCCCCATGGGGCGCACGGCAGCCGGTGTTCGTGGCATGAAGTTGCGCGCGGATGATGCAGTGGTGTCCATCGATGCGGGTCGCGAAGATCATTCACTTCTCATCGTTACCGATGCTGGTTATGCAAAGCGCACACCTATTCCCCAATATCCTCGCAAGGGTCGCGGCGGACAAGGTGTGATCGGTGTCAAAGTCACTGGCAAAAAGGGCAAAGTCGTTGCTGCTTTCATGGTGGGCGACGATGACGAAATTGTGGCCATCGCATCAAACGGTGTCACCATTCGCACAAAGGTGAATGAGATCTCAAGTCAGGGTCGCGCAGCAACAGGTGTGCGTCTCATGAACGTTGACGAAGGGCAGTCTGTCGCATCAGTGGCACCCATCCTCAGCGTTGATGACGAATAATCTTTGCGTTACCACTCGCACAACTGAGCGTTCATCACAGCGTGCATTACAACAAGGCTCGATCACATCGATGACGTTGGTGTGGTGGACAATCACCGTGTTGTCGATTGTTGCGATCTCACACACGGGTCGAGATTTGTTGTCGCACCAACGCACACAACACGCAGCAGATGCAGTGGCACTGGCATGGGTGTCACGCGATAGCAATGCTGGCCAGACGGTGGCAAACGCGTATGACGCAATAGTGACACGGGTGGAAGATGAGGGCAGTCGTGTACGTGTATGGGTAACACGAGGTGACCACAAAGCGTCTGCCACCGCGCAATACACTCAATAACGTGAACGACACCAACGGCAAATCTCGCAGACGCGTTCGTCGTGTC
>JBIJAO010000019.1:0-30738 GCA_044345725.1 Ilumatobacteraceae bacterium | reverse complement strand
CCCCGTAAAGATCGGGTCATTTGTTGTGTCCAGACTCAAGACCAAATTAGCGGACAATGCTTCATGGGTGTTTTGTGTGTACTGACAAGCTTCGACTGGAACTTGACTACATCCAACTTGTTGTCCACCGGATATAACAATCGGTTGATACGTCGGCTTCAATCGAATACGTAAAGTGGCGTTTTCCTGACCAAGATTTGCCGTATTCCAGTATGTAGGAATACCGTTCGCCCACGTCCAACGCAGAGTCTTACCTAACGTGTTGAGATTCAACGTGATGTCAAATTCGGTGTTCTCGTTGACCGCAGTAAGTAACTGTGTACTACCAGTATTCGAAAAGTCATACCCTAATTGACCGATTGGATTCTGAGCGGTTGGCGAGAGTGTCTGAAATCCAACAGATACACCGATCCTGTTGGGTGTGCTGTAACAAACGCCTTGTGTGGGTTGCTGACCCGTACGACATAAGTTAAATGGAGCAATTGCTACCGCAACTCGACCGACAGGAACGTTTAGTTCAGCAGTCGGTTTACCATCCGTGATGATGTCAGTTGAAACTCCATTGTTGATTACCGAAAGTTTTGTGACGTAAGGTCGCGACGCCAAGCCACCCTGCATATTGGTCCAATTCCCTACATTGGGATCCGTCGAGTTATCCAATGAAGATTGGTCTGGCATTCCCGTATCAGGCGGTGATGCCGCTTGAACTGTAAGTACGTCTGCGTTATTAAGTGGCGACAGTGGCGTCACCATGAGTCCCATCGCAGCAACCACCGCGATGACCTTGCCCCCGAATTTCATCGGTCCCCCATCTTGATTTTTATGGTGAGGCATTCGAGCGAATTCTCGAATGAATCCGAATTTGAATTTAACCTAAGAGCCGGGCCTATGTAACCAGGCCCGGCTCTTTACGAGGTTCTCAAGTGGAGAGATTATGGAAAAATTCTGCAGGCAACTTGCCTGAGGAATTAGTCGAGTTCGATGGGCTCTTCGTCGGCGTCGGTGAATTCTTCTGCTTCCACCACACCATTGAGTCCTGCCTTGTCGCGGATCTTCTCGGCAATTTCCATCATGATTTCTGGATGTGCCGTGAGGAAGTTCTTCGAGTTTTCACGACCTTGACCAAGCTGCTCACCTTCGTAGGTGAACCATGCACCTGACTTCTTGGCGATTTCCATTTCAACCGCCAAGTCAAGGAGCGCGCCTTCGCGACTGATGCCCTTGCCGTACATGATGTCGAACTCGGCCTGACGGAATGGCGGTGACACTTTGTTCTTCACCACTTTCACGCGGGTACGTGCACCCACAACTTCCGCACCGTCTTTGATGGATTCAATACGACGAATGTCGAGACGCACCGATGAATAGAACTTGAGTGCGCGACCACCAGGTGTTGTTTCGGGTGAACCGAACATGACACCAATTTTTTCGCGGAGCTGGTTGATGAAGATACAAATCGTTTTTGACTTGTTGAGGTTGGCGGTGATCTTGCGCAACGCTTGGCTCATCAGACGTGCTTGAAGTCCCATGTGGCTGTCACCCATGTCGCCTTCAATTTCGGCACGTGGGGTTAGTGCAGCAACAGAGTCGATAACAACAACATCGAGCGCGCCTGAGCGAATCAACATGTCGGCAATTTCGAGTGCTTGTTCACCAGTGTCTGGCTGGGAGATAAGAAGTTGATCAATGTCGACTCCGATGGCCTTTGCATAGACAGGGTCCATTGCATGCTCAGCGTCGATGTAGGCACAGATGCCACCGTTTCGTTGTGCTTCAGCAACAACGTGCATTGCCAAGGTTGACTTACCTGATGACTCTGGGCCATAGATCTCGACGACGCGACCACGTGGCAAACCGCCAACACCAAGCGCCAAGTCGAGGGGCAATGCACCAGTGGGAACCGACTCGATTGCCATCGAGCCCTTTTCGCCCATCCGCATGATGGAGCCTTTGCCAAATTGCTTGTCGATCTGGCTGAGTGCCGCATCGAGGGCTTTGTCGCGTTCTGGGGTCATTCCGGTCATGTTGATGTGCCTTTCACTGAGGTTGAGTTGACTGTACTTACGAACAGATGTTCGGTCAAGCATTTCCGCCAAATTCATCTGTCTGGTCAGCTATCTGCTGGTCGTACAGACCTCTCGGCGGGCGCAGAGCCAATGTGGGGCTGGAGTGGATCACCGTGGCACCGCGCAAACGCACCATAGACAGGGGGTGTCTCAGTGAAGAAGAAGCCCGATGGACCGACGCCTCAAACGTTCGACTGGGACTCAAGCCATCGCGCAGCGTCGGCCAACTCTTCGGGCTCAGGTTCATTCATGAATAAGTACACACCAAACCACACCGTGTATGTGAGTGGATACGTGAAGATCGGAACAAACACCGCAAGAGCTGCAGCCACGATGAGAAGCGGGACAAGTTCAACCCCAAATACAAGCGACAACACCATCCACAAGATGATGGGTCCGAAGGTGAGGAACACACCCATGGCGGCCGCACCTAGTTCGAACCCCTCCAAGTTGCGTTGCCAACTCAAGCCACAGGTGTTGCAACGCTCACCTTTTTTGAAAAAGCCGGTGAAGAATGCACGCTTGCCTCCACACCATGCACACCGCTTGAAAAGTCCACGAAAGATCATTGTGACCAATCCTGGTCGCGGATGCATGAGAGGCGATTTTTCAGTGTGTGAGTTCATCAACGAATTCTCCGAAGACAGAAGCATATCGCATCGCATCGTCTTCAGAGTGCATCACAGAGATCAACCACTGTTCATCTAAACCTGGTGGCAACAAAATGCCCCGGTTAATACCGTGCATCCATTGCGCAAATGCCAAGTCAAAATCTGTTGCTTTGTAATCGCGGTAGTTGCGAATTTGTTCGCGCGCCCATGTCACGCAACCTTTTGCACCAAACGACACCGTGTGCGCGGGTAGGCCCGCATTTTCGATGATGTCGGCGCACGCTTTCACCAACATGTTGTTGCGCTTCACCACCTCGGCGGTGACTTCCGGTGTACATACATCTGCAAGCACAGCCTTTGTTGCGGCCATGCACAACGGATTTCCGTTGTAGGTACCTAAGTGCAATACACGACCCGCTGTGATCTGATCCATTAGCTCTTGCGTGCCACCAAATGCACCAATAGGCAAACCGCCACCGATGCTCTTTGCGAGACACACGAGATCGGGCTGCACACCAAGTACACCTGTAGCGCCACCCCAGCCAGCAGTAATGCCCGTTTTTACTTCATCAAAAATCAACTTGGTTCCGTAGCGATTCGTGATCTCTCGTACCGCTTCGAGGTAACCAGGTTGTGGCAAACAGATGCCGATGTTTTCCATGACGGGCTCAACGATGAACGCCGCGACGTCACCATTTTTCAATACACGCTCTAATGCTTCGGCATCGTTGTATGGAATAACAATTGTGTCCGCCAACACCGATGCAGTAATACCCGCAGTTTGCGGATACCCAATGGGATTATCGGCAGGACCGGCTTGGTCGACTGGTGGTTTCATTGAGATCATCACTTCATCGTGATGACCGTGGTATCCGCCCTCGACTTTTACAATCTTGTCGCGACCGGTGATGCCACGAGCGACACGGATTGCATCCATCGTTGCTTCAGTACCAGAGTTTGTAAAACGCCACATCGGCAAGTTGTAACGCGCCGCCAGAAGTTCGGCGACTTCTGCGTTTGCCTCACATGGTGTGACAAACAATGTGCCGTTATCTAATTGCTGTTCGATTGCCGTACGGACAATTGGATGAAGGTGGCCAGCAAACAACGCTCCAAAACCCATGTCGTAGTCGGTGTAGCGATTGCCATCAACGTCTTCCATCCATGACCCCTGCGCACGGCGCACCACAATCGGATGCGGATCGTATGCCTGGAAACTGGATGGGACTCCAAGCGGGAGCACTTTTCGCGCTCGCTCCGTCGCCACCTGCGAACCTTTGGTTCGCTCTTTGTAGGTCTGCAACTCTCGTTGCGTTATCAATTTGGCTTTTTCTGCCAGATGCTGCGTCGTTGTAGTCGCCGCCATCGTTATCAACTCCGTGTACCGGTTTAACGACAGGTTACCGCACTAATCAAAATGCGAGTTGGTTCACACTCAATGCTGTGGCAAAATGTCTTTTCCACATGGTGGTCGTAGCTCAGCCTGGTTAGAGCGTCAGGTTGTGGCCCTGAAGGCCGGGGGTTCAAGTCCCCTCGATCACCCCACTGCGCGGTGGCTCTGTGTCTGAATTATTCAGCACAGAGTCACCGCGTTTTGTTTTATGCACACAGCACTTCTTGGGAATAGCGATGCGCACCCTAGACTGCTCTACGCACATGCGCCTTTAGCTCAGTTGGTAGAGCAACGGACTCTTAATCCGCAGGTCCTGGGTTCGAGCCCCAGAGGGCGCACCATTTCGCGTACTTTACTCTGAATTATTCAAAGATTTATTTCGTGAGAATGCTCACTACTTCCACATGATGAGTGTTCGGGAAGATGTCGAGTACGGAGACACGATCAAGGTCGTAACCACCCTGTATCAACATCGATATATCGCGCGCACCAGCAACTGCATCGCAGCTCACCAGTGCAATAACGGGAGCATCCACTTCCAGCAATGTCGCAACACCGAGTTTTCCGAGGCCATCTCGCGACGGGTCGGCGATCACAACGTCGACATCAACTGGATCCCAATGTTCAAATGCGACTTCCTCAATTGTGGCCGCGCAGTCCTCGAGATTGTGGACAGCATCGCGACAGGCCTGCGGATTCGATTCCACTAAATACAACTCATCGAAACGGGTGGCGAACGCTTTACTAAAAAGCCCCACACCGCCGTACGCGTCGAGCAATGTTCCGCCTTCTATGCCAAAGGAATCAAAATCGGTTGCGAGAGTCGTGACGAGAAGCTCTGCAGCTTCTGGAGAGGACTGAAAAAACGACGACATGGAGACGCGATACGTGTTGTCACGCACCACTTCATGGATTGGTGCTCGTTGGCCGCGCTGAGCATGGGTTCCGACACCTTCGCGAATACGTCCCTCATGACACCACATTCCAACCTCGCCGGTACGCGCACCCACTCTGATCGTGATTTCTCCCGCGCCATCAAGAACTGGTTCATGCAAAAACGCATTAATGAGATCGTGGGACACCATGCACTCAGACGTCAACACCACGTCGTGTGAATCGCGCTTGCGAAAACCCAACATGCCACTGTCATCAGCAATCATGCGTACCGTTGTGCGACGTGAAGTATCTGGCAGCGCTTTGCGACGATGGATTTCAACATCAAGACGTGCTGTACGAGCAAATGCCTCCACCACAATGTCGGACTTCACGCGCAATTGAGCAGTTTCTTCTATGTGTTGCCAATTGCATCCACCACATGACTCACTCACAAACGCGCACGGAGGCACGCGTCGTGTAGGGGCTGCCACGTCAACCGTCACGAGTCGAGCACGTGCAAAATCACGCCGTGTTTCCACTAGTTCGATCTGAACGGTCTCTCCCGTGATGACGTCGGGAACAAACACCACTCGCCCGTCGTCGAGTCGAGCAAGTCCGTCACCACCAGCAACCAATTTGTCGATTGTCACGGTGTGCAGTGGTTGATTCACCGACACATCGTATTCGCGTATGTCAATTCACACGTGCCATACGCAGCACTTTGGCTAGGGTGACGACGTGACGTGTCCGCTGCAAATCGCTCCATCGGTACTGCCCGCTGATTTTTCTCGCCTTGGCGAAGAAGTCAAAGCCTTGGAAGATGCTGGCGTTGACCTCATCCAGTGGGACGTGATGGACGGACAATTTGTTCCCAATCTCACATTCGGTCCCGACGTCATCGCATCGACTCGTTCTTACACAACACTTCCATTTGAAGCCCACCTCATGGTGTACACGCCCGATGTCATGGCAAAGGAATACATCTCTGCTGGTTGTTCTCGCCTCATCGTGCACGTCGAAGCATGCACCCACTTGCACCGCACTCTGGAAAACATTCGATCACTTGGAGCTAACGCTGCGGTTGCACTTAATCCGCACACACCAGCGAGCGAAGTCGAAAACATTTTGGATCTCATCGACATGGTTCTTGTGATGACAGTAAACCCTGGGTTCGGTGGTCAGAAATACATCGCAACAATGGAACCAAAGATTCGTCAGGTACGCGACATGATTACCAAAGCAGGCCTTGGTGATGTGGTCAATGTTGAGGTTGACGGTGGCATCAACGCCACGACCGTCTCAGGCGCGGCAGCAAGTGGAGCAAATGTGTTGATTGCAGGAAGTGCGCTCTACAAACACCCCGGTGGACTGAAAGCTGCAGTTGACGAGTTGCGGACCAACGCTACTTCTGCGTTCCGCGCTTAATCCATACAAGCGCAAGCAACAACACAAAACCGAGAATCGCCGGAAGAATGAATGCGATTGCGATACGTCCACCACTTTCCCAAAGTGGTGTCAACACACCAGATTCAAGACTCGATCCATCTGGCCACAACGTGCGCACCGCTTCTTCGAGAGCAGGACAACGTCCCTGCTCAATTGCGCCAGCCACCGCTGCGCCGCCAAACATGTCGGGATTGTCACGCACAGTGGAAGACAATTGCAGCGACGCTGGATCTATTACTGCTCCAACGAGATATTGATTGCCGACGTCTAAGTATTTGACATCTGATCCGTAACGAACACCCACTGTCGCCCCGGGCACAACGGTTTCTAAAGTTCCATACCGCACTTGGTCAACCACAAATGACACCGTCGAGACGTCGCTTGCCGACACTGTCCCGAGAAATACCACGCTGGCTTCTTGGGGTACCGGACAACCAGGAGGGATCGTGGTTGCTGCCGATGGAAGCGTTGTTGATGTCGTGGTGCTGTTTGAAGTGGTGGGCGCGACGGTGACCACAGAAACTGAATCTTCGGTGGGGGTCACCGCACTTCCGGCAAGCGAGGTGACCGACAGCCACACCACGGTGACGATCGACCCAACCATTGCAACAGCGAGTGCACGTTGTCGGTATGTGGCCCACGATGTCACGCTTTGACGCTAGTCACTACATCGATAGGAAACTTGGCGCTCTCACATTTCAACGCGATACTTGACCTATGGGCTTTGATCCTCAACGACGTCGCGTGGCGCGAAAGACCGACATCTGGTTCGTGACGTCGGCGATCGTCGTTGCGCTTGCACTTCTCGTGTGGGCGTTTCTCGGTTAAGCACATGAATATTTGGGATGGCCTGTACGGCGAAGTAGAAGTGCGTCGTGTGCAGCCGTACCAAGCGGTGAAGCAATACATCTGCCCTGGGTGCAACAACATCATTCCCCCAGCCATGGGACACGTTGTGGCAGTGCCAAGCCAAGCCCCAGATCTTCGTCGTCATTGGCATCATGCATGTTGGCAACGTCACTGAATCTCATCACGACAGTGCATCTCGTTACGACAATGCATCTCATCACGACAACGCATCAAAGATCACCTCAACGTTGACCCCGACAACAGCAGCAACATCAAAGCGAAGGGTCACGTGTTGCAGGTCTTTTTGTTTCACAAACTCATAGGCCGCGCGCTGTAACAAAAATTGCTTGCGTGGTGTGATTGCTTCGAAGGGTTCGCCGAAATCATCGGACGCACGAGCCTTCACTTCACAAATAACAAGTACGTTCTCGCGCTGCGCAATGACGTCGAGCTCCCCGCGTGCATGTGGAGTATGAAAGCGCCAGTTCATTGCAACAATGCGATAGCCGTGAGCGCGATACCACTGCGCCACTCGACGTTCAGCCCACGCGCCTCTCGCGCGACGCGCGTCAAGGGAAACGGGCGTGTCTACAGACTCGAGGGATCGAGCAGTTCCTCGCTTGGAAGTTCTTCGACGTTGACGTCTTTGAAACTCAGCACCCGAACGTGAGGAATGAATCGGGTCTTGCGGTACATATCCCATACCCATGCGTCAGTCATCACCACTTCTATTAGGGGACGCGCACTGTCGCCAGTGACGTTTACCTCAACTGCATTCGCAAGATAGAAACGGCGTTCGGTTTCGACGGCATAGCGAAACATGCCAACGACATCTTGGTATTCCTGTGCGAGTTTGTACTCGCGCTCAGCCTCAAAGTTTTCGAGGTCGTCGGTGTTCACCAACAACCCCAGAGCGACATCGCCCGAATGGGCAATTTATGACTCCCGCTTTTCGCGGATCTTTGCAGCCTTACCAACGCGATCACGGAGGTAGTACAACTTTGCACGGCGAACAGCACCGTGCTTCAGTACCTCAATCTTTGCCACCGATGGGCTGTGCACTGGGAAGGTGCGCTCGACACCAACTCCGTAGCTCAACTTGCGCACGGTGTAACTCTCGGAAATTCCAGAACCTGCAATCGAAATGATGTCGCCTTGGAAAATCTGGATGCGCTCTTTGCCACTTTCAACAACGCGCACGTGAACTTTTACTTCATCTCCTGCACGCAGGGCAGGTACGTCGTCACGCTTATTCTGGTTGTCAACAATGTCTGTGGTCTTCATGGCGTGTCCTTCGGCGGCGAAACAGTGAACTCTGAAGGATACGAGACAGGATCGACTGCTTCCAACAAGACTTTTTCTTCTGTTGACAGACCCCCTCGGGCCTCGATGAGATCGGGGCGATGGCGCACGGTCCGCCATAGGGCCTGTCCTAGGCGCCATTTGGCGATCTTTGCGTGATCTCCGCTGCGGAGCACCTCTGGCACCTCCCAACCGCGATACTCGCTCGGACGGGTGAACTGGGGCTCTTCCAGCAGGCCCGATGCGCCAAAACTCTCGGTGACCGGCGATTGATCATTGCCCATCACCCCTGGCACAAGTCGAGTGACCGCCTCGATGATGAGACAGGCCGCAACCTCGCCACCAGCAAGAACCACGTCCCCCACCGACACCTCGGCATCGACCAAGTGTTCGCGCACCCGATGATCAACTCCCTCATAGCGACCACACAACATGCTGAATCCTGGCAATTGTGCAAGTTCGTGTGCCATGTCTTGATCAAATCGTCGACCGCCGGGCCCAAGCAAAAGAAGTGGACGCGGGGGCTGGACGTGTTCCACCGCATCAAAGATTGGTTCTGGTCGCATCAACATTCCGGCACCACCGCCAAATGGTGTGTCATCGACAGTTCGGTGCACGTCGGTGGCGTAGTCACGAATGTTGTGGCAGTTCACATCGACCATGTGTGACTCGCGCGCCTTCCCAAGAAGGCTGACAGAACAAAAATCATCGACGAGATCGGGAAACAATGTGAAGACATCGATGCGCACGGTGAAAACCTTAGTTTTTCTAGGCCTTATGCCGGTTCAGAGTTGGGCTCGTCCAAAAGTCCTAACGGCGGGTCAATTGTTGTCACCCCGTCGGCATAGGACTGAACAAAAGGAATCGGCACAAGACCGCCTGAATCAAGTTCCAAAATGGCATGCGCGGGGTTATCGATGACACCAGTACATGTTCCGTAGTCGGTGCCGTCTACCCCTACAACGCGAGAACCAATGATGTCGTGAACCCACAATGCATCAATGTCTTCGATTTCTTCGGCAAACAGCAACGCATTGGTGAGCAATTCGGCGTCGTTTCGGCTGTCAACTCCCTCGAAATGGATCACATAACGATCGTTTTGTAGTCGAGCAGTTTCTACTTTGAGCTCGAGCGCAATGTTTGCTTTACGGGCAACAAGAATTGCCCCCGGGGTGCGACGCTCAACGCGATCGCTGACGAACATCACAAACACATCACCTTTCACACCGTGAGGTTTGCCAATACGCCCAACTTCAAGAAGTGGCGCTGAGAAAGACTGATCGCTGGAATCAGTCATCAACAAAGTCGACATCAACGTCGACTCCGTCGCGGGCAGCAGCTGCGCGTACGACGGTGCGAATGCTCATCGCAGTACGACCACGACGGCCAATAACGCGACCCAAATCGCCTGGAGCGACGTGAACTTCGAGGATCACGCCTTCTTCATCGTCGACTGAGTTCACCTTCACGTCATCGGGATGATCAACAATGCTGCGCACAATGTGTTCGAGGACCGCAACAGCGGTGGGTGCAGACACGGTGTTAGACACGAGACGACCTACTTGTTCTTCGAGGCGGTGAACTGTTCCCAAGCGCCACTGATCTCGAGCAACTTTCGCACACGCTCGGTGGGCTGAGCACCTTGCTGCAACCACTTGACTGCTTTGTCGTTGTCGATGTTGATCACGGACGGTTCGCCACGTGGGTTGTACTGACCGAGAATTTCAATGAAACGTCCATCGCGAGCACGTCGTGAGTCGGCCGCCACCACTCGGTAATGAGGCTGCTTTGTTTTTCCGACACGCGTGAGACGCAATTTCACTGACATGAGTTCTCCTTCGACCCCAACCGGGACTAGGTAAGGCTAGCGGTGAGGATTGGCGCTCTCAACGGGGAAACGGCGGAAATCCGGGACTGCCATCGGCGCCGGGAAACCCTGGAACACCGCCTTGACCGCCCATCATGTCGTTAAATTCCCGCATCATCGCCTTCTTGCTGACTTTGCCGGGCTTGCCGCCCTTGCCTTTGCCTTTCGGCGCCGACATTGCCCCCATGCGCTTCATCATCTTTTGCATCTCGGTGAATTGCTTCACCAACTTGTTGATGTCGGCAACTTGCGTGCCGCTTCCCTTTGCGATGCGCGTACGTCGCGAACCGTTGATGACCTCTGGATGCGCGCGCTCTTCGGGTGTCATCGAACGAATGATGGCTTCAACTTTCTTTAGTTGATCATCACCCACTTCGGCGTTCTTCAATTCTTTCGGCACCCCTGGCAACATGCCAATGAGGTTCGACATTGAACCCATCTTTTTTAGTTGCTGTAGCTGTTCAAGAAAATCTTCCAGAGTAAAAGCGCCTTCGAGCAAACGCGCGGCTGCTTCTTCGGCTTGCTCTTTTTCATAGACCTGCTCGGCTTGTTCGATCAATGTCAACATGTCGCCCATACCAAGAATGCGACTTGCCATGCGGTCGGGATGGAATTGTTCGAATTGGTCGATGCGTTCGCCTGTTGTTGCGAATGCAATGGGGCGATCAATCACTGTTTTCACAGACAACGCCGCACCACCACGAGCGTCACCATCGAGTTTCGACAAGATGACACCATCTATTTCAAGGCGTTCGTGGAATGCCGTGGCCACTCCAACAGCGTCTTGACCTGTCATTGCGTCAACAACAAGGAACGTGTACTTCGGGCTGACAGATTGAGAAATGTCTGCAACTTGTTGCATCATCTCTTCATCAATTGCAAGACGTCCCGCAGTGTCGACGATAAGTACGTCTTTACCGAGGCGCTTTGCTTCGTCTAAACCTCGACGTGCTGTAGAAACAGGATCACCAGGTTCAGAAAAAACAGGCACGCCAATTTGTGAGCCAAGTGTGCGTAACTGCTCAACAGCAGCTGGTCGTTGTAAGTCGGCGCCAACAAGTAAGGGCTGACGGCCTTGTGACTTGAACCAACGCGCAAGTTTCGCAGCAGTGGTTGTTTTACCGGAACCCTGCAGACCCGCCATCAGCACAACCGTTGGTGGCGTACTTGAGTATGTGATCTTTAAGGCATCGCCACCCAGTAAACCGATGAGTTCTTGGTGAACAATCTTGACGATTTGTTGACCCGGATCGAGTGCCTGGGATACCTCGACACCAATAGCCTGCTCGCGAATTCGTGCGATAACGCCACGTACAACAGAAATATTGACGTCGGCTTCAAGAAGCGCGGTACGGATCTCTCCGAGTACCTCGTCTACTTCTTCTTCCGTCAAACGCCCTTTACCGCGGAGGCGCTTGACAATCCCTTGTAATCGATCGCTTAGTGAGTCAAACATGACCGTGTAAGCGTAGCGGTCTAGCCGACGGTGACTTCAGTGACCGTTCCCTCGACGATTGTGACATTGACGCGATTCATCACATAGTCGGTGGTCAACATGTACTGCTCGCCATCACGAGCAGCCACACGAAATTCCCAGCCTTCGGACTGGGCGATCTTCATTGCTTCGTCTTCAGTGAGACCAACCAACGTATTTGCCTCGTCTGTGGGTATTGGGTTATCCATCCCGGGATCAGGCTCTGGCATTGGTTCTCCACCATCGATTGTCGTGTCTGTGACTTCTTCAAATTCCAATAAATCGTCGCTCAGGGCAACGACGGTACCTACTTCTCCGTCATTGTTTGAGTAGGTAAATGCTGGCATGAGCACCTGCTTGCCATTGTCTTCAAGCATCCACGCATACGACATCTTTACCGACGTGATCGTGACGGTGATTTCTTCGGGCATGACAGATACATCAGTACTCACGGTGTCATCACTGCCCACAGGGACATCGGCACTTACAGAGTCATCACTGCTTACATCTTCATCATCTGATGCGACCGTACTCCAACCAATTGACGCGTCGCGAGCTTCGGCTGCGCCGTATCCGCCGTAATAGCGATAATCGCCCAATCGCGACACCGCACTTGTCGCATCGGCAAGATCATATGACGCGCCTTCTGCAACATCTACGAGCATTCCCGATGCGGACATCAATTCGGAATTGTCTCCAAAACTGAAATACCACGAAATAGGCGAGGCGATATTGTTGAGCAACAACTGCGCTTGCGACCATGCTGACCATTCATCAGAAAAGGACTGAATCTGCACGTCTCCTAATTCGACTCCAAGATCTGTCAGAAGCTTTTCAGTCAGTGATTGCACTTCCGATTTTGATGGAAGATTTTCAGGTGGAGTTGGTGGGTCTATCGGTTCGGGGATTTCTTCAATTCGTTCGAGGCATTCTTTGTCATCAGGCGCGCAAGGTTCACTGGGGTTTACCCCGCTTCCACTCGATGAACCTGAGCCGCTAGAAGATGTTGCATCGTCTGCGGTAATGCCCGGGTAGTACGACCACGTCCACAAACGACCGTCGCCATACAGCCACATAGCTTCTTCAAAAACATTGTCATTCGTGGTGGACGTACTTATGCGATAACTCTTGAATATCGACTCGACATCGCCAACTGCCGAAGCATCTTCAACGGCCTTGCCAGAGACTCCAAAAATCTTTGCGATGTCTTCAAATTCATTGAGTGGCGCGGACTTCTTCTTCACCTCATACGACACCATCTCAGACGGCATCTCGGGCAATGTTCCCTCCACCTCATAGGACACATCGGCCCACATCATCTTGGAGTCAGATGCAGCCTCATTGCCCATTCCTCCAGAAGGAACAAACCGCAATGTTTCACTTCCCGATGAACAACTAGCGACAACGCCAGTGAGGGCTACAACAGCGACAACTGACAAACCACGACGTCGAAAATTCATGTTGTCACTGTGGCACAGAATTAGTCGAACAATGCGTCAACGAACTCGTTGGGATCAAATGCGACAAGATCAACAGCTGTCTCGCCCAGTCCCACCAGTTTCACTGGAATTCCGAGTTCCGTTTCGATAGCAAAGACGATTCCGCCTTTTGCTGAACCATCAAGCTTGGTGAGCACTACACCAGTGACCGATGTGGCTGCAGCAAATTCCCGAGCTTGGGCAAGTCCGTTTTGCCCGGTTGTTGCGTCGATAACAAGAAGCACTTCAACAACTGCACCTGGTCCCTTATCGGCAACGCGACGAACCTTGCCCAACTCTTCCATGAGATTGGCTTTGTTGTGTAAGCGACCAGCGGTGTCGGCAAGAACGAGATCGGATCCAATGGCGCCAGCGCGTTGAATGCCGTCGTAGATAACAGACGCCGGATCACCGCCTTCGCTACCGCGCACGAACTCAGCGCCAGCGCGCTCTGCCCACGTTTGCAATTGTTCGGCGGCAGCAGCACGGAAAGTGTCGCCCGCTGCCATCAATACTTTGTGTCCGGCGCCTACCTGTGCTGTACCTACTTTGCCGATTGTTGTGGTCTTGCCCACTCCGTTCACACCGACGAACAACCACACGTTTGGCTTTGTGTCGGCGTCAATTTGCAGCGTGCGATCAGTTGACGACAATTGCTCTTTCATGTCGTTACGTAACGCATCAAGCAATTGATCGGGGCCAGCAATCTCTCCAGATTTCACACGGGTACGCAATGAACCAAGCAACGAATCAGTCAGACGTATGCCGATGTCAGCAAGAAGAAGTGTCTCTTCTAGTTCATCCCAGGTTGTGGCATCAATAGAGCCCCGACCCTTAATTGCGCCGAACGCTTTGGCAAAAATCGAACGCGTGCGACCCGTGCGCTCTCGCACACTGGGTGGTGCAATAACCGGAACGACTTCTTCTGCTTCTTCTTCTGGAAGTTCTTCTTCGACAGTGTCTTCATCAACAGTGTCTTCTCCAACTGTGTCTTCATCATGTACTTCGTCGACGACATCAGGTGCTGCAACGGGAGTTGGTGGCGGTGTCGCCGCACGTGTTGATGGCGGAGCTGGTCGTGTACCAACAGGTGGTGGGACAGATGGTGCAACTGCGCGTTGTGTGGATTGTGCGTCACTTTGTGCACGCCGACGATTCATCCAGATGGTGCCGAATCCAAAGACAAGCACTATCGCAATAAGAACAATGAAGATAAGGATGAGTGAGGTATCCACAGCGATCACGTTGATTCCTGGGCGGTCAACACAACAGATGGTCGCTCACTGACCACTTTCGATGAACCACCTGGCTGCATGCTCACTCCCAGCAAGATGTCGCCAGCTTCCATGGTGCGCTTTTGGTGACTCACAATGATCAATTGTGCATCACGTCGGAACTCTCCCACCAAACTCAAGAAGCGGTGCAAGTTCACATCGTCAAGAGCTGCCTCGACTTCGTCCATGACATAAAACGGCGAGGGGCGACTACGGAAGACAGAGAACAAATACGCAAGCGCTGTGAGGGACCTTTCGCCACCGGACAGAAGTGACAATTTCTTGAACGTCTTTCCTGGCGGCTGTGCCTCTACTTCGATACCTGTATTCAACATGTCGTCGGGATTGCTCAATACCAATTTGCCTTTGCCACCGGGGAACAACATTGCAAACAGTTCGGTGAAGTTTGCGCTGACATCGGCAAAGGCAGTTGCAAACACAGTTTGAATTTCTTGATCAACTGCCTTAATAACCTGCATTAGTTCACGTCGGGTGTTGCGCACGTCATTCAATTGTTCTTCGAGGAACTGGTGACGCTCTTGAAGCTCGTTGAATTCCTGCAGGGCAAGTGGGTTGATAGGACCCATGAGACGTAGGTCGCGCTCCAGGGTGCGCGCACGGTCGACAGGAGTGGAGCCATCTGCTACCTCGGGCATCTCGGCTGCTTCGGCAACCTCAGGTTCGACTTCCAAATCGCGTCGCAATGTTTCCACTGCAGCTTCGAGACGCATACGTGCTTCTGCTTCATCAACATCAATTCGGCGTGCTCGTTCGCGGTGTTGTTCAAGCTCTTGTTCTGCCGCATGACGCGCGCGACGTGACTCATCGAGATGTTGTGCAAGGGCGCGTACCTCATCGCTTTGACGTCGACGCACATCGTGAAGCATTTCTAGACGCGTTTCTGTCTGTTGACGATGGCGCTCTACCAAATCAGCCAAGCGGCCCAAGGCTGTGAGCGTGCGCTCGATGCGAGTACGTCGTTCAGCTGCTTCTGAGCGTGCAACTGCATCGGCTGCCAAACGGCGTTCGGCTTCGTCGTAGCGGGTGCGCAAAAACTGCTCACGTTCACGGAGCCCACCAATGCGTACATCAAGGTCTTTGCGGCGCATTGCAAGGTGAGCGCCTTTGGCTTCTACCGCAGCACGTTCTTCTCCAAGGGCATGCTGTGCTGCAGCATGAGCTGCTTCCACTTCTTCTAGACCAGGGAGAATCTCTTCAAGTTGAGTAGCGCGCGCCTGCGTCTCGTTCAGACGTGTACGCAGATCGCCGATGGTTTCGCGCGACATTTGCGATTCGGTCTGCAGTGCCCGCTGGTTGGTCACTGCACCAGTAAGAGACTGCGATGCTTCTTCGACGATGACTGTTTGACGATCGATGCGTTGACGAATCTCTTCCACAGTCTTTCGTGCTGCGGTTAATTCACTTCGCGCACCATCTAGCAATTGTCGATAACGCTTGCTCTCTTCTACCGCAGCATCTGCAAGGCGCTGTGCCTCGTCTCGTGCTTCACGCGAACCGCGTTCATCGGCAACGCCAATTCGCCAACCACTAGCTGCGATTCGATCACCGGTACGGGTAACAATCGTTGCGTTTGGATCACCAAGAGACACGTTGATTGCCTGATCGATGTCGTCAACACATCCGACACCACCAAGTAGTGCATCTAGGAGCGACGACAATTCCTGAGGCGCTCCACCAGCAGGTCGAACGCGATCACGTAACGACTGCGTGCCAGCGGGTACGCCACGCTGTGTGCCCGAGGCACTCAACGCTAAGACACCACCGATTCGTCCGCCATCACGTAGTGACGCGAGTGCGCGTTTTCCTGCATCTGCATTGCGCACCACCACGGCGGACAACGTGGCATCTAATGCAGCAACTACTGCCCGCTCCGAACCATCATCAATTGCAACAAGATCAATAAGAGCACCCACAACACCATCGACATCACGTAAATACGATGCACCTTGGCGTGCTTGATCAAGCGGAGCTGCTTCATTCATCGCTTCAATACGCGCTAACCGCTTTGCCATGTCGTTATCTGCACGCACCACTTCACTTTGTGCCGCATCAATTGCGTGCTCGGCGTCGTTGCGACGACGTTCTGCGTCACTCATCTGCTGGCGAATGTCGATCAGTTCGTTTTCTGCAACGGCGAGTTGTTCCTGCATCCGCACCACATCGGCGGCTACGCGTTGATCATCTATCCCCAACTGCTCAACTCGGGCATTGAGTCGTTGAATTTCGCCATTTGTTTGTTCAATTGCGTTACGTAAAGTGCGTAATTCGCCGCGAACCTCTGCAGCTTCGGTGAAAGCACTTGTTCCACTTTCTGAGAACAACGACGATTCATCTGCTCGTTCCGCCGCAAACGCTGCTTCTTCTGCGGCGAGCTCTTCGCTCTCTGGAATGGCCTGAGCAAGTGCGCGCTCAACGTTTTCAAGCTCGCTCTTCAACTGTGTGGCGTCGGCTTCAAGGGCGGCAACCACGTCGTCTGCCATCATCTGACCTTGATCACGCTCCATGGAGCGACGACGTTCTGTGATGACAGCCCCTAGACCACGTGCACGTTCACGCAATTGCTCAACACGCACTAATTCATCGCTCAGTCCAGAGTCACCGCGAGCCGACAACTCGGCCTCTGCAGACAACACCGCCGTATCTAGTTGTGCAAGTTGAGTCCGAATCTCGTTTTCTTTGGTGCCTGATTCGGAACGCTCTGTCGCAAGAGCAGAAAGACGAGCGCGTAGCGCGGCAATCTCTCGTCCGGACAAGAACAATTTGAGCGCGCGCAACTCGGAAACAATTTCTCCATGTCGACGTGCGGCATCGGCCTGGCGCTCTAGTGGACGTAGCTGGCGACGTACTTCGCGAATGAGGTCTTGCACACGAGTGAGGTTCGCTTCAGTTCCATCAAGACGGCGCTCGGCTTTTTCTTTTCGCTTGCGGTACTTAAGAACACCTGCAGCCTCTTCAATGATTGCACGACGATCTTCTGCACGCGCCGTGAGCACTGCATCAATTTGACCCTGACTAATAATGACGTGCTGTTGACGTCCGACGCCTGCGTCTGACAGCAACTCTTGAACATCTAGCAAGCGACACTCGACACCATTGATTGCATATTCGCTATCGCCATTGCGGAACAAAATGCGACTGATAGTGATCTCATTGAAATCAAGCGGCAGTAAGCCAGCACTGTTATCTAACGTCAACATGACCTCGGCGCGACCAAGTGCAGACCGCTTTGATGTGCCGTTAAAGATGACGTCTTCCATCTTTTGACTTCGCACTGAACTCGGGGCTTGTGCACCAAGTACCCACGCGATTGCGTCTACTACGTTTGACTTACCTGAACCGTTGGGGCCAACCACCACGGTGACGCCAGGCTCCATTTCCAACACCGTTGTGTCAGCAAATGATTTGAAGCCTTTGAGAGTAAGTGACTTAAGAAACACGGCACTTGAATCGTAATACGTCCTACCTCTGACAGCGGGGGCAATACCACGTTCCGCGCCCGGCAACGGCAACACGAACGATCCGACTTTTTCCACAGGTGATGCATTGCTCGCCTGCACGTCCATACACGCGGTGCGCGTGTTGATACCCACCAAATGATCCGTCAATGTTCACGTATTGCGTGTCATCAAGAGTGGAACCACCTGCTTCTATCGCGACCGAAAGCACGTCCGTAATTGAAGTTGCCAATGTGGATAACTTTCGTCGGGACAACTGATGTACCGGATGATCCCAACGCAATCGTGCCCGATGAAGGATCTCATCGGCATAAATATTTCCGATTCCGGCGACAAAATGTTGATTCAAAAGAACAGATTTAACACCACCACGGCGTCCCCGCAACGCGTGTTCCAGCACATCAGCATTGAATTCGTCCTCGATGGGGTCGACGCCAAGACGAGAAAGTTCGGGGAGCACCTCTGTCTCATCATGCGGGTCATACACCACCACTTCTCCGAAAGTTCGTGGATCAACAAACAACATCTCGCTCTGTTCATCGTGGCCATCAGTGAGACGAAGTACGACGTGAGTGTGCGGTGGGTGTTCGGAGCCCACATCAACCACCAACACTCTGCCTGACATTCGAAGATGAATCATCATGACATCTCCCGAATCAAGATCACACAATAAATATTTCCCACGTCGTCGTGCTGCTGTAACAGTCGTACCTGTCAATCCGGCAATAACAGCTTCTGGACCAACGCGACGCACACTGCGTTCACGACCAATTCGCACAGACAACACTGTGCGCCCCACCACTCGCGACGCCAAACCACGTCGAACAGTTTCCACTTCGGGCAGCTCGGGCATCAGCGTCTATTCATCATTAGCAACTAGACATCGTTACTAGTTATGCATCATTCGCGTCATTTGCGTCATTCACATGCCGCAAGTCAATAAGCGCCCGTTCTGCTGCCATTTGTTCGGCTGCTTTCTTGGTGCGACCCGTGCCACGACCGCGCACGCGTCCATCAACGAGAACCACGGCGGTGAACACCTTTTCGTGTTCTGGACCTTCGCCATCTGTGTCATATCGCGGCGCGCCAAACGACATTTGAGAACACAACTCTTGCAGTCGAGTCTTGTTGTCGAACGAATCAAGTCGTGGCAATACTTCTTCCACTACTGACGATAAGAAACGACGTACGAATTCATCGGCTGCAAGTGGTCCGGCGTCTAAATACACAGCTCCGATCACTGCTTCAAATGCATCGGACAAAATAGATGTCTTATCGCGACCACCCGCAGTATTTTCTCCACGCCCAAGAAATAGGTATGAACCCAAATCAAGAGAGCGTGCGATATCTGCAAGTGCTGCTGCGTTCACCACGCTCTGTCGAAGATCAGACAATCGGCCCTCAGGATCATCTGGCAATCGGTGATACGCGAGATCTGCGATCACCCACCCAAGGACAGCATCGCCCAAAAACTCGAGCCGTTCATTGGTGTCAACTTCATCGGACTCAGCAATGTAGGAACGGTGTACCAACGCCTGACGCAATAGTGAGAGATCAGAAAACGTATGACCAAGAGATTGTGACAATGCCTCGAGCGACGACGTCTCATCTTGTGAGTTCCCAGTGAGTTTGTCAGTTGTCATTCGTGTCGCACCCGAAAATGTAAGACAGTGGACCGTGTTGCAATCTCACCGTGAATATGCAGCGACAACGTAGTCGACTGCATCACGAACGGTTTTTAAGTTGACGAGTTCATCGTCGTCAAATTGAAAATCGGGAAGATCGACGGAGAAATCCTGTTCAAGGGAGTCCACCAACTCAATCAACGCGATGGAATCGGCACCAAGATCATCAACAAATGATTGGTCCTCCGATACAGAAGCTGGATCAATTTCAAGAATGTCTGCCAAGTGTGTGCGCACCTTTTCAACAACTGTTGCACGTTCAATCGCCATGACTTTTCCTCTTTTCGTACGCAGTGAGAATGCAGTGAGTCTTACTCAGTCGATCGTAGTGGCAGCGATGGCTCGACGAATTTCTTCCACCATGTTCGTTTCCACCATCTCTTGTGCACATTTAATCCCGTTCACAACTGCGCGAGAACTACTGGACCCGTGCGAGATGATGCACACCCCATCCACCCCAAGCAAGATCGCACCGCCAGTGTTTTCAGGATCAAGCTGCTCGTACAGCGGCAACAATGCAGGAAACAATGCGTCCGCATGTTCTTTGTATTCGGGTTGCCCAAACGCGTTGAGGAGCGCCTTGATTACAGCCTTCAACGATCCTTCAAGAGTCTTCAGTGTGACATTGCCAGTGAAACCATCGGTCACCACAACATCCACATCGTCTGTCATGATGTCGCGGCCCTCGACATTGCCAATGAAATTGATGCCAGGCGCTGCTTCTAGCAACGGGTAGACGTCTTTACGCAACTGGTCACCTTTGCCTGGCTCTTCACCAATCGACAACAGACCAACTCGTGGGTTTTCATATCCGTACCGTCGATTCGCATACACAGATCCCATTTGTGCAAACTGCACCAACCACTCAGGTTGAACGTCTGCATTTGCACCCGCGTCAAGCAACACCGTGGTTTTTCCGCCAGGTACAGGAATAGGTGTGGCAATAGCGGGTCGATGCACACCTTTGATACGACCCATACGCAGAAGCGCACTCGCCATCGTTGCGCCAGTGTTGCCCGCAGAGATCATTGCGCTTGCATGTCCGTCACGAACAGCTTCAGCAGCGCGCACCAACGTACTGTCACGCTTCTTGCGAACAGACTGTGCCGGGTCGTCATCCATGTCGATGACTTCAGACGCGGGGATGATTGCAAGACTGTCGGCACCAGCGAGGTCTGCGGGGCCCACAAGAACAATCGGAATACCTAGTGCTGCGGCTTCGTGGGCGCCTTTGAGAATTTCGTTCGGCGCAAAGTCGCCGCCCATTGCATCAACAGCGACAGGCAACATAAGAAAGAGGTGTGACAGCGTCAGTCGATGGAGACTGCGACGCGACCTTTGTACCAGCCGCAGGTTCCGCATACTGTGTGCGGAATTTTCGCAGCACCACAACGGGGGCAATCGCTACGCGAAGGAGCATCGAGGCGCCAGTTGCTAGCGCGACGCATACGAGTCTTTGACTTTGACTTCTTTTTCTTCGGAACGGCCACTGTGGTCTCCCTGTCGAGCGGTATCTGAGCCCAGTACATACTGAGCCGCAGGCTGGTTCAGGCTAGCGCTTCGATGGCCAATTCCTCATTGGCACCCCTAATAGGGGTTCAGCCCTCAGGGTCTGGTGGTGGGTCGGGCAGCCGCAACTTCAGATCTTCAAGTGCGGCCCAACGATCATCTGCGATAGGAGCTTCGCAGGAGCACTCCCCTTCGTTGAGGTCAGCCCCGCACTGGGGGCACAAGCCCTTGCAGTCAGGACGACACAGCAAAAACTGTGGCACCACAACGAGGATGTTTTCCCGGACCATTGGCAACAACATCAACTGGTCAGCATCAATGGGAAACGCATCAGGGTCGGTGACCGTGAGTTGGTACAACTCGTCAATTTCAATGTCGGCTGATTCGCGAACGGGCGCGAGACAGCGTCGGCAGTCGCCGTGCCACTGTGCGGTTGCAACTCCGGTTACTGCAATGCCATCTGACAATGCTTCAAGATGCAGTCGCACATGTACAGGAACGTCGTCGATGCGTGGATCGTTGAACTCGAAGTCTTCTGCTGCAACGACAACGTCGATGTCCTTAGTGGAACCGGGCCGTCGCAGTAACTCAACGGCGTTCACCACAAGTGGCTTAGCCATTGGATTTACGACCTATCTTGATCGAAAAATCCGTCCGCAGCACCTGATTCTGGTTGCGGATCGTGTTGTTGTTCCTCAGCGCGTTGCATACCGATTGCAAGACGCTGACGACCACTTCGCACTGTCTTTGTGAGGCGGTCAAGCAAGATCTCGAAACTGCCGAGACGCTGATCGAGGAAATCTTCTGTTTCGTTACGCAGACGACGTGCATCTGAGTCGGCTGCTTCAATTACTTGGCGCGCGCGTTGTTCGGCAGCGCGCACCACTTCGGTGCGTTGCACCATTCGTTCTGCTTGCTGACGAGCGGCGCCCAACAACTCTTCTGCTTCGCGCTGTGTCTTGTCGAGAAACTCTTGCTTTTCTTTCAACATCCAACGCGCTTGGCGAATTTCTTCTGGCAAACGAGAAAGTGCATCTTCCAAAATCTCAATAATTTCGTCACGGTCGATGCGTGGAGTGCTCGACAGCGGAACATTTGGTGCAGTTGCGACAAGATCGAGCGCACGACGCAACAACAGCTCGGTGTCACCCAGTCGTGGTTGTACCGGTACTGGCTGCGGATATGAATCGTCGATGATGTCGTCATCTTCGTAATCATCAAAATCGTCGTATCTCATCACTTACTCCGGTTCGGAAAGACGTCATCCATGACGGACATCACCGTAGACGGAAGCATCGAAGAAGTGTCACCGCCGTATTGAGCAATTTCGCGAATGAAACGACTACTAATAAAGCCATATTCAGGCTTGCAGGGAACATATACGGTACGCACCCCAGAGACCGCGAAATTGGTATGGGCCATTTGTTGTTCAATCTCGAAATCTGCGGGCGTGCGCAGACCCTTCACAATGCAGGTGGCATCAGTGGCAATTGCGGCATCAACAGCCAAGCCCGGGAAAGCCTTGACGATGATGTTTTTTCGACCGCCTACTGCCAACTCGACCATCGCGATTCGTTGTTCGGTGGTGAATGCACCCATTGGTTTTTCCGGATTGTGCATCACCGCCACCACGACCTCGTCAAAGAGTGCGGCAGCTTGGTCAACCACATCGAGGTGTCCAAGGTGAAAGGGATCAAAACTTCCCGGATAGAGGGCGCGAGTCATCGGCACCACCGTAGTTGTTCCGTTACTTCCGTATCGGGAACATTCCAGCCTTATGCGCCATCGCCTGTCTCACGCCCCGCACTGGGGCGAAGAAAGGTGACCGTGGTACGCCCGTATCGACGCTCCCGCACGCAGTCCCAACCCTGCATCTCTCCAATCGAGTCATCAGATTCAATGACCACCACGTCAGCACGAATGCAGTCAAGCAAACGCTGCCACGCAGTGAAACCGTACGGAGGATCGGCTAACAACACGTCACACTCGATGCTCGCATGTACCGGCAGCGCTGCGTCACCGCTCACGATTGTCGCAACATCTTGCAGACCAAGAGCGATGATGTTTTGTCGCAATACCTGCAATGCGTCGCGATCACGCTCAACAAAGGTGCAATGCGTAGCCCCGCGAGATAATGCTTCAATGCCAAGCGCTCCCGTGCCGGCAAACAAGTCGACAACTCGTCCACCTTCCACCACTCCGATACTTCCCAACGCATTAAAGACTGCTTCTCGAACTTTGTCGGTTGTTGGTCGGGTGGCGTTTCCGCGCGGAGATTCAATACGCCGGCCACGTAATGACCCAGCTACCACTCGCATGCACGCAAGACTAGGGCCGTGACTGGTCCGCGTCCTTCTATTACGTGTGTCGACTGTGGTGGCAACGCGTACTTGCTGACCCCTGCGCCCGAGGACGGAGTATGGCTGGAAGGCGATGTTGTGGCATACCGCTGCAAGGATTGTTTAGACCGCTGGGATATCGAACTCACGCTTGAAGATATAGAAGACGAACACGACACGTGATTTAGGACTTGAACAAGAACTCTTCGTCCTCTTGGGAAAACAACAGATCAAGTTCGTCGCGCAGTAATTGATGATCATCTAGTGCGGGGTCTTGTTCGATGATCACCACCGCAGCATCACGCGCATGCTGAATGAGATCGAGATCTCTTTGCAAAGATGCAAGTCGCAAATCACTGCGTCCCTTTTGCGCCGAACTCATGATGGTTCCCTCGCCACGTAAAGCAAGGTCTATCTCAGCAAGTTCGAATCCATCAGTGGAATGAACCAACGCATCGACACGCGGAGACATCTCTTCACCGTGAGTCACCAAATAACACCGAGAAGACTTTGCCCCGCGACCAACGCGACCACGCAACTGATGAAGCTGTGCGATACCAAAACGATCCGCATCGAGAACCACCATCACCGTCGCATTAGGAACATCAACGCCGACTTCGATGACGGTTGTGGACACGAGGACATCGACATCTCCTCGCCGGAACGTATTCATCATCTCTTCTTTATCGCTTGATGCCATCCGACCATGCAACAAGCCCACACGCGACTCAGGGAAAACATTGGTGCTGAGATCGTCAAACGTTTCCTGTGCCGAAGCAACTTCTAACTTCTCACTTTCATCAATGAGTGGACACACGACATACACCTGATCACCAGCAGAAATGAGTTCGCGAATCTCTGCCCACATACGCTGCATTTCCAAGTCACCATTGATCCACTCAGTAGCAATTGGCGTGCGACCTGGAGGCAACTCATCAAGCACGCTCACATCCAAATCTCCATACACCGTCATCGCTGCGGTGCGAGGAATTGGTGTTGCGGTCATCACCAAAACGTCGGGCATTGTTCCCGACGGTGATGACAACGCTTTATCTCGCAGTGCCGCCCGTTGCTCAACACCAAAACGATGTTGCTCGTCGACCACTACTGCACCCAGGCTCTTGAACTCAACAGCGTCTTGGATAAGAGCGTGCGTACCAATAACAATGTCAACCGATCCGTCGGCTAGCCCGGCAAGCACACTTCGGCGCTGTTCACCCGTCACTTTGTTTGTCAACAATTCCACTCGAACAAGCCGCTCTCCAAACAAATTGCTGTCATCAGGAATGATCACCGACTCCAACATTCGACGCACTCCAATTGCGTGCTGGTCGGCAAGCACTTCTGTGGGGGCCATCAGTGCAGCTTGGTGACCACTTTGTACGGCACACAACATCATCCACACCGCAACCAGTGTCTTTCCCGCACCCACATCGCCCTGCAGTAAGCGATGCATGGGGCGCACCGATGCGAGATCAATGTTGATTTCTGCGATCGCACGTTGTTGTGCACCAGTGAGTGGAAATGGAAGAGACGACATGAATCGATCAAGCAAGGGACCGCTCGTACGGTGCATACATCCGGCAGATTGCAGTTCGAACATCTTTTTTCGCCCCACCAACATCAATTGCACGCGAAAGACTTCATCAAAAGCGAGACGTTGACGTGCACGTTTGCGCTCCTCGTCGCTCTCAGGAAGATGAATGGCCCGTAGCGCGTCACTGCGAGACATCAATTCATAACGATCAATAATGTCTTGCGGCATCGGATCTGCAATGCCACGCACCGCACAACGCTCAAGTGCGTTTTCTACCCACGACGCCAAGTGCCACGAGTGAATTCCAGATTTTTCACTTTGTGGATAAATCGGCACGATGCGGCCCGTGCGGTCGCCCAGCAAGTCAACAAGCGGATTTGTCATCTGGAGATACCCGCGATAAGTCTCGGGTTTTCCAAACACGGCAATGGTCATGCCTTCTTTCAACTGCTTTTGTCTCCACCGTTGATTAAAGAAGGTAAGAGATAAGCGACCGGTGTCGTCTGTTGTCACCACATTGACCATCACCTTGCCACCACGAAGAGGACGGGTGGTGACCGAAACAACACGCACTACAACCAACGTGTCAACGCCAAGTTGAAGATCGCCAAGACTTGCTTGATGCGTCCGGTCTACCCAACGACGCGGATACGTCTCAAGTAAATCGAGGACGGAATTAATTCCGAAGTGTTCGAGCGCCTCTTTCTTTTTGTCACCCACGCCCCGCAGGCGATCAACGTCGATCTCGTCGAGATCACGCAATGTGAGAGGTGCTGATGTGGAACTATTCGACACCGAAAAGATATGGATAAAGCGGTTGACCGCCGTGGTGTACTTCCACCGCAATGTCGGGATACGTGTCTGCAATCCATGCGGTGATCACATCTGAGTGAGAAGACGTGGCATCGACACCCGTGATGATGGTGAGTAGTTCGCTGGTGTCGGAAATGAGATGGCGCAATAGTTCGGTCGCGGCGCCAGTCAATGTGCCACTAACAGACACAATGCCATCCCCACGCACGAGACCAATCCAATCTCCAGTTGTGACTGGACCAGCATCGCTCGACGTGTCCCGCACGGCTTGTGTGATTTCTCCCGTTGCGACTGAGTTCGCGGCGTCGGTCATTGACACCACATTGGTGTCTGCGTCGGTTTCTGGGTCGTAGTTCACAAGAGCTGCAAGTGCTTCTGGCATGGAACGCGTATGCACAACACGAACTTCTTTTGTGGTTAACGCATTCACCTGTTCAGCAACAGGAATGATGTTTTTGTTGTTGGGCAGAATAATGACATTGCGCGAGTTCATCAACTCGACTGCCTCCAACAATTCTGCGGTGGATGGATTGGCTGTTTGACCGCCGGTCACAATTCCGTGCACGCCCAACTGCCCAAATAATTCTGACAAACCATCGCCACTTGACACAGCGACAACCGCACACGTCACAGCCGGCAACGATGATGACGTTGGACGGTGTGTGATGTCGACACCTAGTTCGGCTTCACGAGCTGCGTGTTCTTCTGCGACTTCTTCAAATAAGTCGGTGACACGAATGTTGCGGGGTCGACCACCAAGAAGCAGTGGCGCCTCGACCGCGGCACCAATGTCGTTCGTGTGAATGTGGCAGTTGTACAAACCATCTCCGCCAACAACAACGATGGAATCACCGATGCTTCCCCACGCCTGTTTGAACGCGCGCGCTTGATCATCGGCAAGGTCGAGCAAAAACATCACTTCGTAACGCAGTTCGCTGACATCTACTTCGCCGTCGTGTCCTGCGCGTTGTGCAACAGCGTGAAACTGGTCAAGTGACATCTCAGAACGAATCTCTGGCTCAGGGATTGGCTCGCCATCAACTACGTACAACGCCGCATCAAGAAACAACAAGAATCCGGCGCCGCCAGCATCGACAACTCCGGCATCTTTTAAGACGGGCAACATGTCGGGCGTACGCGCCAATGCATCGCGACCAGCAGTACGTGCTTCGCGCAGCATCGCTGCAAGAGTTGCGCCTTTTTCCGCAGCTGCAGTTGCAGCATCAGCAGTCTCGCGAACAACTGTGAGAATTGTTCCTTCGACGGGTTTGAGAACTGCTTCATACGCTGCAGTCGATGCACGCTTGAGTGCTTCTGCAACTTTCACGGCTCCGATTCGTGCTCCGTGTACTTCAGAAAGTGTCGCGGCTACGCCACGCAAGATCTGCGACAAGATGACACCACTGTTTCCACGAGCACCCATTAACGACCCGTGACTAATCGCCTTGCACGTGGGTTCCATTTCTGGACCAGCCAGATTCATCTCGTTGACGACCGCATCAAGCGTGCGCGCCATGTTCGTACCCGTGTCCCCATCAGGCACTGGATAGACGTTTAAGCGATTGATGCCCTCAGAGTGGGCCACCACGGCATCGCGAAATGTGACAACCGTCCGACGAAGCTCGTCTGGACCGAGAACTTCAATACCCGACACGGCGCAAAGCGTACCGAAAGTAAAGTTCCTAGTTGGGCTCCCACCACACCCGCTGGTAGTTTTTGTGTATCCAGTTGAGGTGGGAGTGCCCCTCAACAAGTTCGAACGGAAGTAGAAACCATGGCTGCTGTATGTGAAGTCTGTGGCAAGGGACCATCGTGGGGCATGTCAGTGTCTCACTCCCATGTGCGAACCAAGCGCCGTTGGAATCCAAACATCCAGCGAATCCGTGCAATCGTGAAAGGCGCACCTCGTCGCGTCAACGTGTGCACCGCATGTATCAAGTCGGGCAAAGTCACTAAAGCTTCGCGATAAAAAATGCAAGGCGTCATCAAGGCCTACGACCCAGACACTCAGCAGGGTCTTGTCATCACCGATACTGATCTTTCTGAATACGAGCTTGCCGACAACGCTCTCGACGGCTCCATCTTTCGCATGTTGCGACAGGGCCAGCGTGTGATTTTCGATCTTGACTCCTCCGGGCGTGCCACTGCACTTCGCCTTGGCTCTGAATCAGACATGGCCACGCCGGGCTACTAGGTTTCCATCCAACTTTTGACGGCAGCACAACCCCCAAAACACATCCTTAGAAACGAGGTTCCCATGAGCGGATCAACCACGAACACAAAGTTGCAACAGTGGGTGAACGATTGGGCGGAGATTCTTCAGCCCGACTCCATCTATTGGTGTGACGGTTCAGCAGATGAGTACGACCGTTTGTGCCAAGAGTTGGTGAATGCTGGAACATTCACAAAACTCGACGAGGCCAAGCGCCCTAATAGTTACTGGGCACACTCTGATCCGGGCGACGTTGCTCGCGTTGAGGACCGCACATTCATCTGCTCGACACGTGAAGAAGATGCTGGCCCGAACAACAACTGGCGCGAACCATCAGAGATGCGCAACGAGTTGACATCTTTATATGGCGGAGCGATGAAAGGCCGCACCATGTATGTGGTGCCATTTTCTATGGGACCGCTTGGCTCCCCAATCGCTCACATCGGTGTGCAACTCACCGACAGCGCATACGTTGCAGTGAGCATGCGCATTATGACTCGCATGGGTCAGGGCGCACTTGATGTTCTCGGGAACGACGAATGGGTGCCATGTGTTCACTCAGTTGGCGCACCTCTTGCGCCAGGCCAAAAAGATTCAGCGTGGCCGTGCAACCCGGACAACAAGTACATTGTGCACTTCCCCGAAACTCGCGAGATTTGGTCATACGGCTCTGGCTATGGCGGCAACGCGTTGCTTGGCAAAAAGTGTTTCGCATTGCGCATTGCATCAGTGATGGCTCGCGATGACGGGTGGTTGGCAGAGCACATGCTCATTTTGAAGCTCACCAACCCACAGAACGAGACCAAATACATCGCCGCAGCATTCCCATCAGCATGTGGAAAGACAAACCTCGCAATGATCGCCCCAACCATTCCAGGCTGGAAAGCAGAAACTGTGGGCGACGACATTTGCTGGATGAAGTTCGGCAGCGATGGTCGTTTGTATGCAATCAACCCTGAAGCGGGCTTCTTTGGCGTTGCTCCAGGAACTGGCTACGACACAAATGCCAACGCAATGGAAACATTGTGGGGTAACTGCCTTTTCACAAACACTGCCCTTACCGACAATGGCGACGTGTGGTGGGAAGGTATGAGTGCAACGCCTCCCGTTCGTGCAACCGACTGGAAGGGCAATGCCTGGACACCAGAGACCGACACTCCAGCCGCTCACCCGAATGCACGCTTTACGGCACCAGCATCACAGTGCCCATCGATTGCGTCTGAGTGGCAAGATCCAGCAGGTGTTCCCATTTCGGCAATCTTGTTCGGTGGACGTCGTCGCACCACAGTGCCTCTTGTAACGGAAGCATTCGATTGGGATCATGGCGTATTCCTTGGCTCGATCATGGCGTCTGAAACAACAGCTGCGCAACAAGGTGCGGTTGGAAACCTCCGTTTTGACCCAATGGCAATGCTGCCGTTCTGTGGCTACAACATGGGTGACTACTTCTCACATTGGTTGAAGATGGGTCGCTCCACTGATGCAAGCAAGTTGCCAAAGATCTTCTTTGTGAACTGGTTCCGCCGCGACGAAGACGGTCGTTTCTTGTGGCCAGGATTTGGCGAGAACAGCCGCGTATTGAAGTGGGTGTTCGAACGTATTGACGGCACAGCTGGCGCGGAACGTACCGCAATTGGCTATCTACCAAAGACCACCGATCTTGATCTCACAGGTCTCAACGTTGACGATGCAGATTTGAACGCGATCTTGTCGGTTGATGTCCAAGGTTGGAAGTCAGCGATTCCGCAAGTGCATGATCACTTCAAGCAGTTTGGTGAGAAATTGCCGAGCGAATTGCAGACTGCGCTAAAAGAACTCGAAGCGTCTCTTTAAACAACGAGCCACCAACGGTGGTTTCAAAACTTCGGAACAATGGGCCACTCGTGCGAGTGGCCCATTTTCATTGCGGTAACCCAATTCACTGATACGGTGCCACCAACGAAACGAGGCGCTTATGTCGTCAGATCAAGATGTCACTTCTGCTGAGCGCGATGCGACAATTGCGTGGGTCTTGTTTGTCTCTACGTTTGTAGCAGTTGTACTGAATGGCTTGTGGACGCTAGTCGTGGGTACTGCATCAATGGGTGGAGATGAATCCGAACTCGTCAGAGGCTGGTCGGGCGTTTTGCGGAATCTTCCTGGATACGTTCTGTCCGTCCTAGTCGCGAGTCTTGGGTTGTGGTTTTCGCATCGAGCGATTCGCAAAGGATCCCGTCGTGGGCGTAGCGCTCTGGTTGCTACCAGCCTGGGACTTTTATTCGCACTCGCTAGCGTGACGCGCGATAGCGCTGAAGTAGTAATGACGACGCGAGCTGCAACTGTCAGTTGGCTCTTATTTGGAATAAGTGCGGTTCTTGTTGCAGCTACATACGTTATTGTTCGACGATCGGCGACGCATCCGAGTTAACGAACACACGCAGTTGAGTGCTGTGACCAAAAGGGCGGCACGTCACCGTTTGTTTAGGAAACTTATTCGCCACCCTGACGACGCAACTCATCACGAAGAGATTCGAGATAAGGCAAGGAAGCAT
>JBIJAO010000063.1:0-2825 GCA_044345725.1 Ilumatobacteraceae bacterium | reverse complement strand
AACCATCTACACGGTGAACGTCAAGTGAATTCTGAACCACATTTCACCCTTCTTTCCACAAACTGTGTACAAGCGATGCGGTTCAGTTACGCAGTGATATTCGACAGAATCTCACTAAATGAGGCGTCGGCCAATACACGCATCTCATCGTCAGTTCGATCCTGAATGGGATGTGCCACAAAGACGCGAGCCACATCAGGGAAACCAAGTGACTTCGATTGCGCCTCGGCTGCACTGACAAATTCAGAGGATGCAACAAACACCCCTGGTATTCCTCGAAGTTCTAAATCTGCGATGTCGTGCACACTGCACGTCGTGCAGCTGCCTCAATCAGCAAGTGATTCGATCACCACGTTGCATTGCTGAGAGATTTCATACCGCAAATCAGCAGGAGCTGGTTTGGTGAATGTGGGTTTGGCGTATCGCTTCACTGTGGCTCCGCGCTCCACCAACAATTCCTCAATGCGGTCGAGGTAAATGTTTCCGCGCGCCTTGCTGATGTCAAGTAACCCAACAGTGAGACCCTTGATAGAAGCTGGGCGAGCAAGACGCTCACGCGTGGCAGGAGAACGCTCGCTGGTGGGATCCAAGATCACACGTGATGTGCCTTCTACTACTGCCATGTCTTTATTGTGTCACAGACTTCTTTGCGGAGTCACAAACGAACCGCACGAGTCACTGGATCACTACCCATCTTGCCGTTTGCCCAGCCAGCAATGACCGAAGAAAACAGTCCTGCCCCGCCACCGGCATATGTCAGCAAGATTCCCCCAGGTCGGAATTTGGGCAACGTCGCATCAACCAAAGACTCCGACACACCTTCAGCCATGCCATGCGCACCGCGAATGATGTCCGCGCCTGACAACTGCATCCGCGCGTGAAGTTCATCGAGAATCTGAGTGCGCGACCAACCCGCTTCGGCAAATATGCGTCCATGGTCAGGGCTCACGGTGAGAATCGCGTCGAATGCAATTACCAACTTGGGGTGTATTGCAGCGCGCATGCACGCAGCTAACGAATTCAATAACTGTTCTGGGGTACGCGCAAGCTGATCTACCATCACTCGGGGACCCTCGCCAGCAAATACCGTGACACCATCGGCGTCCGACGCAAGTCCGCGTTCCACGCCAAGAGTTCCAAACGGTGAATGTTCTTCGTCTTCGGCAAAACAGAAAGACAGCTTCCCAGGATTGCCATGCGTTGCACGATCCACTTCGCCAGGACGACCGCCACCGACATTGCGAATGGTCAATTGCACTGCCCTGCCGATGGTGCTGTTTGCTCTGTTGCCTTGACCGAACACGTTGATACCACTGTTCATTCCAATGCGGCGTGTACCGGGACCATGGCACACAATCACCGGACCTACAGGCATCGTTGTTGCAAGTACACCATGCATGTTGAACTCATCCGTGCACGCAGCTTCAAGTGCAGCAATTACCCACGGCAAGTACTCGGGTTTACAACCAGCCATCACAGCATTAATGGCAATTTTCTCAACAGTGAGTTCCACTAAGTCTGGTGGAGCAATTGCAACAACATCGTGTGGAGCACGAGTAGTTCCCGACAACATTCGCATTACGCGTTCTGGTGTCGGAGGTACAACGGGTAAACCATCGGTCCAGCCACGGGAAAATAATGCCTCTACTTCATCTTCTGCACTAGCTAATGAAATGTGGCGCGCCGTCAGCACGTCACCTTGAAAGCGAACGCGAAGAGTGTCTTCCAAGTCTGGATCAACGCTCATCGACCCACACCCAGGTCGCATAACAGGTAATTCATCACCGAGTGCTGCAATACCAGTGATGTCGCGCCAATCACTTTGCGACCAACCAACGGTACGAGCAACTTCTACTCCATCTTCGATCCGCAAAACGGTTGGCACGGTCTCAATGTCGTAATGCCATGACACCGCAAGATCAACGTCGTGTTGTGCAGTAATAGTGGATGGAAAAGCTGGATTGTCTTGAGTGAATACCGCAAGGCTTGAGTGCTTGGCAATTTCTGGAAGCAATGGCTCAACCATCTTGCATGTTGCGCATTCTTCCTTCACAATGACGACCAACCCATCAGGCAGACGTGGCTTGGTGCTTGGCATACTGCCGACTTTACAAATAAAGACGCTGGAACCCTGCACTAGTGTTAGGCACTGGACCAGAGGGGGTTGTCCAATATGTCGGCGTTTGATCCAGCCAACCACAGTTCAGCGCTCGTGTCTCCACGCGAATTCCGGCCAACACGCGTGGTCCGACGCGGAGACTTAGAACATTCGTTCATGCGCCCACACCGCACAGAAATCAATGTCGAGGATCTTCAATATGAGGGACCCTCCGGAACGAAAACGGTGCGGCAATTTCTGGACTCTATTAACAACGATGCGATTCTGGTGATGCTCGATGGATCGATCATTTATGAGCGCTACAGAAGAGGTGCTCGCCATACGACACATTCGTTGACATCCATGTCGTCGGCGTTCGTTGGATTGTTGGCAACGATGTCGATTAACGGGGGCAAGTTAGATCTCAATAAAACAGTCGAGCAATATCTTGATGATTTTGCCAACACTCCGTATGGTTCTGTCCGCATTGGTGACATCATGACAATGCGCGTCCCCGTGGAACATACTGCCGACATCTATTCGCCACTTGAACAACACCCGGCTTCTATACGTGAAGCGTTAAAGAACACCAAGATTGCTGGTGAAACAGGGTTGCGCTTTCAATACGAAGACACCAACGTGGAAATAATCGGCCTCATTCTCGCCAAGTTGTACAAACACAATCTGTCTGATCTGTTATCGCAAGTGTTATGGATGAAGATTGGAG
>JBIJAO010000018.1:0-33178 GCA_044345725.1 Ilumatobacteraceae bacterium | reverse complement strand
ACGTTGGCGCGCACCGGTCATCAACATGGTCTCGCTGTAGAAAAGGGTGTGTTCGGTGTCGACACAGCACTTGCGGCGTCAACAGGCAATGGACCAACAGTGTGCGTGATGTCTGAATATGACGCACTTCCAGTGATCGGACACGGGTGTGGACACAATGTGATTGCAGCTGCTGGTTTAGGTGCAGCTATTGCCTTGTCCCACATTGCGCCAGAAGCTGGTGGTCGACTTTTGTTTCTCGGTACGCCCGCAGAAGAAGGTGGTGGTGGAAAGATCGAGATGGCACGTCATGGCGCTCTAGATGGCGTTGATGTTGCAATGATGGTGCACCCAGCTGATGCCGACCTCACCACCATTGATGCCATTGCGCTTCAGCAATTGGAAGTCCACTACGAAGGACGTGCTGCCCACGCAGCGGCTGCTCCCCAGCAGGGGAGAAATGCCCTCGATGCGGCCGTTTTGGGGTACATGGCGGTGGCTGCCCTGCGGCAACATATTGCGCCCACAGAGCGTGTGCATGGAATCTTCACAAAGGGTGGCGACAAACCAAACGTTGTGCCCCGTGAGGCCGAGATGTTGTGGTACGTACGATCGGACAACACCCGCACTCTTCAGGAATTACAGAAACGTGTACTGCATGCACTTGAATCTGGCGCACACGCAACAGGGTGTTCATGCACATCGCGTTGGGTGGGCAACGTGTATGCAGACATGGTCGACAATTCACCACTTGGAAGTCGCTACGTACAACATGCACAAAAAGTTGGGCGCACAGTCAACATTCCATCTGCAGCAACTGCGCGAGTAGTGGGAAGTACCGACATGGGAAATGTCAGTCACCTGGTTCCCAGTATTCATCCCATGATCAAAGTGGCTCCAACTGGGACTGCGATTCACACCGAAGACTTCGCGCGCTATGCACGTTCGCCGGAAGCAGACCTCGCGGTTATCCATGGAGCAAAAATCATGGCGTGTGCGGCCATCGATTTCTGGCTAGATGCGTCACTTCGGAGCGATATTCGAGCAGATTTTGAACGTAGTAACCCCGACCCCGACGTTTTGTAGGGGCATCACGCCCTCGCTGCGTGCCGACTTCTAGCATGGACAATCGTGACGGTCTACGTCCCTGAGGATTTCACGCCCGATGAGGCGGCAATACTGCGTCATTATTTCACCAATCTTGACCAGCCGGTATTTGCGCTTGTCAATTTGCCAGAGGTGGTGAAGGGTGCGCTGTTTGCGCGCTATAGCCGTAGTCCCAAAAGCTTGCGCAGATTGTTTCTTGATGAATTTGTCGGAGATCTCGACATCACAGGTGATGAGAACTACGACGCAACAATTGGTGTCGAACGTGCTGAAACGCTGTATGAGAAAGTGTTCTTCGAATACGGAGACGATTCTGTCGCACAGTTAGGTGGAGTGCACCTTGCATGTGAGCAGGCATCAAATGTCCTCACCAAGATCCTTGAATGGGGTCGCTTGATGAGCTATCTCGAGCAAAGCACGAGATACATCGCCTATGACGAGCGCCTTGGTGGTCGCTACCGGTTTTATCGCGACCCCGACATCATGGCTGGCAAATTTGGCACACGGTACGTGGGTGACATGGATCGGATGTTTGATTCCTACAGCACTCTTGCAACACAGGTAACGGATCATGTTCGTTCGTCATTTACCCGCTCTGAAGGCGACAGTGATTTTGTGTTCCGTCAGGCAACACGTGCAAAGGCTCTCGATGCCGTACGTGGTGCGCTTCCTGCGGCGTCGTTGTCAAACCTTGGTATTTACGCAAGTGGTCAAGCTTTTGAAAATCTGTTGCTGCGTATGCGGGCTCATCCCTTGCCCGAAGCGCAACATTATGCAGATCTCATGCTTGAAGAGCTCCGCAAAGTAATTCCTAGTTTCTTGAAGCGAGTCGACATCGCAGATCGTGGCGGGCGTTGGGTCGATTACCTGCGTACCACACAATCGTCAACGAATGATCTTGTGCAACGCCTATTCGGTGACGACATCGCACAGGACGTACCCGAAGTATCACTCGTCAGTTTTGATCCTGACGGAGAGAACAAAGTCATTGCTGCGATCTGTTACGCACAGTCACATCTTCCAGAATCCCAAATCATGGCAAAGGTCGCTTCACTTTCAGTGGAAGAGAAGATGGCGATTCTTCGTGCATACGTAGGTGATCGCGAGAATCGACGTCATCGTCCCGGTCGCGCATTCGAGCGTGTTGATTATCGCTTCGACGTATTGTCTGACTATGGAGCATTCAGGGATCTTCAGCGTCACCGACTTCTCACCATTGAATGGCAACCGTTAACGCCATATCACGGATACACCAAACCAGAGCTCGTCGATGCTGCCGGATGTGGTGATCTATTTGACGACGTCATGGAACGATCACGGTCGTTGTATGAATGTCTGGTCGATGATTATCCACATCAAGCTCCCTATGCGGTTTCGATGGCATACCGACTTCGCTACGTGATGCAGTTCAACGTGCGCGAAGCCATGCACATGCTCGAATTGCGCTCAAGTCCACAAGGCCACCCTTCATATCGGCGCGTCGCACTCGAGATGCACCGGCTGATTGCCGACCAGGCAGGCCATAAGGCTCTTGCAGCGACGATGTCCCACATGACTACCGAAGCACCCGAACTCGAGCGTCTCGAGTCTGAGAGGCGTGCAGAGAGCCGTAGACGCGGAACTTCCCAAACGCTCTAGCGGGCCAACTTGGTCACTCGTCGTGTTTCAGGTGACTGCAGTCACCATACGTGCATTCGTGCATAATGATTTTTCCAGTGAATTCGTGCATGTCGGCAAACTTATGCCTAGTATCCGCGTCCGTAACGTGTTGCACAATGGCGTGCTGCACATGACAGAGGGAGAACCGGGTGGCACACGACGACATCGACCCAGAGGAACTGGACGACGAAGTCGGGATTGAATCCGATGATCTTGAGCTCGAAGACGATGAGCTGCTGGTCGATGAAGACGATCCTTTTGTCGACGACGACGAAGTAGCAGAGGACGATGACGACGATGAAGACGAAGTGGTTGTTGAGCGTTCTCGCAAGAAGCGCTCCAACGACGACGATGAGGATGACGATGATCTCATCACTCCCGATGATGTTGAGGAAGACCTCGACAAGATTCTGAAAGATCGTCTTGCGTCAGAAGATGCTGACGAAGACGACGAAGAGGTAGAAGTAGACGACCGCACCACCAATGATGACGCGTTGCAACCGAAACGTCCCGACGAACAACTGTGTACGAGTTGTTTCTTGCTCGTGCGAGATTCGGCGCCACAGTGTCCCGTCGGCGATGAGCAGTGTCCGATCTTTACAGCGAAATAATTTGCCGACATGTCAGAGCGCGTGATTTTTGCGCGAGTTGTGCGTGACGTTCAGAGCGACGTACTGAACGTATTTCGTGACGCCGCATTACACGAGTCGGCTAAGTATCGCGGGCACATGGATTTCCGACCCACGCCATCGTCTTCAGATGTTGTTGTGATTGCCGGGGGAGCCGGTTCAACAACATTTGGATTGCTATCGATGTATGACGTCGGAGAACGTGGCTGGTTCATTGACCTTCTCTACGTTCAGCCGGACGCAAGAGGTGTCGGCATTGGAAGCGCAATGATGGAAGCAGCTATCGCAGAAGTCGCTCAACGCGGCGGGCTACGAGTTAATGCCGCAGCACTTCCCGGAGATCGCTCCACAAAGAACCTCTTCGAGCGTCATGGTTTGGTGGCCCAAATGATCACTGTGGGCAAGACACTGAACTAGTGGTCAGCGACCTTTCCACAGTGGCAAACGCTTTTCGATGAATGCTGTGAGGCCTTCTTTTAAGTCTTCTGAGTTCATCACAACTTCCATCGCGGAGTTACTCATTTTCTTCAGTGTCTCATCATCTTCGTATTGAGACGCATTCACAATCTTGCGACTTTCCCATACAGCAAGTGGTGCAGACGTGGCGATTTTCTCGGCGATCTCGATGGCTGCCTCGAGTGCTTTACCTGGTTCAGTGAGACGATTGACCAATCCGAGTTCGTATGCGCGCTGAGCGGGGAGTGGATCGCCAGTAAGAATCACTTCCATTGCAGCTGACTTACCAATGGCGCGCGGAAGACGAAACAGTCCGCCGGCTCCGGCAACGAGGTTGCGCTTTACTTCTGCAAGACCAAAGGCGGAGTTCTTCGATGCGACAACGATGTCTGCTGCGAGCACGATCTCGCATCCTCCAGCAGTCGCAAGTCCATCAACGGCAACAATCACTGGCTTCCGGCGCTCGCGATACACAAAGCCCGCAAATCCGCCTCGCTCAGTACTGAGACCAGAAGCATTGCCAGAATTGATTGCCTTGAGATCTGCACCTGCACAAAAGACCGGGTTATTTTGTCCCTCGGTATTTGCGGTGAGAACCCCACACCACACACCATCTTCGTCTTCGAGACGATCGATACAAGATTCGAGTGCACTGGCGACATCGCCGTTGATCGCATTGCGAGCTTCGGGACGATTGAGGGTGATGACTCCAACGGAGCCACGACGTTCATAGGTTGCAAATTCGGTCATGAAGAAACGGTATCAGTCTCGGCGTCTTGGGCCTTTTCCGAGACCGATGCATCAGCTTCCACTGGTGCACTGTGATCTGACGGCACATCTTGTGAGACCGGTTCCTCTTGCTGGGCGGGTGCATCTGTAGTTTCAGAGCTTTGCTTTTTCCCAGATGTTTCTTTTTTGTCGGGCCCATCTTTTTTCGACGGCTTTCCAGACTTGACCGCCTTGGGATCGCGCTGCACACGAAGTGGACGCGGCGCGGGTGCTTTGGGGTCGACCTCAACGCCATACAAAGCAGCGATCTGGGGCATCAGTACACCCAATCGTGTCACCGTCTTTGTGAGATCCGCTGTGACGTTCTCTGTAGGCCGTGGAGGAATAACTTGCGTGCGAATTGGCGAGAAGGCTGCTGCCTCCAACACGGTGATCCAACGCTCTGCCGGAGCATCGGTGGTGAGGCTGGCAGACGTGGCTGCAGCTAATTGCAACGCAAGATCAGCAGGGAAGGGGACACCGGCTTTGGGTGGCTGAGACGACAACTTGAGGGCGCGTACCACGCGACCAACTTCTACTGCAGCACGAATGTCTTGCAACCAGTTATCAAGTTCAGTCTTTTGCCTATCAGCAAGAGCCACTTTCAATTGGCTCGCTAATTCGCGAGTTGTTTCATCGCGAGCAATGACCGGATCATCGGCCGCCACTACAACTGATCGAAGATCACGTAAGTCAATGTCGGAAATGATCTTGGTTGCGGCTTCGCCACGGTCGCGCCATTCTGCAACACGTAATTTTGGAAGCAACTGCTCGGCCATGGTCACAAGACCTTCTGCGGGGATCTTTTCCTTACCCTCTGCAATAGCTTTCTTGTTTTGTTCTTCCACTGCAGCTCGCACGGCTGGAATGCCGCCCTGCAGAACTTTTTCAGCAATCGTGCGCTGAGCTTCGGGAAGCGTGGCGAGCACTTCATCGACATGGACACGTCCAGCCTTGAGTCGTTTTGGTTTCGGACGCATTGGTACTTCGGGAGGTGTTTCAAAACGGGGGCGACTTGGCTTGCCGGCACCAGGACCTTTTTTGTCGCGACGACCGTGCTTGTTGTCGCGATCTTTCTTGCTGAGTTGTTTTGTGACAGCTTCAAAAGGTTTCTCATTCGGCAACAACTGCAATGTGTTGGATTTCTCCGCCTTTTGTTTTGGTAGAGCAATGTGTAACACCCGTGTGCCGTCAAGATCGGTTTCTACCTCGGCGCGCACCACTGCGTGAACAGCGGTTCCAGAGGGAACAAGAGCATCTGATACGAGTCCTTTGGGTTCGCGCGCTCCTGCAGCGCGCCACGTCCACGTGCCGTCGTCGCGTTTGCTCGTGAGTTCGATCTCTATTCGCCGTGACATAGGCGTTTCACGCTATCTGAGGAATGCCGTCGCCACCATTTCTGGAAGAGGTGATTGCTACCTTGTTGGGTATGGCAATTTATGCACTTGGAGATCTTGTACCTGAAATTCACCCGGATGCCTATGTCCACCCCGATGCGGTCGTCATTGGCGCCGTGAAGATCGGGGCTCATAGTTCGATTTGGCCACACGCTGTATTACGCGGTGACGATGGCGAGATCCATATCGGTGAGCGCAGCAGCATTCAAGATGGCACGGTTGTTCACACGACGCCCTGGTCTTTCACAACGGTGGGTAACGATTGCGTGATCGGCCACATTGTGCATCTCGAGGGCTGCATCATTAAAGATGGCGCACAGGTGTCATCAGGCTCTGTCGTTCTCCATCATGTGGTGGTGGAAACAGGCGCAATTGTCGCTGCAAATGCAGTGGTGCTCAACAACATGCATGTGCCATCTGGGGCGCTCGCCGTTGGCGCACCAGCTGTTATCAAAGAAGGTCGTGCACGTGCAGAAGACATCAAGATGAGTGCCGACATCTACGTGGCGAAGGCGGCGCGCTTTAAAAAGGAAATGCGTCGTCTCGACTGAGATCTATCCTCGCGATTTCGTTATTGCATACCTTTCATGAACTCCCCGGAACACTGGCATCTGTTATCTGTATTGGTGCCCCGAGCGGACATTGAAATCGTTGCTGATTACCTGTGGAGCCGGGGAGTGGTGGCCATTGAAGAGATCGACCACATGGAAGGCACCAGTGGTGATGTCATTGAGTTGCGCACCTCATACGGCGACGAAATTGATCAATTGTCACAAGATGTTTCGTTGGCATTTCCACATGTTCGTTTGGAAACAGTGATCGAAGAACGAAGCATCGCTGACACATGGCGACCATTCGCACAACCCGTATCTATTGATGAGACTTTGCGTCTCGTCCCTTCTTGGCAAAAACAAAACGTCTCCGAGGTTCCTGGTGTGGTCGACATCGCAATTGACCCTGAAGACGTTTTCGGACTCGGAAACCATCCCACAACAATTGGCGCGTTACGTCTGGCAAGAAAGCACGTCGACCACGAAAGCACTGTGTTCGATTACGGGTGTGGCTCTGGAGTGCTCGGAATTGCATTGGCACGAACACGAGCCTGTGTCGTCAGCGCATACGACATCGCCGATAACGCCAGAGAGGTCATTTCTCGGAACGCACACCTGAACGACGTTCAAGTGTCGTGGGTGTCGTCACCCATTAACGTGCCACAAACATTTGATGTGGTGCTGGCCAACATCTTGGCTCCCGTGTTGCGCGAGATTGCATCAAACATCAACACCATGACACGTGTCGGTTCGCTTGTTGTGTTGTCAGGAATGCGAGCAGAACAATGGGCGAGCGTTCAGGAGAGTTATTCGTGGTGCGACGAGGTGGACACACTCACAATTGACGGTTGGATAACAGTTGTTCTTCGCGGGGCGAATTAGCCAACGTTTCGAGCGCGAACCCCAATCGGCGCAATCAATCGATAACCGGCTGCATGGCGTTCTTCTTCAGATTCGCCACCCCAAAAACCGTACTCGCGATTGCGGCGTGCGAAATCGCGACAATCATCTAACACAACGCATTCCTGACATACCTGTCGAGCTTGTGCCTCGCGGCGCTCGCGTGCTTGCGGTCGCTCTGCAGCGGGAGGAAAGAAAACGGTGGACATCCCACGACACTCCGCTCCATCAGCCCATGACTGGTCGTCCCAAATACGCAACGGAAACAGATCACCTGCAGCCATACAACCCCCTTTGGTCTCGCTGTGTTGTCTCAGATCTTGGTCGAGATGTTCCCCAAAACATCTCTAGGGGCAAGAATACTTGACCACTACAGACAATTAAAAAATACCCTGTGTGACCAACGGCTCACCTCATGACAGTTGGGCCAAAAGGGGAACGGAAGAGCCCGTCGGTTGTCAAGAGCCCGTAGACACAAGACGCACGGCTGTGGAAAACCTCGCGATGTCGTCGAGATCGGTGTCCCAAGATGTCATCCATCGCACTTGTTGCAATGACACGTCCCAGTCCCAAAAGAAGCTCCAGTCCTGCAACAGTGTCTTTGCGGGGTCGCCAAGTGTGGGGTAGAGGCTATTCACAAGGGGCGATGTGAGGCATAAAGCAGAGATATCGGAGAGTGATGCAAACAGTTCCTGGGCAGCCGTATTTGCGTGTTCCGCGGTGTGTAACCACAGACCAGTACGAAGAGCCACATTGAACTGCGCCGCACTGAAACGCATCTTGGAGGGCAACTGCGTGTGCTGTTTATGCAAGAAGGCACCACGCCGGGACGCAAGGTGTGGCGCGAGAAGAACAGCTTCAGCATTCAACATTGCATTCTTTGTGCCACCAAAACTCACAGCATCCACACCGAGATCAAAAGTCATCTTGCGGAAAAGGGAAGCATCGTTACCAAGTGACACCACAGCATTTGCGATACGCGCTCCATCTACGTGCACGCGCATATTGTGTCGATGTGCAGTAGCAACAATCGATCGCAACTCATCAATCGAATACAACGTTCCCATTTCTGTGGGTTGCGAGATTGACACAACCCCAGGTTGAGTGTGATGCACATTGCCCAATTGTCGGGCAGCATTGTCGATGTCTAACGCAGTCAACTTGCCATCGGCTCGCGCCACAGTTTGCAGCTTTACACCGAGATTTCTCTCTGGTGCTCCTGTTTCATCTACGGCGATGTGAGCGCTCGCACAACACAACACGGACTCTGCTTTGTCGAGCAATACAGAAAGAGCGACAACGTTTGCTCCTGTGCCACCGAAACAAAAAAGAACCTCAACATCGACACCACACAAATCACGGAACGCCTCAATTGCATTTTTTGTATAGCGGTCATTGCCATAGGCGAGTGCATGGCCCTCATTTGCCGCAGTTAACGCGGTGAGATAATCAGGATGAATACCGCTGGCGTTATCTGATGCCAAGAGGCGACGAGGGGGATCCAACAGTGCCAAGCGTGCACGAATTGCCTCTGAAGATTCCACACACGGACATTACTGTCACCGTACGATTTACGTCATGACGAAATTCAAGCGCGATGACACGAGCGGGTACCCCCGTTGCAAATGGTGTCGAGTCGTATTGCCAGCCCCAGAGGGACCGGGCCGTCCAAAGAGGTTTTGTAGTCAGGCGTGTCGACAATGGGATTGGGTTTCGCGCCAACGCGCAGATGAGCTGGCCTTGTCGGAAAATGAATTGGTCGTGGCGCGCGAAGAAATCGATGCGCTGAAAGATCAGATCTATGTACTGGCATGTGCGGTTCAAGATGTCCAACAAGACCTGAATCAGGGAACGCCTCAGAGCAAAGAGTCATTGCGTGAATGTTTGGACTGGTTATTAGAGGCCGCCGTCCCCGTCACTCAGTCAACCCTTCGCCCATAATCTCCGTTATGTAATTTACGTTGATGGAAGGAAACGCCAATAACCACAGGGCTTTGACGCTTGCTTCGTTTGTTGTCCCACGTGGGACTGATCAGGCCGTGTGACCTGCCTGAATGGCTTTCACAAGGTCGACAAATTCAGACAACTCAGACGGCGACAACACGCTGTAGGCATTCACTTGCATCTTTGTGGTGGCGTCCTCTACCGACCGACGAGTCGTAGCGAGGCTCGATACGTCACCACAGTCTCCTGCCCAACCGAATGCCTGTGCAGTCTGGAGTCCGGCATCCTTACTGCCAGCTCCTGTCACGATGGCCTCCTGCGGTGACATACAAGTTGCGGCCACTGCACAAATGTGAGCTGAGCCACGCCACTCGCGCATCACATGAAGGTTCTGATACGCCCGAGCTGCGGCACTAGTGGGACGTGGCACCTTGCGCCAACCCGCAAACAGACTTAATCCCGTCACGTCAACGGCATCGATGACCTTCTCGGCCAATTCATTGAAGCGCTCAAGTCCACTCACACCCGCGAGGTGATCTTCGCCGTAGGCGGCACATAGATGGGCATATTGTTTTACTGCGGTGTCAGCATCTGCTGTCTGTCGCGCCATTTCCCACATCGTGCGCACCATTGCGGGTTCAAAGAAGGCAAATGCAGCGGCCACAACATCGGCGTCTACATTGCCGAGCACTCCTCCACGCCCAAGGAAATACAGAGCAAATGGATGTCCGTATCCAAGTTCAGTGGCTGCTTCCATGGTCTTTTTGTCCAACATGAATTTGGAACCCAAGTCTCCGATGATTGGTGCGACCTGTGTGATTGCTTCTTGTGCTGTGAGAGTTGTCATGGCCCTGACCATAGTGGGAAGCCTGATCCTCTCTGTTACGGGCACTATGGTGTTGTTGCTTTCGTTTGTTAGGGAGAGAGTGTCGTGCAGCCAGCACGATTTCCGCCGAAGGAGCAACCGCCCCGGAACCTCTCAGGCACAAGGGACCGAACAAACGGGCAACGCTGGAAAGTTGGAAACCATGGTTTCCCGCCGAAGGGGAAAACTGTCAGTGTGATGGCGACTTGTCACCTACTGCAGTGAAGCTCTCAGGCACATGAGACAGCGGGGGTACCCGACGTAATAGACCGGAGACCCCATGACCACATCACCGCAACCTCCAACTGGTGCACTTCCTCAGTTTCCCGTTGGCGAGTTTTCTGTCGAACGATTTGCAGACCGCCATCTTGGTCTCAACGATTCTGACCGACAAGAAATGTTGGGAGTGATCGGATACGACAGTGTCGACGATCTGTTGAATGACACCGTTCCCCCATCTATTCGTCTGCGCACAAACCTTGCAGTGCCTACCGCCACCACAGAACAAGCAGTGTTGAGCGAACTACGCGAGATGTTTGCTCACGATGTGAAGCGTCACTGTTTTATTGGACAGGGGTACTACGGAACCTTCTGTCCTCCCGTTGTGAAACGTAACGTTCTCGAGAATCCCTCGTGGTACACCGCATACACGCCCTATCAGCCCGAAATCTCTCAGGGTCGTTTAGAAGCGTTGCTGAATTATCAAACCATGATCTGCGAAGTCACGGGACTGCCTATGGCTAACGCATCACTTCTTGATGAAGCCACCGCTGTTGCTGAAGCAGTTGCAATGGCTCATCGCATCTCTTCATCGCAAGCCCCATCAGTATTTGTTGACCGCAACACTCATCCTCAAACAATCAACGTCCTTGCAACGCGCATGACACCCATCGGAGTGTCTGTTGTGGTTGATGATCTTTCACAATATGACGCAACACAACATTTTGCAGTCGTCGTCTCTTACCCGGGTTCTGACGGACACGTGCTGCCCGTACACACCGCACGTTCGATTGTCGATGCTGCGCATGCAACAAATGCAATTGCTATTGCAGTCACGGATCTCTTGGCATGCACCATCATCGTCCCTCCCGGACAAATAGATTTCGACATCGCTGTTGGATCATCGCAACGCTTTGGTGTGCCAATGGGTTTTGGTGGTCCACACGCAGCTTTTCTCACCACGCGTGAATCATTCGCGCGCTCCTTACCCGGACGTCTCGTTGGAGTCAGCACCGACACAGCCGGCCGACCAGCACTACGACTCGCGTTACAGACACGTGAACAACACATCCGTCGCGACAAGGCCACGTCAAACATCTGCACATCACAAGTGCTGCTTGCAAACATTGCCGGCATGTACGCGGTGTGGCATGGCAGAGATGGACTTCGTGCTATCGCAACTCGCGTGCATCGTCTTGCATCAGCAGCTATGACCATCCTTGCGCGTAATCGCTTCTCGGTTGTTCATGATCAGTTCTTTGACACTGTCGCCATTGACTCACCCCATGCAAGCACTCTATTGACGAGCGCACAAGACTCGGGCTTCAATCTTCGACTTATCAGCGATACACGCGTGTCGTTTTCACTTGATGAAACCACCACTCCCCAACTGCTTGTGTCGTTGTTGCAAGCCCTGGGAGTTCCCACATCCGTTGAAGACATTGTGTCCGAGATGGCCAATGCCCTGCCAGACAACCAATTACGTCATGACGAATTTATGTCTCAAAGCGTGTTTCATCGATATCACACCGAACATGAAATGTTGCGCTATCTCAAGAGACTCTCCGACAAGGACTTGGCATTAGACCGCACAATGATCCCACTCGGTTCTTGCACGATGAAGCTCAACGCCACCACTGAGATGGAACCCATCACGTGGCCTGAGATTGCCAATCTTCACCCCTACGTGCCCGATGATGAATCCCGTGGTATTCGCACGTTGATTACCCAACTTGAAGCGATGCTTGTTGCCGTCACTGGATACGCCGCTGTCAGTCTGCAACCCAATGCTGGATCTCAGGGAGAGTTTGCAGGACTACTTGCTATCCGTGCGTACCATTTGTCGCGCGGAGATACACAACGCACTATCTGTCTCATACCCTCCAGTGCTCATGGCACCAATGCTGCTAGTGCGGTGATGGCGGGAATGAGTGTTCGTGTTGTTGCATGTGACGAAAATGGAAACGTTGACTTCGCTGATCTCACGACAAAGGTTGTTGAACACAGCGACCAACTCGCTGCGCTCATGATCACCTACCCCTCCACACACGGCGTGTTTGAAGAGGACGTTGTAAAGATGTGCGACCTGGTCCACGAACATGGCGGTCAGGTGTACGTCGACGGTGCAAACCTCAATGCACTGGTTGGTCTTGCTCAACCAGGAAAATTTGGAGCTGATGTCAGTCACTTAAATCTGCACAAAACATTCTGCATTCCACACGGTGGTGGCGGACCAGGAGTGGGCCCCGTTGCTGTGCGAGAACACTTGACTCCCTTCTTGCCCGGCGATCCTCTTGTTGCAACATGTGACGATTCACAGGTTGGTCCGGTGTCTGCTTCACAATTTGGATCAGCGGGCATCCTGCCAATCCCTTGGGTGTACATCAGGTTGATGGGGCCAGACGGCTTGTTACGCGCCACATCAGATGCGATCTTGTCGGCTAACTACGTAGCACGTCGACTCCAGCACGCTTTCCCCACGCTGTATTCCGGACGCAACAACACAGTTGCCCATGAATGCTTGTTGGATTTCTCACAGATCACTAAGACAACGGGTGTGAGCGTAGAAGACATCGCTAAGCGACTCATGGACTACGGCTTCCATGCTCCCACCATGAGTTTCCCAGTGGCTAACACATTGATGGTCGAGCCAACTGAAAGCGAATCACTCTTTGAATTGCATCGCTTCTGTGAAGCCATGTTGCAGATTCGTCGTGAGATAGACGAAATCACACATGGTGACGTATCGCTTGAAGACTCGGTCCTTCGACATGCTCCGCACACCGTGGAAGACATGGCCGATGGCACCACTCATTCGTACAGCATCGCCAAGGCCTTGTATCCCCTGCCTGCACTACGCGGACGCACCTATTTCGTTCCTGTTTCACGCATTGATGCGGCGTACGGCGATCGGCATTTGGTGTGTAGTTGCGCCCCTATCGAGGAATACGAAAAGAGTCTTTTGACCGATACCGTGTCGGCGTGAGCGATACACCCAATCCCTTATTGGTAAACATCGATCGACTTCTCGGAATGGTGTCATCTGTTGACCCCATCGAGTGCGGAACGCAAGCTGTTAACAATGCCAAGCGAGGTGTTGACGCCGTGGTCAGCATCGTCGAGAACCTCGCGTCGACACTCGAGAACCTCAACAAGACAACAACGAGGGTAAACGCATTGCTTGATGAAGTGGAAGAACCACTTCGACGTCTTATGCCACAAGTCTCCCAAGGGCTCAACACCTTGTCTTCGCTCGGCGAAGCCTCGGCTGCACTCACTGAACTGGCGAAAGGAATCGGCCCACTCACAGCGCTGGCAGAGAACGCCGGATTCTTATTTGGCATGAAACCCAAAGCACCGTCACCGTCTGAGTCAGTTGCACCAGACGAGCCAACGGCATAATTACCCGAACATTACGAGCGCGAGTAAAACGGCATTTTTACCACTGTTGCGGGAAGCGTTGTTCCACGAACATCAATATTCACCGTCTGCCCCACTTCGTGAGTTCCATCAAGCAAAGCAAATGCGATGCAGTGATCCAACGTAGGAGCAAAGTTTCCACTAGTGATGTGTCCAATAGGTTGACCATCAGCTGCAGATACTGCACAGCCTTCTCGAGCGGGCCTTCGTCCTTCAATAGAAAGGCCGACAAGATGACGCTTCACACCTTCTGCCTTTTCCTTCTCCAACGCTTTGCGACCACGAAAACGTTCTTTATTCCAGGCCACAACCCACTCAAGATTGGCTTGCAATGGCGTGATTCCTGGACCCAGCTCGTGACCATGCAAAGGGAGCCCCGCTTCCAAGCGCAATGTGTCGCGTGCGCCAAGACCGGCTGGTATTCCACCCTCATTCAGCAAGGCTTCCCACAGCGCCAATGCCTTGTCAGCAGGAACAGCGATTTCAAATCCCTCTTCGCCGGTGTAACCAGTTCCTGCAACAACACAGCGCACACCAAATATTTCAGCGCGAAATACAGTGAATCGTTGTGTCCGCGCAGCCTCTGGACTGACTTTCTCTAAAACCTGACGTGCTGTGGGTCCTTGCAATGCGATGATTGCCCGTTCGTGTGTGACGTCTTCTCCTCCGAGAGCTTCAAGCACTCCGTCAGTGTTAGAAGCATTTGGCATGACATCAAATGAATCATCATCTCGCCACCACACAATGATGTCGTCAACGACTGACCCATCTTCGTCATCAAGCAAGTGGGTGTATTGAGCGCGACCACGTCCAATTTTCAGAATGTCATTCGACAATTGCATTTGCAGCACTGCCACCGCATCGAACGATGCCACACGAACCGTTCCTAAGTGAGACACATCAAACATTGCGGCTCCCGAGCGACACGCATGATGCTCGGCGAGGGTGCCCGACGGATACGACAATGGCATGTTCCAGCCACCGAATTCCATCATCTTTGCACCAAGACTTTGGTGCGCGCTATCGAGGGGAGACGTTTTCATTTCAATTCACCATTTATTACGTGTATGTACTTTGTTACAACAGTGATCACATTGCGACGCGACGAGGTGTCGACTCTTGTGAGGGCTGCAATGACACGATCTCACGATCAATTTCATCTCGAACGCCCGACAGTGGAAGCACATTTAATACGCCTTGACCACCACGAAGAATATCGATGAGTTCATCACCATCGCACAAGATCACAGACGATCCCTCAATGACAATGTGAGCTGCACTGATATCGCTATCGACATGATTGCGCAGATACGAGAAGACGTCGCGTACTGATTCCAAACGAATACCAGCATCAATAAGTTTCTTGATGACCTTCAGCTCTAACAGATCGCGATATGTGTATTGGCGACGGCTTCCGCTACCTGTTGCGTCTGAGCCGCTCGGGCGAATCAGGTCTGTCCGCGCCCAATAATCAAGTTGACGATATGAAATGCCAACGATTTGTGCCGCACGAGTTCCGCTATAGGTCTCATCTGGTTGAAGTGGCATGAAAGCTCAATCTGGTTATGGAACTGGCGTGCCCCACAAACCTGCAATGGCCCACTCAGTCAAACTACGTAGGTGTAAGACACTACGACCCATCCCCCATAAGGTCAACGGGCAATTGGGGTTAATCCCCTATTTCGAAATCTTCCGGGCGAATCGTGTCGATGAACTCCTTGAATTCATCCAAAATTGCAATCTCTGAGTCTTCATCGCTGATCTCACCCACCTCGTCGAGTAGCTCTTCAGAGGCATACACCGGGCAATCAGCCCTTACCGCGATTGCCACTGCGTCTGAAGGCCGACACGAGAGTGAATACTGCTCTGCCGCTGTCTTCACCACTAACTCAGCGAAGTAGGTGCCGTTTCGCACCTCAGTGAGAACCACGTGGGCTATCTCAACCTGTAACCGCTCCAATGTCAACACAAATAAATCATGGGTCAAGGGACGCGGCATCTCTGCACCTTCCATTGCCGCGTGGATTGAGGCAGCCTCAGGAGAACCGATGAAAATCTCAATCATGCGATGTGGTGAATCCGCTTCCTTGAGAGTCATTGCAGGGCTGTTCGACAAGCGGTCGACCCGGATGCCCTCAACAGTCATCAATTTCATTAGTGACGACCTTCCATAAGGCGGCTCACTTCTCGTGCGAGCAATGCATCTCGCACTGCACCACCCAATGCTACGAACTCTTCCAACATCTGAATGGCCTCATCGCGCGACGCAGGATTTCGCTGCCTGAGAAGCGGCAAGATTCTCTGCTCGAATAGATTGATTTCTCGATCTGTCGATGTCTTCCAAGTGCGCAAGTGTCGTGCATCAATACCGAGTTCTTGAAAACGCACCGCCGCCTCTGCAACTGACGCCGATTGTGGATCGAAAAATGTGGTATCCCCTACGTCGTGGCCTGCAATGAGACCCATTCGCTCTAACTCGGCCAATAACTCGGGATCAGCATGTACTTGTTTCAGCAAGTCTTCTCTCGCGAGAGATTCGGTGGAATCCGCATGTTTTTTCGCGATCTTGCGATTCTCTTTTGCCAGCGTTGGCGAGGCAATGATGTCTTGTTCCAATATGGCTGCTGGCTTGTCACCATTTGACCCTTGCTCAATGTGGGCTGGTCGCTCAATGTGGGCTGGTCGCTCAATGTGTGTTGTTGACTCCGTCTTAGGTGTCTTATCAGCGACGATTCCAAGAGACGGATCGGCTGCTATCGGTTGTGGACGTGGCACATTGGTTCGTCCCGAAGGATGAGAGGCTGTACTCGATTCAGTGACAAGACGCAACTCTCGACTGATGTCGCTGGTTTCGTCTTCAAGTCGATCTTTGATGACGCGTAGTGGCAAGTAATTAGTTCTCTGTTCCCGCAAGATGTATTTCAGCCGTTCCACCTCAGCGACACTAAAACGCCGATACCCAGATGCAGTTCTCTCCGGTTCGATTAGACCCTGGCTTTCGAGAAATCTGATCTTTGAAATAGTGACGTCAGGAAATTCGTCCAATAGCAGCGCCAAAACTTCACCAATGGACAAGAAGGTCCGCTCGCTCACCGTACATCCTCAGCATGTTCGAGAAAAACGAATCGGTATTTTCCAACCTGCAATTCGTCTCCTTGACACAGTTCTGCAGAATCAACTCGACGTTGATTTACATACGTGCCATTCAATGAGCCTGTATCCGACACAATGTACTGGTTATCGTGACGAGCGATTTCTACATGTCGACGCGACACTGTGATGTCATCAAGTGAAATGTCGCTATCTGGATGTCTTCCAATCGTGGTGACCGGTTTGTTCAACACAAATTGTTGTCCGACACGATCTCCGGAACGAATAACAAGAATGCCTTGTCCTGGAGTTATCTCATTGAGATTGATCTGCACATCGTCGCTTGGACCCGGAGCGTCCAGAAGTGGATCCACTTTCGCCAAGGTGATGGTTCGATCGTTGACGACGTCAAGAACCGAGCCACAGGCAGAACAAAACGCTGACGTCGGCGGATTGCGATGACCACAACGATTGCAGAATACGTACGACATCGTGATCGTTACGCGCCGATCAATTCGCGATATTGCGCTGGAGTCAACAGGGTGTCGAGATCAACTTCTGATGCTTCAATCTCGCAGATCCATCCTCGGCCGTACGGGTCCGTGTTCAACAACTCAGGAGATGACGATAGGTCGTCATTAATTGCAGTGACCGTGCCAGCAACTGGGGCATACACGTCGTTCACCGACTTTGTGCTTTCAATTTCAGAGAAACTGTCGTGGGTACTAACTGATGCACCGGCGGTGGGCAACTGAATGAACACCACGTCGCCGAGCGCATCTTGGGCATAGTCGGTGATGCCAATTCGAACCGTCGCTCCAGTGACTTTCACCCACTCATGATCAGATGTGTAATGGAGATCCTCTGGAACGTTCATGTCCTTTACGGTAGTACGCGCCGAGAGGCCCGTCCCGTTTTCAGATGGCGCCGAACAAGTGGCACATACTGGAACAACAGTGTGTAGTAACTAAAGATGATGGCGGGAAACACCATGAGCCAACCGGTGGCACCGAGTATCCGCCAAAAACCGCCTGCTTCCCCGCCGATCATCCAGGTCACGGCCCACAACAACGCAAATGCCGAGTATTTTCCAGACTTCGTGACAGAAAATCTTTCCATGCCGAGAAGGGTTGCCCCAATCATCAGCAAGGCGATGCCTGCCTCGCGCACCAAGATGACAACTGCAATCCAAAATGGAAAATAGTCGTAATAGACGGCGGCTCCTACTCCGCCCAAGAACACCGCACGATCGACGACGGGATCAAGGATCGCCCCGAAGGCGCTCACTTGGTTTAGCTTCCGAGCGAGGTATCCGTCGAGCACGTCTGACCAACCGATGACAGCGAGCAACCATGCCGCAGCCAAAATTCGATCGTCTGACAGCAACACGACGAACCACGGGATACCGGCCAACCGCACGAGCGACACCAGGTTGGGTACGGTGAAGACACGCCACTTAGTCACGAGCCCATCGTAATGATCATTAGTGTTGCCACATGGCTTTACCTCTAGACGGACAAATCGCATTTATCACCGGTGGTGCATCAGGACTCGGCGCAGCCTTTGCAAGACGACTGGCTCGTGATGGCGCCATCATCGTCGTCAACGACATGAACGCTGATGCTGCTGAGAAAATTGCACAAGAGCTCGGTGGTTCAACGGCCGTATTCGACGTGACCGACAGCGCAGCATTTGATGCTGCCATCGACAAGACAGTCGCCGATTACGGACGCCTCGATATTCTCATCAATAACGCCGGTATCGCCCCACCTGATTCGGGCCAAAAATTCGACGAGGGTGTCGCCAACGAAATGAAACGAATGTCAGGCGACATTTCAGGCATGAAGGCCATGAACTATCTCGTCGATCTCTCTGACGAGAATTGGGATCGAATGATCAAGGTTCACTTGTACGGTGCGTTCTATGGATGCCGCGCTGCATTGCGACACATGCAACCGCAACGTTCTGGTGCGATTGTCAACATTTCATCTGTTCTTGGTCTGTACACAAACCCCGCGGCGCCTGACTACTCCGTCGCTAAGTCCTCAATCATCGCTCTCACAAAGTCCGCAGCATATGAAACTGCACATCTTGGTATTCGTGTCAATGCTGTGTGTCCTGGATACGTCGATACGCCTCTGCTCACTCCGCTGAGTGAAAGCATTAAAGCAATGATTACCACCGCAATTCCTATAGGACGCATGGCGCGCGCCGAGGAACTTGCTGAAATGGTCCGCTTTCTTGTGGGCCCGGAAGCAAGTTATTGCACCGGGGAAATCATCAGCGTTTCGGGCGGTTATCACGGATGACCACGATCTTCACCAAAATAATTAACGGTGATATTCCGGGAACATTTGTCTACAAAGATGAACACTGTGTCGCGTTCATGTCTATTAACCCAATTGCTCCTGGTCATGTACTTGTTGTTCCGCGCGCAGAGATTGACGAATGGACGGATCTACCAACAGATCTTGCAGTTCATGTATTGAACGTCGCTCACAGATTAGGCCGCACACTTAAAGTGTCGCATCCCTGTGTTCGAGTGGGCCTCATCATTGCTGGTTACGAGGTGAACCATTGCCACATTCATCTCATTCCCACACAAACCATGGCCGACGTTGACTTTTCAAATGCAGCAACCTCGGTCACGCGTGAGGAATTAGAAACACATTCTGCGGCCATCATCAAGGCGTTATCGCTAGTCGAATAGACCCCACTGGCTCTCGTCATCATCATCAGCTATCGGCACAATGAGATCAGGGCGATTGTTTCGTACGGAATTCACATCACTGCTCACCCTGTGAAGGGAAAGCCGTGGCCCCGCTTCTGGGCGAAGCAGGTCTTGTGGCACAACATCCTCTGTGGCCCACGCCAATGCATCATTGATTGTTAATTGACAGGGAGAACGATGATGAACTCGTTGTAGAGGTTCTTCAGATTCTTTTGTAACAAGCACTACTTGTGCACCAGAGTCTTCGCGTGTTTGTCTCCACACACCAGCAACCCACATTCTTTTGGAGTCCTCCCTCGTGACATAAAACGGCGTCTTGCGTGTTCCCTCACGTTGCCACTCATAAAAACCATCCATCGGCACAACGCATCTATGTGTTGACAATAGATTTCGAAACATTGGTTTCTCAGCAATGGATTCAGCACGAGCATTAATGACCAACTGAGAAGCACCTCCAAAATCGAAGCCCCATCTCATCGTCTCAATAACGATCTTTTCTTTGTGAAAACTCACCACTGGAATGACAGTGGAGGGCGCAAGATTAAAATTTGCCGCCCATGAATAATCAGTCACATCGTGTATCACTTGAGCAGACGGCACTGCTTCGTTGATTTCAAGAATCAATTCGTCCACCGTAAAACTGCGCACGAAGCGCCCACACATCAGGTGCTCGGCGGGATATCGCTGCGTGAGTTCTTGTATTTTCGATACTGCGCCATGATCTGATTGTAAAACGTGGCTACCAAAATGACGATCAAAGAGACCCAGAATAGGAACCAGCTAAATCCTTGCAACCGTGACAGAAATGCGTCTACCACCGTCTCGGCTGCAGGCCGAGCTTCGGGATTAGAGATCATGTCACCCACAGCGGGTCCCACTTGAGACAGCGTCCACACCACGGCCGCAGCAACCGCAGCAAACACAATCCCCAATCGACGAACCGCATGTCGACGACTAGATGCGATGTAGATAGCAGCAGCCGTCAAGATTGGTGCAGCGATGATGAAAAGCCACAACAAACGCTTAAAGAGAGATAAGCCATCTTGAGCTGCACGCAAGACATTCGACGAACTTTCAACCGCATCGCCCTCATACACCACCAATTTGCCAAAGTCCTCTGGCAAATCGAGACGATCTAACAAAACGCCAGCTTGCTCTACATCTTCGAGCGCGCGCTCAAGCACTAATGCAAGATCAAGAACCACCTTGTTTCCGTCGGTGGATACGGCATCACCGAGAGGACCCTTGTTTTCAAGTACCACCATCAGTGTCTTATGCGACTGCTTCACTTGATCGGTGACGAGGTCTTGCACTCGCTGGTCAGCAAGCACTGTCTGCACGCCTTCTTCTACAACGTTGCGCACAGCTCCCACGAGAACTGGAGACAGGCCATCTAACTCGTCTGGAAGAATGTTGGAAACGGATTCCTCGATGTCGAGATTGTCCATCAATTGGTTTATGAGATAGCGACTAATTGCAGCGTTGACTTCAGGTTCATCCAATGTCTTTTCCACTGTGGACGAAAACCGCTCACTATTAAAAACAGTGTTATTGACCCACAAGCCAACACTGGCAAGGAGCAATGATGCGCCAGCTAGGACTGATAACACAATCGAAGCGACATAACGCCACGACGACTGGGCCCGAGAGTGATTGCGTCTAGGGGTTGAACCAGTCGATTCAGAATTTGGGGACTCGTAGCCGGCCGACGATGACATGGATGCCATTCTTGTCGTTTTACTGCTGAGAAAACTTTTATCTCTTAACTTCGTCACACGGAATACTCCGAATGACGAAGTGGTCGGGCTGGCGGGATTTGAACCCACGACCTCTTGTCCCCCAGACAAGCGCGCTAACCAAGCTGCGCCACAGCCCGATGGTGGATCACCCTACCGCCCCATGCGGGAACGAGAGGAAACGATCACTGAAACAAAACAATCACTCGCCAACCGAGATACGCAATGAGGAGAAACACCAACAGTTTGAAATGCCATGGCGCTTTGGTGTCTTCAGGATCTTTCCCCGCCAGTTTTTTCATGTCGAGATTCTCTGGTGTTACACGACCATGAGCATCTGCAACCTGGGCCACGGTGCCACAGCTAGGACACGAACCATCATCTTTCATTGCTGCAGGTGTCCAATACTTGGCGCACGGCTCACACCAAGGCATTAGCTCCCCTTTTTCCGCACTCGTAACTTGATTGGCGTACTACCAAACTCAAAAGCTTCACGAATAGACCGCTCCAAATATCGCAGGTACGGAGCCGGAATCTCGCGATTCACAAACAGTGTGAAGGTAGGTGGATCTGTTGCACCCTGCACCGCATACATCACTTTGGCGCCACCACCTGCGGGTTGACGTTGCTGCGCATCTGCAATGACTCGATTGACATCACGGGTTGGGACACGACGCTGGTATTGCTCAATCGCGTCTTGCAATACCGGACGTAATTTGTGGACGCCTTTACCAGACAGTGCAGAAATCTTGAGCACCGGTGAGTCCGCCAAGAAGTGCATCATGCGAGCAACATCTGCTTCGACAGCGCGACGTGCTTCGTTTTCAAGTAACTCCCATTTGTTCAGAACGATCACAATCGGACACCCCGATGCATCCACGCGCTCAGCAAGTCGTAGATCTTGACTGGTCACACTTTCTGTAGCGTCAATGACCAACATTGCAATATCGGCTTCATCAATTGCACGTAGTGCGCGCACCAGCGAGTAATACTCTGCCGAATCGTCAATCTTGCTTCGTCGTCGCATGCCGGCCGTATCGACAAAAATCAATGGACCATCTTCGGTTTCCACCAATGTGTCGATGGCATCTCGAGTAGTGCCGGGCATGTCGTGCACAATGCTGCGCTCTTCTCCCACCATTCTGTTGAACAGTGTGCTTTTGCCCACATTGGGCCGCCCCACCAAGGCGACACGCGGCACTCCATCGTGTTGTTTTGGTTCAGCGTCTTCCACATCTTCTTCTGTGTATTCGGGCAATCGTGCGATGACCTCATCAAGAAAATCCCCTGCTCGACGTCCGTGCAATGCCGACACTGGATATGGCTCACCAAGACCGAGTGACAAAAACTCCCAACGTTCCATTTCGCGACGTTCGTTATCCGATTTATTTGCAGCGAGAAGAACCGGCACTCCAGCACGACGAAGCCAATCGGCAATCAGTTCGTCTTCATCAGTAGGGCCAACAGAGGCGTCAACCATAAAGATCACAAGATTGGCAGTCTTGACTGCCTCCTCTACTTGCTTGCTGACTTTGTCCTCGAGCTCATCACCCTTTGGCAACCAACCACCGGTATCAACCAAATAAAAACGATGCCCCAGCCACTGAGCAAGGCGCGTGTGACGGTCTCGCGTCACACCCGGGCGGTCTTCCACGATTGCTGCCTGTTCACCAATCACGCGATTGAACCATGTGCTCTTGCCCACGTTGGGACGACCAACAATTACCACTACCGGGAGCTGAGCTTCTACGTCGGATTGGGTATCTGTGATGTCAACCATGAGAGACAGACTGCTTTCTGGTGTGGTCATCTGCGACACCACGCATGAAGAGATCAATTTGAGCTCGCAACGCACTACCGGTCGATGCAATGACACGTACGTTACGGATCTGGCGAAGATCATCAATGGTCTTCCCATCAAGAAAGCGACCATCGTTGAGACATACATCAGGCAGTATGTACAACCGATCTTCGGGCAGTTGTCGCAAGTGCAATGCGATGTCTTCGAATGTCATCAGGCCTGCAACTGCTGTATTTCCTCCGAAATACTCATTTGGGATTTCATGCACAGTCACTAATTGTTCATATGACCGTTCCGATAGATAGTTGTTGACAATAGGTGTAATCACCTGAGCCCCGTATGAGCCGGTGATAACTCCAAGTGTTCGAGCGCGTTGTCGTGTGGGTGCCAGTGACAACTGAGTCTCTGTACCGCCATGGTCTGTAAAGGCATTTACAGCACGTAGTGAAGTGTCAATCGCAGGATTTGTTGCCCGTACGTAGTCGGTGCGACGATCTGTCTTCGTCGTGGCATCTTTGTCGACAGAGGCAAAAAATCCTCCATCTCGCAACATCTCGTTGTTAGAAGATGCACCTGTTGACAAGCCCGCGCCTCGCGTGACGTCATGGAACGAATCAACAAACGTGCGCACTAGGCCCACACCGTCTTCAAGCATTCCAAAATCACTGTACAGAGACGCATCTGGCACTTGCTCGCCTGCCACCAGGTACAACTCATCTGCTGCATGGATCACGTGACGACCCAAGCATTGTTGGTAACGCTCTTGCCAATATCGAATGACTGACAGGGTGTGCTTTGCTTCCAGCGAGCTGTGCACACGCATTCGGCTCTCAGTGTTGTATTTCGATAAACCAAGTGGAACCACTGCAACTGATGAGATTTCCGACATTTCCTCGAGCAAGGTCCCGAACGTCTCGTTCAGCACCTCCCCATCATTGACACCGGGACACAGAACGATTTGGGCGCGCACATCGATTCCGTGATCAAGGAGTTGGCGCAGCCACCGCAAACTCACTCCTCCTCGATCATTTCGCAACATGTCTGCACGAGTCTGTGGACGGGTGGCATGAACACTCACATACAACGGCGACAGGTTTTGCGTAATCACCCGCTCGAGATCAGCTTCTGTAAAGCGAGTCAGCGTAGTGAAATTGCCATACAGAAAACTCAGGCGGTAATCGTCATCTTTGAGATACAAACTGCGGCGCATGCCTTTAGGCAATTGATAGATAAAGCAAAATTCGCAGTGGTTGTCACAGGTCTGAACGCGGTCAAACAGCGCGCTGTGGACATCAACACCAAACGGAAGCGCTTGGTCGTCTCCGAGTCGCGACTCGATAGCTATCAATATCTCTTGATTGCCCCGTTTGACCTCGATCTCCAGTGGATAATCGGCCACGAGGGACTGCCACTCGATGAGATCTCTTGGGGCGATCCCATTGATCGAGATCACCTGGTCCCCAACACACAAACCGTGTAATTGGGCAACACTTCCATCGGCGACAGCAGTGATCACAGGTAATTCAGCAATCACAGACGACACATGTCTCAGGTTATCGGAGGTCTATCTCTGTAATCTCTGCATTAGTTCTATGAACGTTGATCGTGTCCTGCTTGCATCTCCGCGTGGCTTCTGTGCAGGCGTCGAGATGGCTATCAAAGCCCTCGCTTGGATGGTGCGTTCATTCGAAGCGCCGATCTACTGCTACCACGAGATCGTGCATAACAAGGTCGTCGTTGATCGATTCCGCGCACAGGGAGTCATCTTTGTCGACAGCATCGACGAGGTGCCAGAGGGTCGCCCCATCATGTTGTCAGCGCATGGATCAGCTCCAGAGGTTGTGAGAGCAGCTCGTGCACGAGGCAATTATGTCGTTGACGCGGTTTGTCCTTTGGTAACCAAAGTGCACCATGAGGTAAAGACTCGCGCAGGTAAAGGTTTCCACATTGTCTATATCGGACACGATGGACACGAAGAGGCAGTGGGAACCATGGCGGTTGCACCTGAATCCATCACTCGAGTGGAATCTGTCACCGAAGTAGAGCGACTGCCAACAATTGACCAACCCGTTGCGATGTTGGCACAAACCACGTTGTCGCATCGAGAATGGAGCGAGGTTGCCGTTGCGGTGCGAAAGAGATTCCCCGATGTATGGACACCGGGACGAAGTGACTTGTGTTTCGCTACTACAAATAGGCAGTCAGCACTCATGGAGATCGCACCTCAGGTCGATGCGTTTGTGGTGATCGGCTCAGCAAATAGTTCCAATACGCGAGCGCTGGAAAGACTGGCCTCCGAGGCTGGTTGTTCTCGAGTTCTGCGTATCAACTCAGCCGATGAACTGCCAACCGATCTCCGCGGCACAATTGGCGTCACAGCAGGTGCGTCAGCCCCTGAAGAACTGGTGCGAGATGTTTTACTGGCACTTCATCCTCGCGACGGAGTTACCGAAATCACTGTGACCGATGAGGATGAATACTTTCCGCCGCCACGAAATATTCGAGAACTACAGGCGTCTCTCGAAGTGGCGATCACAGTCATGTCGGGTGGTTCAGTAGCCGCACAACCTGCGATGGATGACCGCCGAATCGCTGCGAGCACTGTTCTTCTGGCACTCTCAGAGTCATGATTTCACCCACAGCAGAGTCCATCCGCATTGCCCTCCATCTCATTGCAGTCGCTGTGTGGGTTGGCGGACAGATAGTGGTCGCTGGCATCGTCCCTTCCGTACGTCGCGTGTCGCCAGAGGCAACAAAGGCAATGGCGCAAGCTTTTGGACGCACAGCATGGCCTGCATTTGTTGTCGCTGTTGCCACCGGAATGTGGAGCCTTGCCGTGGAAGATCCCGCTGATAGAGGTGGCGAATATGCCGCCACATTTGGCATCAAGATCGTGTTTGTGGTCATCGCTGGAGTTGCCACCGCGGTGCATAGCAATGGCAAAACAAAGGTTGCACTCGCAGTAGGCGGAGCAGTAGGACTACTCGCCTCTCTCATTGCGTTCTTTCTTGGTGTGCTGCTGAACCACGCGTAAGTGACACGCGTGGCCGCAACGACACACGCAGATGAAAAAACCTTGCGTGATTAGTTACGCGGTACTTGGCTCCACGGAACTTCGCGGTCTACACGAACATCGCCTGGCAATCCAAGGACACGCTCACCCAAGATGTTCTTCATCACTTCAGTGGTTCCACCTTCGATGCTGTTTGCACGCGAGCGCAGGAATGCCTTCTGTGCATAGTCATACCCCATAGCAATTTCGGGACGAATCATCTCGTAGCTGCCGTACAACATCGCCTCAGCACCCATTAGGTTCATCAAGAAGTCGTAGGTGTCTTTGTTGAGATCAGCACTTGCCATCTTTCCAATCGAACCCTCAGGACCTGGTGTTCCCATTTTGCGAGTCTGCGATGCACGGATGTTGGTGAGGCGAGACACTTCTGCGCGAATCCACAACTGCATCATCTCGTCTTTAGTGGCGGGATCTTTTTTGTCGGCCGGCAACTCATTCCACACCCGAACAACTTCTTTGATGGGACCGGAGCCCTTTGATGGAATTGCACCACCAATTGACACTCGTTCGTTCATAAGTGTTGTGAGACTGACGCGCCAGCCATCACCAGGGGCGCCAAGCATTTCGCTATTTGAAATACGGGTGTCAGTGAAATACACCTCGTTGAATTCTGCTTCACCAGTCATCTGACGAAGTGGGCGTACTTCAACACCTGGAGCCTGCATGTCGACAACAAAAGCCGTCATACCCGCGTGCTTTACTGCCTCGGTGTCGGTACGAACGACAAGAAGCCCCCAACGCGAGAGGTGTGCAAGTGTGGTCCACACTTTCTGGCCGTTAACAATCCATTCGTCTCCATCTTTCACGCCACGTGATGACAGACCAGCAAAGTCTGAACCTGAACCAGGCTCGGAGAACAACTGACACCACACTTCTTCACCAGTGAACAATGGACGAAGGTAACGCTCTTTTTGTTCCTGACTTCCCCACTCAACAACAGTCGGTCCGCACATACCGTGACCAATGGGATTACGCACAACCGGATTTGGCGCCCCAGCAGCGAATACGCGCTCGTTTACCAACTTTTGGAATTTTGGTGATAAGCCAAGTCCACCGAGTCCGACGGGAAAATGAATCCAAGCAAGACCGGCGTCGTACTGAGCGCCCAGAAACTCCACCGCTGACACCTTTGACGGCGGGAAATTTTTCAACAGTTCCTCGGTGAGGTCAATGACCCGCTTTTCATCGGCTGATAGACCAACTTCAATAACAGACATGGCACTTCCTTTGGGGATGAGGCTCGAGAGCCCGCTTGGGAGGTAGTGCCCACATCGTACCCTTCAGTAAGTTAGTGCCATGTATCCAGGCAATTTCGCAGAAACATCTCCCGACCGTCCCGCCATCATTCAGGCCACCACGGGAGAAGTAACCACCTACAAGCAATTGCACGAGGCTGCGGTTCGCCTCTCGAACGTTCTGCGCGCGGCGGGCCTTAATGAAGGTGACCACGTCGCTGTATGCATGGAAAACCACCCCCGCTATTTGGAAGTTGTGTGGGGATGCCACTACGCGGGACTTATTTACACAGCTTGCTCGAGTCGTCTTACCAAGGCTGAATTGTCATACATCATCAACGATTGTCAGGCAAAGGGTTACATCACCTCGAAGTACAAAGCAGATCAGGCGCTCGAAATAGCAGACGAAATACCAAACGTCACATTGCGCTTGATGCTCGATGGAACGGTGGAAGGTTACGACGCCTACGAGTCAACGGTTGCAGCTGCAAGCACCACTCCACTATCCAAAATGGTTGACGGAACCGACATGTTGTACTCAAGTGGCACCACGGGCATGCCCAAAGGTGTCGCCCGTCCATTGCCGGGAACTGAGATAGGAAACGCACCCGGTGTTATCACGCTTGCATCGCTACTTTTTGGCTTCAACGAAGACACCGTGTATCTGTCACCAGCGCCGCTGTACCACGCTGCTCCGTTGCGTTTTAACTTGGCAGTACACATGCTCGGTGGCACCACCATTGTCATGGAGCATTTCGATGCAGAAGATTTCTTAAAGTTCGCAGAGAAGTACTCGGCAAATGCCTCACAGGTAGTGCCCACCATGTTCATTCGAATGTTGAAGCTTCCAGAAGAAACTCGGGCCAAATACGATGTGTCGTCGTTGAAGTGCGTCATTCACGCAGCCGCACCATGTCCCGTAGAAACAAAGCGCGCAATGATCAAATGGTGGGGACCAATCATCCACGAGTACTACGCCGGTACTGAAGGAAATGGCTTTGTGTATTGCAACAGCGATCAATGGCTTGCACACCCAGGCACGGTAGGTGTCGCTATTCAAGGCACGTTACACATCCTTGATGACGACGGAAACGAAGTTCCTCAGGGTGAATCTGGCACCGTGTATTTCGAAGGCGGCGCAGATTTCAAGTATCACAACGATGAGGAAAAAACGAAGGCATCGCGTGATCCAAAAGGTCGCGGCTGGAGCACCCTCGGAGACGTTGGCTATCTCGATGCAGACAATTTCTTATATCTCACCGACCGTAAGGCCTTCATGATTATCTCAGGCGGCGTCAATATTTATCCTCAGGAATCGGAAAATATTTTGGTGAATTATCCGAAAGTCGTTGATGTGGCCGTATTCGGAGTACCCAATGATGATTTCGGCGAAGAGGTAAAAGCTGTCGTACAGCCAGTAACAATGCCGTCATCTGATGCTGAGGCAAAAGAGTTAGAGAAAGAACTCATCGCCTATTGCAAATCGCAACTGGCAGATATTAAGTGTCCCCGCTCCATAGATTTCCGACCTGAATTGCCACGCCATCCAACGGGCAAGCTCTATAAGCGACTCTTGAAAGACGAGTACTGGAAAGCAGCTGGTCGCTCAATCTGATATCAACGTGCATCCGTACCTCGACCATGTAGGCCCAATACCTTTTGCACACCGTGGTGGTGCTTCCGAGGCGCCCGAAAACACAATGTCTGCCTTTGAAGACGCTGTCCATCTCGGTTACACGTATCTCGAGACCGACGTGCACGCCACCTGCGACGGCGTGTTGGTTGCATTTCATGATGACGATCTGAGCCGTACATGTGGGCAAGATGGCCACATTAAAGACCTGACATGGGAGCAATTGCGGCGTGTGAAAGTGCACGGCTCTGAACCCATTCCCCTACTTGAAGACATACTTGATGCCTTCCCAAAGGCAAAAATCAACATCGATTGCAAGACTGATACTGCACTACAACCTCTTATCGATGTCTTAGCTCGTCGACGGTGTCTCGATCGAGTGTGTGTGGGTTCATTTAGCGACAAGCGTTTAGTCGCTATACGGCATCACTTCGGACCTGATGTATGCACATCAATGGGCCCCCGGCAAATAGTCCAACTACTTTTAGCAAGCAAGACGTCCCCTCGTTATGCCAGATCACTCACCAATTTTGTGGCTCAAATTCCAACGAAACAAGCCGGCCTTCATCTCACAAATACGCGACTCTTAACTATGTCGCGGAACCTCGGCATCCCCGTGCATGTGTGGACGATCGATGACGAGCATCAAATGAATGAATTATTGAATGCTGGTGTCGACGGCATAATGACTGATAAAACACGTCTTCTAAAAGATGTATTTATACAAAGAAACATCTGGCCACAGCAGCACAAGTAGCCATTACTTACCGGCGTATGTGTCGCGTAATTCTTTCTTCAATACTTTGCCGGTTGCATTACGTGGAAGCGGATCTGTTTGCCAGAACAATGTGACGGGAACCTTGAATGCTGCCAATCTTTGGGCAGCAAACTCTTGCACAGATGCCGTATCAGACTCTCCGTGACCTGCTTTCGGGACAATTACCGCAGCCACTTCCTCGCCTAACGACGAATGAGGAATGCCAATCACGGCCACATCTTCTACTGACTCATGTTCAAAGAGCACAGCTTCCACTTCAGCGCAATACACGTTCTCGCCGCCGCGCAGAACCATGTCCTTGATTCGATCCACTACATAGACGAAACCATCTTCATCTATTCGCGCGGCATCCCCACTTCTGAACCAGCCATTGATGAATGCTTTGGCAGTTTCTTCGGGTTTGTTCCAGTAGCCACGAACATTATTTGGACTGCGAACCCATAACTCACCCACTTCACCGACCGGGAGGTCTTTCCCGTCTTCATCCACGATCCGAACATCGGCTCCGACCATCGGGAGACCGACACTGTCGCTTTTTGCAAAGTATGAAAGACCTGAGTTAGAAATAATCGCTGACGTTGTTTCGGTGAGTCCATAGCCATTTGTTGGATTCACACGACGCTCAAAATCTCCTTCGATTTTCTTGATCGAATCTGGCGGCACTGGGGAACCACCTTGAGAGATCGTTGCTAACGACGACAAATCGAAAGATGCCGCCTTGGGATGTTCAAGCAACGACCTCACTACCGTCGGGACTCCAGCCAACGTGGTGACCCGGTGCTTCTCAATAAGGCCCAGGGCTTCATCAGCGTCCCACTTGTACATCGATAACAATGCTCCGCGCGTGGCAGCCGCAACATTGATCCCAGTGACGCCAGCGATATGAAAGAAAGGAAACGTCCACAAAGACACAGGTTGAGCTGCGGGCTTTGGTTCTACTCCTGCTGCAAGCGCCAACTCTGTCGACACAGAGCCCACTAATAACGTATTCAAGATGTTCGTGATGTGATTGCGATGAGTTCCAACAGCACCTTTTGGAAAACCGGTTGTTCCCGAGGTGTACAAGATTGTGCAGTCGTCGTCAGGCGCAATAGAGATTGTTGGCAGTCCATGTGAGGGGTGCGAGACAACGTCATTAAACGAGTGAATCCCCTTGCGTGGAACACTCCTTGCCACCACCACGTCGGTGACACCAAGTCGTTTTAGCAAATCGTCAGAGAGCCGGTCTTGACGTTCACCATCAACAAACAACACCTTGCATGAAGAGTCCGAAATTGCGTATTCCAATTCTTCTGCGATCCACCATGCATTCAGACTTACCGAGATCGCACCGACTGAAATGATCGCCCAGTACGCGAGAGGCCATTCCGGATAATTGCGCATTCCGATGGCGACACGGTCACCTTTTTTGACCCCGCGGTCAATCAGCCATTGTGCAATCGATGCGATCTTCTCGAGAGCCTCACCGTAGGTGATGACTTCATTGTGATACATGAGATAAGGCCGATCACTACTATCAGCGGTTGCAGCGATGATCTCGCGCATCGACTCTGGGGCATTGGAAAAGACACGCAGTGGCACCCCGTCAATTGCTATGGTTTGCAACTCAAACGGTGTCCCGGGGGCCGTTATTTTCGCAATGATCTCATCTCGGATAGTCATGTCAACGAAACTAGCAATATCGTATGGATGACATGAGCGCCGACCCACTTCTGTCCCTCGATGGCGTCTGTCAAACCTTTGACGGGGTGACATCAATACTCGATGACCTCAACATGCACGTTGACGACGGGCAGTTTGTTTCAGTTGTGGGCCCCACAGGTTGTGGAAAGTCCACATTGCTCAGAATTGTGGCAGGGCTAGATCACCCCTCTGCGGGAATCGTCGAACGGCGATGCCATTCGTTGCAAATGTTATTTCAAGAGCCCGCTCTGTTGCCGTGGCGAACATTGAGAGACAACGTTGCTCTCGTAGGTGAATTACAAGGACACGCACTGTCAACTCTTGAAATCAAAGACGCGCTCACTTCGGTTGGATTATTTGATGACGCCGAGAAGTATCCACATCAGCTGTCAGGCGGCATGAAAATGCGGACGTCATTGGCGCGATCTCTCGCTGCCAACGGCGATTTGTATCTCTTCGACGAACCATTTTCCGCCGTTGATGAGATCACCAGGGAGAATCTGAATCAATTACTGCACGAACTTTCTGCATCACGACAACTCACCTGCGTATTTGTGACCCACAACATCAGTGAAGCGGTGTATCTATCTCATCGTGTCCTCGTCATGTCGCACAATTCGGGAGCAGGGTCGCGAATCACTCATGACATACCAATAGCACTGCCAATGCAGAGGACAAATGAGATTCGCTTTACATCACAGTTTCAAGACTTGTGCAGATCAGTTCATAGTGCGTTGTCCGCAGGTGGTACGTCGTGAGCAAGTATCCCAGCGCACGGATCTCACGATTCTTGCCGCCATTTGCGATGTTCGGTGCGTTCATCGGGCTGTGGTATGTCATATCAACACTTGTGCTGCCACCACATAAAGAGTTTCTTCTTCCACGTCCCGACATCGTCGTCACGGATGCTTTCTTTGTGTGGGATTCAGGCCAACAGCGCGGAATGAAGAACATCCTCTTGTCACTGTGGGACACAACACAGATCGCCCTCATCGGATTAGCGATCACTTTCATTGTTGGCATCATGGTGGCGTTCCTCATGGCACTTTTCCCATGGGCGGGTCGCGCCACCTGGCCCTATCTCGTAGCGCTACAAGCTGCTCCCATCGTTGCCATCACACCTCTTATTCGTGCACTCATCGACTACAGCACGGCGCAACGGCTGTTGGTGGTGGTTCTGATCGCATTCTTTCCACTTGCCAGCAGCACCTACTTTGGACTCACCACCGCACCTCAATCACTTCATGATGTCTTCACGATTCATCACGCCACCAAATGGCAACGACTCAGCAAACTGCAAGTGCCACATTCCTTGCCCACAGTGTTTTTGGGTCTACGTACATCTGCCGGACTAGCCGTTGTCGGCGCAGTCGTCGGTGATTTCTACTTTCGACAAGGCGGTCGAGTCGGTATAGGTGCCCAGATCGATTTGTATCGAGCACAATTATGGGGACCCGATCTCATAGCGTCTGTCATCATGGCCTCTGCACTCGGGATTGTGTTATTTATATGTTTCTCGTGGCT
>JBIJAO010000003.1:0-112955 GCA_044345725.1 Ilumatobacteraceae bacterium | reverse complement strand
CCGACGCTCCAAAAGATGTCCTTGAAAGCCTTGCCGCGGTTGCGACAGAGCGGGATCTCGTGCGTGGAGACGTGTTATTTGAAGTGGGAGATTCACCTGACTTCATCTATCTCGTGGTCTCCGGTCGTATCGCAATTGCACTCGGCAACAAGCCGTTTGATCATCGTGAAAGCGTCGTTGCCCTCATGGAAGACGGCGACTTGTTTGGCGACCTCAGCCTTCTCGACGACTTGCCACGGTCGGCCTCAGCGCGCGCGCTCGAAGCATCAAAGTTGTTGCAACTTCCTAATGACAAAGTTCGCGCAATCTTGCAGTGGAATCCCGACCTGATGTGGAATGTTGTGCGCGTTCTTGCACGTCGCATTCGTGTGATGGACGAGGCACTTGCTGACAGCGTGTTCTTAGACGTCACGGGTCGAACTGCAAAACGACTTCTTGAATTGTCGGGCGGAAAAGATGAATTCTCATTGCCTGTCACGCAAGAAGAACTTGCGGGCATGGTAGGTGCATCACGAGAACGTGTGAACAAAGCAATTGCTAGTTTCATTCGTCTCGGATGGCTCGAACAACACGAGCGCCACTACAAGATCATGCAGCGTCAGCAACTCGAGCAACGCTCTCGCTGACATTTTCTTTGCGACAATTACTCTCCGCGTAACCAACGTTCAGCGCGAGCAAACGCGTCCGCAGCATCTTCTGATCGGTGCGCTGGTCGTGATACATCGTGTGCAAAACCATGTTCTGCTTCTGTGTACACCTGCACAGTTGCATTGGTCTTTTGTAACTTTTCAACATCGACAGGTGGCGTATAAGTGTCACGTGCACCGATGACTGCGAGAACACGATCCGCGTGACCTTGCGACAAGATCTCCAGCGGTTCACCTTGATGTGGCGACTTCCATGCATCCGGCAGTGCAATCATTCCGTAGAAACTCACGATGCGATCAAAACGAGTACTACGTGCTGCCTTAAAGCAATACATCCCGCCCATGCAAAAACCCATCAATCCCACACGCGACGTACCAAGTTCGTCTGCGGCCAACTCGAGATCGCGGAGCTGTACATCATCATGAATGTGGGGCACTGCAGCAAACCGCTTTTCCACGTCTGCACCTAATTCAATCTCTTGGCCAGGAAAAGGTTCAACGGCTATCACCGACATGTTCCAGTCGCGAGCAAAGCGTGTCACGTGTTCGTCAAACAATGGACGAAGACCAAAGATGTCGGGAGTGATGACAAGGCCCATCGACGGTGCATCGACGCGAACGATTTCGGCGGCGGTGCCAGAAGACAAGGTGATACGCATGCTCACAGTCTTGTCGCTGGGTGAGACCTCCGAGCACACCTGCTCGCCCACCGTCAACAAGGCGGTTCTGTGACCGTGCGGTCATGGCTACACACCGCTCAACAGATACCCATTCACCATCCACCTCTGCTCTCGTGCACACCACCGCTCACAGCGGTCCCGCGCGACAGCTAATTGATGAGTGGGAACGACTCTCTATTTCTCGACCCACATTGCGCAAGGTCAACAGCTGGGGAATTACTACTGATCCCATCACCCACCTTGATGAACTCTTGGTTCTTGCTGGTTTTGGTCGACCAACAGATGACTCAGTGGCGGACCATGTGTTGTGGCAGTTGATCTGTCGTGCCGAACACGATGAACTGGCTGCTCGCATTGTGCTGCATCGCGTGCTTCCCTCTGTGATGTCGATCGCACAACGTCGTGGCCGCATTATGCGCGGCGGCACTGGAGCTGCAATTGATGAGGTCATTCCCACTGCATGGATGGTGATCCGCACGTTTCCACATCAGCGCCGTACAGCAAAAATTGCTGCCAACTTGGCAAGAGACATTGAATATCACGCCTTCGTACGCGAGTCACGTTTGCGCAGTATCGAAATTGACTACACCGCGAATTACTACATCCCACTGGTACCGAATGCACCTCAATATGTCGATCCCATTGAAGAGTTAGATGATGTATTACAAGATGCAGCAAAAGCTGGACTATCGCGACGACATGTGAGTTTGTTGCGCGATTTAGGACATGGGATGTCAACAGATGATGCAGCAAAAGTGCGCAACATGTCGCCTCGCACTATGCGCAATCACAAGCAGTATGCGATCAAAGCATTTCAACGAGTGCACAACAAGACACTTAATGTGTGATTTATCGCAAGCGCAAACTATTGAGCACTACGAACACACTGGATGAGGCCATGGCAAGTCCGGCCCACATCGGGTTCATCGCACCAGCAGCAGCAAGTGGAATAGCAGCCACGTTGTACGCAAAAGCCCAAAACACATTGGTCTTGATGGTGCGCAATGTGGCACGAGACAGCGTGATCGCCGTGGCAACAAGGCGTAGATCTCCAGAGACAATAGTGAGATCACTTGCTTGCATCGCAACGTCGGTGCCCCCGCCCATTGCGATACCAACATCTGCTTGTGCTAGCGCTGGCGCATCATTGACACCATCACCCACCATCGCAACGGCGTATCCACGCTCTTGTAGATCTTTCACTACGGACACCTTTTCGTGCGGTAAAACGCCCGCATACAAATGGTGTTCGTCGGTTTCAATACCGACCTGTTCTGCGATGGCGCGGGCGGTGTCGATGTTGTCGCCAGTGAGTAACACAGGTGCAAGTCCCATACTCCGCAACGTGGCGATCGCTTCCTTGCTGGAGTCTTTCGGTTGGTCGGCAACCACTAAAACAGCGCGCGCTTCCCCACCCCACGCACCAACAACAGCTGTGCGACCCTGCATACGTACACGCTGTAACGCTTCGCGCAATGTCGCTGGCACGATGATCAATTTCGAGCGCAACATTTCTTCACGACCCACCATCACCGCGACACCGTCAACAACGCCAGTTGCGCCAACGCCGGGAGAAGTGACGAAGTTGTCAACTGACGACACAGTGCCTAATTCATTTTCCGCTGCGCGAGTAATTGCACGGGCAATGGGATGTTCGCTTGCGGCTTCCACCGCGCCCACAAATTTCAGCGCTTCACTACGTGACACACCATCAACACAGATGACATCAGTCAGAGTCATCTCGCCTGTTGTGACAGTTCCGGTTTTGTCAAGCACTACCGTGTCGATGCGTCTCGTGCTCTGCAAAACATCAACACCTTTAATAATGATTCCTTGTTGAGCTGCACGACCACTTCCCACCATCAACGCGGTAGGGGTCGCAAGGCCCAATGCACATGGACACGCAATGATCAGCACGGCCACAGCTGCACTAAATGCATCGTCAACTGAATCACCAAAGACCAACCACATCACCAAAGTGACAGCAGAAATCGCGAACACCAGTGGGACAAACACCGAACTCACTCGATCTGCAATACGTTGCACGGGAGCTTTCGTTGCTTGTGCGTCGCGAACCAATTTGGCCATCGTTGCAAACGTGGTGTCGGAACCCACTCGTGTTGCTCGAACAATGACACGACCTGTGAGGTTGATCGTTGCTCCCGTCACATGCGATCCGGGCTCCACATCTACAGGCACACTTTCACCAGTGATCATTGACGCATCAATGCTTGAAGAACCTTCTTCAACAACTCCGTCCGTGGCAATTTTTTCACCGGGTCGCACCACCACGAGATCATCAACACGCACCACTGATGCGGGAATGAGCACCTCACGACCATCTCGCAACACCACTGCATCTTTTGCACCGAGCGCAAGAAGTGCCCGCAGTGCGTTACCCGCGCGATACTTTGCGCGTGTTTCCATGTATCGACCCGCGAGAATGAACGTTGTAATAGTTGCGCCAACTTCGAAATACACGTGCGCGCCATCATGAGTCATTGATGACATGCCCGATCCGGAATGGATCATGTCATCAGTAGCATCACCCCACAGAAGAGCCCAGATTGACCACGTTGTTGCAGCGATGACGCCCACAGAGATGAGCGTGTCCATGGTGACTGCACGATGACGAGCATTCATAAATGCCGCACGATGGAAGGGCCAAGCTCCCCATGTCACAACGGGAAGGGACATGACACCAACAACCCATTGCCAGTTATCAAATTGCCACGCCATCACCATGGAAATGAGAACAACGGGCACAGAAAGCACAGCGCATACCGCTAATCGCACCGCGAGTGCATGCAATTTCGCGTCAATGCCCTCATCAACACTGTCTTCAGTCCGCACATCAGCTTCATAGCCAATGCTCTTGACAGCGTTAATCACAGATACCGGCGACGCAAGTGACGGATCAAAAACAACCATCGCAGATTCCGTTGCGTAGTTCACAGCTGCATGAACTCCCTGAAGGTCGTTCAATTCTTTTTCAATACGCGCAGCACACGCACCACATGTCATCCCGTGCAGCGAGAGTTCAACTTCTTCGCGTTCTGGAGCACTGATGTCGGTCATAATCAAACTCTAATGAGGTCGCTGAGTGAAGTTTGGGTGACGCTTGTCGAGAAATGCGGCAATACCCTCTTGCGCATCTGGCATCACCACAGCACTTGCCATCACATTGGTGGCATGCAGGTACGCATGTTCTTCATCCATGTCGATTTGTTCGTAGAACGTCTGTTTTCCAAGCGCTTTAGAATAAACAGAGCCGCGAGTAGCGCGTGACAACAACGCGAGCGTTGCTTCATAGAGTTGATCGTCGTCGACTACTTCATTAATGAAGCCCCATTGCATTGCCGTGTCCGCGGAAATGGCATCGCCAGTAAGTGCTAACTCGAGTGCTCGCTTCTGCGGCAAATTGCGAGCCACCGCAACAAGCGGAGTGTGACAGAACAAGCCACCTTTGCCACCAGGCAAAGCAAATGACGCAGAACGTGCTGCAACCGCAAGGTCACACGTGGCTACTAATTGGCACCCTGCCGCGGTTGCCAATGCATGAACACTTGCCACCACAGGCTGAGGAATGCGATGCACGGTCTTCATCAGCGTGGAACACACCGTAAATAGATGGTGCGCATCTGTTTCAGCGGCACCTTTCATCTCACCAAAGTTGTGACCTGCAGAAAATACTGGGCCCTCGGCGTTCAAGATGATGCCCTCAGCATCACTTGCACCAACGTGAGCAAATGCCAACGTCAGCTGCTCGAGAACATAAAGCGAGAGCGCATTTCTCTTCGACGGATTACACAAGGTAATAGTGGTAAATCGTCCATCGCGACTGACGCGGATAACGCTGTTGTCAATCTCGCTCATAGATTCCTCCTACGTAGCGATTGTGGTGCGCCCTCTGGGGCTCGAACCCAGGACCTGCGGATTAAAAGTCCGTTGCTCTACCAACTGAGCTAAAGGCGCAGACGGAGCGGTGCTTTGAGTGGAGTTCACTCAAAGTGTCGAACCGACTGGATCCACAGGCTAGTTCCGTACCCCCGAAAAAGAGCACGTGAAAAATGCTGGATTTCAGGGTGGCAGTCATTAGGCATCCAATGCCATCTCATTATCATTAAACCATGGTTCAATCTATAAAAAATCGTCGCTGGCGTACTCTCGCTTCGGTCATCGTTGCCACCGTGTTGCTATCTGGTCCTGCTACGGCAACCGCCGCATCTGATCCAACAGCTGGCATCCCGTCGTCATATAAGGACTACCAAGAATTCCCGATGTGCGACACCACCGTCACCACATTCTGCGTCTCGTCATGGGGTATCGACCTGACTAACTCCGGGACTTTTACGAGCCCCGCCAGCTCTACAGGAATCACATTCAAAGCATGGCTGTTCTCGATTGCTGAATACAAGACTCCAAGCTTGGCGTATGAGTTGCGCGTAAATGGACAGCAAGAACTCGCACCAACCATTCCGCTTGGCACCGCGTTTCAATTTGTCATAAACACTGGCGCGTTCAAACCGTCGCCAAGTCTGTTTGCGAAAGCAGAAGTCCAAGATTTTGATGTCATCAACGAAAATGGCAACTGGATCACCAAAGGCACACTGAGAACTTCGTCGTGGCCGTTTGCTCTTGGTTGTGAAGCAGATGCAAATTGCTCAAATCCGAGAAATCAGATTGATTATCAGTCTTTTGCTCAGGGTGTGCAGTTTTATGAGGAACCCAATTTGCTCCTCGATGCGAAGCGAGGAATGTGGGTGTCAACCAATGCTGCTGTAACCGGAGAGATTCAATTTGACCGGTTAACAATGACATGGTCTGTTGACCTGTCAGGTCCAGCAAAAAAAGCAGACGGCTCGGTAAATACTCTCCGCTACAGCACGTTTATCCCTGATGCATTTATTCAATCTGCGTATGGGACAACGGCAGACGTTTTGGCAAACACTTTGGTAACAACACGCACAGATGCAAGTGTCACCACAACAGTGGCTGCCACGATTACGCGAGTGACATCACCTCAGCCTGGCTTACTGATCTCGATGCCATCGATAAGTCTCGCTGGTACAAGTACTTCATCACAATCGGTACGTTCAATGGCTTCCCGTTACTCAACGGCTCCAAAAATCAAAATTAAGCCCAAATCAACTCTTCTTAACGCTCCAAAAAATACACGTGCGACACGATTGAACGCCACTTCCGCTCGAGTAAGTGCGACACCAGTTCGAGGTGCCAAAAAATATCAAGCAATGTGTTCAAAAGGCGCTACGTCTGTATTTGCGACCTCGCGTAAACCACTTATCAAAGTGTCTGGACTGAGCAAAGGTTCATGGAAATGCACCATTCGAGGAGTCCAAAAAATCGGCGGTAAGTGGTCTACTTCTGCGCGATTGAAATAGATCGAGCAGTACTTCAACCGCTATTCCAGTGAACTTGTACGCGAAGATCGTCCTTCGACATCCGCGTTAGTTAGGAATACCACGAGCTGAATTGATTGCCGCGCGTAACGCTGGCATCACATTTTTTGCGAAGCGCTCAAGACTTTCGTTGTGCGCAGACGGCCGCACCCCCGGTGGCGCCACGTAGGTCACCAAGTCTGTAATCCCGTACTCCAACAAGAACTTTGATAATTCAGCGATGAGATGATCTTCGTTGCCAATTACCCATGTTTGAGGAATGCGGTCATCAGATTCCCATGCCTCAAAATTGTCGCCGGCTTCATGATTCCAATCGCGATACATCTTCGCTCGGTACACCTCACCAGCTTTAATCGGTGGCCAATCGCGGTCACGATCATCTGTGATCAGCCATGAACGCATAATGCCTACCCGAAATTCTTCAGCCTTTCTCCCGTGTTGTTCAAGCGCGTTATGCCACGGATCAAGAACTAATCCACGTGATCCTTGCGGCAAATAATGAAGACCCATGCGAGCAGCACGTTCTGCGCCCGGCGTACTCTGTGCTGCAATCCACAATGGAATGCCTCCCTGTTGCACAGGTTTAGGAAAGACATTTACTCCTGACAGTTGATACCGCTTGCCCAAAAAATTAACGGAATCTGACGACCATGCCTGTCGAAGAATCTCAATGCTTTCTTCGGTAAGCGACACTCGATTTTTTCTATTCAACCCAAATGCGTTGAATTCATGAACTGCGTATCCCATACCGAGACCAAGTTCCATACGACCGCCACTCAACTGGTCAAGAACCGCCAAGTCCTCTGCTAAACGAATGGGATGATGAAACGGTGCAAGCGCAACGTCGGTGGAAATGCGAATACGTGACGTACACGCTGCGATCGCGCCCGCTACAGGTTGAAATGACGGCAAGTAACCATCTGGAACAAAGTGATGCTCGCTGAGCCAAACCATGTCATATCCGAGTTGATCGGCAAAACGTATTTGTTCAAGCGTCTCTGCATACAGATCTGGAAGTGAAAAACCCGCGCCAGGAGGTAAACGAAAGTCGTACGCGATGCCAAGTCGAAGTGCTGGAGCTGTTGTCACAAGGTTGATGCTATGAAATCGACTATCACTTGTGCCAGTTCTTCACCTTTGTTTTCCTGCAAGAAATGCCCTGCATCGGTAATGGTCACGTGTGATTGCCCTTGGGTTCCTGGCACTTCGCGTAAGAACACACCATCGCCACCTTTGGTGATGGGATCCTTATCGCTAAATGCGCATAACCACGGTTTGTTGTACTGGCGTAGCACTTCCCATGCCGCGCGGTTTTCCGTTACTTCTGGATATGACTCATCAACTGGCACAAACGAAGGAAAAATACGCGCACCCGCTTTATAGGAGTCATCGGGAAATGGCGCGTCATACGCAGCAACCTCTTCTGCAGATAATTGCATCAAGCTGCCGCCGTTTACCAATGCGCCCACATCAAATGTGGGTGTCTCTTTTGAAAACTTCTGCCATGCAAGAAAAGCATCAGATATCTTTCCGTCACCACGCGGTAATCCGGTGTTGCCCACTACAACGCGATCAAAACGATCAGGTTGCGCAGCAACTAAACGAAGCCCAACAAGACCACCCCAGTCTTGACCAAAGAACGTGACATGCTGCAGATCGAGAACGTCAAAGATCAACTCACTGGTCCACAGGACATGACGTGCATAGGAGTAGTCAGAAAACTCCGTGGGCTTATCGGAGCGGCCAAACCCAATGAGGTCGGGAGCAATCACTCGATGTCCGGCATTAACAAGAATGGGAATCATCTTTCGGTACAGATAGGACCACGACGGTTCTCCATGTAACAACAACACCGGATGAGCATCACGTGGACCTTCATCCACATAGTGCATACGCAGTGTTCCCCCGTCCGTGTCATCTATGTCTGCATAATGCGGTGCATACGGGAAATCAGGAAGACCCGCAAATCGTTCATCGGGTGTGCGTAGTGCTTTCATGTTCAGCCTTTCAGTGGTGAGAACGATGTGTTTATTTCGCAAGCAACGCTAGAAGCGATGCCGACAGTAATGAGTTGATACGAGTTGTAGGCATACCTTGATCAAGGCGTAGTTGTTCGACGTGTTCAAATGACAACAATGCGTTAGCCGTGAGAAGAAATGTCTTTGCACCATCTGTTGTCATTTGTTCGCACTCTGGTGCAAATAGCTTTTCTAGTTGAGATCGCATTTCTTTACGTGATGACTGCACATGCCGTAACACAGTGTTGTTTCGCACGGCGTGCATTCGCGTGATACGCATGACATTCATCATGTCGAGATACAGACCTACTCGCTGCTCCACGACAGCGGCTACTTTTTCGTGTGTTGGTGCCGACGCAGGAGTGTGTAATCGTGTGCGATCTGCAAGGAGTTTCCATTGCACCACAAAAGCTGTATGGCAGAGATCGTCAATGTCATCAAAGTGGCGAAACAATGAGCGCTCCGACACACCCGCACGCCCCGCGATGTCTGCTCCGCTGGGATCTGCATGACCCTCGGCATATAAAGACACCAAGGCTTCAACGATTGCTTCGCGATTTGCTTGTGCGCGACGATGTCGACCATCAGTCGATTGTTCAGAAGATGTTCCAGAAGATGTTGTTGTTGGCATTTTGTTCCTTCAGCAACTAACCAATAAAAGAATTTAAGGTTGCACGTAATCCGAGCACGTACGTAGCGCCGTGGTCGGCGTCGTGATACTGCTCAGCAATGTGTTGAATGTCGGCCTCCCTGGCGACTGAGAGAAACTGCACCACGTCCCAACTGCGACCATCTCCAATTACCACGCCTTCCGCAAGAAGCGATTGTGCCGTTGGCAATGTGCGTAGTACCTCATCACGATTATTTGTTCGATGTACCACCATCACTACTGAATGAGCAGGACGTGGAGTTGGTCGCTCGGCTTGGTCTAAAGACTCATCAACTGGTCGGCACGCAATAAGCGTGGTACGCAACATGCCTGCAGCCTTATGTTTATGTTTTTCACCAAAATCTTTTCGTGACTGCATCTCTATAAACGAGCGGCGTGTGGGATAGCGAACAACTGCGATGCGATCCCAGTCATCAGTGCCCACATTGTTGGACACAACATCTCCAACAAACACTATTGCGGCACCGATCTTGTTCAAGATTGATGATGGGTTGTATTGATCATCTGCCTCACGCCCACTAACCGCAGTGTCGCCATCACCATCGTCGTACTGGGCAATCTCGTGATATTTCATGAGATTGACCATGTAGATAGGGCCGTCATCTTCTGGCGCACGAGTCGCGAGTGAAAACGCGTATTCCTTATTAATGGTTCCGTAGGTGTGTTGAAGTCGGGGCGCATCACTGTTGCTACGTGCGTCTTTGGGCGTGTCGCTGTCGGCCATCGGGTACCACCTGTGTAATGTATTGTCAGACAGTCTGACAAAAGTTAGAACGCGGGTCAAACTGCGTGGACGAGGGGTTATGGGCAACTACGAGGATTTTCAGGGCGTCATTGGAGACACGGTTTCCGAGTCAACTCCACACTGGCCTGAACCTCGTCACCCACGTCGTGATACACCAAATGTGGTGATCGTCCTCATCGACGATCTCGGGTTTTCACACTTCAACTGTTTTGGCTCCACCCTCGACACTCCCAACATCGATGCATTGGCTGGCGGTGGTCTGCGCTACACCAACTACCACGTCACCCCTTTGTGTAGCCCCACACGTGCAGCATTGCTCACCGGACGGAATGCTCACGAAGTTGGCATGCGGTCTGTCTCCAATTTCAACACAGGATTTCCGAATATGCGGGGATGCGTTTCCCACCATGCAGGAACAGTTGCCGAGGTCTTACGTGAAGAGGGTTATGCAACGTTTGCACTTGGCAAGTGGCACCTCACTCAAATGGAAAACGCATCAGCAGCTGGCCCATTTGATCAATGGCCGCTTGGTCGCGGATTTGATCGCTTCTACGGTTTTTTAGATGGCGAGACAGATCAGTTTCATCCGGAGTTGGTGTACGACAATCATCACATTCCACTTCCAAAGTCCGTGGAAGACGGATATCACCTCAGCGAAGATCTCGTCGATCAAGGCTTGCTGTTCATTCGTGACCTTGCATCAATTCGTCCCGACAAACCTTTCTTCACATATCTTGCGTTTGGCGCAACACATGCACCGCATCAAGCACCACAGTCATATCTCGATAAACACCGTGGGCGATACGACACGGGATGGGACGTTGCTCGCGACGAATGGTTTGCTCGTCAAAAAGCGATGGGAATCATTCCCCCTGACACTCAACTTGCGCCACGTAACCCCGGTGTAGACGCGTGGGACTCTCTGCCCGATAATCAACGTCGACTTGCTATTCGTTTGCAGGAAGCTTTCGCTGCATTTCTCGAACACACAGATGCACAGATTGGTCGCTTCATCGCAGAACTAGAGCGTTTAGGCAAACTTGATAACACAATCATTTTCTTGCAGTCAGACAATGGCGCCAGTCAAGAAGGCGGACCATTTGGTGTGATGCACGAAATGAAGTTCTTCAACCTCATTATTGAATCGCCAGATGAAGCAGTGAAACGGATCGATGACATTGGTGGACCACACAGTCATGCCAACTATCCGTGGGGTTGGGCACAAGCAGGCAACACACCCTTTAAGTGGTACAAACAAAACACGCACGAAGGTGGTGTGCACGTACCACTTATTGTTCATTGGCCAAAAGGCATCACAGATACTGGCGCGTTACGACATCAATTTCATGTCGTGAATGACATCGTTCCCACTATTTATGACATTGTTGGAGTCGAACCCCCTGCGACTCTGAAGGGTTACGAACAAATGCCCATCACCGGCACGTCGTTGGCATACAGCTTTAACGACAGTGATGTGGCAAGTCGTAAGACGATCCAGTATTTCGAGAACATGGGACACCGTGCGATATACGCAGACGGCTGGAAAGCGGTAACGCGACATGACACTGGTGTGGCGTATGACGATGATGTGTGGGAGTTATATAACCTTCGCAATGATCGCTCTGAATGCAACGACCTTGCCCTAAAGGAGCCCGACAAACTGAACGAAATGATTGCCTTGTGGTGGCAGGAAGCGCGACAACACAACGTGCTGCCTCTTGATGATCGTGGAGTGACGTTGTTTGGTATTCGCCCCGGTGATCATGGTCCGCATCGTCCGGATCGCAGTTACTCCTACTTTCCTCCGATCACTCGCATTCCCACTGCCGCGAGTGCTCCTATCGGAGGACGCTCATGGGATTTTGATGCCCACATTGTTCGGCCAGCAGGAAGCAATGGAGTGCTGTATGCGACTGGCACCGAAAACTCTGGGCTCAGCATCTTCATTCAGAATGATCGGCTTGTATTTGATTACAACTACTTCGGTGAACACTGGGTAGTCGAATCATCACAATCTGTTCCTGAAAATCAATGCAGTGTGGGCGTGCAATTTCGTCGTGCCAAGCGCGATGCCACAGTCACACTCCTTATTAATGGTGAACCAAGCGGCGATTGCCATTTACGTCGCTTCATGAGGATGATGTCGAGTGTGGGTGCGAGCGTTGGATTCGACGATGGATCGCCAGTGAGTGATCGATACGCAGGACCATTTCCCTTCGGCGGACTTATCGAGCGAATTGATATTCGTATCGTGTCCCAAGATAAAACGAGCGAGCAAGAGGCCAACGACGCAACTGGAAGAAGCATCCAAGCTCGCCAATAACCACATAAGCCCTCGAAACAGGCTTATGGGAGAATGCTCGAATGCGTTTGCATACCTGTGCCGATCTTGAACCACTAGTTGACCAACTTGCCGAACGTCTACGCACTCCCCTTGCCGACCCCATGGCACAAGAAATCATCATTGTTCCAGTTGCCGATATGGCTAGTTACCTCAAACGAGAACTTGGCCGTCGTCTCGGCGATCCGGGAAAGAACAACGGCATTGTTGCAAACGTCAACTTCATGTACCCACGTGAACTAATTAACGCAACACCTCACATGCCAGCTGGTGTGAGCAACTCTCCTTGGGACGCAACACGTTTGTCGTGGGCCATCATGTCGCTCGTAAGCGACAATTCAGATTTTGCTCTTCCAAAATCTTTTGCATCAGCACCTCTGTCAAGTGCAAGACGCGCTGCAGAGCTTTTCGACCGTTACGCCTCACATCGTCCGGAAATGCTGAAGGGCTGGGCCGACAACCATAAATACGATGTAGCAACAAGTGGAACGCAAGATTGGCAAGTGCACGTGTTCAACGCACTACACAATCATTTGGTCAACACGCCACAGTCACAACGAAGTGTCGTAGACATCGAGACATTCGCTTCATCTATTGATCGAGAACTATTGCCACAAAGAATTTCAGTGTTTGGTGTCCAAGCGCTAAGTCGCGCGGCGTTAGATGTCATACGTGTACTCGATGACATTATTGATGTTGCCGTCTATTACATGTATGCGCCAGGAAATAAGTTGCCCACCACAGTTTCAGTGGGAACATCTCGCAACGAATACGCTCAAACCGCCATTAAACATCCTCTGTATTCACGCTGGTCTGCACAAGTCCTAGAAGCCCGTGCGTTGTTTGACTCCGTCATCACTGCCAATGATCTTGTTGTTGCTCCAGCGTTAGCCCGTAAAGATTCTCTATTGCATCAATGTCAAACGGGGGTCATACATGATGAACACACTGCTCAATCGTTTAATGAAGATCAACTGTCCGAGATCTTAAAAAATGGTGACGGCTCAATTCAGATTCATGCGTGTTACGGATTGCATCGTCAAGTAGAGGCAGTGCGTGATGCGCTCCTGCATGCGTTAAATGAAGACGCCTCTCTTCGTTTACGAGACATTCTCGTTGTATGTAGTGACGTGGCCGCGGCCGCTCCAGTTCTTAACTCCATTCTTGATCCCGACACAACGGTGGGCAACAATGTGCCGCGCCTACCAATCAATGTGATGCGTGGAGCGGTCACTCGGCCCGATGAAGTAACACAAGCATTTCTTGAGGTATTGCAACTTGTCACTGGGCGGTGTTCAGCGAGCCAACTGCTTGATGTGGCATCACTCGGCCCCGTGCGCCGTGCTTTCTCATTCGACGACAACGCAATCGAACTTCTCGAACGCTGGACAGAGCAACTTGGTGTGCAATTTGGGTTGAACACCGAACATCGCGAAAAGTGGAACATCACCCACAGCATCACCAACGGCACATGGCAAGTTGCCCTCGAACGTTTAATGATGGGCATCGCGGTGCCTGCAGAGCGCGACATTATTGGCCCGGCAGATGTGGTCCCATTCGATGCCATTGGTACCAACGAACTGCTGATTGCGGGAACACTGGCCGAGTTCCTCACCCGAGTCGAATCTCTCCACAATGCCCTCTACAAAAATGGCAAAGAGATTGCACTGTCGCTCACCGCGTGGAACAACGTTTTGTTGTCGATTCTCACTAACTTCATCAATGTTGTTCCCAGTGCTACTGATTCATTAGCTCGACTACGTCGATCGATTCGCCAGATGTACGCCGATGCATCAGCAGAGATCGACGTAGACAATGCGTGTTTCTCACTTCGCGATTTATCGCTAGTAACTAATGATTACATCACAAACAGCGTGTCTGATTTCTGGAGTCAGTTCGAGTCCATCACAGTCACCGATTTTGGTGGCATGAACAACATCCCGTTCAAGGTCATCGCATTTGTTGGTGCCGACGAGGCTGCATTTGCAGGAAGCCGCGCGGATGGAGATGACGTCTTGTCAAATGATCCACGTGTGGGAGAACCTCAATACTCATTGAGTGGACGCGAAAGTCTCATGAATCTATTGATGTCGGCGCGAAACACACTCATAATCACCTGCACCGGTGCCGACGTGCGCAATAACAAAGAGACGCCACTTGCGGTTCCCGTGCAAGAGATCATCGAACATGTTGCATCTGTTATTTCTACGCATGGCACAGTCGGACACCACCGCGTGTTGACACATCATGGCCGACACAATTTCGACCTACGCACACTGCAGCCAGGCCACGTACGTGACGATGTGTCATTTACCTTTGACGACAACTCACGCATTGTGTGGGAAACCCTGAACTCAACAACTGAAGATGTCGATCACTCCACAGATGACGCAACCGGTGTTCCACTTTCACCACACGCACCCCACATTCGTGACATTCAACAACTTCTCAAAATTATGTCAAACCCGATTTCTTACTATTACAAAGAAGTTCTAAACGTCGACATTCCTGAGGGGCCAAAGAAAGAAGAAGAATTCACCAAGGAAGAAAACTTTATGGGTGATGGCGTTCTGTCATTAAGTCTGTCGAATCTTGCGTATTCGTCTGAGGGTCGGCGTCTTTTGCAATTGATCACAAATTTCGATGGCGAACACAACACGGGTTGGTTTGATGACGTCATTAATGAATGGCGCCACGTTCGACCGCTCACTGGTTTACTGCCACCTGGTCGTATCGGAGATCTTGTCAGCCAAGAGATTGGTGAAGAGATTCGCAAGATGATCGCGTCGCTTCCACCAGAATTGCAAGGTCTACAAGGTGATGACATCGATTGCCAAGTCACCGTGGGTGATATATCAACATCATTACGAATCGCCGATGTGGTCATGGTTGATGACACAGCGCAATTTGCTCGGGCCCGTTTTAAGAGATTCACTGACTCACATTTGCTTGAATTGTGGGTCGAATTAGCGGTGCTCACACTCCATCGAAAAGGGCAGCCTGTCATTGCATATCTCACCACTCGCAATGCAAAGTCCTCCGAATCACACCCAGTGTGTTACAAAGCAAAAATCATTGGGGAATCTGACAGTGAGCGCCTTCACAACGCCACCACCGCGCTATCAGTAGTGAACGCACTCGCCACTCTCGCCACGCAGATGCCAGTGGATTTCTTTCCGAAGGCATCACATCTCGCAGCTACAAAACCGGGCGACAAACTGGATGCGGCATTAGCAAGCGACATGAAATACGACGCTGAGCTTGCGTGGTATGTGGGTGATCAAAGCATCTCTGATCTTCGGAAAAAGAGGCCTACTTCCGAAGAGATTGAGGTCCTGCAACTATCGCGCTCTTCAGACACCACCACTCTTTCGCGTATTGACATGTATGCCACATACGTATGGAATGCGTTTTACGCCACATGTGCCCTCGAGATGCCCACAGGTGTAGGCAAGGCAGCAAAAGGCACGTCAGCACCAAAAGGCGATGAGCAATGAGCAAGCCACACATTTTGGAATTCGACATCTCTGCTAATCAGCCTTTTTCGTTGAATCAACACGTATCAATTCAAGCCAGTGCTGGAACCGGTAAAACGTACTCGCTTACCACAGTGGTGGCTCGCTTAGTTGCAGAGCAAGGTTTACGAGCCGATCAATTGTTGTTGATGACGTTCACCAACGAAGCCACCGCGGAATTGAAGCAATCAACACGCGCACGCTGTATCGAGGCTCTTCAAGCACTGCGTGGAGTTATTTCTGCTCCATCTTGGACCGAGCACATGCAATCATCAGATGTAGTCAAGGAAGCATCAATTCGTCATCTTGAGCAATTCTTGTCTCGTTATGACGAAGTCACCATCAGCACCATTCACGGTTTCTGTCAAACGGTGATGAGACAAGCCGGACTCAGTGGTCTCGTGCCAACCGAGTTTGAAGTAGTTACCTCCATCGACGACATCATCGACCAAACCATCACAGACGTGTTGGCCGAACAACTTGCTAACGATCCCTTGTACTTATGGAGCCCTGCCGGAAAAGATGCCTCTGGCGCAACCAGCATTAAGAGGATTACTTCCACTCTCAGTCACGTGCGCAAGGCCGTGACCACTGTGTTAAATAACGAGGGTGCTATCACCCTGCCTGCCAAAATCGGGTCACCGTTGCAAATTGGCACCCCCGAATCGGGCGACACGACAGCGAACACATACGCCCAAAAGATTGCAGACACTGTTCGCTTAATTGTGCAAGAAATCAAAGATCGCTGTATCACTTCTGGCATTGTCACCTACAACGACATGATCAATTTGGTCGCTACCGCGCTCACGTCGTCATCCAGTGACAGCACAACGTTGGCCACACAATTAGCACGCCAATATCCAGTCATTATGATCGACGAGTTCCAAGACACCGACGTGATGCAATGGGCAATCTTTCAACGTATTTTTGAAGTCAGTAACGGCGAAACATCTCTGGTGACAGTTGGCGACCCCAAGCAGGCCATCTACCGATTCCGTGGCGCGGACGTCAACGTGTATCTCTCAGCGGTCGACCATTCAACCGAAAGATACGAACTTCCCACTAATTATCGAAGCGACAAACCACTCCTCGATGCTCTCCATGTGCTCATGGAAAAGGAATACTTCGATAACAACCGACAGGTTCCTTTCATGGAAGTGCGCCCCGATCCCAATCGTGAGTTCTCCGCCTTACGCGTGAACGTGCGCGACACAGGTTCACCCAATTCGGCATACGAGGCTCCACTCGAGATCCGTTACTTACCCAACGACATTCCAATCAAGCTCAGCGCCGATCAGAAAAACGACCTCGTCACCACGGATCTCGTAGATCGAATTATCACGATGCTCGAATGCGACAACATCGTCGAGAAGTCTGGAGATACAGAAACCGTCCGCCCAGTTGCCACTTCTGACATTGCAGTGTTAGTTCGCGGACATCGACATGGTGCTGCGGTACACCACAAATTGACTGCCGCTGGCATCCCTGCTGTTCGTTTACGAGCTGGTTCTGTTTTCGATACCGAGGCGTCACGCCAAATGAAGATGCTTCTGCGCGCCCTCGCACATCCAAGTCGTGCTCAGTTCGTACGCGCGTACGCCCTGTCGTGGTTTGGTGGGATGACCGAAGATGGTCTACAAAGCTCTGACATCAATGATCTCATTGACCTGCAACGCGAATGTGCCGAATTCGCCGATCATCTTCATCGCAACGGCTTTACCGCTTTGTATCTCGCCTACCGCAACGGCAGCTCATTCCTCTCTCGTGTTCTGTCGCTTGATGATGGCTTACGTCATCTCACTGACCTCGACCACATTGCCGATGTTCTCGCTAGCCGTCCTCAATTTGCATCCTCTGTTGGCCCTCTCGAGTGTCTCGAAGTTCTCACCGATCTCATTGAAGGTGCCGAAGAAGAATCAGACGAACAGGTGCGACGAATTGAGACCGATCAAAAAGCCGTGCGCATCATGACAATCCATGCGAGTAAGGGATTGCAATTCCCCATAGTTTTCTTACCAACACTTTTCTATCCAGCAAAGAGGGAACAAAGTCATCCGGTGATGTTTCCTGCATCACTTTCCACAAGCGCACACGATGAACGAGTGATCGATCTTCCATCAGCATTTGGTGTCAGCGACAGTAAAGATAAGAAGATCTATCCGCGCGACTGGGTGTACGTACCTTCTGATACCGACGGTGTGACCGAAGATGCCATTGCCACGTGGGATAAACGAAAGCAAGCAACTCAAGACGACATCGATGCGGATAACCGCAGGTTGTTTTATGTTGCAATGACTCGTGCGCAACACAAGATTGTTGGTTACTGGTATCCCGGTCAAACGACACCTATTGATCCATTCAGTAACGCAATGGCTCGTGCACTTGAATTATCGAAACCTCCAACCACGTCTCTCGCGCTCGCAACAGCATTCGAAGAGTTGGCAGCACGATCAGACGACAATCTCATAGGTATCGAGTTGACGACTGAACCACGAGAGTTACCGAAGTTGCGTGTTACGGATGACTCTGATGATGACGCTAACGAAAACAATGAAGGTGATGGCACTATTTCGGCCGCCACATTTGTTCGTCCATCATCAGGTGTCTTGACATACGGATTTGGTCGTTGGTCGTACTCTTCCATTACCCGACGCCTAAAGGCCGGCTCTCTCAACACAAAGCGCCAGACAGAACAAGAAGCCACATCAGGTGTTGGTGACGAATCAGACGTTGAAACCACCACCAGGGTCACCCCTGCTCCATTTGCATGGAACGGACTCCCTGCTGGATCAGGGTTTGGTGACGCAGTGCACAGCGTGTTTGATCACATTGATCCTGCGGCTCCCAACTTGCGTGAACATGTGCGCGAGCACGTCACATCAACGTTTGCATCATGGGGACCAGATCTTGATCGTGAGGTCCTCACCGATGCTCTCGTTTCAAACATCCACGTCAAACTCGATCGTGATTTCGCCGGAAAAAGTCTTGCCGACCTTGGTCAACGTCATCGACTCTCAGAAATGAAGTTCGATTTCCCACTCCCTGCTGACGATGGAGTGAAACTCTCTCAATTAGTCGACATCATCGTCAATGACCCCAACATCTCAGATGTCGCTCGCACATACTTTGAAAAGTTACATGGTTCAGCAGGTGCACAGACCCAAATCGCCGGGTTCATGAATGGCTCTATCGATGCGGTCTTCCGCATTGAAGGCGACAATCATCGATTCATTGTGTGTGACTACAAGAGCAACCGCCTTCATTACGACGCGGATACAGATCCAGTTGCTCGCTACAACAACGCTTCGATGGAAGCAAAAATGCTGGAAGATGGATACTTCTTTCAGGCTCTTATCTATTCACTGGCGCTCCATCGTTATCTCAAACAACGCGTGGCCAATTACGACTTCGACACCCATTTTGGTGGTGTTGCCTATCTGTTCCTTCGCGGTCTCGATGGATCCGTCGATGACACAGGCGCACTTCGTGGGTATTACCGCTGGATGCCAAGCAAACAAACAGTGTTACAACTCGACGACATCTTCACCGAGGAACTGATCTGACATGGCAACACTCACTCCTACTGCCGCACACGTTGAATTTGCTCCGTTTATTGAAGCGGGAGTCTTCACTGTTGCCGAGATTCACGCGGCAGAAGTAATCGTCAACACAGTATTTGCAGCGGCACAATCCTCGCCACAGTTTCTCGACTATCTATCAGTCGCTATTGCTGTATGGGCTCCCACAAACGGACACGTCTGCGCTGATCTTTCTACCATCGCCTCTCGAGTGGCTAACGAATACCGTCCCGACGTTGACGGCTCAGTCGCAACGCGCGCGGCACTTCAATGGCCCGACACCAACTCGTGGGTGAACCATCTCTCATCGAGTCCACTTGTTGGCAAACCGCACCTTCCCGATCCCAGCAATCGGCAATACGACGTCACCCATCCGTTGGTGTTAGACGGCACACGTCTGTATCTCACTCGCCAGTGGATTGATGAATGTGATGTTGCTGCAATGTTGTGGTCACGATTTACACAACCAGTGGCATCAGACATTCATGTCTCTGTGGAAGACATCAACACACAGCTACAGGGGAAACTCACAGACGAACAAATAAATGCCGTCCTCAATGCCCTCACACACAACACAACGGTTTTGCTCGGTGGACCTGGAACCGGCAAGACCTACACGATCACGGCCATTTTGCACATGTTGTTCCGTGAACACGCACAGCAAAAAGATATCGAAGGGCCATTATCTGTTGCTCTTGTCGCCCCGACCGCGAAAGCCTCGAGACAGATTGGAAATTCCATCGACACCGCGCTGAAGTTAGATGGATTTCCGAAGGATTTCGTAGAGGATCTTTCTCGCATTGGCCAGGAAGCCGGCACCATCCACCGACTGCTTGGCACCAACTTTGATAACCGTGGACGCTTCCGACACAACCGACGTCACTATTTGCCATACAAAGTGGTGATTGTCGATGAGGTCTCGATGGTGTCTCTCTCACTCATGTCACGTCTTCTGGAAGCACTCGCACCAACAACTCGTCTTATTTTGGTAGGAGATGGTGAACAACTAAAGAGCGTTGAAAACGGCGCAGTCCTTCCCGAGATTGCACAATTACGCGACTCGACAGTGTCCTTCCCGATCACCACCCTCACAAAAAACCAGCGCCAACTCAATACCGAAACCGGTGAGCTGAACGAGATTGGAAAATTGGCTGAACTGATGCGCCATCCAGACTCAAGTGAAGACGGTAAAGGCATCGCTGGAATTCTCGATCTATTGCGTACAGACTCAGAATTAGTCACGTGGATTGAATTGTCATCTGTTCAGCCAGAGCCGCTACATCAAGAAAATGTGCTCGACCTCATCCAACATGATCTTAAGAAATTCGCTGAAGCACGGGTGCACGCGCACGTGGGCAAGGCAAGTGACGCATTGGTGTCCTTGGCGCAGGTGCGAGTGTTATGCGGACACCGCAAGGGTCGCTACGGAGTATCCGAATGGAACAGAGCTATTTCACAGATGTTCGACATCTCACTTGATCGATCATCCATTGGTCTACCCCTTCTCAACACCAAGAACGATCTGCGTACTGGTTTGGTCAATGGTGATAACGGCATCATCGTTCTGGTCGACGAACAACCTCATGCGGTGTTTTCCGTGACCGCCCAGGTAGGCAGTGCTGACGAACAAGAAGCAGCAAAAGATTCTCAACTTCGCTATTTCGAGCCAACATCTCTCGACAACGTGGAGGTGGCATTTGCAACAACGGTTCACAAAGCGCAGGGTTCCCAGTATGAAACTGCTGTAGTGGTGTGTCCACCCGAAGAATCACCGCTAGCAACCCGTGAACTCATTTACACAGCAGCGACACGCGCCACTAAGAAACTCGTGATTATTGCTGATGAAGTATCGCTCGCCAAAGCAATCAGCACACGAACAGTGCGTGAGTCGGCGTTAGCTGAGCGCATCATTCAATTCGCCACTATGAAACGGTGAAACCAACCTTGATTGATCCCACGCGGATGTACAACTTGAATGGATCAAAACTGATCGAAATACCAGATCGCAACGTTCCCCAGTGGTCCCACTTGCCCCATTTATGAGCAACCGAGTTACGCAGGCGGCTATCGATAGAGATCGATGAATCTGCATCAAAGCTTGCATACGGAGATTTGTCACTAATTGTCGCGTCAATTGAGTATGAGAAACATCCCTGCCATTGAACACCACCAATATTTCCTGACGTATCGCATTGTTTAGAGCTGTACGAAATGGTTTTGTTGAAGTGACCGCCAGTATCAAATTTGATGTCGCCCATTGAGAATGTGCGACCCTGCAATACCACAGAACCATTCGCAGTGATCTCGAAAGGCTTCAGGCTAGAACAGGCTTCATATTTGAACGGATTCAACGATTTTTTACTCTTACAGTTTCCTGCAGAAACAGAGACGTTTGCTTTCCATTTATCGCTGACATTTAATGAGCCGTCTACATGCATGTACATACCGAGCTCTCCAGCATCGGTGCCATACATACTGAGAACTCCACTGAAATTAAGGAATCCGAGTTTGACGTCAGAAGTACCCACGTAACTGGCACTTTTCGGTCCCTGTTCCATCTTGAAAGAGGTTTTACCTAAATTGAAACCTGCCACCGAAAAACTCGGATACGTCGCAGCAAAACTCGACGTGGGATAGGGCACACCATTCACTTCAGAAATCTTGAAGCTGCCCTCAAGTTCATACTTTGCACCGGCAAGATTCATGTCCGCCGTGGCGTTAATAAATTGCGACTTGGCATCGAGGGCTGCATCAACATCAAAGTTTGCCGTCACACCGGCAACTGTGAGATTGCCTCGTCCCTCTAAATGCGCGCCCGTTAACGGCGACAAATCACCTTTGAGATAAATCGCATTTTTTGTGTCCGAGTGGGTGAAACGCATGTTGCCGTCAATGGCGCCGAATGGGATGCTCGCAATACGACCAACCGAAAAATCGCCGGTCATTTTGAAATCTCCCAAAGTGACCCGAACATCCGTCGCATCAAATCGCCAGTCACCACGAAATGCGGGCATCGGCAGATTTTTCAGAATGCTGTCTTCTTTTTCATCTGACGGTGGGCGCGCAAATGTCATCATCGCGGGCGTACATGGGAAACCTGTCGCCAGATATCCGTTGACTGTCGCATCCAAAATGTCAGGCACAATGACCTGGCCTTGTACCGCAATGCATTCATTTCTGTAAGAGATTCGAGCTGGACGTTTCTCAGTACCTATCGCCCATCCACCTTCGGCTTCCAAGATCATCGATGCATCAACTGCCCAATATGGTTTTGATGGAACCCCGGGCGTTGCGCCAGCACCGGACGCATCGCCAGTGGTAGGCAATGCAGGAGTGGCTGCGTACCACCAAATAGAAAGATCACCTGATGCTTTCTCCATTCCCGGAATGTTGAGATCAGTCTTGAACTTAAACAAAATACTGTTGAGGCGACTTCCTAAAAAGTCTGCTTCGATTTGTTCAACACGCAACGATGTTCCGAGGAATTCAAATGTTCCTGTCCCCGTCAACGTTGTATAGAAGTTCTTCACCATCGCTGTACTAGTTGTCGCAGACAATGCAGGGGTCCAGCGCACACCGATACTGATGGACAGATCCTTCACCTTGAGCTCGCCCATGGTGTAGGTCTGCGGAGACGCCAGCGTTAATTGTGCCTGCATGCCATCGAGGTACACACCCTCAGGGCTAACCGGTGCTGAAATGGAACCAGAAATCGAAAGCTTCGCATCGAACAAAGCAACCTTCGCAGCAATCGCCAGTTTGGTTGTTCCCACCGTGTCATCCAGCGTCAACACAAGATCAACGCTTTCAAATCGGAAGGAATCTTCCAGAGCACCCAGATTCAAACTCACGATTGTTGCTGTACCGACGTATTTGAACACTGGAGACAAGATCACAGGTCCGTTAAATGTCAACGCATTATCGAAAACGTTTCCGTGAATGATCAGCGAATTCTCCTTGTACGTGGCACCACCATACGTACATGAAGAAGAAGCGAGAACATACTCAAATGTCTTCGCCTTGAGGCCAGTCACCTTCACTTCAGCAGCATTCTTTGATGAATCCGAAGTCCCCACAGACACCACGGCACATCGAGAAGGGTCATCTGGATACGCAGTGAGCCGCGTACTGATGCCGTCTGGAACATTCAGGCGGGTGCGCATGTCTTTGGGCAACGTGGCATCTGCAGAAATTGTGCCATTCGCATTCACTACGTCGCTGAGTGTCACTCCGGCAGCTGTTGCTGTATCAGATAGCCACACTGGGACATCACTGAAATTTGAGACGCTGGCGCTAGCTCGTACGACATCGCTTGCGGGACGTGCAGTGACACGAACTGTCTTGCGAACCTCAGACGAGTCAGTATGGGCAATGTATTGAAAGACAAATCGAGTCTCAGCCTCGACATCTGGAAGTTGAACTTGTGTTCGCACGTGGCGGGGGTGAGGAATCTCAACGGTGGGCGTGATTCTTCCACCACAAGCATTAAGTTGCTTTATGTCTTGCGCGGTTGTGCAGCGTTGCACCCACGTGTGGCGAAGAGCTTTCCCATTGTGTTCGCCATCGTGAGCAGACAAATGGACTGAATTACCTTTTGTATTTGCCACAGTGACGAGCGATTTTGGTGATACTTCCGCCTTAGCAGTAATTCTTTCGTGAACTTGAAAGTGCACTTTTGACACTGCATGAAGCGAACGGAAATCAATTTCATAATCCGTGCCATCAGTGCGTGCATTTTTTGCCACATTGAACGTCAAATATGCAACTTTTGACTTCTGTTTAGGTCGTAATGGCGCCTGATACTGACAGGTCAGATATGCATTCTCCTGTTTACAATTCCAATTCTTTCCTGATGATTCGGCGAATTTGAAGACTTTCGGCAATCGAGCATGAACTGTAAAAGAATCATGTGGAATACCATTTGCCAAATTGTCTAGTCGTAATGAAACCTTTGCGACTCCACCTGCATCTGGGTCAATCAAATGATGCACGTCGATTTTGAGAGAATTACTTCGGTGTAGAGCTTTCACGCTCATTCCCACCTTGTGCACACCACCAGTTTTGACATTTGTGACTTTTACATCGTGAAAGCCCATCACGTCTTGTGGCTTCGTGACATTGAAAGTGACGTCTACAGCCCCCAGGTGTTTTCCTGGATCTACGGCATCACGAACAAGAACGTCACATATAATTTCTGTTTTGGAGAATGAGCAGTCAGATCCATTGATATCAGAAACGACATTTGTGACGTTGACTTGTCGCAGTTTCTGACGAATAGAGATTTCTGAACCCTCTTTCAGGGTCTGATGACCTTCATTAGCAACCGCAATTCGGTATGTCACTTGTTCATTGACATGCACTTCATGCAGGCCGGTCTCCCAACGTTCCCATTTCCCGGTAGTAGCGATTCGATGTCGAATGTGGGGCACCATCACCGGGTGTGCGACATCGTTCACGCTGATGGGAATCACTTGTGAATTTGTTGTCTTGTTTGCACTCGTGCGTGCGAGAAGGGTTATTGCCTCTGTTACCGCAACTTCGGTATCCGCTGCATTCACCATCAAACGTAGCTTCGCACGTGATTCACTTTGTAGTACTTGCGCGTATCGACAGCGCGCGATGTCACGCGAATCGACATCGCCACATTTCCAATCTGCAGTTGTAGTTGACACCGATAGTCCTTTTGGCAATGCAACATCAACCGCAACATCTGTTGCGGGATCAAAGCCGGTATTGGCAACAACAACATCAATTGGCCGAGGTTTCCCGGGAGTCACATGGCCACCACGAGGCAAGGTCGCGTTCAACGTGAGGGATTCATTCGATTCCGGTTGCGTGCCGTAGGGAACTTTGTCCTCCTGTTGAGCAAATGTTGTTGCGCGAACAGGTGAAACGGAAAAGGCTGGTGCCGCGAGGGCAAGAACCAAAATGAAGAGGGCAAGTCGCCGAGTAACAGTCACGGACTAATAATAAGCACACCCCGCCTCCCAGACTGCAATTCGCAAAGATAAAGAAATTATCTAGGCGCGACCGCACATCGACCACTGAGAGCCTCGCCGTTTTAACCCTGACAGCGTCGTTCTCGATTATCGCCGAACTCGAAACAGCGGCGCTTCGTATCTTTTACTTTAAATTCCTTAAACCACCTGATGTCGGTGGGAGCGATCTCAGGAATAACGCACGGATTTCCTTCGTCATAAGGGCACGGATTTCCTGTCACGGCTGCCACCACGTGTGAGATGTACCAACCAAGACCAAGTGTTCCTTCCAGCGTGGTGTGAATACCGTCGGAACGGAACCAAGATTCCTGAGTACCTGCGAAGTAGTTCCAGTCAGCGATAACGACGTCAGCAAACTCTGGGTTCTTTGCAATTGTTTGCTTCAACATGACGTTGTAATCGGCATACATTGAACGCTCCCCTTGTGATCCGCGAGATGGAAAGAAGAGGGACTCTTTGAATGTCAAGATCACTAACTTGGTGTTACGTATCTTTGCTGCACGAGCAAACGTGGCGAGTTCTTCGCGTAATTCAAAGTCACGACTGTGATAACCGGCCATGAGAACAATTACATCAAATTGCTCAACGTATTTCTCGAGTGCATCAACGGCGCTTTCGGGCATTCGCTCTTCACGCCCCATACAGCCCCAATACACAATTCGTCGACAAGGTTCTGCGTCGAGGATGTACTTGAAACCGGCAAGCGAAGCTTGTCCATCGTCATACCAGCGAAGCGCAGCAAGAGTGGAGTCACCCATGAGGAGAACTTTCGGCCGCTTCCGTTCAACTGGCATGTTGGGATCAATAGTGGTTGTCGGTGTGGACACTTCTGTATTTGCTGGTGGCGAAATTGTTGTTTGCGGTGTGGCAGACGAGTCACCGACATCGTCTGAGAATTTTTCCGGTGCAGCAAGTACGGGACCATCTGCAATCTTGGGTGCAGCCAATACAAACACTGCGCCACCCACAAGCGACATTGCAACTACTGCTGCACCAGCGGTCAATGTTCGACGCGGTGTTCGTGACAATGACACGCTCCGACGAATTGGTTGTTCTACAAGATCGTACGTCACCATCGACAATGCAAAGCTCATCGCAATAAGTAGTGCGATTTCTATTCCTGACAGCAAACCAAAGTGTGCTTCAAACAGCACGAGTATTGGCCAATGCCATAGATAAAAGGAATAGCTGCGCGCACCAATATATTGCAGTGGACGAAGCGACAACAGACGTTCCGGACCAACGACACATCCTCCTGCAGCAATCACCGCTGCAGTGCCGAGAACAGGTACGAGTGCGGCATAGCCGGGAAACACGGTGCCACTGTCAAACTGCCATGCAGACCATGCAATCGCGCCGAGACCGGCCCACCCCAATGCACCTCGAATGTTTTCACTGAGGACATGTACGTGCGTGACGAGTACCGCTAGACCGGCACCAATCAATAATTCCCATGCGCGTGTATGCGGAAGAAAGTAACCAGCTCCCGGATCGTCTGGAGTAATTGTGATGGATGCGACAAGTGAGAAACCTCCGCCCAACACGATCACTGTCAACAAGAGATTACGAAACATGTCGCGCGTGTACTTTGCCAACAAATACACCACTACCGGCCACACAATATAAAACTGTTCTTCTACGGCGAGCGACCAGTAGTGCTGTAACGGTGACGGCAAAGTGACATCTGCGAGATACTCCCCTGTTGTGAAGTACAAAACAAAGTTTGCACAAAATGCGAGTGCACCAAGTGCAACAGCCGCGAGATCTTCCATGCGTTGCTCTTCCAACATGAAGATCGAAGCAACCACGGTGACAGCAACCACCAACACTGACATAGGAAGGATCCGTCGAATTCTCCGCGCCCAAAACTGCGGCAAGTTGACAGTGTTAGTTGTTTCTACTTCGCGAAGAAGAAGAGACGTGATCAGAAATCCTGAGATCACAAAGAAAACATCGACGCCTATGAATCCTCCAGCGATTTCTGTGATCCCTGCGTGATATGCGACAACAAGCAAGACCGCTACAGCTCGGAGACCTTCAATATCCCCTCGGTGAGTCTCAGATGTACTTGTCACAACGGTATGGAAGGCTATGTCACCAGTAAGCGGTTTTAAGGTCGCCGTAGCTCTTGTCACCTTTGAGTCGACGTTGAATTGACTTTTTGATCTGTCGCAGTCCATATCGGAAACCAACTCGTTTGCGAGCAGCCTTTGATACCGCATTAATGCTGTCGACTGCTTCACGGATCACTCGTACGGCTGCAGTCTCAGTCGAGGTCATAATTCGTGGAGAAAGATGTGCCTCATAATTAGGTACTTCGAAATCGAAAGTGTCATAGTCCGACCGGTACACCTGCACGATGCGTTCGGCGGCCGACTGTGAGCACACTTCACGAACAGGTATGCGAAGCCCTTCATTCATACGTTTTGCAATGATGTCTTTTCCTGAACGTTGGCTCAATAAACCAGCGATGAAATCCATCTGACCGGGCTGATTCACATGGATGATGTGGTGATACTGCACACGATCTGGTTTCAGTAAATACGTGTGGGGCCAGAAGTGATGGTTCGACATAAATGCATCGGGATGCTCTAGAAGCATTCGAGTGCACAAATCAAACGACGCAGTCACATTAATGAGCTCGCCCTCCATCACATCAGGACACAACTCCCGTGCGCGGGCAAGTGATGACGGAGCACGGAGAAAAATACGGTTCTCCCACGCGGAATATGCGCGTGCAATGGGATCTCGAACGGCTCCAAGACGCAACCATTCGGGACTTGTCAACGCTTCTTCCATGAGATCGGTCTCAAGTTGATCAATAAGTGTCAACCCATGTATGAGTGGCTCATGAATCAACTGTTTGCGAGACAATGCTGCAATCACCAAATAGTCAGCCGTTTCGGGCGAGTATGTTCCCTCAGCTTCAGCAAGCATGTACTTAAGAGACGTGCACGCAGACTTTGGTACTGGGGTGTACAACACTTTGAGATTCTTTGCAATCAGAGCGCCGGGTGCACGATCCAGCAATTCCTGTCGTCGCGCATCTTCAGTCATTGATTTTTAGGCTAGTCGTCATCGCGTTCGCCGATAAGGCTCTCGGACTACGCCATGACCTATGACTCATACCGCATACACACCATCAACAATGAGTGCAATACCAAACACGATGGCTAGCACCATCAACAACCTCAATAACCACGTGATGGGAAGAGCGTATTTTGCAGTCGCTAACGGCGGTATGGACGTGGTGAGTGCCAAGACCAACGCGATGGTCACAGACCATGTCCAGCCTTGTCCTCCAGCCCCCACAGCGATCGCCAACATCAACGTTTCCGGCCTCAAAATGCCATACAACAAAAACTCTGCATTCGAGCTGAGGGAATCTGATCGCGATCGAAGTTGCATCCCGAAGGCAAACAATGTCGTGACAACTATGGCTGCCCCTGCTGCCACCACCGCTGTCGCAGCGCTGACATTGAGCGCGCGCAAAATGGGTCCACCCAATCCAGCCAGTGCAACAAGGACTGCAACGCCAATTGCACTCACTCGAATACCCGAACATGATGCGCCACGTTGCATTAACCGAGCAGGATTAAGTAACGCGATGGCGCTCAACATCACGAGCAGCGCACTTTCAGGAACAGGCGTACGCCGTGGAGCATTCGGAGCATCAAGATCAACGTTTCGCGCTGCCAACATTGCAGAAATCGCGTGTTGTTGATCATCCATTTGTGTGATATCGAATTGCGCCCATGCTCCCTGCGCGGACGACGAGTCCGGTAGCGATGCTGCATCATCAGCAGTTATTTGACGATCGACGAGCAATTCCGCAACGCAATACAGACGTTCATGAAGCCATGGTTGCTGATCACGTAATGCCGGCTGCTGTGCAACAACAATCTGCCACGCCCCAATTGCCTCACCAAGAGTTCCCAACCCCGCGCCCAATGTTTGTCGACCGCGTGTCCATCGATTAAGACCGTCATTTGTTCGCTGAGATTCATAGCGCACCTGAATCCCCGCTATTCCCAGTTGCTTCCGAACAAATTCGACAGCATGGCGATCGTTCAAAAATTGCGGCGCGGTTTCAGTAAGAACGCCCATCGCATACGCACCCCAATGATCAGACACGTCGGGAACATACCCCTCACGCAATGCGCGTTCTGTCGACAGGTAACGAATAATCGCACGAATCTGAACATCAAATTCATCAGTGTTAATAATGTGTCGTGCTTGAGCAAGCAAAAACAATGTTTGCCCAGTAGCAAATGGAGAATATGACTCGGGCTGTCCCACGCCAGTTGTGAGATCAACTTCATTCAACACACTGCCGTTGTCTTCTACTTGCGCGGCGACAAAGCGCGCCATCTTCAGCAAATTGTCGTTTAACTCAACATCGCCGGTGCGCAATCGCCTTTCAGCCAAAGCAATTCCCGTGAGGGCAGTACCTCCAGTGGCAGACGAGGAACTCTTCATTGCAATTGTTGGTGTATCACCAATGCGAACAGTTTGATAATTGCCTTCTATTGCTGGCCATCCACGATCGGCGACTAACGCAGCAGTCTTCCCCACTTCTCCTGTCACATACCGAGCTGTTTGCTCAAGTGACAACAACACTCCTGCATGTCGTACCCAGTTATACCCGCCAAGATCTTCTCCTGATGCAACATCATATCGATACAACCAAAGTCCTGAATTGCTTTGATTGCGATCAAGCCACGCGACGCCCTCAGCAATGGATGCATCTATTTCTTCAACTGTGATATCACCACAATGTTCAGGAAGCGCAACCGCTACTCGTGATAGAGCAAACACTCCAACACATGCCGCTAACCACACGACTACGACTCGCCACAAGCGTGAATGCATTTACACAGATTAGGGTAAATAAATGCTGGACTCGTCGGTGATTTCTATAACGCCATTTCTTTCTGGACATCGTCAACATAATGTTTCATCGCGTGTTCACGTACCACCATCGCAGCAGCGCGGGCAGTAGACATCCAATTGACATCGCTGTATTGACGAGTAGCTACACCAAGAACGTTATGTCCGAAGCCAGAGACGCGAACTCCGATCCATACTGATCGAATTTCTTGCTGAACGTCTTTTTTCTGGTCCGCATGCGACAGCACCTGTTCGAGTGACTGTTGAAATAACGTGGCTACTGAGCGTTGCAACGCCTCATGATGACGTGCCGCCAATGTGGCTTCAACTCGAAAAAGTCGCGCATCTTCGCTTGCAGATGCTGTGTTTAATTCACGAATACGGCTCGCTGCAATTTCTGTAAGTTCCTCGTCACTTCCTTTGACAAACATGAGGTCGTTGCGCACAATGGAATCACGAAACACGAACTCTGTTGCGTATGTCATCAGCTCTTCCTTTGAGTCAAAATATGCATACGAAGAACTGAAGGCTTTATTGGCATATCGAGCAATGCGATTCGCCGTTGCTTTCTCAAAGCCAGTTCGCATAATTACTTTGGTTGCTGCAACAACGAGATTGCGAAGTGTCGCATCTTCCATCTCTGGAAAAGTGAGAGGGATCGGACGAATCTCTGTAGTCATCGGTTGTACTACGCGAAATGACTGATCCCTGGAGTATTCATCCCATAACAAGAAAGATTCCGCCATTTCGTTTTGGCTTATCGGCAGTAAGGATCCAATGAACAATCCACCAAGTACAAATACAACATACGAAAGAGCTACGTCGGTGGGCAGAGGTGGAAGTGACTGCAGGTAGTCCTCAAGTTCACGATTGAGATCAATTTCGATTGTCTCAAGGAGATACTCATAACGGCGCCCAACTGTTATGCATTCGATGAGAGCAGCGCTCTCATCCGACGGGCTGTGCATTTGGCCAACAAGCCATTGAAGTGCATCGTGGTCACCAGTCTCAGCAAATATTTTTGTGTAATGAAGAAGCTGCTGTAGGTGCTGACGTAAGTGGTGATCCCACACATCGACCGCGAGATCAATGGAATCGTCGTAGCGTCGATACAAGGGACTTTTCGACATCCTTGCGTCTTTGGCAACACGAGCCATTGACAAACTGTCAATTCCCAAATCGGCAATGTGTTTCAGCGCAACTGTTCGTAGTTGTCGAGAAATCTGTTCTGTTTGGTCTGCCCTGGTTTCTCTGCGTTGTAACTGCGACACGACGGCCCGTCCCTATTAAACCCCGTCCCTATTAAACGAAGTACAACTCCTATTTTGGAGCAGGTACGGCGAATGACAAGAGAGCCCGCCACAAATCGGCGAAGTCTTCGTTTGACACTTGCCGTGCTGAATCTAAGTCATTGATAGTAAAACCTATCACTACAGATTGAAACAGTAGCGAGAGTGCGCGGGGATTAATCGGAACTGGAGTTCGAAGTTTTTGCAATGCCTCTGTGATTACTTGCTCAAATGCATCGTTAATACGCATCTGAGCCTCGGCCAAGCGCACCTGGAGTTCGGGCAATTCCCGAGCAGTGGCCATCACGGATAACCGCTTCCAACGGATGGAGCTTGCCTCAGAGCGGCGGCTTGGTAGTGGTAGGAACTCAAGAAGTTCCTCAATCGATAGCGAGGGCGACTTTGCAATGGCTTCATGTACACGTGAGATTTCCTCGGTCATGATGGATTCAAACTGATCCGCTAACGCCGCCGCAACCAATCCGTTGCGACCACCGAAGTGCCTATAAATCAGTGGGACTGCAGCCTTTGCCTTTTCCGACACTTCAAGTACTCGAAACCCCAGTACGCCACGTTCATCGATCTCAGACTTTGCAGCCTCAAGAATGCGCTCGGCTGCTGGTCGAGATGGTTGACTATTTCTCGCCGGTGCAACATTGGAGTCTTTCGATGTGAGCGACATGTTGGCCTCCTAAAAGACAGATAAAACTTATGAATACTAAGTATCCAGACGATAACAAATCTAATAACACTTCGTTTCCTTAGTCTCAGACGTTTCGATCAGACACTTCTGTGCAAAAACGTGGGTAGAACAGAGCCCATGGCGACCCTCAGTGCTCAGGTGGTGTGGTTGAAGCGGGATCTTCGCATTCACGATCACGAGCCCTTGGCGCGGGCGGCTCTCTCTGGCCCGGTCATCGCCTTATACATATGTGAGCCACACGTGGTCTGGGGTAGCCATGACCATGACCCACGTCACTGGACATTCGTGCGGGAATGTCTGGACGACGTTGCGAACTCGCTGCAAAAACTTGGCATTCCTCTTACGGTGCGAGTTGGAGATGCAGTGGAAGTGCTCGAGCAGCTCCGGGTCGCGCACAATGTCACCCACGTGTGGGCGCACGAAGAAACAGGAAACCTCGCGACCTTTGCCCGTGACCGCGCAGTGATTGCGTGGGCCCAATCAGAACGTGTGGCATTTACGGAAGTTCCGCAAAACGGAATCGTGCGGCGACTCGCGTCACGTGATGACTGGGGCAAGATTCGTGCATCACGACTTTCGCATCCGATTGTTAATCCGCCACGACACGTGGTCGGAGTGCAAGACGTTTTTAGTGAACCGTTACCCATTGCGCACGACCCGATCGGAACATATCGACAACGCGGTGGTGAAACACGTGCGCGTGAATTATTGGACGACTTTCTCGCTAATCGCGTCCTGGGATACGAAAAGCGAATGTCAAGCCCCACTATTGCCTGGGATGGTTGCTCTCGTCTGTCGCCCTACCTTGCATACGGATGCATCAGTTCACGCGAAGTCATACAACGTATTAACGATTGCAAACGAGGTGCGCCATCAGATCTGCGTTTCTCACTAGAAGCATTCGAAGAACGCATTGCATGGCGTGACCACTTCATACAAAAACTAGAGAGTGACCCCTCAATAGAAACTCAGAGCTATTTCTCTGCTTTTGATGACATGAGATCTCGCATCGATCACACCAAGCTTGAAGCGTGGATCACTGGCCGCACCGGGTATCCGTTTGTAGATGCGTGTTTGCGATCGCTTGCAGCCACTGGTTGGATTAACTTTCGGATGCGCGCAATGTTGGTGTCATTTGCTGCACAACATCTCTGGTTACCGTGGCAATCATTTGCTTCACAAATGGCGAAATGGTTTGTTGACTACGAACCCGGTATTCACTGGCCACAAATACAAATGCAGTCGGGAACAACATCAAACGTGACTGTGCGCGTGTACAACCCCATAAAACAGAGCCACAACCATGATCCCAATGGTGACTTTATTCGCACGTGGGTGCCAGAACTTGCGCAGGTACACGATCACGTCATCCACGAACCATGGCTGCATACTGGTCAACTTACGGGAGCTGCAACGTCATACCCGCAACCAATCGTTCACTATCAACGTGCGTCACAACTTGCTCTTCGTGAAATTGACAAAACGCGAGCAGCACTCGGCTTACCTCGACGACGTAGAGACTCCTGACGCATCCACACACCATTCCCACAGAGCATCTCGAGCAGATTGAGTGTCTGAGCGTTTTGTTGTTGGTAGCCGGTGCAATGAACGTACGGAACGGTCACACCAAAAAGATCCGCTTGCTCCAGGTAATTGTTGTTCCATTGCCAACCACGCAATGGTGTCAGCACCCTGCGCTGGCGTTCGCAGCACGGCTTTTGTCGCCTTTCGGAATGCGGGCAGCGCCTCTTGCACGCCTGGTGTGTCAGCCCAACCCGGATGCATCGCGTGAAATTGAACGTCGGGTTCCGTTGTCCCCCACATTTCATTGAGCGTCACCTGTGCGCGTTTTGCAAGAGCATATTGACGGGTGCCGTCGTACTTTGACGACGACATCTCTATTGAGCCACCTTGACGCACGTGCGGTAACGACACTGCATACATCCCGCCACTCGACACGGTGATCACGCGCCCACGCGATAACCGCAGCAATGGCATCAACAGCGACGTCATCAAGAAAGGTCCAACCACTTGTGATGCAACCGTGGACTCAATGCCCTCTGTGGTTTGTAAATACGCTTTCGATAATGCACCAGCATTATGTATGAGCACGTTAATTGAAGTGTGTGAGCCAGCGATCTCGTCACATGCGGATCGCACCGCTGCAAGATCACCTATATCTGCTACTACTGAACTGACATTTCCTGTGCCTGCTATTGAATTAATTTCATCGACTAACGCATTGAGTTTTTCACGATTACGCGCAACGAGTATCACGTTGGCATTTGCTGCACGTATAGTGCGTGCCACTTCTCTGCCGATTCCAGATGTTGGACCAGTGATCACAACATTCTGTGATGTCATATCGTAATCGCTTAACGGCTTCCAGTGTTCAAGGCGTGACCGCGTCTCGTAACCTGCTCGGGAGAAACTTCCAGCAACGGAGCACTCAAGCAGGGCATCAACAAGGTGTGGAATCTTCAGGGGCATACATAACTTTCTTTATTCGATCATGTTTTATAAGGTAAGCCAACAAGCACTGGCACCCCTGATGAAAACATCACGTGCGGTGTGCTTGTTGGTGCTGGCAATCCTGCTGCAGTGATTAAAGAATCATCTAGTGACACGATTGACGCGTGTTGTAACGGCCACGTGGGATGTTCCACTGGTGCATACCGCAATGAGTTGCGCCCGGCATGCGAATACAGACCCCAACGCGCACTCACAAAAACATCAAAATCAGTTGGTGACGTAATGGGTTCACCGATCCGCACGTGTAGTGAAGTTCGCGGCGTAGATCCCTCGGCACCGTTGCGGGGCCAACGTCGACGCACCGTGGTGTACACGTCGTTTTCTTCCCGCATATGCGATACCGAACCAAAGCAATACGGCAATTTGTATGTGGTGCGTGCAACCACGGTGGGCAAGATGCGATTGATGTCAAGTGAGAAGAACCACACACCTGGCACTCCGTTTCGTACCACGTAGGTTCGCACGTTCACTTCTGGAAACGACCCGAGATACGGAATAGAAGGCAAACGAGGGACACCGATGCCTCTCATGGAAAAAGGAATAAGGCCGACCCACGCTTTGCCGTCATAGGTGTCTACTTGAAGCCCCTCGGGCAACATCTGTTGCACAATATCTGCGGGATATTCGAAATGCACATACACAAGGTCATACCAACCCTGTTTCATGACTGCACGCTTCACGGTGTCACGCTACGAGGACTGTGAAAGTTTCACCATCACATAAAGTCAAGACGTGGAAAATTTCGTCACACGTGAGATGTACGGGCATGCGGCCGTCATCACCTTGAACCGACCAGATGCGCTAAATGCGTTTACCCCTGCAATGGTGGAAGCCCTCGAATCAGAAATTCGCACTGCAGTGGCAGACACCGGTGTCACCGGCGTGATCATTACGGGGTCTGGTCGCGGTTTCTGCGCTGGGCTTGATGCCGCATCGCTGGCGCAAACAGCTGAGTCTGGCGTCTCAGCAATCAACGTCTCGGGGGAACCTGAGCTACGCGGTTTGTTTAGTTATTTGCTGTTACAACCCAAGCCAATCATTGCTGCCATCAACGGCGTCACGGCAGGTGGTGGACTTGTTCTTGCGTCAAAATGTGACATTCGTTTCGCGTCACATGAAGCATCTTTTGTCACCGTCTTTACTCGTCGCGGACTTATCGCCGAACATGGATTGACATGGTTGATCCCACGTCTTGTCGGCACCGGAGCCGCTCTTGACATGTTGTGGTCATCACGTCGAGTAGATGCAAACGAGGCATACCACATGGGTCTCGTACAACGTCTACTGCCAAAAGACGAACTTCTTCCTGCGGCAATTGACTACGTGAATGAGTTGGCTGCAACAGTGTCACCAAGTGCCATAGCAGATACCAAGATGTTGGTGTACCGACACTTTGGTCATGCAATGGAAGAGTCTTTCGTAGAAGCAGACAAGGTGGGCTGGCACGCATTCTCTCGACCAGATGCCACCGAAGGTGTTTCATCATTTCTTGAGAAGCGTTCACCAAAATTCACACCACTAGGCGAGAAGTAACTACTAAAAGCATGTCTACAACAAGGTCGTCGATGCGTCTAAGACAACTAGCAATTGTTGCGTCAGATCGCGACATTGTTACTTCCCAATTGTGCGAGGTGTTCGACCTTCAAGTTGCGTACCACGATCCAGCTTTAGCATCACTGGGTTTACACAATTCGTTATTAGCCGTGAATGATCAATTCATTGAGATAGTGGCTCCCGTAAAAGCCGACACCACGGCAGAACGATATCGACAACGTCGAGGTGGCGATACCGGGTACATGTTGATTTTTCAAACGGACGATCATGCAAAACACAAGGCACTTGTACGACAACACGGCGTGCGTATTGTCGCGGATTTCAGTACACATGGTTTTCATAACATGCAATTACATCCTGCTGATACTGGCGGTGTGTTTTTTGAAATTGACCAAGAAGATGATCCAGAGAAATGGCATCCAGCAGGTACGTCATGGCGAGAGACGGTCAATACCTCTTGTGTGCAGTCAATTGTAGGTGCCGATGTTGCATGTAGTGACCCGGAACGCACTGCACATCGTTGGAGTGCGTTACTTGATGTCCCTGTTTCTATTGGCACACACTGCGGACGTCACAAACTTCGCCTAGGTTCTGAAACGATCCGCTTTGTTCCCGCTACTGATCGCGGCGAAGGTCTTGACACAATCGAAATTACAACGACCACACCAGACGACATCCTGAGTCGCGCCCGCGCACTGTCACTGCCGTGCGGTGATGATCGCGTGCAAATTGGTGGTGTCACATTTGTATTGAGGAATTAAAAGGAGCGAATACATGATGCGTGCAGAGAACTACACACCTTTGAGTGCTGAGAAGATGGAGTACTGGTCACAGTTTCCGCAATGGGATCCAGCAACTCGCCACTTCAACACTCTCCTTGGGATGGTGATGGAAGATGCGCGGATCGACTACGCACGGTTGCGCTTGCCGTATCGCCCGGAATTAAATCAACCCGCCGGAGTGATGCATGGCGGTGCTATCGCCAGCCTCATCGATACAACAGTTGTTCCCGCAATCGGTTCGTACTACGACGAGATGCCCCGCATGCTGACCATTTCTCTCACCGTCAACTACCTAGGTGCGATTGTGGAAGAGGATGCGGTGTGTGAAGGTTGGGTAGAACGACGTGGAAAATCAATAGTGTTCTGTGCCGCCGAAGTGTGCGGTGTCACATCTGGAAAGGTAGCCGCGACGGCATCACTTGTTTATAAAGTGTGAGCGCTATGACACTTCGATTGGGTTCACTGAACGGACGAGCACAAATAGTTGTAGCCGACACTGACGACATTGCTCGCGTGGTCGATATTGAAAAGGCGAGCAACGGCGCATTTTCACCAGATCCAATGATGGCCTACGCACATTGGAGTGCACTACGCGATTTCGCATCAACCATCTCTGATACAGGGACAGAAGTGGCGGTATCGACACTTGACTCACCTGTTCCTCGACCACGTCAACTATTTGCGGTAGGGCTGAATTATCGCCAACACGCCATCGAGTTTGGTCTCGACATTCCTCCAAGCCCTCTGGTCTTCACAAAGTTTCCGTCATCAATCGGTGCTCCCAATGCCAATGTCCCGCTCACTAACGACAACACCGACTGGGAAGTTGAACTGGTTCTCGTTGTCGGATCGGGCGGTCGGTCAATTTCTGAAGGCGACGCGTGGAACCACATTGCGGGGATCTGCGTAGGACAAGACATATCCAATCGAATTGAGCAATTCACAACTAATCCACCGCAATTTTGCCTTGGGAAGAGTTTTGAAAATCACACCGTATTCGGGCCATGGGTAGTCGATGCACAAGCCATATCGAACAAAGATGGGCTACATATTTCCTGCACAGTGAATGACCGTGAAGTGCAATCATCAAACACCAGCGACCTCATCTTTTCTGCACCAGAGATTGTTCATTATCTATCGCACATCGTTGAGTTGTATCCCGGAGACATCATTTATACGGGCACCCCAAACGGCATAGGTAACTCTCGGACACCACCAGAATTTCTCAAAAAAGGTGACGTCATTGTTTCCAGGTTGGAAAACGTTGGCGCAATCATAAACAAGTGCGTGTAGCGCTCTTTGCTAACTGTTACTCATTACTGCGTCAATGATTACACAGCTTGTGCGAGCATGATCACACACACCAGTCCCCTTGCACTCCATGCAATTGTGCGGGGCCAGTTGGTCACTACCAAACGATGACCAACAGTGCTATCTGGATTCTTTGCCATTTTTTCGTGCAGTGGCACAGATAAAAAGATGGTGCATCCAAGCGCAACAGCAAGAAAGACTCCGTTTAGCCACGGCAACCACCACGACACTCCATCGGGTCGCCACAAAAGAAGAGCAAGCGTGGATACTCCTTCAATCAACATTGGAAGACCCACCACATTGCCTGTGCGGCGTTGATGTTCACGAGCAACATCACTGGCACGGTCGGTGCCGACTAACGCAAGTAACGGATAGTGGACAATTTGTACCATCCAGATCAGTCCCACCATGTACAAAGTTGCAGCGACATTAGAGATAAGAGCTGTTTCTTCCACGTGCTGCAACGTATCGACAGAAGTGATAAATAACATGCGAGACTGTGGAGATGACCGATCATCATCATGGATTTGGCCGCGAGGTCATGGACGAACTTGCTCCACTCGGACGCGATTTACGCGAGAAAATTCCGGGCGTATACACCGGCTATGGCGAAATGCACAAAGCAGCGTTTGCCGAGGGTGAACTCAGCAAAAAGATGAAAGAGCTCATCGCGTTGGCAATCGCGATCACTACTCACTGTGATGGGTGCATCTCCGCCCACGCTCGCGGCGCAGCGTTAGCGGGTGCTACTGAAGAAGAGGTTGCCGAGATGGTGGGAGTAACAATCAGCATGAATGGTGGCCCTGGAACAGTATTCGGGCCACGCGCGTACGCGGCATTTCGCGAATACAAAAACAGATAACTCGCTACGCCACAGCTATTTGCTGGCGATCCTTTCGTCGCATCGCAATGAAGTAGGTAACGCCCAAAAGCACAAGTCCCGTAGCGCTAATCAATGCACCCTGGGCGATGTCGTTATCGACGTTCATCACTGCAAACATCACGACACCTGCAATGATCATCACTGCTCCGACGATAAGCATCTCTACTTGGAACTTAATTCCGCCGTACGCATATGCCAGTGCGCCTAAACCAATCGGCACAATAACCGCAAAGCCACCATGGTGATACCCGGCCATGCCAATTGCTGTTTGCGCCACCAGGATCAAACCGAACACGCGCAGTAACGCTGCAAGCGGTACCTGCAATACACCAAGCGCAACCAAGATAAGGCCTGCTACTCCAACGAGATACGGCGGTTGTTCTTGCAGCGCATCAATTTCTGATGTCACCATGATCGACACAATAAAAATCGACGGACCTGCACCTATAGCACCCACCATCTTGGTGGTGCGCAACCGCCACAATGACCACAAGAATATTGCCGAGCTTGCAATGATTGCGCTTACCTCGCTACGAAGACCAGCTTCAGTCAGCACTATGCCAGTTGCTAACCCCGCTGTCAGCATGCTTACCAGTTCTAAGACTTCCCCAAAACGATGCAAAGCACCTGCTTTCTTCTGGAAGCGATACGCAAAGAATCCGGTCACTACGGCTACTGCGTACAGAACAAACGCGATGATTAAAGCAGACGCGTCTTCAAATGCATAAATACCAATACGGATAACACCGGCCGCAATGAGCAGACCACCGAGATACATCACCAACTCTTTGACAGGCACTACCCATTCAGGTGCTGTGCGCACTTCTGTTGCTTCTTGTTCGGTGATCTTGCCGGCTGTAATCAGCGCTTTAAGAATCTCGCGCTGTGTCCGACGTCTTTCCATATGAGCAGTCTCTCATGAACTTGGAAGAGTAGAGAACCAATCGATTGTGGGGCTCAACGTATTTGCAAGCAGTGGAGCAAGAAACTCTGCATACGTCGTGGTGATGTGATTGTCATCTCGATACACAAGAATGTTGCCCACAATTGTGGGACACACCGTCCTATTACAAAACCAATCACGAGTCTGAAGTAGCGCAACATTGTTTTCAACCGACAGATCAGTGCGAACCTCGGCGATATCTTCACGAAAACTTTCACTTACAGAAAGCGTGCATGACTGCACGCTGTTGATATGTGAACTGAGACATGTGGGGACATCACGTCCCGGATATGGAGTGTCAGCAAAAAGTACGGGTTCGGCACCAATACGACGCAATTCATTGATGGTCCCCTGCAGACCATCGCGCCAATCTTTCTGCCAAATAGGCAATTGGTTTGAAGCACTAAGCAAACGGTCGAAGTGAACAACGAACACTACTTTCACACCATCAGCCCGCATTTTTCGCTTCACGTTTTTACGCCATTCTCCACATTGCGTGTAGGTCTGGCCAAGAACACTGGAATACGTCAAAATGTTTGCTGGCGGACAACCACGTTTTGTGTAAATGATGAGTTTCCAGTCATTTTGTTCGGCAGCAAGTTTTAACGCAGGAAACCACTGAGCTGCGTGCGAATCACCGTAAAGCCCCACAACTTTGGTTGAATCAGGATTGCCATACACACAGTCTTTAGGTTGCGTAGTTCCAAAGTTCACATGGCAATTGTTCTTGTAAATCTCTGGTTCATCCGCATACACCTTGCCTAAAGATGGAGTGAGGTTTTGTGGCACACGTTCAATGGCGATCGATTCAACTACTGGTGGAATCGCTCGCGTAATTGGCGGCAACGGTGGCGCTGTTGGCACCACGGGCACAGTGGTTGTTGATTCAACAGTGATGGGATTTGTCGTTGTTGTTGTGTCCAACGTGGGAGCATCAATAATGTCATCGCTGGCCAGTGCAGGTGGATTATTGCGCATTAGCATTCCACTACCAGTGACAACTATGAGTAGCGATGCCGCGAGTGCCAATGCCCGCACGCCCATGATCTTTTTATTGAGATGTATCGGATTTTCAATGAATCGAAATGACAATTCTGAAAGTGCAAGGGAAATAGCAATGCATGCGCTGGCTTGAGCCAACGTCAACTTCTCACCTTTTGCTGCTTCGGCCAAGATCAATACAGGCCAATGCCATAAATACGCCGAATATGACCGCGAACCCAACCACTGAAACGGTGGTGCTCTCAATATCCAACGAGGACCGTACGTGGCATCCCCGCCGCGAATTGCAATCGCAGTGACAACCACCGGCAACAGTGCCCACGGTCCGGGAAATCGAATGGAGTCATCGAAGACAACAGCAATAGCAATGATGGTTGCCAACGCAATCCACGAAGCACCAACCTCAACCGTGCGCATGATGTGATGCCGCGTCAGTGGCACGACAGCAAGTAATGCACCGATTGCTAATTCGAATGCGCGTGTGTGGGGTGAAAAGAACGCCCATGCTGGTGCCGAGTCCATCAACACCATGCACGAAATAAAAGACGCAATAGCGACGACTGCGCTGGTCACGCCTACCTTTAATCGCGTATGCCTAACTCCCAACGTCACAAGAATGATGAGGGCAGGCCATACCAAATAGAACTGCTCTTCCACCGCCAGAGACCAATAGTGCTGCAACGGTGAGGGCGGCAATGACGCTTGCAGATAATCAGCACCTCGATCGGCAAAAATCAGATTGGACGAAAATGTCGCCGTACCAATCGCGTCGACTCCAAGACTCTCCCGACGCAACGGTTCCAGCCACCGTAACGATGCGAGCAACGTGGCGATAACTACTACTGCTGACATCGGCAAAATGCGTCGCGCGCGGCGTGAATAAAAATTCGATAACGAAATTCGGCCTGTATCTTCGCGTTCTCTCACAAGCAGCGACGTAATCAAAAACCCAGATATCACAAAGAACACATCGACGCCGATGTAGCCGCCCTGCATCCAAGAAAATCCGCCGTGGTACAGCAGAACAAGACCCACTGCGATAGCGCGAAGCCCTTCGATGTCTTGCCGCTTAACCCGTTCCTGTAGCACCGCCTAAAAGTATTGTTCCTGCGACCCACCGTTGAGTCGCATGTCACAAAGTATGTGTCACATGTGGGAACTTTCTCGGTCTGTGGCAGTGTCTATATTGAGGTATGAAAGGAAAGACGATGCGGCGCTTCCCTGTATTGAAGATTGCTGCGTTGCTTGGTCTCGTCGTGGGTGCCGCCACATTGCAAGCATGCGGTGAGAAGGGCACATCGCTAGTCGGCTATGTACCACCGTCGGAAAAAGTCGTGTCGTCGGCAACCGCTACCGAAGTCAGTGCCGAATCAACACAGCCATTTCAGTTTGTTGCCCCAGAGGGTGAAGTGCTGATTGTGTACTTCGGCTACACCAATTGTCCCGACCTGTGCCCCACCACATTGGCCGCCGTACGAAGTGCAAAAAAAGACCTCGGTCCTCTTGCCGACCGTGTGAAGTTGGCAATGGTCACCGTTGATCCTGAGCGCGACACCAAAGACGTTCTCCCCGCGTATTTGTCATCTTTTTCTAATCAGTATCACGCGTTGATTCCTGCCTCAGAGAACGAACTAACAGCGATCAAAGATGTCTTCCAAGCATCGTCCAGCGTCGTGAAAAACCCTGACGGCACAATCGAAGTGGGCCACAGCGCCACAACCTACGTCGTCAATGATAAAGGTGTTGTTGTGGTCGAATGGCCGTACGGACTTACTGCCGATGACATGACCAATGATTTACAAATACTTCTCAAATAATTCACGATTAGTGTAAGAAAGGAAACAATGAAAAATACAAAAGTACAGCGTCTTGCAATCGCAGGACTCGCACTTGCAACATTCGGATTGGCTGCTTGTGGAGATGACGATACTTCGTCATCAGACACAACCGAATCGTCGGAAGAAGTCACCGAACTCGTCATTGAAGGTCAATGGGCACGCACAAGTCCTGCAGCAACCACAACTGGGGCTGCCTACATGACCATCACTTCACCGATAGACGATGTGCTCATTGGTGCCTCTGTTGATGCATCTATCGCGGGATCAGTTGAACTACATGAAATGGTGATGGCATCTGACGACATGATGATGGAAAACGGCGACATGGATCACTCTTCGATGTCCGGCGATGACATGAACGGTGACATGGACGGTGAAATGAAGATGCAACAAGTAATGGAAATTGCACTTCCTGCAGGAACAGCGGTGGAATTAAAGCCAGGTGGATACCACATCATGTTCATTGGTTTGGTGAATCCATTGAAGACTGGCGACACACTTCAATTGACACTGACGTTCCAAAAAGCGGGAGACGTTGTTGTAGCAGTACCAGTTCAAGAAGACGCTCCCTGATATGACGAAGCGTCCGATGTCCGGATGGGAAAAGACAATCATTGCAGCAATTGCAGCGATGATTGTTTTGGTGGCGGGTGTTATCGGCTTTGCCATCACCCGTTCGGACTCGGACACTTCTCAGTTGTACTCCTACATCATTGAAGACGGCACCAAAGAATTGCTCGATCAAGGTGAAGTGCCGCCTAATCAACCTCCCACTGATCTTGATCTGAAAGTGGGAGACACTCTTGAAGTGATTAACCGCGACTCGGCGGTGCACTCATACAGTTTCATCACCGTGCGCCCGGGCGAGACAGGCCGATACACCTTTAAAACACCTGGAACATACGTTGGCGCCTGCACTATTGGTGCACACACTTCTGTGACGATCACGGTCACCTAACCACACATGCCTCTTCGTCGCCTTCTCTACCCCGCAATTGCACTTACTGCGGTGCTCGCTGCGTGTTCATCTGGCTCGTCATCTAACTACGACGAGTGGCCTAGTACCAAGGTCATTGAAGTGTCAACAAATACTCCCTCAAACACATCTTCAATTACTGGTGACAAGGTCACCATCATCAATCTGTGGGCGCTGTGGTGCGCACCGTGCCGTGAGGAACTTCCACGACTACAAGAGGTATCAACAACCAATGCAGACGACTTCGAAGTGGTGGGCATCAACATTGGCGACGATTTCAATAAAACCACTTCCTACATCGCAGAGGCCAACCTGACATTCCCCATGTACTGGGACGAGACAGGGGATCTGTTAACCGCCCTTAAAATCCCCTCTGTTCCTGCAACCCTTGCGGTAGACGAAAACGGCAAGATCATCTGGTCGCATCTGGGCGCCCTCAGCCAATCCGAACTTGACGCAAAAATCAAAGAACTCGCCGGTTTCTAATCACTCGCAGAAGTCGTAACACAACTGAAAACAAGCCCCTCCGCTCCGTGAGATAAGGTTCATACCCACAAGTAACCAACCTCCCCAAGGAGTACCCATGTCCCAATTGTCTCGAAAGACAAAAATCGTTGCCGCATTTGCCGCAATCACATTGACCGCAGGTCTCGCAGCCTGTGGAGATGATGATGGCGGTAGCAGCGACACAACCGCAGCCGGCGGCAACACAGACACACAGGAATTGACCTTCGAAGTAGTGAACGACGGTCAGCTCACTGTGTGTACAGACGCTCCGTATCCACCATTTGAATTCGAAGATGAGAGTGGCAACTGGACCGGTTTTGACCTCGACATCATGCGCGCATTTGCGGAAACATATGGCCTCGAGTTAAACGTGTCAGTACAACCATTCGACGGAATCTGGTTGAAGCCTGCAGCCGGCGACTGCGACATCGTTGCATCAGCAATGACCATCAATGAAGAGCGTGCAGAAAATGCGTTGTTCTCGGATCCGTACTACAACGCAGCTCAATCATTGATGGTGCGAAGCGATGATGCAGAGACCTACACAGATCTCGCATCACTCGAGGGCAAGACCATTGCTGTTCAAGCCGGCACTACAGGTGCGACGTATGCAGAAGAGAATGCGTCAGGCTCAACGATTCAGGAATTCGATGATCCAGCTGCAATGTTCCTTGCGCTCGACTCAAATCAGGTGGATGCAATCTTGCAAGATCTTCCTGTAAACGTTGATCGCGTAAAGGAAATGGGCACCACCACAGTGACCGCAGTGTTTGAAACAGATGAGAACTACGGCTTTGCCGCAGCACTCGAGAACACTGCGCTCATAGATGCTCTGAACTCGGTGCTCGGCGAAATGCAAGCAGACGGTCGTTACGACTCTTTGTACAGCAAGTACTTCAGCTGATCACAAATCAATAGCAATCCTGTTTAGGTAGTAACCAAACGACAGGCAGGAGATCGCAATGGCACTTAGCCCACGAAAAAAATCGCAATACATTCGATACGGCGTGTATTCGCTGTCGATTGTTGTGCTCGTGGCGGTCATCCTGCTTGTCGATTGGGGACGCCTCCAACGCGCGATGTTCCGTTGGGACATCATCACCGATCAATTCCCCGACATTCTCACCACCGCTGCCCGCAACACACTGATCTTTACTGGATTGGGATTTACGGGCGGTCTCATTTTGGGACTTATCTTTGCCCTCATGCGCCTATCAAAGGTGCGCCCGTACCGTTGGTTCGCGGCTGTCTACATCGAAATCTTCCGTGGCATTCCACTTCTTGTCACATTGCTTCTTCTCGGATTTGGTATTCCCATTGCCACGGGTTGGCGCTGGCCTAATCCATACCTGCAAGGCGCCATTCCTCTCGCTCTTGTTGCCGGTGCCTACATGGCAGAAACCGTGCGGGCTGGTATCGAGGCCATCCCGCGCGGTCAAATGGAAGCCGCGCGCTCACTCGGCATGTCGTATCCGCGCGCCATGGGAACAATCATCATTCCCCAAGCCCTTCGTGTCATCATGCCGCCACTCACCAACGAGCTTGTTCTTCTTATTAAAGACACGAGTTTGATCTCAGTTCTTGGCGTCACCGCTGCAACAAAAGACCTCGCACGATTCGGACGCGACGGCGTAAACGACTCAGCTAATGCAACACCGCTCATCGTGGCCGGGTTTGTGTATCTCATACTCACTGTTCCCCTCACGCAGCTGTCTGCATGGTTAGAACGCCGCGCCAAGGTTGGTCAGCGATGAACACCGCCGAACCCGTCATCTCTATCCGCAATCTGCAGAAGAGTTTTGGGAAAAACGACGTGCTGCGCCGAATCGACCTCGATATCCATCGCGGTGAAGTGGTGTGCATCATCGGCCCATCGGGCTCGGGAAAAAGCACATTGTTGCGCTGTGTGAACCTGCTCGAAGAACCAACCGGTGGCGATGTCTTCGTTCTAGGAACACACATCAATCATCCCGACGCGTTTGTAGACAAGTGTCGTTCACAGATGGGCATGGTGTTTCAGTCCTTTAATTTGTTTCCTCACATGACTGTGATGGACAACCTGTGCGTAGCTCAGCGGAAAGTGTTGAAGCGCTCTACCACAGAATCACAAACAAAAGCCCGCGCACTTCTTGCTCGTGTTGGCCTCAGTGAAAAAGAAGATGCTTATCCCGCGCAACTTTCTGGTGGACAGCAACAACGAGTTGCCATAGCGAGAGCATTGGCAATGGATCCGGCTGTGATGCTGTTTGACGAGGCGACAAGTGCACTTGACCCCGAACTCGTCGGTGATGTTCTCAACGTTATGAAATCACTGGCGGACGACGGCATGACAATGATCGTGGTCACACACGAAATGGGTTTTGCACACGGAGTGAGTACGCGTGTTGTGTTTATGGATGGTGGATACATCGTCGAACAAGGAACTGCACACGAAGTGCTCGATAATCCACAGGAAGAGCGCACGAAGAAATTCCTCACAAGTGTGAACGAACGCTGATCACTTCATCGCAAGTATCCACCACTTCAATTCAGATTCTTGACACGATGTGTAACCGTGTCGGACATCAGCGAAAGCGTCATTCAATCACTCGCTGACATCTCCAACTCTTTGCAGTGGAAACCTGTGACCATGCCGGGACTCCCTGTGCCGTGGCTGGGCGTTCATGTTCCAGAGATCAACACTCATGGTCGCCCTTGGGTATGGGAAGTTGTTACTCCCGCTCAATACACAAGCTCAGAACGTCTGCACGATGACCCAATGGTTTTATGCGTTGAACACGACACTGTCATTGTCACTATGCACAATCGTGATGTGCCCGCATCGTCAGTACGCATGCAAGTATCAGTAAGCCGAGTTCCTGATGAACTTGAAATGCATTGCCCACTCGAGCGCGGCAACAAGTGGTCAGTCACGATGGCAACGGGATGGTCTGCCAATGCTGTTGGCCGAGCAGCCCAAGACTGGATAGAAGACAACACCGACAGCCTGGCGCGCATCGACATCACCGAACCCGTTCTGCGCCCCGACATTCGTTATCAGTTGTCCCCCGAAATTGATGTGGAGTCGGCAGCGTTTGACTCACTCCTTACACTGTCTTTGCATGATGCTGGCATTGTGTCTTCCACGCTTTCCAGCATCCACGATGCGTTGGCAACGTATCGCTGATCGTCCACACGCACCTCGCAACAGCACCGTCCAATGGGTACGAGGTGATCTGTAATGCAGACCACGTATGCCGTCTCTCTTATTGCACCTGATTGCACGGAAACAGACCGCATCACTGCCATCGATATCTGGTCTGACTGGCTTGCTGAGAATTTTCGAACTGATTCACGTCCACCAGGTCTGAGCGTGCGAGTGCGCGAACGAAGTGACGACCCCGTCTTTCGTATCACTGTCACAAAAGCAGAAACTGACATCACCAATGTCTTGACGACCACCATTGCAACAATCAATGGCAATTTGCTCTTTGACGTGCGCAATGTGACTTTTCCAACAACTAGCAAAGTCGCACCGATTAAGCCAGCTGTTCCGCAACGTTCCGTGATCGACACAGTACGCAAGACTCTCTCGCACATAGTCGTCGAAGATGCAAATGTCCGAGTAAGTGACATAGCGCGTCAACTATCAACCGAACTTGAGGGCCAAGAAGTTGGCGCGTTTGTTCGTGATGCGCCCAGCCGCCGATTACCCGTCGTTATCGAAGTGCACGACTTTGAGCGCGGAACACAACCACTATTTGGCGAAGCTCTTGGACCTTTGGTGGGCCTCGCTCATCTCGTGTCCATTAATGATCCGGCTGCGCTGAAAGGTTTTTCCGACCTGAGCGGCATCTCGCTTGTTACAGCCGGCTCTATTCACATTTGTTGGACTGGCGCCGCAGAGCCACATCGATACGACATACCAGTGCCACAAGTGTCTCGACTTGCAGTCTTTGAATCAATCGTTGAAACAGTTGTGTCCTCATCTGCTCTGTCATTGCCACTCCCGCGCCTACCCTCTCCGCCACGGGATGAACTCCCTGCTGAAACCTATTCACCCCAACGCATCACGTCCTCTTCCACCGGCTACTCAGAAGAAGAGTGGATCGATGCTCTTGATGACTCAGAACAACGCGTCGAGCAACTCGAATCACGCGTGATGGAGTTAGAGGCTTCCTTAACGAGTGCAGATCTCATCATTGACAGACAAAACAAACTAAAGGACCATCTCATTGCTGAGAAGACGGCGCTTGAGATTCAACTGTCACAAAGCACCGCAGATAGCAACATAAAGTCGGTTAAGCAAGCAATTGATTTTGCGCGTCTTCATTCATCATTTCTCTACTTCCATGACCGCGCAATTGAGTCCGGATATGCACTTCAATCAGCTGATCCCATAGCCGTAGTCAGGGCACTCGCAGCTCTCGACCGAGTCGCACACAAGTGGCTCGTGGGCGACATCGCCAATACAAGCATCGCTGCAACCTGCAAAGCAGAAGGTCTTGATTTTGCCGCCGGCATCTCCGACACTGCCGTCAATAAATATGGCACCGACTATCAGATCGAGTGGCGCGGTCAGCCTGTGCTAGCCGAAGCCCATGTTCGCATTGGGGTTGGCTCGCACCATGCGCGTATCCATGTGTATTTCGATTCCGAGACCCACCAAGTAGTTGTGGCGTATATCGGGCGACACCTTCGTGACAAAGGCAGTGCCAGTTAAACCTCTACGCTTGTCGAAGCATGTGGCTCAAACACCCCGTCACCAAAACCATCGCACTTTTTTTGGTGATCTTTTCCTTAATGGTCGGGGTCTCGGTTGCGAAATACATCGTTGACCATCCTGGTGATTCCATTCAGCAAAATGTCGCGGCATGGGCTCGCAACAACGATCTCGGTGCCATTGTTGATCGCTTAGAGGAAGTAATGAAGGGTGATCCTCCTTCAACAGAAGCAGCTGACGAACTCGCACTTGCTGTAGAAGACGATGTCGACGAGCCAGCCCCATCAACCACAACACCATCAAACACTTCCACCACTGTTGTGCCCGATCCTTCGAATGGTGTCATTAACGACACCGGACGACCAGCGCCAATTGCACCGGTGGTCACTCCGGCATTAGATGGCGAAGGTAAGTGGGTGAAATTTTCTGAACTCGGTGGTTCCCCCATTTCATACGCCACGTCATTTCGCCCATTCGCCGACTTTGCATCTGTTCTTGCAACAGCAATGGTGATTGATCAATCACGTCTCACTGCTGGTCTTTTCAATGGCAACGAGTTACCGGGCGGACAATGGAATAACGGCGACCGTGTGATGAAAGAGGCGCTGCCATCACTGGTGCTTGCATTTAATGGCGGCTTTCGTTTTGAGCATTACCAAGGTGGGTACTACACCGAAGGCAAGATGCTGCGGGAATTGCGCGATAACGAAGCAACATTGGCTATTGACAAAAATGGTCGCGCAACAGTTGGAGTATTTGGCCGCGACATTTTCAATGATGGTACGTGGAAGACATTGCGACAAAATCTTCCACCCATCATCATGGATGGCCAAATCACACTTGATCAGTTCCGCAATACCTACTGGGGTGACGACTTCGGCAAAGTTATTTACACCATTCGTTCAGGAGCTTGCTTACGCTTCGACGGTCGCCTGTTGTTTGCGGTTGCAGGTGATGTGGATATCGACATGTTCGCTGAAGTGATGAAAATGCTTGGCTGTAAAACCGCGATGCAATTAGACATCAACGGCACATGGCCACAGGGCGCAAAATACAGCGGGTTCGGCACAACAGACCGCAACGGCGAGGTGCTTGATCGCCGCATGAAAAATGCCAATCGCTACGTGAGTAAGTCATCAAAAGACTTCTTTGCGTTTTTTGATACCGCAACCCTTCCTCCTGGCGTTGTACAGTAAGCCAACATGGCCGACGATCTCACCAAAGAAACGAAAGACACCGGACCAAATCTTGCAACCATTGGTGCCGCTATTGCAGTGGTTGTGTTGATTTTGTTTGTCATTGCTAATTCAAAAAAGACTGAGGTTAATTTCCTCATCTTCCGAGCCGACAACGTGTCGGTGTGGTGGGTCATCGTTCTCACAGCAGTGATCACTCTGATTGGTGAACGTCTTGCTGGTTTTGCATGGCGACGTCACCGCGCCAAAAAAGACAAAAAGTAAGAACGCGCTCCTAGGCGTGATGAGCGCCCGGCACTAACTGATACGTCGCAAGCAAGCGCGGCTCACTGTTATCGGAAGTAACAACTACCCCGTCATCGTGCAGTTTGCGTAAATGCGACCACACACTTCGTCGAGCTGGTTTGTGCAGCGGTTGCGGTACGTCTACGTACAACACTTCGACAATGTCATGAATAGTGCGAGGACCATCTTCTAATTGTCGAATGATTTGACGTTCCCGCTCGTAGCGATGTTCAGCGTATGCAAGAAGAAACGGCTGAGGATTAGTTACTGGCCCGCCATGGGTTGGCCACAGAATGTCGTCATTTCGATGAATGACTTTTTGTAATGAAGCCATGTAGTCACTCATGTCACCATCTGGAGGCGACACGACAGTAGTGCTCCATCCCATGATGTGATCACCGGTAAACAATGCGTTTTCTTCAGCAAATGCGACGCACATGTGATTTGACGTGTGTCCCGGTGTTGCCACAGCGGTCAGTGAAAACTCCGTTGTGGCGATAAACGCTTCGCCGTCAACTACGGCGATATCAGGAACAAAGCCTGTGTCGATTGTTTCCTTATGCTCGTCATCGTCATCACTTAATTCAGAAGCAGACGGTGGGTCGAGATGTGAATCGTCTTCGTAGACGTACTCGGGATGTTGCGCATGCGGACCAATTGCAAAACGAGGGGCCCCCGAATATTGCGCCAACCATGCAGATAATGGTGAATGATCTGCATGACAATGAGTGACCGCAATCCCCACCACTCGTCGACCATTCAATGCCTTCTCTAGCGCCTCGCGATGCGAATCGATCTGCGGGCCAGGATCAATCACTACAACATCTTTTGTTCCGACGATGTACGTGCCTGTTCCGTGGTACGTGAACTTTGAAGGATTATTCGCAATCACCCGTTGAATCAGTGGCGACACTTGCTGCACTGTGGCATAGGGAGCATCGTCAATTCGCGGCACAAATGGAATGCCACTCACGTGACGTCATTTCCATGATTACCGTTGGTGCCGTTACGTCCGAAACGTGATTTTCGTTCCTTGCGTATCTTTGGATCTGCGCCCTTGATGAGCGGGTTATCAATCACTGTGTGTCTGGTGCCGCTGCTACTTACAAGAGCTTGAGCCATCGCAGCGGCAGGTAACGCAAGAATTGCTCCGACAGGTCCCATTACTGCAGCACCAGCAAGCGCAGCACCGAAAGCGAGTGCGGGATGCAGTTCAAGTGTTCGCGCGGTGATACGCGGAGCAAACAAATAGTTCTCTACTTGTTGATACACCACAATGAAACCAACCACAATCAAGGCTTTCAGTGGCGATTCAATGAACGTCAACAACACCGGCAAGATACCTGCCAGGTACGTACCGATAACGGGCAAGAATTGCGATACCAAGCCAACCCACACTGCCGATGCAATCGGTGCCGGTGCACCAATAGCTTGAAATGCGATCCAGTGAAAAAACGCTGACAGGCCCGCAAGCAACGCACGTGAATACAAATACCCACCTGTTTTGGTAATTGCCAAGTCCCATGTGTCAAGAACACGCAACTGTTTGTCGGGCGCCAAGCGACTACAAATAGCCCGGCGCATACGTGGTCCGTCGGCAACTAGGTAGTACGAGAACAAAAAGACAGAGAGTGTTTGCAGCAGTCCGTTAAGAGCGGTGAGTGATAACGAAAACACTCTGTCTTGTTGTGAATCAATAAAGCGTTGCACCGCACCATCGGGATTATTGATTTCAGCGTTGACTTCAGCCGGATCGATGTTGGTGTTGAATGTGTCGTTAATGAATTCAACGGTGTCGTTCACATACTTTTCACTGTTTTGCGCAAGGTCTGCAATCTGACTTGCAATCAACGTTCCCACTGCTCCTAAGAACACCAGCGTAAATACGACAACAGAAAACAGAATTCCCGCCGTTGCTTTACGTCGACCCCAACCACGGCGAACCAAACGATTGACACCTGGCTCGACGGCCAACGCGATAAACAACGAGATCAGCAACAGAATAAGGAAAGACCCAAGCCTGTCGAAGACATGACGAAACGACAGTGTGGCCAGATACATCAGCCAGAAAAAGATGATTGCCCGCGGCACCCAGCGGGGCATGCGCCGATCGTCTCTCTGGTTATTTGACGGCTCAGAAGACGCCGGGGTGGTGTCAGTCACAGTGGTCAGGCTACTGCCACGGAAATCACAGAAAGCGCGTAGGTGTTGGCCGTATTTCTTGGCACGATGTTTGTATGGCCACGCCCCTTGACGCTCTAGTTCCCAATCTTGAGAACGTGCGTATGGCATTGGCCACCGCTCTTCGTGAACGAGTCATTGGCGACAATGCCGAGGAAAAGTCGCGCACCATCATGCTGGCCGAAGGGCCGCGCTGGTTCGATGAAGACCGTCCAATACGGCAAGTCCATAGCGATGCCTCAATGTTCATTGGAGGCATCCGTGCGTTATTACTGCAATCGTTGCACCCACTCGCGATGGCAGGTGTTGCACAACACTCCGACTTTCGTAGCGACCCATGGGGACGCCTGCAGCGCACCGCAGACTTCTTGGCGATCACCACTTTTGGCACCGCAGACATGGCCGACAACATCATCGAACGCATTCATGCTGTGCATGAAACGGTAAAGGGCACGACACGCGACGGCGTTGCTTATGAAGCAAATGATCAACACCTATTGCGATGGGTACATGTTGCCGAAGTCGATAGCTTCCTCACGACGTATCAAACATTTGCCGAGACGCCTTTGTCTGCAAAAGATGCAGATGGCTATGTGGAAGACATGGCGGTTGTGGCACGCAAGATGGGGATTCCTGCACCTCCCACCTCGGTGAAAGGTTTACGCGATCAACTGAACTCATACCGTCGTGAACTGCGCAGCACTCCAGAGTCACGCGACGCCGCCAAGTACTTGCTCATTGAGCCACCACTTGATGCCAAAGGAAAAGTCGCGTACGCAACGCTGTGTGCTGCAGCCATCTCAACATTGCCCGTGTGGGCTCGTAAAGATCTTCGACTTCCGTGGCTTCCACTTACCGAGCGTTTGGCGTTCCGTCCACTTGGTACGGCCGCCACCAAAATTCTGCGCTGGGCAACTAGTGCAGAAACAGATGTGGTGCGCTACCGCTGATTAATCGGCGACAGAAATTGCCACCGTGTTGATGACAACATCGGTAAGTGGCTTATCTGAGCGATCGGTCGGAACTTTTTGCATCTCCTCGAGAACATCAAGTCCTTTCACGATCTGACCAAACAAGGCGTATTGCGGTGGCAACGATGCACCACTTGGACCACTGATTAAAAAGAATTGTGAGCCGTTGGTATTTGGTCCGGCATTAGCCATTGCAACAGAGCCAATTTGATACTGACCTGGTTTCGGCAATTCGTCTTCAAAGCGATACCCCGGACCGCCGCGGCCAGTTCCCGTGGGGTCGCCACCTTGACACACAAAACCGTTGATGATGCGGTGGAAGATGATGCCGTCGAAATATTTGTAGCCAGCGAGGAACACAAAGTTGTTCACGGTATTTGGTGCTTTGATGGGATCAAGTGCAATCACCACTTGACCCATAGATGTATCCATAGTGGCGGTGTAACGCTTGGACGGGTCAATCCCAAACTCGGGGACATCATTGAACTTTTGCGTGCGTGGCGCAGAGCCATCAAGTGCGGGAAAAGGAAAAGGCATAGATAAAAACGCTACAGACCATCTCGGTGCTCACCACCGATCTACGATGAATACCGTGAATCCAGAGCCAATAGACCTCGACGGCATCGAATCTGATCTTGCCGACGTCGACATCGCACTACAACGACTCGAAGAAGGCACTTACTGGACATGTGAGATCTCCGGTGCCCCTATTGATGACAGCGTTCTCGCCGAAAAACCAGCTGTCCGACGGGCATAATTTTCTCCGATGCCTGGCTTTGAGAACTCCATTCACGATGTGGGTCAACGAGCATGTACGTACAAACACATCGAACTCACCATTGCGTCTGCACTCAGCCGATGGATTGACCTAGTACCCGAACCTGCTGCATGTGCAATGGTCGGTTCACATGCACACATCCATGCAGATCACGCTCAGTTATGGGACAGTCGTCTGCCCTTTTTGTGGGACCGCGACTCCGCTGCATGGACCATTGATAAAAACAATGAATTACTTGCAGTCATAGCCCAGGTTGAAAACGATGCATCGTTGGTAACAACATTGCAGAAACTCGAGGCGACGTATCGCGCAGTGTTGCCCGCTGTGCTTCAGGCATACAGTGCTCACCACGTCACCATTGATCCACAAGTGGACCCGGCAACCGTGCATATCTTGCAGACATGTATCAGCAACACACGTGACCAGATAGAACACGCAAACGACATCATCGCTCGCTTATCAGCTGCGTCATAATCAGTTCATGACTTCCATTCGACATTCATTCAAAGATGTCACTGGTGCGCGCTTATCAGTTCTAGAAGCAGGCGAGGTTGGCGCACCAATCGTGATGCTTGTTCACGGGTTTCCCGAAAGTGCATATTCGTGGCGACATCAAATGCAACCGTTGGCTGATGCCGGCTACCACGTGATCGCTCCCAACAATCGCGGATACGCCGACAGTTCATCTCCCAAAGATGATGTTGCGTATTACGGCATTCAACATCTCACCAATGATCTCATTGAAATTGCCGAACAATATGGGCAACAACAAGTGATGTATGTAGGTCACGACTGGGGCTCATTCATTGTGTGGGAACTTGGGCGCCTACGACCAGAACGCGCCAAGGCAATCGTTGGTGTCAGTGTGCCATACACACAATGGCCGATGCGTCCCACCGAGCTGTTCGCGCAGCGTTTCGGCGATCGCTTTTTCTACATGTTGTATTTCCAACGCCCGAATGACGCAGAGCGCGAACTCGAACATGATGTGCGTAACACAATGCGACGCATTCTGTGGATGGCATCAGGTGACGGGGCACGTCCTCCACAAGATCCTCTTCCCCCTACGGAAGGCACGGGTTGGTTAACACACACCGAAGAGCCACCACCATTGCCATGGCCGTGGCTCAGCAAAGAAGATTTCAACACTTATGTGATGCAGTTTGAACAATCAGGATTTTTTGGACCAGTCAGCTTCTATCGAAATCTGGATGCAAACTACGAATTACTGGAAACCATGACAGGCGAGCGCCTCACCATGCCGTGTTTTTTCATTGGTGGCGAAAGAGACATGGTCATAGCGAACAATCCCACTGCGATTGCTTCAATGGAAAAGAAAGTGGCCAACTTGCAGGGCGTATGGATTATCCCCAAAGTTGGCCACTGGATTCAGCAAGAAGATCCAGCAGCGTTTAATACAGCGCTACTGAATTTCTTGTCACAAGTGTGATTTTTAGTTCTCGCGTAACTTTGCAAGCAGGCGAAGAATCTCGAGATACAGCCACACGAGTGTGACAAGCAATCCGAGCGCACAGAACCACTCCATGTAGGCGGGCATCTTGTTCTTGGCCCCCATTTCGATCATGTCGAAGTCGAGCGCGAGTGTGAAGGCCGCGATACCAGCAACAAGAACACTGAAACCAATACCCATTGGTGATGCATCTGAAATGAATGATGGCATTGCGCCAAAGATTCCAAAGATGAACGACACCAAATAAAACGCCATTAGTCCGAACAATGCGCCCATCACGATGCGCCGGTATTTCTCAGTGACGCGAATAATGCGTGAACGATAAAGCAGCAACATCACTACAAATACACCGAGCGTGGCGCCTACTGCTTGGATGACAATGCCGTCGTATGCCACTGAATACGCACGACTAATTGCACCCACAACAATGCCTTCTGCAATTGCATAAATAGGTGCCAAGATGCGTGACAAGTGTGGTTTGAATGATGCAGCAATAACGGCAATGAGGCCGACAATGAGACCGCCAATAACCCAACCTGTGGGGAACTGCAATTGTCCTTCAATTGGTTCGTCAATGGTGAACCATGTGACGGTGGCACTTGCAATTAGCAACAACGCGAGCATCAATGTGGCAGATGCGGTACCAGACACCGTCATAACGCCGCTATCCCAGCGCGACACTGGACCGTCAGTAACTGGCGCATTCCAGGTGCCTGCTTCGCCGGTTTGTGCTGACGGAGCAGCCCAGCCGACTCCGCCTTCGTCGCGAGCTACTGCTGCGCCCATCGATTTTTCGTTTAACAGAGGGTTTGACATGTCCCAAACGCTAACAACTGTGGAGTTTTTTAGGCTGTCATCTACGCAGATTTCCACTGCATCACAGGTTCGTGTGACTCAAAAATGATGTCCTTCCACAAGTTGTATGGCAGACCCCTTTCGGTATCCTGACCGATATTCGACTTTGAGTTGAGTCGAATGGGAGGGAACACAGTGGCGAAGGATCGTGTCGACCGCGATGAAGAAGACCTGGTCCGTCTTTATCTCACCGACATCGGACAGTACGCACTGCTGACCAAAGACGACGAAGTTCGTCTTGCAAAAGCCATCGAGTCAGGCAAAGAAGCTGCCGAGCAAATGGCAGCTGCCAAAGATTTGTCAACAACGCAACGTCGTGAATTGCGAAAGATCGCACGCGCCGGCGAAATTGCCGAACGTCAATTCGTGCAGAGCAACTTGCGTCTCGTTGTCTCCATTGCAAAGAAGTACCAAGCATCGGGACTTCCACTTCTCGACCTCATTCAAGAGGGAAACCTTGGTCTCATGCACGCGGTCGAGAAATTCGACTGGCGTAAAGGTTTTAAATTCTCTACGTATGCCACATGGTGGATCCGTCAGGCCATCACCCGCGGTATCGCAAACACCGGCCGTACCATTCGTCTCCCAGTCCATGCTGGCGACACCTTGGCTCGTCTCCAGAAAGCACGCTCGCGCCTCGAGCTCAAATACGGCCGTCCTGCAACTCTTGCTGAATTAGCAGCAGAAGTTGAGATGCCCGAAGACAAGGTCACCGAGGCATTGCGTTTTGCCGCTGAACCACTGTCGTTGTCAGAGCCACTTCGTGAAGACGGCGACGCCGAATTGGGTGACGTTGTTGTCGACCGTTCTGCCGAGTCACCTTTTGAAGCAGCTGCAACCGCACTCTTGCCAGAGGAAATTCAGCGACTTCTTGCACCACTCGATGAACGTGAGCGTGAAATCTTGCGCCTGCGTTTTGGTCTCGACGGAGTTGGGGAGCAGCGCACACTTGAAGAAGTTGGCGAGCACTTCAATCTCACTCGCGAGCGCATCCGCCAAATCGAAGCTCGTGCAATGAGCAAATTGCGCCACCCTTCAAGTGACACTGGTGCTCGCGACTTACTTTCTGTCTGATCTTTCTCGTTCGGGGAATACCACCCGTTTCACCCCGTCAACAAGTGCAACTATTCCTGCTCCGAAAATGCTCGGTACCAAGATGCGCGCGAGAAACTCTGCTTCAAGTCCAGGGACGTAGAACGCACGCACTTGATCACGCACTTGCCACGTCAATACAAGAAACGTGAGACCAATACCGGCAATAAGCGGGTCCACCACCACGGAACGTTTTTTGGCATCTGCGAATATCGCCACTGCGCTCAACAACAGTGCGACAACACTAAAGATAAACATCAGTGGAGTGACCCGCGCCTCGCCGGGTAATCCAAGAAATTCGAGTGCACCAATAATCGTTCCTGCAGCACTAATACCAAGCAGCAGCACGATAAGCGCACGACGATTCAGGACCGACAACATCACTGTTGCAATCAACACGATGACCCCGACACCCCACCACAATCGTGACGCTGCATCGCGCAAATACAACTCTCCCGACACGATCACATCTTGTGCGTCAACTGTGAGGGGAATCACCCACGTTTGTATCAATCCATCATCATTAATGGTGGCCGGTGGCTTTTGGCTCATCCAATGAACACGATGGTCATGCCACATGTACTCACCGTTTGTCGACACTGTCTCCCATGCCACCTCATCAGTGGTGACTTCTGGAACATCACTTCCATAACGTGTTTGGTTTAACAAATACGTGATCGAGTTGACGTTGACCCGTACTTCGTTAGTCGACGAAATCTCAATGTAGGACTCTTGTTCGTATCCTGGAATCACCACTTCGTGCCCATCTGATCGCACACGCACGAATGTGTCGGTTCCCACAATGTCGACCTTCACGCCCTCGGGTAATGCCGGAGATACCGTCGTAACAACGGCTTCCGTATTGCGAGGTTGCACGTCGTCGCCCGAGCCCAAATGTGTTGGGCTCACCATGCTGATGAGTGACATCACAGCAGCAATCAATCCACGCACCTAAGTGACGGTAGCGGTTCTCTATTGTGGAGCCATGGTTGATAGCGGTGTGCCACTTGTCGTATTGGCAAGCGACAATGTCTGGGAACGACGCAGAGAGCAACTTCTCGCTTCAGCTCCCCACCTCACCCCCATTGTGTACACCGGCAACGAGATGTTGCCCCAAGACGTCCTCGACACAATCGACGTTGCGTTCTTTAGTGGCGACATCTGGCCCGAGCGCACGCGAGGCTTTATGTTGTCTGCTTTGAAAGCCCCGCGATTGTCGTGGCTTCATACCTTTTCGGCTGGCATCGACAACGCGGTATTCACCACATTTCGTGAACGCGGTATTCGTTTGTCCACATCGTCCGGTGCGGCTGCCTCACCGATTGCACAAACAGTGCTGATGTACATGCTGGCACTTAGTAGAGATCTTCCTCTCTATATGCGTCACCAGCGCAATCACGAGTGGAAGCCTCATTCATTTCATGAACTTGATGGCGCAACTGTTGCTGTGATCGGACTGGGATCTATCGGATTAGAAGTAGTGCGCATCACTCAAGCCATGAACATGAACGTCGTTGCGTGTCGTAGAACGCCATCTGGTGACGAACCATGCACTACGTACCCGCTCACAGAACTGCGACAAGTGGTGAGTGCGGCGGACTGGGTCGTCATTGCTCTTCCCCTTACCGACGACACTCGCGGAATCATCAATGCATCCGTGATCTCATCGATCAAAGAAGGCGCTGGGTTCGTCAACATTGGCCGTGGCGAACTGGTTGATGAACCCGCCTTGATCGCAGCTCTCCAGACAGGACACATTGCGTGTGCGGGGCTCGATGTGTTTGCTGAAGAACCACTATCTGCTGACAGCCCATTATGGGACATGCACAATGTGTTGATCACTCCACATTCCAGTGGTCAAACTCATGGCAGTTATTTGCGTGGCGAAGAACTATTCGTGCAAAATCTCCGCAAGTTTGTGCAAGGAGATGCACTCATCAACGAAGTGCCCCGCTCGTAGGCACACACTTCGCCCCGTCATCGTCTCCCTAGACGGGTAATCAGTACCGCCTCACTCGCGCTACACGTGCACACATCCGACCTGCGTTGTCGATTGGCCCTGATCGACGGCATCTAAGATCAAGGAGGCCGGTGTGCTCACTGTGTTTATGTCTGCAAAAGGTGGCAGTGGAACCACCACCACCGCGTGTGCAAGCGCATTGCATGCAGCGGCTCAGCACAGTTCTGCTGTACTGATCGATTTGTGTGGTGATGTCCCCGCTGCACTTGGAATGGCCGAACCAAATACTCCAGGCATCAACGAGTGGCTCGCAGAAAATCAAACAGCTGATGGTGAAGCGCTTCTCCTGCTTGGCAACTCCACAGCTAATGGCCTCATCGTGGTGCATCGCGGTGACAAATTTGTAGAGGGGCAACCGCGCTGGTGCGACCTTGCCAACGTTCTCTCAAGACTGCCGATGCCCGTCTTTGTTGATGCCGGAACGAGTTATGTGCCAGATGAATTACGCCACATCGCAAAACATGTTGTTCTCGTTACTCGTCAGTGTTATCTCTCGCTTCGACGCGCCACATCGTCTCCAAAACCCACGAGCGTTGTGGTGGTCGAAGAAGAAGGTCGCGCGTTAAATGCCCGCGACATCGAATACGTCATCGGTTCGCCGGTCATTGCCTCAATTCCAGTCACTACGGCAGTCGCCCGCGCAATTGATGCTGGTTTATTCACCACTCGTTACAAAGACGTGTGCGGTAGTCATCTTCCTGAGTTGTTGTGACCACCCAGCATGTCACAACACCTTATTGACCAACTTCGATCGTTTGTCCTCTCGTCGTCAGACAACGACTACGCCTCAACAAGCAGACAACTACGCACACTGTCGCCTCTTTTGACACAACGTGAGCACGATTCAATCGTGCGCGCAACATTGGCCGACATCAACGGTTTGGGCCCACTACAACGCCATCTCGACAATCCACGAGTGAAGGAAGTGATGGTTGTTGGTGGCACAAATGTTTTTGTTGAAGATCATCGCGGTATTCATCATGTCGGACACATCGACAACGATGAAGTCACTCTCATCATTGAGCGTGTTCTACGCCGATCTTCTCGGCGCATTGATGTTCTCTCGCCCATTGTCGATGTTCGACTCACAGATGGTTCACGAGTCTGTGTGGTCATCCCACCTGTCGCAGTGGATGGTGCAGCAATCAGCATTCGGAAGTTTTCGAAAAGCATTCTCGACTTCACCCACTTTGGCAACGAAGCTACGAGACGCACCATGTCGTCACTCGTTCGCGACCGCAGCAATGTTGTGGTGGCAGGCGCAACGTCGTCAGGAAAAACATCACTTCTTGCGGCTGCACTCGCTCAGTGTGATCCCCACGAGCGAATCGTCCTCATCGAAGACACCGCCGAACTTCCTACGCAACATCCGCATGTCGTGCGATTAGAGTCGCGACCTCCAAACGTGGAAGGTGTCGGCGAAATCACCCTGCAACATTTGGTGCGCACATCATTGCGACTACGCCCAGACCGCCTTGTGGTGGGTGAAGTACGGGGAAGCGAAGCGCTCGACATGTTAATGGCGCTCACCTCCGGTCATCGCGGGTGTTGGTCAACGTGCCATGCGCAAAGCCCTCTCGATGCATTGCATCGACTTTCTGCACTCGTGATGCGCGGGAGTCCGCAGTGGACCGACACTGTTGTACACCGCGCTATTGCAAGTGCCATTGACTACATCGTGTTTGTAGAGCGATCACATGAGGGCAAACGCGGAATCACATTTGTTGGTCACGTCGAGATATCGCCAGCAGGTGAATTGTCGGTGCAATCAATCACCGAAGTACCATCATGCCTGCAGACCGTTGAATCTGATGCGTGACATCATCTTTTCTCTCATCCTCGCTGCTGGAATCAGTGCTACAGCAGTTCCCTTTGTCATGAAACGTTGCGACAAATATCTCACGAAGCGTCGCTTGGAAACACGATCGCAACCGGTTGCTACACAATTGCTTCTTCAGGACGAGTCAAAAAGTTCTGGCCAGATACACGCCGCACACCGAAAGAGGTCCGACACGTGGTCACATGCGGACTGTTTTGAATCTCTCTCGCGATCGTCGCGTCACAATGCCACTGCAACAGATGCTGTGCTTGCGTTGCCCACCAACATTCCACCGGTCTTTCTAGAAGTAGTGCAGTTGGTACGCACTCAACATGCGGTAACAACTGCAATCTCAACTACAAGCCCTCGTGCCTCACACGATGACGACCGGAGCTCCCTGTGGTTACTGCAAGCGGCATTGGTCCACGGATTCTTTGTGCCGCACGCTCTCGATCGAGCTGCTGTTGTAGTGAGAGAAATCACAACCGCACGCGATGAATTGGCGGTCGCCAGTGCGCAAACTCGCCTGTCGGCACGAATCCTCACATTCATTCCCATCGCACTTGCAGGCGTTGCTGCGCTGGTGAGCGAGGCTGCCCGCGAGACAATGTTTGGCACGGCGAATGGTTTTGTGGTTCTGTGCGTGGGACTCGGCCTGAGTTGGCTGGGGTGGAAATGGATTCACCGACTCATTGCTCGAGTGAATGCTGATCCTCTCGATCATGCTGCTCTCATTGCGGTAATCGATGCGTTTGCTGTGTCTTTACGTGCTGGCCTCACGATCACTCAGTCATTTGAACGAGTTGCTGAAGTAGCGCCAGCATCGGTTCGCGCACAATGTGGTGACCTCGCGCGTGCATTACATCACGGTGTGAGTCTGCACGACGCCATCATTCCTCTTCGCGAAGTATTTGGCTCACGGTCGGCGGTATTTATCGACATGGTGTTGTCTGCCGACCGAGACGGACTTCCACTTGTCAACCTTGTCGATCGCTTGTCGGAAGAAGCACGCCGTCAACGTCAACGTGACACCGACATTCGGATCCGCCAAGTACCAGCGCGACTCACCTTTCCACTCGTGTTTTGCATACTGCCATCGTTCATCGTGTTGACGATGTTCCCCATCGTGAGTTCTTCATTTTCCTCACTCCAATTGCCACTGTCAGATACGGCCATCATCACTTATTCCACGGAGCAACCATGAACCTTTTTATTCGTCTTTTATCTTTCATCGAGGCATGGCAAGATTTCACGCTCTTGCGACGACTGCCACGATTCCCCCGTCACAAACAACGTGGACAAGCAACTACCGAATACGCTTTGATTCTGTTAGTTGCAGCCATCGTTGCGATTGGCGTGATCACGTGGGCTACCGCGGGCGGTGGTGCAGGAAAGATTGGATCACTGTTTGATTCAATTCTCGACACCGTGTTATCGCGCGCCGAATCCACCTTCTAGTTATTGTGCCGGTGAATGTCATTCGACATCGCGAACGTGGACAGTCAACGGTTGAATTTGCTCTCATTCTTCCGTTGGCTGTTGCGTGCATGGTATTTGTTCTCGCTGCAGGACTAGTCGTGTACGACCATCTCGCATTGGCAGATCTATCTCGATCCGCAGTACGCGCTGCTGTTACCAGTGATGACCCAGCATCTATTGCCGCACAGTTTGTAAAACAGATTGACGCAGACATTCGTGTGAAAACTGTCGTCAACAACGAAAATGGACTGGTACACGTACGCCTGGAACGCACACGTTCGTTACCCCTGTTGTTTGTAGCGCGTACTCTCCCTAAATTCACCATTCACGCCTCGGCAGTGATGATGAAGGAACCGCCTCTTGTCATTGGCGATGGCTTCGGTAGTGGAGAAAGCCTGGAGTGATGCAGTGTGGCGGTCCGAGAACTATCGTCACGCATTATGAACTTGTCTGTTCGACGCACGGTAATTGGTGACATCAATGTTGTCGTCGTGGAAGGTGACGTCGACATGGCAACTGTCCCTCAGTTGTCTGACGCTCTATCTCGTCTCGTCACAGATACTCGAGGCCATAGTTGCGCAGTCGACCTTGATGGCGTTCAGTTTTTGGACGACACCGCATTAGGTGTTGTGCTTGGTGCTGCGGGTCGTGCGCGATCAACAGGGGGAGAATTGATCGTTGTCTGCACCTCAGAGAAACTGCGATTACGTTTTGCTGAGACTCGGTTTGATCAGGCAGTGCACGTCCGCAGCACCATTACAGATGTGTAAGCGGTAGAAACACTGCGGTACAGTCCGCTGTGACGTGAGGTAAGAGAAGGTAAAGAATCTGATCTGGTTTTCAGAAACTCAAGCCCGCCCGTAGAACTGAGAGATATCGTGTCTGTCGTGGAAGGAATGCGCGTACTGGTGGCCGAAGACGACCCCTCGGTCCGTAAAGCGGTTCAACGCACCTTGGAGCTTGAAAAATACGACGTCACGGTCGTTAACGATGGTGCTGCCGCACTAGATGAGATCACATCGAACACTCCCGATCTCGCTGTGCTTGATGTGATGATGCCTTTTGCTGACGGTCTAACTGTTTGTCGCGAAGCTCGCAACCGAGGTGTCACCGTTCCCATTCTTCTTCTCACTGCACGCGCTGAAGTTGGTGACCGTGTGGCAGGCCTCGATGCAGGTGCCGATGATTATCTCGTAAAGCCATTTGCAATTGACGAACTGCTCGCACGTGTTCGTGCCTTGTTGCGTCGCAGCGCAGCAACCTCAACAAGTGACGACCTCAAAGTTGGTGATCTGGTTCTCAGTCCCACTAGGAGAGAAGTGTTCCGAGGATCTCGTCAACTGCAACTCACCAAGACAGAATTTGATTTGCTTGAGTTATTAATGAATCAACCCGGCATTGTCGTGCCTCGTGATGACATCTACGAAAGTATTTGGGGCTATAACTTTGAGACCAATTCAAAGTCACTCGATGTCTACATCGGTTACTTACGCCGAAAGACAGAAGAAGCGGGTGAATCGCGCGTGGTGTTTACAGTTCGCGGTGTGGGATACGTGGTAAAAGAATCATGAGTCTTCGCACGCGCTTTGCCATGCTCACCAGCCTTGTCGTGTTGCTTGTTGTTGCCGCTATCGGCATTGGTGCGTACTACGTATCAGCACAGCAATTACGTAGCCAAATTGATCGATCTCTCACACAACGCATGACGCAAATTAATGAGGCTCTCGTTGAAGCGGAGCGACGTTTGCCGGGTGAACGACGTCGCAATCCGGTAGAAGAGTCATTTATTCAAACTGAGTTTGATGCGGTGACACAGTTAGTTGACGTCAACGGAACAATCCTTGTCAGTTATGGACGAGTAGACATTCCTCTTACCGAGCGTGATCTGACAATGGCACTTGGCGGCCAGGATTATTACCGATCGACTGTGAAAATCGACGGTCGTGTCTACCGTGTGTACACCATGTCCTTCCCTGAAGGTGGATTGCTACAAGTAGCGAAAGATATGCAAGAGATCGAATCTGCAAAAGACGGAATGCGATTTTGGTTCATTATTATTGGAGCGATCGGTTTTGTGTTTGCAGCCTTCGTCGGATGGCTTTTTGCACGACGAGTCACCAAACCCATCGAGACACTGGCAAGCACTGCGGATGCTGTTGCGAAGACACAAAATCTTGATCAACGTATTTCTGTTGATGGAGATGCAGAAGTGTTGCAGTTAGCAGGGAGTTTCAACACAATGCTGGGAGCACTTTCTGAGAGTGTGTCAAAGCAGCGCCAATTAATTCAAGATGCAAGCCACGAACTGCGCACCCCTCTCACAAGCTTGCGTGCAAATGCCGAACTGCTGCAACGTCCTGGCCTGTCGGAAGAAGATCGTGTTTCGATCCTTGACGACATGCGCAAAGAGGTTGATGAACTTGCCGATCTCAGCCAGGAATTAAGCGAGTTGGCCACCGATCAACGCTCACTGGAATCACCCGTGATCCTTGATCTTTCAGAACTTGCAGAAGATGTTGCCGAACGCGCGCGCCGTCGCACTACTGGCAATGTGATGGTGATTGTCAATGGTGACGTCACTGTGGTTGCACGGCAACAACAACTTGAACGCGCGGTCACCAACTTGGTCGACAATGCCATCAAGTTCAGCCCCGATGGCTCTGACATCGAGATTCAGGTATTCGACAAGCGCATCCAAGTACGCGACCACGGACCGGGAATTCCAGACGTCGACAAGCCCCACGTATTTGACCGGTTCTATCGATCTACTGCCACACGATCAATGCCAGGATCAGGACTTGGTCTTGCGATTGTTCGCCAATTCGCTGATGACAATCTTGCGACGGTGTACATCGAAGATGCGCCAGGTGGCGGCACGATCATCGGTCTGAGTTTCTAGTTACTCCGTCGGTTTCTCTACATTGCGCCGTCGATCTTGCGCCTTCTCATGTGCACGTTGTTCAATCTCTAACGCCTCTTCTTCTTGCACAAGTCGACGCATCGCCTCAAGTCGCTCCGGCTTTAGTACTCCGCTGGTAATGGCAGATTGCACGGCACACTCAGGTTCCTCACGATGTTTGCAATCTCTGAACTTGCAGTGATCCGCTAGATCAAACACGTCTTTAAATGCACGTTCGATACCACTTCCACTTGTCCACAGCGACACGGCGCGTAGTCCGGGAGTATCAATAAGAAAACCGCCGTCAGTCAAATGAACAAGTTCAGCAGCAACCGTGGTGTGGCGCCCACGTTGATCGCCTTCACGAACATCTGCAGTACGTTGACGCTCGCGTCCCACTAATGCGTTCACAAGTGTTGATTTTCCAACACCGCTCGCGCCCAGAAATGCAACCGTCTGTCCTTGCGTGGCATACGCACGTATCGCCTCAACGCCCTCACCCGTTACTGAACTGACGGTGTGAATTGGTACCTCGAACGCAACCTCGTGCAACACTGCTAATACCTGATCGGTCTCGTCTGGGGTGACGGCATCAATCTTGGTGAGAACAATGACGGGTTGCGCGCCACTGTCGAATGCCAACACAAGTTCGCGCTCAAGCCGTCGCTGATTTGGTGGACTCGTGGCAGCGTGTAACAAAAACACCGTGTCGATGTTTGATGCGACAATGTCACGCATGGCACGCGCACCTTCAAAAGATGCACGTCGCATAAGTGCACTTCGGCGCGGCAATACTTCTTCAACACGTTCGTCGTCTGGCGACACGACAATTTCGTCGCCAACTGCCACTTCAACACCTAAGTTGCGAACGCGAACAATGGATCCATCTACACGTTCCACCGTGCTCCACCCACGATCAAGGCGAACGATCCGACCACGACGTGCCACGTCGTGTGTTTCGGAATGTGGTGTGGCAGAGTTCATTTCCTCACAAGGTAGCCCTGCAAGTGCACGCATAGGTATGTCCCCCTAGCATGGCAACGTTTTGTTTCTATAGAAAGAGGGCTCATGCTCGCTCGTTTTGCACGATTTGCTGTGCGTCGGCGCCGCCTCATGGTGTTTGGCATCTGGATTCCCATCGCCATCATCATCACCATTGTCAGTACCACGATGGGCAACGCGTTCTCTACCACCCCTTCTCCGCCACCGTCTGAATCGCGCGATGCCAACGCCTTGCTGAGCGCCATCAATCCCACACAGGCAGGCATTACATCGCAACTCGTTGTTAAGACAACCGGAACCACCATCGATGATCCTGCATTCGCCGGTCAACTACAAACAACACTCCAAAAAATCAACGAGTTACCAAATGTTGACGTGAAAAGTCCGTACGACTTTCCAAATCAAATCAATCCCGATAAAACAATTGCATTTGCAGAAATTGAATTGCCACAGACTTCTTTTGGCGACCTAGAAATACTCGCCGACGAGATCAAACAGATCGCAGATCCATTGGCATCTGAAACTGTGCAGGTGGAATACGGCGGCGATGTATTTGCGGAATTCCCGATTCCCGAAAGTGAAGCCCTAGGTCTTCTCGCCGCCATCATCATTCTTGTTTTATCGTTTGGTTCAGTTTTAGCAATGGGACTTCCTATTGGTCTCGCACTGATCGGTCTTCTCATCGCAGCTGGCATCGTTGCCATCTTGAGTCACGTCATCACCATGGCCGATGCCACTACGTCAACGGTTGCCATGATCGGTATCGGCGTTGGCATTGACTACGCATTGTTCATCGTCACGCGTTTCCGAGAGGGTATCCACGACGGTCTCTCTGTTGAAGACTCCGTTGTCGAAGCAGTCGACACGTCGGGACGTGCAGTGATCTTTGCTGGCGCCACGGTCATCATTGCGCTTCTTGGTCTGTTAGCAATCGGATTGTCTTTCGTCACGGGGCTTGCCATAGGTATGGCGATTGCTGTTGCCATCATGTTGATTGCCTCGATCACGTTGTTGCCATCACTCATCGCAATGGTCGGACATCGCATTGACACCACAACAAAAGCAGCTGTGGTATCACTCATTTCTATTGTTGGCAGCGCACTTATTGGATTACTAATTCACAATGCAGTCATCTTCTTTATTGGTCTTGCTGTTGGTGTGATCGTGCAGTTGGTGAGCCTGGCGTACAAACCATTGCGCGCTCCTATTCCTCATCGCCAACACAACAATCACCAACACAGTGTGTGGTGGCGTTGGAGTCGCGTCGTACAGCGTGCACCGTGGCGCTCACTCATTGTGTCTGTCGTCATTCTCGGTACGTTGGCAATGCCACTGTTTGCAATGCGACTTGGTTTTGGCGACTATGGCAACAGTCCAAAAGATTCAACCGTTCGCAAGGCATACGATCTCATTGCTGAAGGTTTTGGTCCTGGCTTTAACGGCCCGCTCATCATTGCGGTGTCAGGAGATGCAGTGACCGATCAGGCGAAAATGTCTGAGTTCGTTGGAACATTGCAACAACTTGACAACGTTCGCTACGCCGGTGTTGTTCCGCTTGGATCGGATTCTGTTGGCCTTATCACTGTGTATCCCAATTCTGCACCGCAAGACGAAGCAACATCAGACCTTGTGCACCAATTGCGGGAAGAGATAATCCCTGCAACTGGTGTTGATGCAAAGGTCGGTGGTTTCACTGCGGCTGGCGTTGACTTCTCTGATTATCTTTCAAAACGCTTATTTGTGTTGATTGGTGTCGTTTTGGTGCTTTCTTTCCTTTTGCTTACGGCCGTTTTTCGAAGCGTCTTAGTGCCCCTCAAAGCCGTTCTCATGAACTTGTTATCAGTCGGTGCCGCATACGGGGTGATCGTTGCGGTGTTTCAATGGGGCTGGGCAGCAGATCTCATTGGGTTAGGCAAAGCGGGACCAATTGAACCGTGGTTGCCGATGTTCTTATTTGCAATCGTGTTCGGTCTATCAATGGACTACGAGGTGTTCCTGCTGTCGCGTATTAAAGAGGAATACGACCGTACCGGTGACAATGCAACGGCCGTAGCCGATGGTCTTGCTGCAACAGCGCGTGTGATCACCGCAGCTGCAGCAATTATGGTGTGCGTGTTTGCAGCGTTCGTTCTTGGTGATGATCGCGCATTAAAACTCTTCGGGCTTGGAATGGCGGTGGCTGTTTTCTTAGATGCAACCATTGTTCGAATGCTTCTCGTGCCAGCAACGATGGAGCTTCTCGGAGACCGCAACTGGTGGATTCCAAAGTGGCTCGATCGCATTCTTCCGCGTGTCAACGTAGAAGGACACGGCCACGAAGGCCACGTTATTTCCTAATACCCATAAGCATTTCCGCCGATTGCCTTGACAAAGGCAGTGGAAATGTCCTAGCCCTGAAAAAGGTATGGCTAAAGCACTCGTCATCGTGGAGTCGCCCGCAAAGGCGAAAACCATCTCCCAATATCTCGGTCCTGACTACGACGTTCGCCCCTCAGTGGGTCACATTGCTGACCTCCCGAGCAAGGGGTTGGCCGTTGACGTCGATAACAACTTCGCTCCCGATTACGAACTCACAGAACGTGGCCGCACCGTTGTCAAAGAATTGAAAGAGCTGTTGAAAGATGCCAGTGCCTTGTATCTGGCAACGGACGAAGACCGCGAAGGTGAAGCCATCTCATGGCACTTGTTGGAACGTCTCAAACCAAAAGTGCCCGTACATCGCATGGTCTTTCATGAAATCAACAAAAAGGCAATCGAACACGCGGTAGCAAATCCCCGAGATATTGATTACGGATTAGTAGACGCTGCAGAAACTCGTCGCATCCTTGACCGCCTATATGGCTATGAAGTGTCACCCGTGTTGTGGCGTCGTGTGCGACGTGGACTATCAGCGGGACGTGTACAAAGTCCTGCGCTACGACTCATTGTTGATCGGGAATGGGAACGAATTGAGTTTCGCTCGGCTACATATTTCGACATTGATGCAATCACGAATTCGTCTCCGTCATTTACCGCTCGTCTTCTGTCGGTCAACGGACATCGTCTCGCCACGGGCAAAGACTTCGATGAAACTGGTAACACCAAAAATGATGCGTTCATATTGAACGAGGCACGTGCCAACGAACTTGTTACAGGTCTGAAGAATATTGATCTCACCGTGCGCAGCGTGGAAGACAAGCCGTATCGCTCATCACCGAAGCCTCCGTTCACTACCAGCACTCTGCAACAAGAAGGTGGCCGCAAATTGCGTCTGTCTGGACGCATGGTCATGAGCACCGCTCAGTCTCTGTATGAAAACGGATACATCACATATATGCGTACCGACAGCGTCTCACTGAGTGAGGAAGCCATTGGTGAAGTGCGCTCGCGCGTGAAGTCTGAATACGGCGACAAGTTCGTCACCGATTCACCCCGCGTGTACAACTCGAAAGTAAAGAACGCCCAGGAAGCCCACGAAGCAATCCGCCCGGCGCTTCCCTTACGTAGTCCCGAGCAAGTAGCCGGCGAATTGAAGCAGCAAGAACTTGCGCTGTATCGCCTTATTTGGCAACGCACGCTGGCGTCGCAAATGGCAGACGCCACTGGTGTCACAGTCAGTGTGCGACTTGGTGCCACTGCAAATGACGCGCAGTCGTCTGATGTTGAATTCAGTGCGAGTGGAACAACCGTGACGTTCCCTGGCTATCGACAGGCATACGAGGAATCAACTGATGATGATTCCGAAACAGACAACGATGAGAAGGCTCTTCTGTTGCCGCCACTTACTGTTGGACAGGGCATTGCTGTATCCGAGTACATCGCGCAATCACATGCCACTACTCCACCACCGCGATATACCGAAGCATCAATCGTGAAAAAACTAGAAGAGCTTGGTATTGGTCGCCCATCGACGTGGGCATCAATTATCTCTTCCATGGTTGATCGTGGTTTCTATTTGTGGAAAAAAGGTAACTCACTGGTCCCCACATGGTTGGCATTCTCCGTCGTGCGTCTCATGAAAGAGCACTTCACCGAACTCATCGACTTCAATTTCACGGCTGGGGTGGAAGAAGACCTCGACGCCATTGCGCGTGGTGAAAAACGCAAAGTGGAATGGCTACAACACTTTTACTTTGGTGACGAAAGCGATGAAGACATTCCCGGTCTGAAAAAGATTGTGAGCAACAATCTCGACACAATTGATGCGGCAGAAATCAACACCGTCGTGTTGGGCAAACATCCCGACACAGGTGATGTGATCATCGTGAAACCCGGACAGTACGGACCGTTTGTGCGATGCGCTGAAAACACAGCGGGCGTTCCTGATTCAATGGCACCCGATGAACTCACAGTTGACGCTGCAATTGCATTGTTAAACGCGCCAAAAGGTGACGAACCAATCGGCGAGATGGACGGACATCCAGTGTTTGCAAAGTCAGGTCGCTACGGCCCCTACGTGCAGTGGGGCACCATGGACGAACCGCCTGCGGGTCTCGAAAAACCCAAAACCGCGTCACTGTTTAAGACAATGAACATTGAACGCATCTCCATGAAAGATGCAACGGATCTTCTGTCATTGCCTCGCACCCTTGGTGCTGATCCCACCGACGGCGAAATAATCACTGCGCAAAACGGTCCGTACGGTCCGTACATCAGCAAAGGTAAGGAAAAACGTTCGCTGCAAACTGAAGAGCAACTGCTTGAAGTGTCACTTGACGAAGCACTTGCGCTTCTTGCTCAACCGCGTGTGTATGGACGAGGCCGCAGTGCACCAAAACCGCCACTGCGCGAATTTGGAAATGACCCAGTGAGCGGAAAACCAGTGGTGGCAAAAGAAGGTCGCTTCGGCGATTACGTCACAGACGGTGACACCAATGCCGGGCTTACTCGTGGGGATCGCCTTGAAGAGATGACCAACGAGCGCTCATACGAGTTATTGCAGTTACGTCGTGACTACATCGCAGAACATGGCACTAAGAAGAAGTCAGCTCGAAAGAGTGCTCCGGCAAAAAAGAAGGCCGGCAGCGCCAAGAAAGCAGCCGCTCCAAAGAAAAAGGCTGCGCCCAAGAAGAAGGCTGCTCCGAAAAAGAAGGCGTCTGACGCAGAGTCCGACTAGAACAGAGGGCTATGGCGTCACCGCACTACATCGCCCTTGAAGGTCTCGAAGGCTGCGGGAAAAGCACGCACGCCACGCGTCTTGGTGCTCATCTCAACGCTGTTGTCACTCGCGAACCAGGTGGCACCGCAATTGGTGCCACTCTTCGTGCAATCTTGGCTGATCCAAACAACACCGATCTTCACGCGCGCACAGAAGCACTTCTGATGGCTGCCGATCGTGCACAGCACATGGAACAAGTAGTGCGACCCGCATTGAATGCTGGCCAACATGTGGTGAGCGACCGCAGCATCTACTCAACACTCGCCTATCAGGGATACGGACGTGGTCTTGATATTGCCGAACTACGGCGCATTAGTACATGGGCACTTGATGGAATGCTTCCGGACATTGTCATTTTCATGTCAGTCCCTACCGACATTTTGAACGAGCGTCTTGCAAAGCGAAACCTTGACCGTTTTGAACGCGAAGGTGCCGAATTTTTTGCTCGCGTCCATGATGGTTTTCACGCGCTCATGGCAGCGGAACCACAGCGTTGGATTGTCATTGACGGCACTATGCCAAAAGACGATGTTGAAGAAGCAATTCGTATTGAAGTCACCACACGCATCGGAGAGCAATAGTGACATCTGTTTTCGATGGCATTGTTGGCCAAGACAACGTCATTGCTCAATTGCGCCACGTTGCACATAGTCCAGTCCATGCCTTTCTTTTTGTTGGACCAGATGGTTGTGGCAAAGAAGAATCTGCACGCGCATTCGCTGCACTGTTGTTATCAGGAAACGAAGATCCCACCGATCGCACCAACGACCTTGTGATGCGTGAAACACACATCGATGTTCACGACATTCGACGTGTTGGTGCTTCTATCTCAGCCGAGCAAGCAGACGAAGTCATTCGACTCGCATCAACTACTCCAGTCGAGGCTTCACGAAAAATCATTGTGATGCATGAAGTGCATCTCATGCGCCCAGAGGCTGTTGTACGACTTCTCAAAACTATTGAGGAACCTGCAGAACGAGTGTTCTTTATTCTCATTTGTGATGAAGTCACATCGCTTCTTGCCACTATCTCATCTCGTTGTCTAGTGATTCATTTTGTACCACTCGATACAGAACTCATCACCAACACTTTGATTGCTGAAGGTGTCACAGCTGATACTGCACGATTTGCCGCACAGTCATCACATGGCAGTCTGTTGCGTGCCCGCTTGCTCGCAACCGACTCACAACTAGTTGAACGTATGCGTGCATTCACAAATATTCCGGCGCGCATTGATGGCACTGGTGCGACTGTCGTTGCAATCACCGACGAAATACTCAGCCTCATCGATGAGGCAGCGGCACCGCTCATGCGTCAACACGAAGCGGAAGTTGCCGTGATGGAAGAAACACTCGCCACCATGGGTGTGAAACGTGGCGGCAAGAAAGCGCTCGAAGACAAACACAAACGTGAACTTCGACGCCACCGAACAGATGAATTACGCGCCGGACTCACTGCCATTGCATCGCGGTATCGCGACGAACTTACACAGAATGAACGTCTGCATCGGCCCGATTCATACATCGACGCAATCGAGCGAATCCATGCCGCTATGGGCCGTTTGTCATTAAATGTGAACGAAACGATCATGTTGCGCGATTTACTGTGGCAACTTCCTGCACTATCTTCCGACGCACTTCACACTTCCCGATAATCTTTTTTTAATGGTCACTCCACGGGTGAAATCTGCTGGCGGTTTTGCCGCGATGAAATACGTCCTTGCAAAAGGACGAAGTGTGGGCACCATCGCGCTCTACAAACGCCTGCGCAGCAAGAACGCCTGTAAAACATGTGCGCTCGGCATGGGCGGCCAACACGGCGGCATGACAAATGAGGCTGGCCACTTTCCGGAGGTCTGTAAAAAATCGGTGCAAGCACAGGCTGCCGACATGGGGAAAGTCATCACGGAAGATGACCTTGCTCAGCTCAGCATTCGCGAACTGGCTGCACTGACTAGCGCAGAGGCAGAAGCACTTGGCCGTCTCACATTTCCCATTGTGTGTGGCCCAAACGACACTCACTTTCAACGCACATCGTGGGATGACGCAATGCGTCTATCTGCTAACGCGTTTTCTTCTACCCAACCCGATCGCACCTTCTGGTACGCAAGTGGACGTTCCAGCAACGAAGCAGCGTTTCTCATGCAGATTGCTGCGCGCGCATACGGTACAAATAACGTCAATAACTGTTCGTACTACTGCCATCAAGCATCAGGGGTCGCGCTCACGTCTATCTATGGAAGCGGCACTGCATCTGTGTCACTAGATGATCTCGCTACCACCGAACTTGCCATCGTCATCGGCGCGAATCCGGCGAGTAATCACCCGCGACTAATCACTCAACTCATTAACTTGCGTCGTCGGGGTGGCAAGGTCATCATCATTAATCCGTTGTCGGAACTTGGATTGAAGCGTTTTCGACTTCCCTCACAAGCCCGCAGTTTGATGCTTGGTTCCACCGTGAGCGATCTCTACATTCAGCCTCACATTGGCGGCGACATTCACTTGCTCACTGCGCTTTTAAAGGGTGTGATCGAATCTGATGCTGTTAACGATGACTACATCGCCCAGCACACAGAGAACTGGGAATCTGTACGCGATGCAGCGTTAGCCACGTCCTGGGATGATCTGGTGACACACAGCGGCGTGTCTCGCGCCGACATTGATGCCTGCGTACAAGAGTTAGTAAAAGCACAATCTGCGGTGCTCATGTGGGCAATGGGTCTCACTCACCACACCTACGGTGTCGACAACATTCGCGCGTTGGGCAATCTTGCAATGGCTCGCGGATTCCTCGGATCACCGGGAAGTGGTCTCATGCCAATTCGGGGTCACTCAAACGTGCAAGGTGTGGGATCAGTTGGCGTATCACCACAGTTGAAAGAATCGTTTGCCCGTAATCTTCGCGAACGTTATGGCATCAATACATCAACTTCTACTGGTATGGACACCTATGCATGTATGCAAGCGTCACATGAAGGAAGAATTGACGTGGCTCTCATGCTTGGTGGCAACTTGTGGGGCAGTAACCCCGATTCACATTGGTCAACCGATGCGCTATCACGCATTGGCACCTCGGTATCACTCACTACAAAATTGAATCAAGGACACTTCAACGGACGTGCACAGACCACTGTGATTCTGCCTGTTCTTGCTCGCGACGAAGAACCAGAAGCAACAACGCAAGAGTCGATGTTCAACTTTGTGCGTTTGTCAGATGGTGGCGAACCAGCAGTTGATGGTGAAATGCGCTCGGAGGTTGCCATCTTGTCCGATCTCGCACAACGCATTTTGCCCAAAGACCAATTCGACTGGTCACTCATCACGTCACACGATTCTTTGCGTACAGCGATTGCGGCGACTGTTCCTGGATACGAACAGGTAAACGACATTTCATCAACGAAAAAAGAATTCCAAATTCCCAATCGTGTGTTCCATGACGGCACCTTCCCCACATCATCTGGACGTGCTCGCTTTCACGCCGTGAACTTTCCGACGATCGCACGAGACGATGACACTTTCATGATGATGACCATTCGCTCAGAGGGTCAATTCAATACTGTTGTGTACGAAGAAGAAGATCTCTATCGAGGCAACACACGACGCGATGTCGTGATGATGTCTGCCGAAGATGTAGCGCGACTTGGTCTTCACGAAGGTGAGACTGTCACCGTGTGTAGTGACACAGGCTCCATGGATGTTGTCGTATCAGCGGTCAACATTCGCGCTGGCAACGTGGCGATGTATTACCCCGAAGCCAATGTCTTAGTGGATCGCCGCCTCGACCCAGAATCACTGACGCCCGCCTTCAAATCCGTGGCTGTCACGCTAAAAACGCATTCAATTGCCTGACAACATCTTGAATCTATTTTCAGACTAAGTTAACTCTCTGTCAGTTTTCTCGAAGGAGCCGCTCATGGCACGTCGCTTCCGTTTTCTATTTACCGCTGTGGCAGTACTCGCCACCGCAATCATGACTCTCGGTACTCCATCAGTATCGGCCACCGCTTACGCGACAGGGTTCGATGCTGTCTTCGAGCAAGCAATGATTGACCGCGGATATGACAGTGGCGCGATAGACGGACAACTTCCTTTAGCGAACATTCAAAAAATTACATCGCTTGATCTCAGCAATGTGCAGTTCACAACTTTGGGGGGCGATCGAGGTTTTGCAGAGTTTGTCAACTTGCAGTCGCTGAATATTTCAGGGAATACTCAGATCACTTCCACTGTAATGACCTCGTGGCCGACATCGTTACGCGTCCTAAACATTTCAGGGATGACCGAACTCACTTTGTTCCGGTATGACGCACTTGACTTTCTGGACTATCAAACTGCATCTTATGGACCAGGTTTATTTCAACTCATCACAGGAAACAACCCAAAGATTGTTGAATTTGACCTTAGTTCTTCAAAGATCACGAGTTTGGATCTTTCTTCCATGACCGCTCTCCGGGGCGTCTGGATTAACGAGTCACAGTTATCAACATTAAATGTCTCAAATTTGCCAAACCTGAAGTACTTGTCACTTACCGATAACCCATTAACCACAGTTACTTTGAGTAATTTACCTGTTCTTGAAAATCTCACTCTCATCCGAAACGCGCTGATGACAATTGACGTATCTGACCTAACAAATCTTCGTGATCTCAATGTCGGAAGCAACAACCTCACTTCCTTGAATCTTCAACAAAACGTCAGTCTCGAATCCGCACAGGCGTCAAATAACTTAATCACTTCGGTGACACTGCCACCAAATAGCCCTATCAATCGAATCAATCTTTCAAACAATCGCATTTCATCAATTGATGTGTCAGTTTTCCCATTGCTTCGAAGTCTCAATCTCTCTAATAATCGCCTTCGATCAATTGATGTGTCTAAAAACACTGCCCTAACAACACTGTCGGTTGAGAACAATCAAATTAAAGCCATCGATCTATCAAAGACTCAGTCGCTGGTCTTCCTGAATGTTTCATCAAACAAAATCAAGACACTGTCTCTCACGACAATCACACGCCTTTCTTCACTATCAGCAGCAAACAATCAGTTATCACGACTAGACCTCAAAGGTCTAAACGGACTGCAATATTTAAATGTTCGCTCCAACAAAATAAAAGCAATCGATATCTCGAGCGCAAAAGGCCTAACTCAGATTGATCTCTCGAACAACAAGATTAAGAAAGCTGATTTATCCGCTTTCCCTTCCCTGTTCAGAATAAAAATCGCACGAAATCCTTTGACCCAACTAAAGCTTCGTCCAGTCGTTGGTTTTGCGAGCGAATTAGACATCCGTTCTACGAACCTCAAGACACTTGATCTCCGCACCTCTGCGCCTGGCATGTTGTATGCAAATGGAAACATTCGTATTCGTGTTGCAGATCCGATTGGGTCTTCCCTCGACTGGGAATCCACCTTGGGCAAAGACGTCAAACTCACAAAATAGATACAAGTGATTTCACTTCCACATAGTTAGGAGATAGAGACATGGGAAAGACTCGAAAAATCTTGTATGTTCTCGTGCTTACTCTGTCCGCCCTAACAGTGACGTCTTCGATCACTCGCGCTTCAACACCTGCGCCAGACACAGACATCCACATCTTGTGGCTTGACGATACGGAACCCGGAACGGTGGGACACAACATGGCAATCTCGGTCGGCCTTGGTTCTACTCCTGATCGCGTCGGTACCTTCTATGTGTACGAAGGGGCAACAGTTCCTGGCGGTAGTCCTGCGCCACTTGCAACACTTGAGATTACTAACGGAGGCGATAATGAAGCATTTGTGAGTATCTCAAACGTTGGAGCTGCTACACGCTTCAGCATTAAATATGTTCCTAGCAATGCTTCGTATACCACAACAAATTTTGAAAACATTCGGGCCAGGTGCGGATCTGGAACATTCAGCTCATCAGGATTTGGCCCATGTACGAAGGCGCCACCTGGTTCATATTCGATTGATTACGGTGCAACTGCGCCGATTTCTTGCCCCGCCGGTACATATCAATCGAATACCGGCGCCATCAGTTGTTTATTAGCTCCGGCAGGAAGTTACGTACCGAATTCAGGTGCCTCAGCTGCAACGCTTTGTCCAATCGGTACGTTTGCAGAAAACACAGAGTCTTTACTCTGTAACGCAGCACCCTTGGCAAAATTTGTGAACATCCTGGGAGCAACCGCGGCCATTCCCTGTCCCTCGGGATTCACTACATCAGGGATGGCAGCAAGTGTCTGTCATCAGATTCAAGACGCCCTGATTTCTGTTCCGAGCACGCTTTTTGTATCGACGACATCTGGAGAGCTAACAATGAGTTTTTCATCTTCACCAGCAGTTGCCGGCACTCTGACCGTGTACCAATCTGCTCACATTGTCGGATCACCGTCGGTTGCAGGCACAAAAAACGTCACCGTCGGTACGACATCAGTATCGATTCCATTAACATTTGACACCTCAGAAGATCCCCGATTCAGTATTAAGTTTGAATCCAGTAACAGCAATCACAACACAACGTACTGGGAAAATCTTCAGGCATCATGCCCCGTCGGTTTTTACAGTGTTTACGGGCAAACGCCTTGCACAGTGGCACCTGCAGGTACATACGTGTCCGAAATAGCCAGTAGTTCGGTGACTGAGTGTCAACCAGGTACATATCAACCGTCAACTGGAAAAACTTCATGTCTTCCAGCACCCGCAGGTACATACGTTGCATCAAAACGTGCAACAGAGGCCACTCCCTGTCCGTCTGGAACGTTTACTTCCCAACAAGGATTAACCACAGCATCAGCCTGCACTGTAGCAACTGCGGGAAATTATGTTGCTGACTCTGACAGAACAAGGCAACTACCGTGCGCCACTGGAACATTCCAATCGAAAATGGGACAATCGTCCTGTGTTAGTGCACGCATCGGTTATTTTGTCAACAAAGTGGGCGCCACTACTGAATCTCGCTGCAAACGACGATTTACCACGAGCACAATTGGATCCACGTCTTGTAAACGTTCACCGTCTATTCCAAAACTATCCACTCAATTATCGCGAACTAAATTCTCAACCGTATACCTAAACGGTGGACGCAATGTAGATGGATTGCCCGTAAAGATCTCAACTACTACCAAGGCGTGCAAAGTAAGTCGAGATCCGCTTGGGTACAAATTGCTCGGGATCTCCCGTGGTAAGTGCGTCGTAACTATTTCAATACAGGGCAACAAGTCATTTGCCTCAATTTCTGCCACACGCACTATTCGCGTCCTATAGATAGACTTCATTCTCGCGCCCAGGTAGCTCAGTCGGCAGAGCAACGCACTCGTAATGCGTAGGTCAGGAGTTCGATTCTCCTCTTGGGCTCCATATGCTGCATGACCCATACAACATGAACGATGACCGGTGGGACCGCATCGCAATAGTGATGGGAATCTTCCTGGGGTTTGCGGGTGTCACACACTTTGCGTCGCCAACATTTTTCGATGAGATCGTTCCCCCGTGGCTGCCTCCCTCAGAAAGATTTTGGACATACATCAGCGGAATCGCAGAGATTGTGATCGCGTGGCTATTGCTGCGGTCATCAAGCCGTCGTATTGGAGCACTGGCAGCTGCATGGCTGTTTATCGCCGTCTATCCCGCCAACGTCTACATGGCATGGGACTGGCGTGATCGAGCCCTCAGCGAACAAGTCATCTCATACGGTCGACTTCCCTTTCAGTTTCTCTTCATTTGGTTGGCGCTGCGTATCGCGGCCGCTCAACAGCAAAAAGATGAAATAGGCATTACATAACCAGTACTTGCTCCTGCAAACGATGGCCGTGAGAACACCCGTGCACCCTCCTATCCACACTCCTTCATTCCAAGACACCCTCTGACCTCGCCAGATTCCACCGTAAAAGTGACTTCTTTTGCCCAGTCGACCATCCCTGAGTGTTTTGTGGAGTTTGTGGTGTCGATCTCTGAACTACCGAGTTCAGTAAATTGATGAATTTAGTTGCACCACATCTGCCACTGCGTGCAACTTGGATGACCGCTCACAGTAAAAAACCTAATACGCTCAACAGTAGCCACACTGAACTTAAAGAAGAATCGATATCTTGGCTGTCTTGATCTGCGTTTCACTGAACTTAAAACACTCGACCTAAGTCATCTCACACGATTTTCATATCTCACAGAAGGTAACGAGATAAACATTAAGTTCAAGGACATGCGCAATGGCAGGCTCCGCTTCCGAGTCGACGCAGGACAATGTTCACTGGCGCCTCGCAACTGGTGGATGATGGTGGCCTGATCACGTTTTTGTCTAAAAAACAACATTCGAATTGTGCCCCCGCCAATTGGTGGGGGCACAATTCTTGTGAAACTTCAGGTCGCAGTAGCGCACTACAATGAATCACTCATCCCATACATGTCTTTGGGAAATTGGAGGGCCGATGACAAGTAAAGGAGCCTTCGACGGTGTTGTTGTGGCTGACTTTGGCCACGTCATAGCAGCACCTTACGCCGCGCGCATGATGGCCGATCATGGCGCGGAAGTGATCAAGATTGAATCATTCGACGGTGACATGTTGCGGAAAATGGAAGTGCAATATGGCGGCGACTTGAGCAGCACATTCGCCCAGTACAACCTCGGTAAAAAAGCGATTGCGATTAATCTCAAAGATCCACATGGGAAACAATTGGCACACGACATCATCGCTAAGTCAGATGTTGTTCTTCAGAACTTCAGCACCGGCACTTTCAACAGACTTATCGGAACATACGATGAACTGAAAGCAATCAACCCAAAGATGATCATGTGCTCGATTTCGTCATTTGGCGCGGAAGGACCATACGCAGATCTTCCAGGTTTTGGTTTTGTCGCCGAAGCGTATTCAGGACTCATGAGCTTGGCTGCTGGAGATGATGGCTACCCGTCCTTCTTCGGAACAGCACTCGCCGACATGAACGTTGCAACACATGCATATGCTGCAATCACCACGGCCTTATTTAGACGAGAACGCACTGGTGAAGGAACCCACATCGATATGTCGTCGTTTGATGCACTTGTTGTACAAATTGACCAAGCAATGGCGATCTCAGCAGTGTCAAACGGCGAAAAAGAATTTCCTCCCTACAGCAGACGACACGGAGCAACTGTTCCAAACTCCATCGTGCGCACAAAAGATGGTGAGCATGTTGTGTATGGAGCACCGAGTGACGATTTCTTTCGTCGACTTTGTGAAGCAATGGGCCAACCAGATCTCACGAAGGATCCTCGATTTAATTCCAACGCGAATCGCGTCGCCAATAGAGCCGACCTCTATGAGATCGTCGAAAAGTGGGCGGCATCTTTTGATACAGCCGATGAACTAGTCGCCGTGTTGCGCGCACAGAACATGGCGTGTGCACGCATTCGCAAATACACAGAAAACCTCGCCGACCCTCATCTCATCCAGCGGGGCACTCTCGCGCCGGTGCAAATAGAAGAAGGCCACACCGTGTACATGCAGACAACACCGCATCGATTAGAAAATTCCCCCGTTGCCCCACAGGGTCCCGCTCCCCACATTGGGCAACACACTCGGGAAATACTGCATCAGCTTGGCCGCGCAACAAGCGACATCGATTCGCTATTCGCCAATGGAGTAGTCCGCTAAGTCGCACTACTATTTCTCTCTACACGTTGCGTCAATCGCATCGCAGAGGGGGACCACCATGAAAGTGCCGTTGACTGTCATCGACCACTTACGTCGCGCCGAGCAGGTGTACGGAAAACGAGTCGCATTCGTTGATGAACCTGATCAGCCCGCTGAATCGTGGGGCACAAAGACCTATGCCGAGATGGCAGACATCGCACGCGCTCAGGCTGCTGGTCTTGACGCACTTGGCATCCCCCAAGGAGCACGCGTTGCCATGGTCACGCAAAACTCTGCGCGCCTTCTCACCAGTTTCTTTGGCGTCAGTGGCTCTGGTCGCATTCTCGTGCCTATCAACTTCCGTCTTGTAGCCGAAGAGGTTGCCTACATCGTGGAACACAGTGGTGCAGACGTGTTGCTCGTTGACCCAGAGTTGCAGGACTCACTAAAAGACGTCACCGCGAAGCATCGTTTCATTATCGGAAAAGAATCTGATGAGCAGTTGTATGTGTATGGCAAAGAGCCACGTTCGTGGGACCCCGATGAAGATGCCACCGCCACAATCAACTACACAAGTGGAACTACTGCTCGACCCAAAGGTGTTCAATTAACGCATCGCAATGTGTGGTTGAACTCAGCCACATTTGGTTGGCATATGGGCGTGAACGATCGTGATGTATACATCCACACTCTCCCCCAGTTTCACTGCAATGGATGGGGCATGTTGTATGCGGTCACTGCGATGGGTGGTGAACACATCATCTTGCGCAAAGTTGACGGTGCGGAAATTTTGCGACGCGTAGAAAAGCATGGCGTGACACTTCTGTGTGGCGCACCAGCTGTGATCAACATGGTTCTTGACGCGGCACAAACGTGGCAAGGCGAAATCCCAGGCCGTGATCAATTGCGTTGTGTTGTTGCAGGTGCACCACCACCGACGCGCACTATCGAACGTGTTGAAACCGAACTTGGTTGGCAGTTCAACCAGTTATACGGCCTCACCGAAACATCACCGTGTCTCACCATTAACCGTCCACGTGCAGAGTGGGATTCGATGACACCATCTGATCGCGCATCACGCCTAAGTGCCGCGGGTGTTCCGGCAATTGGTGTGCAAACACGCATTGATGCACAGGGCGAAGTACTCGCGCGAAGCAACGTGGTGATGGATGGCTATTGGAATCAGCCGGAAGAAACTGCAAAGGCCATCGAAGATGGTTGGTTCCACACGGGAGATGGCGGCACCATTGGTGACGACCACTACCTCACTATTTCCGACCGTAAGAAAGACGTCATTATTTCTGGCGGTGAAAACGTGAGTTCCATTGAAGTGGAAGATGCAATCTTCTCTCATCCCGAGGTATCAGAAGTTGCTGTTATTGGTGTTCCCGACGAGAAGTGGGGTGAACTTGTTCTTGCACTCGTGGTGAAGAGCGACGGTTCATCGTTGTCTGAAGATGACGTCATCGCATACACCAAAACAAAGTTGGCTGGGTACAAGTGCCCGAAGAAAGTGGAGTTCAGAGACGAGCTCGCTCGCACCAGCACCGGCAAGCTTCAGAAATTCAAATTGCGCGCACCGTACTGGGAAGGGAAAGAGCGTCAAGTCAACTAGTTGACGTCACGTAAGAATGCCGACTAGTTGGGGTGATGATCTTCTGATATCGGGTTTGTCATCAATCTGCGATACCCAAGCTCTACAAACACCGCTCCCACTGCACCAATAAGTGCTGACTGCCAAAAGAGTTCCGCTGGCACGTTGAAGTTGAAAAAGTTACGCCCCGCCGGAAGAGCAAATGCAAGTACTGCAAGCGTGATCATTGCACCGACCAGACCCGCCTTCCATAAACGGAACGGTCGTGCGAGCACAATGAGAATCCAGAAGAACACAATCAACACTGCGATCGTGGAGCCCGAACTGACTGTCCAACACGGTGCATTTTCAGCGGTCAGCTCCGCCTCAGAAATACTGCATTCCAAGCCTTCTGGTAAGGGAAAGCGTTGCCGGGCAAAGAAATCAGCCACCATGACAGCAAGTCCAGCAATCACACCGGACGGAATAGCAAAGCGCAAAATACGCCGTAAGAATCCGGGAACATAACGACGTGGGTTGGGCGCTAATGCCAAAAAGAACGCGGGGATACCGATCGTCACGGTTGACAACAACGTCATGTGTCGCGGCAACAACGGGAACTCTTCCATCAAGATCGCCGTTGCAATAATGGCTACGAGACTCATCGCGTTTTTTGCCACGAACAAGTTCGCCACACGCTCCACGTTGCCAATCACTCGACGCCCCTCTGCCAAGACCGACGGCAAGTGAGAAAAACGTCCATCTAAAAGAATCAACTGTGCAACCGCTTTTGTTGCAGGCGCACCATTGTCCATTGCAATGCCAATGTCGGCGCGCTTCAATGCCAATGCGTCATTCACCCCATCGCCAGTCATCGCTACTACTTCGCCATTAGCTTGCAACGCCTGCACTAAAGAACGCTTTTGTTCAGGTGATACGCGACCAAACACCACCGTGTCGCGGGCGATATCTCGCAGTTCTTCTGGCGTGTCACCCAGTGTTTGCGCATCAACTGGCGTCCCCACATCTAAACCAACACTGCGCGCGATAGCAGCAACAGTTTGTGGGTTATCACCAGAGATGATCTTTATCTTCACACCTTGCTGTGCGAAGAATGCAAGTGTTCCTGCTGCATCAGAGCGAACGTCTTCACGTAACGTCACAATTGCCGCTGGCTCCAACGGGGTGGGTAATTCCTGTTCGCCAAGACCAGCAGATGATCGAGCAAGAAACAACACGCGTCGACCGGTGCGTGCCAGTTCCGACACTTTTGTAATTACTGGATGATCGCTTGGCAACAGCACATCGGGTGCACCAAGCACCCATGAACCATGTCCAGCAAACTGCGATGCACTCCACTTACGAGCTGAATTAAACGGAATTGCAGCGACAACTTCCCAATCGCATGCGGGCATCGCACGACCAACGGTTGCAAGTGTGCTGTTTGCACTGGGATCATTTGCCAACGCGCCAAGTGCGTTACGAACTTCTTGTTCATCAAGACCACTCAACACTTCAATGCCTTCAAACTCGATGGCACCGGTGGTAATCGTTCCTGTCTTGTCAAGACATACAACACTCACACGCGCGAGTCCTTCCACCGCGGGAAGTTCTTGCACCAACACCTGTTGACGTGTCAATTGAACCGCCGCTAACAGAAACGCGAGCGTTGTCAACAACACCAAACCTTCTGGTACTAGTCCCACTAACCCGGCAGCGGAACGAATAACTGCGTCTTCCCAACTATCAGAATCACTCACATTGAATTGCGTCCACAATTGCAGCGGTACTGCAAAAACGATCACCCACGTGATGTATTTGAGCAAGAGATTGACAGAGACCTGAATTTCCGACTTCGTCTTACTAAATACTTTCGCTTCCGCTGCGATGCGGTGTGCATACGCCGCAGCGCCAACAGACTCGGCGACAAACAATCCCGAACCTGCAGTGACAACTGTTCCCGACATCAACGCGTCGCCAACATGTTTCAAGATGGCATCAGATTCGCCGGTGAGATTGGCTTCATTCACTTCAAGCCCGTCACTGTCAAGCACCGAACCATCAGCAGGTACCTGATCACCAGACTTCAATTCAATGAGATCGTCAAGAACCACATCTTTTGTTGCTACATCAACGGCGACTCCATCGCGAATTACTCGAGTCGTGGGTGCGTGCAACAATGCCAGCTGATCAAGTTTGCGCTTTGCCAAATACTCCTGGATAATTCCGACCAAAGAGTTGATGATGAGCGGAAACCCGAACAACGCATCCGCCACAGACCCGGTGCTCAAAACCACCACAAACAGAGCACCAAGGATTGCGTTAAACCTTGTGAATACGTTTGTGCGGATGATGTGCCACAGTGGTCGCGAACTGGAGTCGTCTACCGCATTCGTCAGTCCTTTTTCGACACGTTCAGCGACTTCAACAGAGGTCAGTCCAGTAGGGCTCGACACGATTAGACGCTACTCGCTACCCCCTCAATGCACCAGCCCGCCTGTGTCACAGCATCAAATGACGCACTACTGTAGGAACCATGTTTTCGCACATCAGCCACCCCAAAACTCCGACCGAAGTCGAGTTGGATCGCATGTTGCGGATGGGTCGCGCATGGCGTGAAATTCGTCGTGGCTCAGCTGCTGGAGCCGTGCGTGACCGTGTGTTTGGCAACGACGAAAACGCGCTCGACCCCGGCCAGGTCGATACTCTCGACTTGCTTGCCGCAAAAGATTGCTGGCGCATGGGTGACTTGGCAGACGCACTCCACATTGATCCAAGCACCGCGACGCGTGCAGTGCAACGACTCATCGCATCTGGCCTCGCTACCAAAGTCACACAAGAAGGCGACGGACGTGTCGTGCATGTTGCCCTCACCGAAATCGGTCGTCAAACTGCGAACTACTACACAGAACGCCGCGTAGAAACCCTGCGCGAGTTGCTCTCTAACTTCACCAACACTGAACAAATTGCATTTCTCGAATTCTTGGAGCGATACATCCACAACATGTCGGAAATGACACAGATTCCGATCGTGGAGATCGAACAAGAAACACAAGAAGCATCTTCCGTCCAGCAGTAACGCAGTCAAAGACCCGTTATGGCTGACCAGAAAACTTTTGCCGACGACGCGATGCAATATGCACCGCAGTTGTTTTCTGGTGCACTTCGTCTCACTCGCAATCGCGCAGACGCCGAAGATCTCGTGCAAGAGACATACATGAAGGCGTGGCGCTCTTTTGATTCGTATCAAGAGGGCACCAATCTGCGCGCGTGGATGTTTCGCATCATGACGAACTCCTACATCAATCGCTATCACCAGCAACAACGACGTCCACAAGAAACCGACCTCGGCGAACTTGAAGATCTCTATCTATATAGAAGGATCGCCTCGTTTGATCAGTCCCAGCTCAGCGCCTCGGCCGAGGACCAAATGATGTCGCTCTTCACCGACGATGAGGTGAAAAAGGCGATCGAAGAACTACCCGAAGCCTTCCGAATCCCGGTGCTCTTGTCCGACGTCGAAGAATTCTCGTACAAGGAAATCGCTGAAATGCTTGACGTACCCATCGGTACGGTCATGTCTCGGCTCCACCGGGGAAGAAAACTCATGCAGAAGTTGTTGTACGACTACGCCGTCCAACGAGGAATCGTGAAAGCGGTATAGCCCAGCCCACACCATCATGTCGAAGCCGTCACAACGGTTTCTTAGTTTCACACCAGGGATACATCACACAACATGTCAAATTGTGACGAAACACTTGAAGAATTGCATCGCTTCTTAGACCGCGAACTGCCGCCAGAGATGGTCGACAACATCATGGGTCACCTCGGTGAGTGCACGGACTGTCAGCAGGCCTATGAATTCCACGCCGAGTTGCGCACGGTCATTGCGAACAAAGCACGCAACGACGAAATGCCACCAGGCCTCATGGACAAAATCAAAGCCTGTTTCGGCGACGAACTTCTCACCGAATAGCCAGTTCCTGTGCGGGTCACATGGGCGAGATAGTTCCCGCGGCAACCCGCTGGCTAGTATTGGGTCCATGATTGCTGCATACCCCTGGCACTACTGGCTCGCAATTGTGTTGCTTCTTGCCGGAGTTTTGGCAACTCTGCAAGTGATCGTTGGGTATGTCATCAAAGTGACCGCAACGCGCTACCCCAATCGCCGTCAGCGCAAAGCGCAACAGCAACACAAGGCCTAGAGCTCTGTCTTTGCCGCTTGTAGACCGGCTTCTTTCTCTTTGTAACTTTCCTGAACCCGGCACTGCCGTGTCGTGTGCCGTCTCTGGTGGTGCCGACTCCATGGCACTCATGATCCTTGCCCACGCACACGGATTACGAGTCACCGCCGTTCATGTCGATCATCAAATTCGTAGTACGTCACACCGTGATGTGGAAGTGATCACTCCCATTGCACAGCAATTGTCGATTCCGTTGGTCACACACGTTGTTGCGGTGGAACCAGGCCCCAACCTCGAAGCTCGCGCACGCGAGGCGCGTTATGACGCACTACCGGTCGATGTGATGACCGGACATACCGCTGATGATCAAGCAGAGACAGTTCTTATCAACTTGTTACGAAGTGCTGCATCACAAGGCCTTGGTGCCATGCGCCCAGATAATCGCCGACCACTTCTTGCATTGCGTAAATCAGACACACACCAATTGTGTGTCGAGATGAATATCACGCCAGTTGACGATGAAACAAATACAGACCCAGCATTTGTGCGCAATCGCGTGCGACACGAATTACTGCCGCTCATGAATGACATCGCTCATCGAGACCTTGTGCCCATGCTCACTCGCACAGCCGACATTGTGCGCGCAGATAATGACTTGCTCGACGAACTAGCTGCTGCAATTGATCCCACCGATGCAATTGCGTTATCGCGTGCTCCACTTCCACTTGCTCGACGTGCAATTCGCCAATGGTTGGCAAAGCCATATCCCCCTGACCTCGCAACCGTGGAACGGGTCCTTGCTGTGGCACGAGGAGATGCTCTTGCCTGCGATATTGGACAAAATAGGGAAATTCGTCGTAGCAAACAGCGACTGACCCTGCGTCATCTCGGGTAGATTTACAACGGTTTTTCGACAGACACCCCAGGAAGAGGACACAAATGCCACCCAAGTTGCGAGGAAAATGGGCTCTTGGAATCACTCCTCGTAACTTCACCTGGGTCATCAAAGACAAGTTGGCAGTGTGTGAACGCCCTGGTGGCTACGGCGACAACCACCGTCGAGTGCGTCGTCAAGAAGAAATCATCTGGATTCGCGAGAACCATTTCGACTGCCTCATCTCAATCATTGCGGCGCCCCACAACCTCCACGCCTACGACGAACTCAATCTGAAATACCGCCACCGTCCGCTGTCGGGTGCGCACGATCTCGATGCATGGCTGCGTGCGTTCTACAAAGAACTTCACGAACTGATGAAAAAAGACGCCAAGGTCATCGTGCACTCAGAAGAAGTGGGAGACCGCTTGCTTGGCATCATGGGCGGATACATCCGCTGGAGTCGCATGCTGGATGATCCATCAACGGTGATTGAGATCACCGAACGCATTGGTGGACGCCAACTCGACACATGGGCACGCGAATTAATTCTTAACGTGCACGAATTGCGTTAAATCACATTCTGTTAACTGCGTGACATCACGCAACAGTGGCAAGAAGTGATGCGGTTGCGTCACGCAAAGCAGTAGTCGCAGCTGACTGCGGAAGCGACGCACAACTGTGTTCAGCACGAGCCACAAAGGTTTGAGCGGTGTCAATAGCGGACTTCACGCCACCATTGGAACGCACAATATCAAGCACTTTTTCGCGCTCTGCAGCTTCCAGCGGCTTTCCCAAAATTGCGGTGAGTTCGGCCGCAGCCGCACCACCTGCCGCAAGCGTGTGAAGTACGGGCAACGTATACACGCCTTCTACGGCATCGTGGCCGGCAGGTTTTCCTAATTCTTCATCGGTTGATGTGATGTCGAGAATGTCGTCGACAATTTGAAACACCATTCCGTAATGCGTTCCATACTCGGTCAACACATCAATGGTGGGACGATCGTGTCCACCAACGATGCCTCCAATACGCGCAGCCGTTGAATACAACGACGCGGTCTTTCCATCGATAGACGAAAAATAGGAATCAATCGGACGCGCCATGTTGTAGGTGTGACGCAATTCTTCGATTTGGCCTTCACATAAACGACCAATGGTGCGCGCCAATAGGCCCGCCACTTCCACGCCAAGCGATGCAGCAATCTCAGATGCGCGCGCGAGCAAGAAGTCGCCCGCCAAAATGGCCTGCAAATTCCCCCATCGAGCGTTCACGGTTTCCACGCCACGTCGAGTCTCTGACTCATCCATGACGTCGTCGTGATATAGCGACCCCAGATGAACTAACTCACATGCGATGCCACCTTGGATGACATCGTCTGCTGCGCTGTGACCATCATGACCAACGAGCGAGGCAACAATTGACATCACCGGGCGCAAACGCTTACCACCAGCAGAAATAAGGTGCGAGGCGATCTCGGTGAGATACGCATCAGGGGTCTTTACTGCCTCGAGCAACGCCTGTTCAACACGCGCTCGATCTGCATCCATTGTGGATAACGACAGCAGTGGGGACACCGACACATGGTCAGGCTACGGGGGCAATCGACGAACTTCCCCCAAGGGGTGACTTGACACCAAGTGTTCATCTGGACGCAAAACCGCCTGTTTTCGGGCCCGCCGATAGGATGAGGGTCATTATCCACCCCTCTTAAAAGGTGGTCACCTTGTTTGAACGATTTACAGACCGAGCCCGCAGAGTAGTTGTCCTCGCGCAAGAAGAAGCGCGTCTTCTCAACCACTCGTACATCGGCACCGAGCACATCTTGCTGGGACTGATTCACGAAGGTGAAGGTGTCGCAGCAAAAGCTCTCGAGTCACTTGCGATCTCACTTGAAGCAGTACGCGCGCAAGTCGAAGAAATCATTGGTCAGGGCGGTTCATCACCGTCAGGTCACATTCCATTTACTCCCCGTGCAAAGAAAGTGCTCGAGTTGTCATTGCGCGAAGCATTGCAACTGGGCCACAACTACATCGGTACCGAGCACATTCTTCTCGGATTGCTGCGCGAAGGCGAAGGTGTTGCAACGCAAGTTCTTGTGAAGTTGGGTGCAGACCTCGGGCGCGTGCGTCAACAAGTTATTCAGTTGCTCTCTGGATACCAGGGTCCTGCTGGCAAGAGCGAACAAGCACCAGCAAGCTCTAGTGGCGGCGAAAAAGGTGAACAGGGAGAAAAAGGCGGAAGCCAAATTCTCGATCAGTTCGGTCGCAACCTCACACAACTTGCACGCGAAAAGAAACTCGATCCAATGATTGGTCGAGAGCGTGAGACAGAGCGCGTCATGCAAATCTTGTCGCGGCGCACAAAGAACAACCCCGTTCTCATTGGTGAACCTGGTGTTGGTAAAACTGCAATTGTTGAAGGTCTTGCACAACGCATCGTGTCAAACGATATTCCCGAGACGTTGAAAGACAAGCAGCTCTACACACTCGACCTGGGTGCGTTAGTTGCCGGTAGTCGTTACCGCGGTGATTTCGAAGAGCGCTTGAAGAAAGTGCTAAAAGAAATCAAAACACGCGGCGACATCATTTTGTTCATCGACGAAATCCACACATTGGTGGGTGCCGGTGCAGCAGAAGGTGCAATTGATGCAGCAAGCATCTTGAAGCCAATGCTCGCTCGCGGTGAGTTGCAAACAATTGGTGCCACCACCACCGATGAATACCGCAAACACTTAGAAAAAGACCCTGCACTTGAGCGTCGCTTTCAACCTGTCAAAGTAGAAGAGCCAACAATTGCGCACACGATCGAAATCTTGAAGGGCGTGCGCGACAAGTACGAAGCACACCACCGCGTCACCATCACCGATCAAGCGATTGTTGCTGCAGCCAACTTGGCAGATCGTTACATCAGTGATCGTTTCCTTCCCGACAAAGCAATCGACCTCATCGACGAAGCAGGTAGCCGTCTTCGCATCAAGCGCATGCAGACACCACCTGATCTCAAAGAGATCGAAACAAAGATCAACGAAGTGCAAGAAGCAAAGAAGAAAGCTGTTGAAGAACAGCGTTTCGAAGATGCTGGTCACTTGCGCGATCAAGAGCGTTCATTGCTTGAAGAAAAAGCACAAAAAGAATCAGACATCAAAGCACAAGGCATTGATTTGTTTGATGAAGTCGACGAAGAAGCAATCGCTGAAGTGTTGAGCATTTGGACGGGTATTCCGGTGTACAAACTCACCGAAGAAGAAACCCAAAAACTTCTCAACATGGAAGCCGAGTTGCACAAGCGCATCATTGGTCAGGAAAACGCCATCAAGGCGGTGTCACAGAGCATCCGTCGTACGCGCGCTGGTCTCAAAGACCCACGTCGTCCAAGCGGCTCGTTCATCTTTCTCGGACCCACCGGTGTTGGTAAGACCGAACTTGCAAAGACACTTGCCGAGTTCCTCTTTGGAAACGACGACTCGTTGATCACTCTCGACATGTCCGAATACATGGAAAAGCACACGGTCAGCCGACTCGTGGGCTCCCCTCCTGGATACGTCGGATACGAAGAAGGCGGTCAACTCACAGAAGCAGTTCGTCGCAAGCCATTCTCTGTTGTGTTGTTCGACGAAATCGAAAAAGCTCACCCCGACGTGTTCAACACGTTGCTCCAAATCTTGGAAGAAGGTCGTCTCACCGACAGCCAGGGTCGCAGCGTCGACTTCCGCAACACCGTCATCATCATGACGTCGAACTTGGGAACACAAGATTTGCGCAAGGCAAATGTTGGTTTCAGCAAGTCAGATGAAGCTGTGTCGTACGAGCGCATGCGTGAAAAGGTCAACGAGGCGCTGAAGCAACACTTCCGCCCCGAATTCTTGAACCGCGTCGACGAGACAATCGTGTTCCACGAATTGTCAAAGCAAGAAGTGGTGCAGATGGTCGATCTCATGATCAAGCGTCTCAGCGTGCAGCTTGAGAGCCAAGGTCTTGGCATCGAGCTCACCGCTGCTGCAAAAGAACTGCTCGCCGAACGCGGATACGACCCACAACTTGGTGCTCGTCCACTACGTCGCGCAATTCAACGTCTGGTCGAAGACGAACTATCAGAGAAGATTCTCTACAAGCAGTTCGCGGCTGGTCAGATCATCGTGGTCGACACAGAAGACGACCCCGAGAATCCAGGCAAGATGCGTTTGTCGTTCCACGCTGTTGAGGGTTTCCAACCACCAAGTGCCATTGAATTGGCCGGCGATGGTGCGGGCAGCGCTCCTACCGAGTAACGCTTGCGTCATTTGACCATTCACCGTTCAGCTACTGCACGTTTGATTTCTCAACACAATATTTCGCGCATCGCAAAAGTCGTGCTGGCAGTAATTGTCGGTGCGGTGGTGTTGTCGTCATGTCGAGTTGACGGAACGGTGCAACTAAAAATGAACCGTAACGGCAGTGGTGAAGTAACAGTTACTGTTGTTGCCGACAAAGAACTGGTTGATGCTGAACCGGGAGTACTTACCGACTTTCGCAGTGAAGACTTGTTGAAAGCCGGTTGGACAATTGCCGGGCCAGAAACATTAGAAAACGGAAGCGCGCAAGTGATTGTGAAGCAATCATTTCGCAATCCCGAAGAGGCCACCAACATTTTGAGCCAGATCAATGGTCCGAAAGGTCCATTGAAAAATGTGGTTATTAGCCGCGCCGGCAAAGACACCAACTCCACGTTCACACTCACCGGTCAAGTCGACATTGACGGCGGTCTTGAGGCCTTCGTAGATGACGGAACACTGGCGCTACTGGGTGGTGCGCCGTATGCACCAAACGTTGCTGCCAGCGGCAACGACCTTGGTGACGCAGTGGGCATTAATTTTGAAGCGATCTTGCCGGGCGACATTGAAGAAACAACCGGTTTGGAACGCGGTGGTGTCATCACATGGCGTGTGGCAATGGACGGTGCACCAACGGATCTCAGCACGGTGACGCAAAGCCTCGATATTGTCTCGAATGTGTCGCGCGTGATGAGCGTTGTCGTGCGCGCGCTACTGGTGTTGTGGATTCTCGGAATGTTGGTATTGGCGTTTGTGGTGTACAACGCCAACGCACGCCGTCGCACACCCCGCATATAAAGTCACCCCGTGGCAAAGCTTCGACTCATTCACCGTTGCACCGAATGCGGTGCTGCTCACCCCAAATGGTCGGGGAAATGCCTCACCTGTGGTGCGTGGAACTCACTCGTTGAAGACGTGGAAGACACAAGCGACGCCGTGGTGTCACTTGCTGCGGGCATGGCCCTTGTGCCACCAGGTGAACCCACACTCATTGGCGATGTCGATGCCACCATTGGTTCACCCCAGCCCACTCACATCGGCGAACTCGACCGCGTGTTAGGCGGAGGTTTGGTGCCCGGGTCTGTCACATTGTTAGGTGGCGAGCCTGGTATCGGGAAAAGCACCTTGTTATTGCAGCTTCTCGCCGCGGCCACGGGCACCACGTTGTACGTCACCGCCGAAGAAAGCGCACAACAGGTGCGTCTTCGTGCATCGCGTCTTAATGCATTGTCCCCACAATTGTGGTTGTTGCCCGAGATGTCGCTGCCCAACATCATTTCCGCGATCGATTCAGTGAAGCCCGATCTTGTAGTAGTCGACAGTATTCAAACCGTTGCCGATCCTGAACTTGGTTCCACTCCAGGGTCTGTCGTACAAGTACGCGGATGTGCTCATCGTTTAGTGCAAGAGGCAAAGCGTCGCAATGTGCCTGTTGTTCTTGTCGGACATGTCACCAAAGAAGGCGGGCTTGCTGGGCCACGTGTTCTCGAACATGTGGTCGACACGGTGTTGTCCTTTGAAGGCGACCGACATCACGCGTTGCGTTTATTGCGCGCATCAAAACATCGCTTTGGTCCCACCAGCGAATTGGGTTTGTTCGAGATGACAGAAAGTGGACTTGTTGGCGTTCCCGATGCAAGCAAGCTGTTTCTTGCCGATCGACGCACCGGAGTACCAGGCTCAGTCGTCGTACCCACGCTTGAGGGACAGCGACCATTGCTTGTCGAAATGCAAGCTCTCACCAACCCAACACATGGCGGCACACCAGCGCGACGCAGTGTGCAAGGTGTGGATAGCGCAAGATTGTCGATGTTGTTGGCGGTGCTCGAACGCCGCGCGCGCGTACCTATTGGTTCTCACGATGTATTTGCATCGGTTGTTGGTGGTGTAAAAATCACCGAACCAGGTGCTGATCTCGGGTTATGTCTCGCTTTGGTTTCTGCAATCACCAACACACCACTCCCCTCTGACTTAGTTGTCATTGGCGAAGTCGGACTTGCCGGAGAAGTGCGACATGCATCGCACATTAGTCAGCGACTCTCTGAAGCAGAACGTCTTGGTTTTACACATGCACTAGTGCCCAATCGGACACCCAGTGACGTTACAAAACTTACTTGTCGCACTGTGAGCACATTGAACGAAGCGCTTGCACACGTTGGTCTTACAGATTCAGATCACGAGTAGTATGTTGCGCATGGCAACGTCCACTCGCGCACCAAAAAGAAAAACGCTGGCAAACAAGTCTGTGGCGCCGAAAAAAGACAGCCCCAACAATGTGGTGACAGTAAACGGTCGACGTCGTCGTCCATGGGCTCTGCAGTCGCGCGAAAACATTCTTGCCGCTGCAACCGAAGAGATTGCAGAAGTTGGTTTTGAACGTGCACGACTCACCGAGATCGCGCGTCGTGCAGGCATGACACCAGGTTCTGTGTACACGTGGTTTAAAAACAAAGAAGATCTTTTCAAAGCTGCACTAGAAGACGCACTTGAAAAACAAGTGGAGTCGAACTTTGCTGTTCTCGAACGACTTGGTGAAGTTGATAAAACCAATTGGCTCATTCAGATCGCATCACTGGTTCCTCGTAATGCCGACAATCCAGGCCCAACACCAGCACAAATTTTGTTGCTCGAGGCCTACTACGCATCGTGGCGTGATCAATCTTCGCGCAAGAAATTCCTTCCGCGTATCGAGGAACACTTTGCGTTATATGAGCGCACCGTTTCCAAAGCTCAAGCAGATGGGCATTTGTCGAAGGCGCTCGATACACAACTTGTTGCGATGATGTTTCTCGCAATTCCTACCGGCATGTCGATGCTTCAGTTTGCAGGCTTACCACGACCAGCAGATGAAAAATGGTTGCCCGTGTACGAACGTTTAGGATCCACTTTCAACAAGTAAACGTCAACGTTGTCATACATCGTTGGTGATGTGGTTTTTGATATGCAAAAAGCCGGAGCACTTTCGTGCTCCGGCTTTTTCTCAATCGGGGGGTGTGAGATCTCCATCCCTTGCGGGATGTCGGGAGGGTTTTATGACTGCTGTGCGATGGGGATGATCACCTTGTCAATGACGTGAATGACGCCATTTGAACCGGTGATATCTGCTGCTGTCACAGTTACTGTCGATGCGCCAGTGGTGAAGCTCACCGTGGTGCCATCTGATGCAACTGTCAACATTTCGCCAGACAATGACTCTGCGTCTTGGCCATCAAGTTCCACTGTGTCTGCGGCAAGAACATTGCCTGAGATCACGTGTGTGAGCAAGATGTACTCAAGAATTGCTGGGTCTTCGGTCAATGTTGCAGCAAGATCATCAAGTGTTGCTTCTGGTCCGATGAGCTCTTGTGCAAGCGCGAGGAATGCTGCGTCGGTTGGTGCAAGCACTGTGAACGGGCCTTCGCCAGCCAGTGTCTCTACCAAGCCTGCTGCTTCCAATGCGGTCACCAAGAAACTGAAGTCTGGGTTACCGACTGCAATGTCAACAATGGTTCCATCAGCTGCTACTGCGGTGTCATCGGTGGCATCTTCTACTGCAGTGGTGTCACTTGAACCACCGTCATCGTCGCCACAGGCGGCGACGCCGAAGCCAAGTGCTGCTACAGCAACAACTGCTGCGAATTTCTTTGAACGACTCATACGCATGATGTGTCCTTTTCTGTTTGGGGAGTAGTTGGGGGGGGAGTTCCCGGGCACCAAGGCCCGGGAACCAGCTGGTAGGTATAACCAACTGGCGACGGGAATCATTCCCATCGGACTGAGATTCTTACAAATCCACGTACCGTCTGTACTTTGGGAAGCGTGATCTCGCTAATTCGTCATTTTGTAAAAAATTATACAAATTTCAAGACATCAAGTTTATTTTTTGTATAGAGTTTTCGTCCGTTGGTGTACCCGCTACGCCATTTCAATCATCAGATACTAAGGAGTAGACCCTTGCGTCGCTTACTGTCCCTTGTTCTTTCTATCGGTGCTCTCGCCTCTGGCTTGGGCGTTGCACTCACCTCGCCCGTGTCTGCGGCATCTGGTGATGTCACTATTACCCGCTCTACAACAGTGGCCCCAGCTGCCGTGCCCAATGCTCAAATCCTTCGACTGATTCGTCTCGAAAAAGAGAATGCTTTTCTCGCAATCGGACGGGATGCCAATACCGAGGGGAGCACCCTGCATGTGTGGAAGATCAAAGGTGACCTTTCCATTGATACGTCATTCCCGGCGGTCAACCTCGGCGACAAGTTCGCGGAACCAACTTCAACAAACTCCAACTGTACTGGTAGCTGCTCAAATACGTCACTGAATGTAAATGAGGCTGTCGGAACTTACGTTGTTACTTTCGAACGCTTCAATATGACGGGCACATCGCAGTTCTCCTCCGCAAATATTCGCTCCTTTGCGGTTGGCTCAATCAAAACTGGTGCAGTATCTGCACAGACCGCAACAGTTTTACAAGCTAATGCAAACTTTGACATAACACCTTTTGCACAATTTGCGACTACACGCATTGCACGAGACGCCTGTGTCGCTGGTTCTGGTGCAACAAATCAAGGATTTGATTTGAGTGACGCTTGGTTTGATTCATCCACTGTTTATGTTCGCCCAGATAATTCTCTTATTTTCACAATTCGTTGCACTTACAACAATAACGCCAGCATGGTGAATGCTAACTGGGTTGAATACACCACAATTGTCGCCTTTGCTATGAAGCCGCAAGGTGGCGATTTGGTTTTTGACTCTTCCTTTGGCAACAACGGTCATGTCGTTATTTTTAACGATCCGACCAAATGTGCGTCTGTCGTTTCCGCAAGTTCATACGACACAACTGTTCCATCACTCACGTCTCAAAAACTGAGCCACATTCGCTTGATTCGTGAGTACGCACGTGTAACCACAGTTCCGTCGTACATGCAGGGCAACAACGTGACCAGCTATAACGGTTGTTATCAGGATCACATGACCGTTTACACACAGACCATTGCTCAGAGTTTTCTCATTAATGGTGCCTTAAAAAGTACAGTCACCCTCGGAAGCGGTGGCTTAGCAATTGGTCGCTACGTCATTGACTCAGCGGGTAAGTGGAGTGGCATTTCCTCTTCATTTTCCGGTGCAACTGCCACATACAAGATGTTGCGCTTGCTGACAAATGGTGAACCTGACACGACAAACGGCACAAACGGCGTCAAAGATCTCTCCGGTCTTCCTTCAACCATCACTGTTGACGGTGCCAGCGTACGGATGAACTACAACTTAAGTGGAATTGCTCTCACTGCTAACTCAACACTTTTTGCAGGTTTTTCAGGATCAAGCACATCCTCTTCCTGTGACAGAAATCCTCAGAACAATACGGGCACAATTTCGCGATCGACATATCCATACTATTTTGATGATGTAAACGGTCTACTGAAATCGTATGGTACCGATGGCCTCGGGGATGCTTTTACCTTTACCGAAAACAAAGCAGATTCATGTTCTGGACGTTTTGTTTCTAGCGCGACATTTATCGACTCTAAAGGTCGGCCATCGATGCTCAGCGCCTTGCCCGAAATTGGTGCACAAAAGGCTGGACTCACTCTTGCAGTGTGGGATGCCGCCGAAGGAGTCATCGGTGGCGGTGAAGGTGCCGGCGAACTTGCAGCAGGTGGAGGAGGACGCATTGACACAAAGGTGTACACAAAACTGCCAGCAAAGACCGAGGTGTACACGGCGTTCCTGGGTCTCAGCGGTAAACAAGTACGCACACTCAAATTGTCAAGTACCACAAAGAACACCTGTGTTGTTGTGGGTCGTCATGTTGCTTTGGTTGCGGCTGGTTCATGTGAAGTGCAAGTGCAGAGCAAAGCAACGGGTGCAACCATTCGCACGTTGCGCACCACTGTCGTTGAGGCAACTGCAAAGACACAAGCAACATCAACTGCTGAAGCAGGTACCACGATGGTGGCAAGTGATCCCATCTTGTTCAAGAAATCAAGTGCCAACATCACCAAGACCGCACGCGGTCAGATTCGTGAACTGAAAGACAGTGCAAGTGACGCGGCTGGCGTTGTCGTCATCGGACACGCAGCCACACTCACTGATGCGTCCAACTTCTCGCTGTCACGTAATCGTGCACAAAATGTGTCGGCGATGATGCAGCGCCTGAAAGTTCGCAAGCCAATCGCCGTTGTAGCGAAAGGTAAGAGCGAACCGCTCAGCACGAAAAAGACTGAGAAGGCTCAGGCTCAAAACCGTCGCGTTGTGGTGTACCTGATCCCAAGTTCCTAATCGCTGAAAATAAGGCGACGGTGAAAGTCACCGTCGCCTTATTTTTTTGTCACCGTGATGGCAACTTTGATGCTCATCTTTGGATAGGGCGACTTTCTTGCTACTGATAACTGCAAGGTACAGCGACCTTTCTTGGTGGGCATCACAAGTCGCTTGCCAACAACCCGGCACTGACCTGCTGTGACTTTCCACGTTTTCGTGCCTTTTGAGGGCGTAGATACGATCTTGGAAAGCGCTACTTTCTGACGCTCTTTTGCGGTGCTGGTACCGAGAAGAAAGCCGGCAGCAGCTTTTACTGATGTTGTCGACGTTGCTGCAACATCCTCATAGTTGTACGCAGTCACTGTGTAGGTAGTGATCCGACCGTTACGTAGACCTGCAACATCACACGTACTAGATGTTGTCTCACACACTGTTGTGCCAGCAGTATTTTTCACCACATACCGCGCCGCATATGGCATGTCTGTCCATGCCAACGTGATTTTTTTATTACCTGGTGTGTATGACATGGCTGTGGGTGCTGAGGTCAGCGGAACTGTTGTGGAACCATCAGCGTTATGCATCACTAAGAACATCATCGAATCTGCACCGGCTGCTGATGTAAATGTCTTGCCCGCCAGTTCAATGCTTGTGGGATCAGCTACACCAACCATTGTCCAGCCACCATCGGTTGTAGCAAACAGTGACCTCACACTTGAGATTGATGTTGAAACAAGAACTCGGCTGTTCTCATAAGCCAATGAACTGCTCAACGTTGTGATAAATCCATTGTTTCCAGATCCGTTTGCCGTCCGAGTATCGGTACCGCTGGTGGGATCCAAGTCAGTCGAAACAGCTGCTGCACCAAAGCCGCCCGCAATCAATACCTTGCCAGAGGACAATTCCTCCATGACACCGACAACACGAGAACCAAACTGAAGAGTCTGTTTACTCGAGCCATCGCTATTCAATACGTAAATGTATTGTGCCTCAACTCCAACTAGCACCTCGCCATTACTTCGAATCAAACCAGCATTCGCAACGTTGGGAAATTCGTTCCCCGTTGCGCCGTCAGCAACAACCGTTGCCCATCTATGCGCACCAGTCGACGACAGTCGCCATGCAAACGTTCCAAAGTTGGCGTGCCCGTTCGTGATGTCAGCTGGAGATACTCCCGTTCCCGGTATTAATTGTGTCGAACCCTTCAACTGGGAAACAGCAACAACATCACCACTGGGCGCAACATCAAGACCATAGATTTCTTCTGCACTAGAACCCTTGATGTGAGCGGCCCATTGATCAACACCATTTGGCGATAGCGACACAATCAATCCATCTCGTAGTGAAAGAGCTGTCAGCGTGGGAAGTGTCGCACCCCCGGGCCCATCCAAGGCAACCGTGCCTTCAAATTCTCCCGCTGCGATGATCGACCCATCAGCAGCAAGTGCGAGTTCACGTAGCTGTATCCCGGCAGTTGGTTCAAATGCTCGGTGCCACAAATACGTGCCATTCGTGCTGAATTTAATAACCACACCAGACACATCAGTTGTGCTGACCGTTCCTGAACCCGGGTCGATGTCAGCAGCTCCATCAGTACGGCCAACGACAACAACTTCACCTGCGGGCGTCACTTCCATGTCTAGTAATTGAACTCTGTCGCTTTGTTCCAGCCACTGAACCGTCCATACGTGCTTCCCTGCTGGCGAATACTTCGACATGTAATGTGCCGGGTCGATGTTGTTACCTGCAACCGTGCTTGGTGTACTCGGATCAACTTGAACAGTTCCTCCGGCTGTCTTGCCTAATACATAGGAATTGAGATCAGCATCAACAGATACCTTTACATCCATTACGCCAACATCGACACCCAAGAAGCCGTTCACTATCTGCACGCGCGTGTTAGGCACCTGCCAGGCACCGACTGGCGATGAGCCACTGACCATCAGTGTTGTTGCAGACAACAATGCACTCGCTACAAAAACAACACTTCTACGAACAAAACTATTACTAAACATCACTACTCCTTGATGCATTCGTTATTTGCTGACGGTGATAACCACTTTGGTGCTCATCTTTGGATATGGCTTTTTTCTGGAGACAGATAACTGCAATGTGCAGCGACCTTTTTTGGTCGGCATCACAATCTTCTTGCCACTCACTCGACATGCTCCAGACGTCACGCGCCATGTCTTCGCACCTTTAGACGGTGTCGTGACTATCGATGAGAGCCGCGGTTTGCTGCGCACTTTCCACGATGTGGTCTTCACCAAGAATCCACCCATTGCATTAACGGACGTACTCGATGCAGATGCGACATTGAGATAGTTGTACGCAGTGATCGTGAATGTACCAAAGCGACCATTGCGCAGACCTGTTACATCACACGATGTTGTAGTCGTGTCACACACAATCGCACCTGCGGCATTTTTCACTACGTACCGCGCAGCATGTGACATCGTCTCCCACTGCAACGTCGCTTTCTTGTTACCTGGTGCATAAGACGCTGACGTTGGCGCAGATGGAATAGGAACAGCGGTGGAACCATCAGCTTGGTACCGAACAATGAAATTCATCGAGTCAGCACCAGCCGCTGCGTTGAATGTCGCTGATTCACTAGTTGTCGACAAACTAAGTGGGGACGACACCAGCGTCCATCCAGTGACAATCCAACCACCATCATTATCGACTGCGATGTCTGTGATCTCATTACTACCGATCGCGGAATACACGCGAGTGGAGAGATAGCCCAGCGAGGACGACAAGAGCGTCACAAAGCCATCATTTGCCGGATCAATCGATGTGTAGTTGTCAATCCCCGCGGTGGGATCAAGATCAACCGTGTTCTGAAAAGCTCCACCGATTGCAATCACACCGGAGGACAACTGCTCAACATCACGAATGTCACCTGCCGTTTGCATAGCACTGCTGACCGTTCCAGTGGAAGACAGCGACAACAAATGATTCGTGTTCAAAGTAAGGACCAATTCGCCATTACCTTGCACAACTAAGTGCTCTGCTACCTCATGGGTTCCTGTTCCGGCGGTTGGTCGTGTAGTCCAGACACTGTTACCACTTGCGGTCAGCTTCCACACCAAGGGAACTGTTGTTCCCGAGATCAATGGACTGACCGTTGTGATGGCACCAGATGCCGAACGCAATGTCATCGTGTCACGAAAGTCAGTGAACATGAAGATGTCACCACTCGCAGAGAGTTCAAGGTCTGCAACGTAATCAGGGTCACTGCTACTTCCGGTCACTGCCCATTGTTCGACTCCAGATGAATCAAATGAGGCAACAAAAAAATCGGTTCTGCCAGATGATGTGAACGTCAGACCACCAGGACCACCAGCGCTGTCAAGATTCATCGTGCCTTCAAAATTGCCACCAACCACAATGTTTCCGGTGGGCGTGAGTCGTACACGCATAGCTGAAGCAGATGTTGTTGAAGACAATTCACGCACCCACACCACACTTCCACCAGCGCTAAATTTCATGATGATGCCCGAATTAGCGTTCGTCACAATTGAGGTTGCGCTACTTGGATCAACGTCTGCGCCAGCCACGTACACGTCACCTACAACAATGATGTCTCCCGTTGGTGTTATTGCCGTGTCCCACAAAACAAACTCTCCCCACAAGTCGGTCCAAGAAAAATTCCACACGAGTTCTCCACGGGGTGAATACTTGGCCAACAATTGCGTCCAGTCCCGACCGTTTCCGACAACCGTCGAAGGGTTTGTGGGGTCTACTTGCACGGTGCCACCCGTAGTACTGAGAACCACAATGTTGTCGTCGGCATCAGACATCGTCTTCCCCCCGTAGGCACCTTCGATATCGCCAGGAAAACCACTGAACACCAGTGCTCGTGTGTTTGGGAACGGCCATGCAGTTGCATTCTTAGATGAACTGCCGACAGCAAGAGCGCTAACGATGAGACCGACAACAGTTGCCAGAGTGAAAAAAGATTTACGGTGCACGCCGCGACGATAGCACTAAATGGATTAGTGATTTATTTAGTGATCACGTATCCAGACCGACAGCTATGGGGTTGGAGGAGCCAGTAAGGCTGCAAAACCGCGGAATAGCACGGCAGAAAGAGCAGCGGGGTCCGGACGATCATGCACGAATTCAGCGAGCACCACCCCAAATGACAGCGCCTCTAAATAGATAGCAGCGGCAGCGGGGTCTAGCGACGGGTCTGCGATTCCCAACTCTTGTGCGCGCGCAACCAGGTCGCGCACCTGACAAAAGATCTCATCCTCAAGATCGGTCAGTTTCTTACGAAGCTCCGGACGGTTAAGCGACGACGTAATCACACTGGCGCGCTCCAGGCGGACATGGGCACGCGCCGGGTCCGCAATGTCGTCGGCAATTTTTTGAATACGAGTGACGAAGTCACCAAGAGAGCCTTGTTGGTCCAGAGCATTTTGAAACGAAGCAATGTCGATACCCGGTTGACGACGCAGACGTTCAAACTGTGCTGCTTGAATGAGACCATCGCGATCGCCGAAGTGGTGATAGATAGAACCATAGGACACACCAGACTCAGCAGCGATGGAGCGCATGTTGATGGCATCCACGCCATGTTTCTCTATTTCAACGATTGTTATCTCAATGACGTGATCAATTTTGTCTAACGCGCGTCGTTGCTCAGCACGCTGACGCTCACGTTGAGGCAATAAGTGATTGGGACGAGCCATCCACTACAGAGTACACGGCTCTAAGAATAGAGAAGTTAGGCCGTGATAACGGCACTGCCTTTTGACGATTTACCTTTTAACGGTTTTATGGTCACTGCAACATTGCAGGTACCTTTACCAATCATCTTCACGGAGCCCTTCACTATCTGACATACCTTGCGACTTGATGCAGACACCTTCAGCGACACTTTCGCTCCCTTCGAAGATTTCATCTTCAATGCTTTCAAAACTGTGTTCACCTTGACGGTCTTCCCAACACTCGACTTCACGGTGTTTAACGGTGCAGTTTGAGTTCCAGTACCAACGGTGTTAGTTCCTCCAGTTGACGTACCCGAATTGGGAGCAGGGGTTTGTTGCGATGGTCCCGTTGGTGCAGCGGGTGCGGCGTTTGGCACGACTCGAATTCGTGTTGAGGGAACAGACCCACCTGGATGCTGACCGGTCATGATCGACACTGTGACCCAGTACTCGACACCTCCAGTCAATCCTTCGAGATCACAACTGGCATTGCCATAACACGTCGACGCCACCGTGTTGCCGGTCTGACTTGTAAATGCAATTGCTTCATAAAAGCCAGAGCCGTTGAAATCGCCCATGTCAGTTACTTCATCCCAACGAATCGTTGCTTTCCCTGCGCCAGCAGTCGCTATTACACCCGTGGGTGCTGCCGCGCGACGAAACGTAGTAAAAGCTGTTCGATCACTTTCAGTGGACGTTGCAGCTGTAGAAGTGACTGAGACGTAGTAGGTGGTGTTTTCTTCAAGATCGTCGAAGAAACATGTCAGCTGAGATAGAGATGAGGGACTACATGTATCAATAACGCTTCCACCTGTTTCAGCGGTATACGCCTTCGCAAGATACGACGTCATCGGGTTCCACGCATTGGACAACGGTGAAGTCCACGATACGCCGCCTTGATTTGTTGTGTTCGGACCACCGGTTGCATTGACACTCCTCGCCACTGTAGGAGCCGTTGATGGAGCTAAGACACTGAAAAGATTGGTTGAAGTTAGTAAACCGTTACCGCAACCAGTGCATTGTGGTCCAAGGGTCGCCGCATATTTGACTGCTTCTTTAATGGCCGCTGGTGTCAGTCGATTGTTATCGGCAGTTGTTCGATACTTTGTCTTCGCCATTGCAATGAGCGCAGAAACGATTGGCGCTGAATAGCTGGTGCCCTGACCGAATTTATATTTGTACTCCGGAGTTCCAGTAGTAAAGGCACGAGTTTGGGTGTTATTTGCTACCAAAATTCCTTGGTTGTAATCACTCACAATATCGCCGCCTGGTGCCACTACGTCAGCTCCCTCATTGGAATAGCTCGCGAGTGAGACAGCACTGCTAGAAGGACGTCCGACAGCTCCGACGCTAATAACTCCGGGACAATTAGAGGGAGTATGCCTACGTGCGTCAACTGAATCATTTCCGGCCGATGCAATAACCACAATGTTGCGCGCAATAGCACGTTGTATTGCTTCTTCGTAAACAGTCGGACAATAATCGACAATTTCTTGATCGCTACCCAGCGATAGATTAATGATGTTTGCAGGATTGGGATTTGTTTGACCTAATACGGTGATTCCCGAAGCCCAATCAATTGCGCGAACCAGGTTGAGGAAATCATCAGATTCAATGCATTTACCTAAGGTCCGAACCGGAATGATTTTTACAGCAGGAGCAATCCCAGAAATGCCTACATCATTGTCGCGTTTCGCTGCAATGATGCTCGCAACTGCAGTTCCGTGCCAGTTGCTATCGCGAGCAGCAGCATCGAAGAGAGAATTTGACGGGTCAATCAGCCACCCAAGTGTCGGTTTGTGACAATCTCCGAGATCTCGCCCTTGTCCCTCATCTCGCGGATCCGAATCTTCAGCGTCACCATCGCCACTAGACATCAAACCATCAACGTCATAATTAGTACCCAAAATATCTGCGGCGGATCTTCCAATGAAGTCATAGCCGGGCAGTGTCTGCCCTTCAAGATCTGGGTGAGGAATAATCCCCGAGTCAATAACGGCAACGTTCATCGCCGTGACATCGGCATCAGTTCCCCATGCAGCTTCAACATCGATGAGGTCTAAGTACCACTGCTGATCAGAAAAACAAGAATCGTTGACTGCCTCATCGGTCGCTAAAGAGCAGTTTTGCCATTGACTTGCGGTGAGCGAGAGTGGAAACATTGGATCAGCAAATTCAACTAATCCGGAATTTTCAAAATATCGCACGAGCTGCATTGATTCCTCACGTGTGAGAAGGCGTGAAGGTGCAAGACCGAAAATGTCATTCGGATATTCATTACTAAACGACAGCGACAAGCCAGCAAGTCCAGCTGATCCATTTGGATTCCCCATCTCGTCGCGCGGGTTAACGCCGGATTTGTACCTCACAGTGATCTCTTGTACGTACTGTGCTTCCGCGATATCTGTCTCTGGAGCAACTATGACCGCGGTTATCCGGGGACTCGTTTCGCGGACTACGGCGACAACTACCGTGACCAAGACCAACACTACCCACGCCATACCGATACAAATTGAACGCAATTTCATTCAATTGAATCTACATTTAATCTGAGACCAAGTACAGACGTGATCAGATCAGTGGCGTATCAGTGGGCCAACTACTTGTGCGAGTACGTTTTCAATATGCGACTACACGGCACGATCACTCCCGACCTACCGCTACTAGTTGTTGCGCTCGAAGAAGAAGCCAGTCACCTGCACACTCACGGGCTTCCGATTCTGGTGACTGGCGGTGGCAAAGTAAACGCAGCAGTCGCAACAGCCACAGTTCTCGGTAGTCATTCGCCGTCTCAAGTTGTCAACCTAGGAACAGCAGGCGCATTGGTCGACAATCTCACTGGCATACACGTGATTGGCGCCGTCACTCAACATGATCTCAACGACCAAGCACTCTTTGACCTCACAGGTTTGCACTTTGGATTACCCATCACACTGCAAGACTCCGGCCCAGTACTCACCACCGGCGACCAGTTCATTTCCGATGAGAACACACGACAGACATTGGCTCAACACGCACAACTTGTTGACATGGAAGGGTACGCAATTGCGAAGGCAGCGCTTGCTGCACAGGTGCCGGTGATGCTGGTGAAACAAGTAAGCGACTCGGCAGATAATTCCGCATCACGTTCATGGCGTGAAACGGTGGACTACTGCGCGGAACAACTAGGCGCTTGGGTGATGGCTCACCTCAGCGACTGAAGCAACACACAACAAGTGGCGCGCTCGGAGGGACTTGAACCCCCAACCTTCTGATCCGTAGTCAGATGCTCTATCCATTAAGCTACGAGCGCATTTTCTTGCACTTATTGGGTTGATAACTGCAAGAAACGCAAGTCTATCTTGCAACCAATTATTCCCACGCTGTCTATTCCCACGCGGCCCAACTGCCTGACCTCTTATATAAGGCGAGCGCCGCTTCCGCATTTATTTGCGCATCAAGCAACTGTTGTGGCGATGTGATCCCCATGTCGGCGAGCCACTCTCGATGCGACCACCAGTTCAACTGAAAAAGTCCGACGCAACACCAGCTATACCCGGCCGCATTCATTCGCGATTCGCGCTGTGCAATGGCGATGGCCCGACGATGGAGCCCCCGCGGGAATACCTCTTTAATAATGGCTCGCGATTTCTTTGCGGGATACACCACCGCTGGCGGATCAAGGCGAAGTTCCCGGCGTCCAGACGTCTGCTGCCCCGCTCTGTTATTTGCATCTGCGCGAACGCTTTTTGGCAAACACACCACATCACCGATCAGCAACATCGAGCTAGTCGATGCCTTATTTGCCCTGAGCAATGATTTCATAGATACCCCGACCTTGTCAGCAACCCGGCTCCAGGAGTCGTTTCGCACCGTTGTATACGTGGCTCGACCCGCTGGACAGGCAAAGGTCTTGGCGTCAACCCCGGCTGGCGACATCACAAAAACGCCCGAAAAACCCAATAAAACAAGGGATAAACCGAGTGGCACCGCGCGGCGGGCACGCAAAAACAGACTCATCTGGCGGAGAGGGTGGGATTTGAACCCACGGTCCGCGTAAACGGACAACGCCTTAGCAGGGCGCCCCATTCGGCCACTCTGGCACCTCTCCAATGAAGTTTCGCAGTGTATCGGTCTCATCTGTTACACAGACTTAACAGGTATTTGACCCCCACATTGGTCGGGTCCCTGTGGCAGCGGACTAATCTCTACTTACTGTTTGGTACCACCCCTGGACCAATTATGAGGAGACCAAAATCCATGAAGAAACTGTGGAAATTTGCTGCAGTCGTGGCAACTACAGCGCTGATCGCATCAGCATGTGGTGACGACGACGGCGGAAGCAGCAGCGACACAACAGCAGCCGGCGGTGACAGCGTTCCCGCGGTAGCAGCCGACATCAAGGTTGCCGTTGTTTACATCGGTGTACCCGATGACAAGGGCTGGACCTACCAGCACGAAGATGGCATCGTTCAGCTTGAAGAAGCACTCGGCATTGAAGTGAAGCGTGTTGAGAATGTGCCAGAAGGCCCAGAGTCTGAAGAAGTGATGGCACAGCTTGCACGTGACGGTTACGACCTTGTGTTTGCAACATCATTCGGTTACGGCTTGCCAATGAACAAGGTTGCTCTTGCTAATCCAGACAAGTGCTTCCAGTGGGCAACCGGTGCAAAGTTCTTGATCGAAGCAGACAACCAGGAAGTTGCACCGAACCTCGGTACTTACTTCGGTTCTGCTGAAGAAGCTCGTTACCTCTCTGGCATGGCAGCAGGTGCAGCATCACCAACCGGCAAGCTCGGTTACGTTGCAGCGTTCCCAATTCCAGAAGTTATTCGCGGTATCAACGCATTCACTCTTGGTGCACAGTCTGTGAACCCAGATGCAACTGTTCAGGTTGTATGGACCGAGACATGGTTTGATCCAGCGAAAGAAAAAGAAGCAGCTGAGTCATTGCTCGCAGCTGGCGCCGACGTTCTTGGTATGCACCAAGACACCACAGCAACTGGTCTTGCAGCAGACGCAGCAGGTGCAAAGTGGGTTGGCTACAACAGCGACATGGCAGAAAGTGCACCCGGTGCATGGTTGACAGCTCCTGTATGGAACTGGGGCCCGTACTACATCGAGACCGCTGAAAAGTGGGCCGCAGGCGAATGTCGTACCGATGAGTACTACGGCACCATGGCAACAGGCATGGTGACACTTGGTTCATTTGGTTCATCGGTATCCGACGACATCCAAGAGCAGATCTTGGCAAAGGCGGAAGAATTCGCTTCTGAATCAGCTGTTCCATTCACAGGTCCTATCAACAAGCAAGATGGTTCTGAGGCAGTTCCTGCAGGTTCAGTTCTTGACCACAAGGTCATTGACGGCGACAACCTGTTTGCATTGCTTGGAATGAGCTACTTCGTTGAAGGCGTTATTGGTAACGCTTCCTAACCGAACAACGACTCATGTCGAACACCTCACATGAGGTTGTGCAGGGGCCGCATCACGAAAGTGGTGCGGCCTCTGTCGCACTCTCAGCTCATCACATCACCAAACGCTTCCCCGGAGTTGTTGCAAATAGCAACGTTGACTTTGACATTCGTCGCGGAGAAGTACACACCCTGCTTGGAGAAAACGGCGCCGGTAAAAGCACTCTGGCTGCGATTCTCTGTGGCTTGTATCAACCAGATGAGGGATACCTCACGCGCAATGGCAGCGTAATTTCACTTCCTTCTCCCCGTGCGGGTCTTGCGCACGGCATCGCAATGGTGCATCAACATTTTCGTTTAGTAGAGCGATTCACCGTTGCAGAAAACGTTGTCCTCGGCAGTAATGATCTGTCATTTCGACTAAAGACAAAAGATCTCAACGACAAAGTGGCAGCCGTTGCGGATAGTTACGGCCTGCCCATTGACCCCACTGCAGTCATCGGAGACCTGTCGGTGGGACAGCGTCAACGCGTGGAGATTGTCAAAGCGTTGTACCAAGGCGCAGAAATCTTGCTGCTCGACGAGCCAACAGCTGTTCTTGTTCCCGCCGAAGTTGAAAAGTTGTTTGAAAACGTGCGCACGATGACAGCAAGTGGCAAATCAATCGTCTTCATTAGTCACAAACTCGGTGAAGTAGTAGAGATTTCAGACCGCGTCACAGTGCTTCGTAACGGTGAAGTAACGGGTTCCGTCGAAGGTCGTGGTTCAGCTAGCACCGCTGATCTTGCGAACTTGATGGTGGGTCGTCACGTTGACTTGTCGGTGCAACGCGCTGAACATCCCATTGGTCACGAAGTTCTGCAAGTTCGCAACTTGTCACTCACGGTGAACGGAGTGAAGCGTCTCGACAACATCACGTTCAATGTGCATGAAGGAGAGATGGTTGGTATCGCTGGTGTTGCGGGCAATGGTCAAAAAGAACTCGCTGATGTGATCGCTGGTCTGACATCACCAACGTCTGGAACCATTGCCATTCAAGGAGTGTTCACCACCGACCTTGGCCCGATCAAAGCGCGCGAAGCTGGACTTGCGTACGTGCCAGAAGATCGCCTCGGAATGGGTCTTGTTCCATCGATGAGCATTCTCGACAACTTGCTACTCACACGCAAACGCGACGTGATAGTCGATCGCGGATCTGTTCGTCCGGAAGCCGCGCGACTAATTGAACAATTTGAGATCAAAGCAAATGGCCCTGAGCATGTTGCGCGCAAACTCTCCGGTGGTAATGCCCAGAAGGTGTTGCTTGCGCGTGAGTTGTCGGGTGGACGAACACCAACATCTGTGTTAGTAGTGTGCTCACCAACGCGCGGATTAGACGTAGGCGCAATTGAAACAGTACGACGTCTTATTGATGACGCGCGTAGTGCAGGTCAGGCAGTCTTGTTGATTTCGGAAGACCTTGATGAAATCTTGTCGTTGTCTGACCGCATTTTGGTGCTGTATCGCGGTGCGATAGTTCACGAGACACCCGGTGAATCTGCAAACATTGAAACTGTTGGCGCCGCAATGGCCGGACTGTCGAAGTAAGGGTGTGATGTAATGCGATTTCCACTTCGCTTCGAAGCACGTACCGACTCACCGAAATACTTAAGTACTGCCGTTCCGGTGGTGTCGATTGCTGCCGCATTGTTCTTTGGCGCCATCTTCTTGTTGGCAACGGGGTACGCACCAATTGACACCTACCAAGAGATGTTAAAAGGTGGCTTCACCACGTTCTACGGCATCACCGACACACTCGGATTGTCGACTGTATTGATTTTCACTGGAGTTGCGGCGGCGTTTGCATTCCAGATGAACCTCTACAACATCGGCGGTGAAGGCCAGTTGTATTTAGGAATGATCGGTGGCGCGTGGGCTGGTCTCGCGTTTGGCGACAACCTTCCCTCTGCCATCGCAATTCCTGTTGTGCTGCTAATGGGTGCACTCTTTGGTGCGCTGTGGATTGTTGTGCCCGCAATTGTGCGATCAAAGCTTGGAACAAGCGAGATCGTAACCACATTGCTTCTCACCTACGTCGCACTGAACTTGATGAACTACTTCATCTATACGAGTTCCTCATTCTTCCGTGATGAGAGCACGACCGGTTTCCCACAGGGTCGACCCTTGCCGGAGTCAGCGACCATTGAAGCCTTTGGTTCAACTCGTGTGTACCCGACGTTCTTTCTCGCTGTAGTGGTGGCACTAGTTCTGTTCTGGATTGTCAAACGCACCGAGTATGGCTATCGCATTCAGGTAATTGCTGATTCACCACGTGCTGCTCAATACGCTGGGATTAGCGCGCAACGCACCACATTGTCGGTGATGATGATTTCGGGAGCGCTTGCTGGTCTTGCTGGGTCTGCACTCATTGTGGGACCGTTTGAAAAGCTCGACATCTCGATCACCACGATGGGATACGGATACGCCGGAATTGTTGTTGCAGCACTCGCCCGCTACAACTTTGTTGCCATCATCATTAGTGCAATCTTATTTGCAGGTCTTCGTACTGGTGGCGACAAACTACAGATCACAAGCGATACGCCTGTACATATCGGCGTGATTTTGCAAGGTGCTGTGTTGTTGTTCGCCCTAGGTGGCGAGATCTTCCGTCGCTACAGACTGCGAGTGGTGCGTCAACAACAGCAGGCGGTGGCGTCATGAACGACAACATCTGGATCCTCACCTTTGCTGATTCCATCGCCATTGCCACCACGTTGATGCTTGCATCGCTTGGTGCATTGTTTAACGAACGTTCCGGTGTCTTAAACCTTGGAGTTGAAGGCGTTTTGTTGATGGGCACCGTCAGTTCATTCCTTGCAACTGACTCAAGTGGAAGTATCTGGGTAGGACTTGTCGTGGGAACACTTGTTGGTGGGCTCACCGCAATGATTCATGCGACGTTGTCGGTGGTGTTTCGCGCCAATCAAATAGTTGCTGGTTTAGCGTTGGTCATTTTCTGTACCGGGCTTGCGAACTTCCTCGGGAAACCCGCAGAAGGTCGGATCATCTCAGAAAAGATTGTTCCCCTTGACTTTGGTCCTCTCACCGACATTCCTGTTATTGGACCAATCGTGTTCGAACAAGACATCGTCACGTATTTCGCTATTGCACTCACAATTGCCGCGAGTTGGTACATCTTCCGTACACGCTCGGGTCTCACACTTCGCGCGACGGGCGATGATCCCGCAACGGTGGACGCACAAGGTTTGTCAGTGGCAACTATTCGCTTTGGCTACACCGTTCTTGGCGGCATGCTGATTGGGCTTGGTGGTAGCTGGTTGATGTTGGCGCGTGCGTCAGCATGGAACCGCGAAGGAACCACAAA
>JBIJAO010000061.1:0-3788 GCA_044345725.1 Ilumatobacteraceae bacterium | reverse complement strand
TCGCTGCGGCAGCAGCAACAATCGTTGCTGGAGCAATGGCTGGTCGTACACAGTTCAAGGGTTATCTCTTGTACACAGTGGTCATCACTGGTTTGATTTACCCAATTGTTGTGAACTGGCAGTGGGGTGGCGGTTGGTTAAACCAATTAGGTTTCCAAGACTTCGCAGGCTCCACAGTTGTTCACTCAGTTGGTGGCTGGGCTGCGTTAATGGGTGCAATCATTGTTGGGCCTCGTATTGGCAAATTCGGCCCCGACGGTAAACCGCGAGCAATTCCTGCTCACAACATCATCATGGCGATCACTGGTGTCTTCATCTTGTTTGTTGGTTGGTTCGGATTTAACCCTGGTTCACAACTTGCAGCAGACATCGAAGTACCGCGTATCGCAGTGAACACAATGCTTGCAGGTGCAGCAGGTGGTATCTCCGCGATGATCGTGAGCTGGATGAAGTTCAAGAAACCCGACGTGTCGTTTGCTGGAAACGGAGTTCTTGGTGGACTTGTTTCGATTACAGCAGGTGCATGGGCACTTGACGGATACATGTCAATTGTTGCCGGCCTCATCGGTGGCGTCATCGTGACATTCTCTGTCCTTCTTCTTGATCGTCTCCGTATTGATGATCCTGTAGGCGCCGTGTCTGTTCACGGCGTGTGTGGTGCATGGGGAACATTGGCTGTTGGCCTCTTTGCTAATGGCGATGCTCCATTCCTCGACGAAGGTTCCGATGGACTCTTCTTTGGTGGCGGCGGCGAGTTGCTGTGGAATCAATTCGTTGGAGTTGTTTCTGTTGCAGCATTTGTCATCATCACAACAGGAATCATGTTCACCATCATTAAGAAAGTCGGACTCCTACGAGTATCCGAAGAAGAAGAAATGGCAGGATTGGACGTCAGTGAACACGGTGTTGCCGGCTATGGCCCCGACGTGTTGCCCTCACTGATGGGTTCTTCCATGGGAGGTAAGTCATGAAAGCAATAACTGCAATCGTCAAGCCATTCAAGTTGGATGAGGTGAAAGAAGCTCTGCGTACAGCAGGCGTACAAGGACTCACAGTGTCTGAAGTACGCGGCTACGGGCGCCAGGGTGGTCACACCGAGACCTACCGTGGCTCTGAGTACCAAGTGGAATTCATTCCCAAGGTTCGACTCGACGTCGTTGTTGACGACGCTGACGCAGATCGAGTTGTCGAAGCAATTAAGAATGCTGCGGCAACAGGTTCCATCGGTGATGGAAAAATCTGGGTGACAACAGTGGATCGTCTCGTCCGTATCCGTACCGGTGAAGAAGGAACGTCTGCCGTCTAAGTAGATTTCCCAATCACATCACAGCAAAACCCCTGGGTGGACATGTGTTCCCTCAGGGGTTTTGTTATGCGAGACAACGAATCACAAACCGCGTTCGCCTTGCAATGCGCGATCAATGAGTTGCACAGGGTGAATCACCGCAACGCCAACAGCAGCGAGATGCATTGAACATCCAGGGTTAGCGCTAGCTACAACATCTGGCAGTGCACGCATAATAGATTCCACTTTTCGTTGTCGAATCTTGCCTGACATCTCTGGTTCGAGAACAGAATACGCTCCGCCTGCTCCACAACACATTCCATCATCGTCTAGTTCAACGAGGTTGCTCACAAATGGACGCAGCACTGTGCGAGTGGCTTCGTGTACTCGTTGCACATGGCGCAAGTGGCATGGATCTTGAATTGCCACACGAGCTTCAATAGGTGACACTCTCGGCAGTTTGTCGACATGTTTGGCGAGAAATTCCTGCACATCGAAAACCCGCGCGGAAAATTCTTGTGCTTCTTTTGTTCCAAGAAGATGACCGTAATCCTTCATTGCCGCACCACACCCGGCGGAATCAACAATGATCGGCACATCTGGCGCAAGCGAAGCAATCATGTTTTCCGCGAATGAACGCGTGGAATCCAACATCCCAGCATGTGAGTGCAACGCGCCACAGCATGGTGCCATATCGCCCGTTGGTGTCACACCAAACCCTGCGGCTTCGAGGACTCGTTGCGAAGCGTGGTGCACCTCTCGTTGCCATGCATCCATCACACAACCGGTAAAGAGATACACATCGCGTCCTGATGACTCAAGCGGTTGTTGACGAAGTGGAATACGCACACTCAACCCGAAACGTTTTGGCACAAGATGCAAACGCTGTGCGATACCGATGAGTACTGAACCACCCCGTAACAACTTTGGATGCGATAGTGGGATGTATGCAATGCGTTGCCACCAAGGAGTCGATTTCTTGGTATCTGCCAACGTGTGACGCGTTGCCTCGATCAAACGACCGTATGGCACAACGGATGGGCATGCGGGTTCACAAGCCCGACATTGCACGCACGTTTCAAAAGATCGCAGTACTTCATCGGTGAGTGGCGCGTTCTCTAGTTGAACCTGACGCATTAATGCAATACGACCGCGAGGAGAAAACGTCTCATCTCCCGTCACTCGGTACGTGGGACATGACGATAAGCACAGTCCACACTGCACACACGCGTTGAGTTCATCATCATTGATGTGCAGGTCCATCACACTCTCCACGCACAGCGGCCGGGATTTAATCGACCGGTCGGATCAAAGTTTGTTTTCAACCGTTCGCTCACCTGACGTACTGCGTCAGATACATCGCGTTGTGGTTGAGGCTTCTCTGCATACACAACGCCCACCCCTATTGATGCAACAAATAATCCCATGTCAAAACGGCTCAATGTTCGAAGATCAGACGGGGCTAACGACCATCGATGTTGTGGTAGTTCAGGTGCGCCTTCAGATTCCAGGAAACGACCAAGATGATTGAGATCTCGCAATTGATCGGCAACGTCAACTGCGTGTCCTTCAAGTAACACATACGTCGTTGATCCGTTCCAAAGAATCGCACCAGGCCGCAAAATCACATCTCGTATGTCAAACGGGTCAACCCCACTCGCCTCATACCACTGCGACACCGCTGGTATCGGATTTGTGCGCAAGATGACCTCAGCGATACAGCCGAGTGTCCCCAATGAACCCACCATGATGCGGGGGATGTCAAAGCCCGTCACATTTTTTACTGTGGGGCCACCGCCGCGAATCAATTTCCCTTCGCCAGACACGTACCGCACTTCAAGAAGAGACGTGCGCATCATGCCTTTGCCGAGCACCGCCACATCATTTTCACCCACCGCCAATGCTCCACCAACGGTTCCACCCCGATTGGGTAATGCGCTTCGTTGTCCTTGTGCAGCTAGTGCTTCATCTAATTCAGACACTGTTGTACCGGCACGGACAATCACAATCATTTCATCTGGTTGAAAATCAACAACACCAGAAGGAGCTTTCAGCACTCGTGTGCCGTCTGCAAGTGGGCCGCCACGTGTCCAACGAGTGCGACCACCTTCAATAGCAATGGGTCCGCTCTCGCCCACTTCAGCGGCGAACTCGGTCAACACTTTGTCTGACGTGAGAAGAGGCGCGGTCATACCCACACTCCCTGTGGCACATCAGTGAGCATTTGAATGTCGGCACAACTGTGTCCGGTTGGCAACACCTTGCCAGGATTCGCACGACACTGCGGGTCAAATGATTGCCGTAAGCGATTTTGGTGATCGAGATCGTCATCGGTGAATAGCTTCGACATGTACGCCTGTTTTTCCACGCCAATGCCGTGCTCGCCCGACAACACGCCCCCAGCTTCAAGAGAGGCGGCAACAATATCTGCACCTGCCGCATGGACGCGATCAATCGCACCAGGCTCACGTGCATCAAACAGCAATAACGGATGCAAATTGCC
>JBIJAO010000037.1:0-14228 GCA_044345725.1 Ilumatobacteraceae bacterium | reverse complement strand
ACTCGCCGTATAAGCGACCCAATTGTCGAATGACTCCAGGGAGGCGTTCGGGACCCAGAACTACAAGGCCTGCAAGGAGAAGGAACATAATCTCGCTTCCCGACAGGTTGAACACTCCGCCAGTGTAGGAGGCGGTGTCCTAGCCTGACAGGGTGCAACAGCGCCTCCCGTCATTACGAGACCTGCCAATCGCATTCGCTCACCGCGGTGCACGTGCCCACGTTGCCGAAAACACCATTGAAGCCTTCTCGCTTGCGCTCAAATTGGGCGCCAACGGGATCGAGAGCGATGCATGGCTGACACAGGACAACGTGGTGGTTCTCGATCATGACGGAGTCGTACGGCGCGGATTGCGACGCATTCCTATTGCAGAAATTTCACGGTCTCATCTGCCCTCACACATTCCAAGCTTGGAGGAGATGCTTGACGCATGTGGTGACGATTTTGACCTCAGCCTCGACATCAAAGATGTTCACGCTTTGGTCCCCACTGTTCAGACACTCAGTCGCTCCAATTACGACTTGTCTCGTGCGTGGCTATGCCACTGGGACATTGATGTTCTCATTGCTCATCGACCACAGGTTCCCCATGTCCGGTTGGTGGACTCCACACGTGTATCCAAAATCACTGAGGGGCTAGAGCGTCGTGCCAACAAACTGCGTCAACATGGCATTGATGCGCTCAACATGCATTACAGCGACTGGAACGGTGGATCGGTGACGATGGTGCATCGATTTGATGTACTTGCGTTCAGTTGGGATCTTCAATTCGAATCACATCTTGAAGACTTGTTACGCATGGGCGCAGACGCCGTATACAGCGACTATGTCGACCGAATGATGGACGTGTATCGCAATGTCATTGGGAAACCATCGTCGTAAGCACTGCGATGCGTACACAACGCTACAGCAGGCGAATTTTTGACAATGGCCACACAATCGCAAAAGCTTCACCCACAATCTTGGACTCTTCGATAGCACCAAATGATCGGCTATCAAATGACTCGGCTCTATTGTCGCCCATCACAAACACATGATTATCGGGAATGGTTACCGCATGCATGTCGGGAGTGCGACATCTTGACACGAGATCCTCTTCAGTGCGAGTGAACTCATCGAGATACTTCTCTTCCAACGCAACATTATTGATGTGCACAACACATTGCTTGATTTCAAGCGTCTCATTTTCGAGACCAATCACGCGCTTGATGAGATCGTCGTGCACTACATCGTTACCATTGCTGGTCACACGATCGAAGACCACGATGTCTCCCCTGCTGATGTCTGTAAATCGATAACTCAACTTATTCACCAAGACGCGATTGTCTTGGAACAGGGTTGTCTCCATCGACGGACCACTGATGTAGAACTGTTGCAGTAGAAACGTGCGAACTATGAAGGCCGCAAAAAGTGCCAGCACAACAACTATTACCCAATCGCGTACAGCCTTGAAGAGATTCTTCGTCATCTGCGAAGACCCCGAAGAGGTCTCAGCACCATCCACGGAACGCGAGGGTTGTTCGGATGCCTCACTCATAGAAGTATCAAGCTCATAGAAGTATCCGGCTCATAGAACTAGTAACGGTAGTGCGATTGACCCCTGAAATGGGTTACAGGCTCTCAATGAGTCGCTCGACACGCTCATCTGCGTTTGCAAAGGGGTCTTTACACAACACTGTTCGCTGTGTCGTGTCGTTCATCTTGAGATGAATCCAATCAACGGTGAAATCTTTATTCTTGGCCTTTGCCGCGCGTACAAATTTCCCACGCAAATGGGCCCGCGTGGTGGTGGGTGCGACTTCTTTTGCTTGATCGATGCTGTCATCAGTCAGCATCCGTTCAACAAGGCCCTTCGATTGCATCTTGTTGAAGACGCCACGCACTGGATCGATGTCGTGATACTGCAAATCGAGAACATTGACCGATGAATCATCGAGCCCGACATTCTTTTTGTCCATGAACTGGGAAATCAGTTTGTGTTTGATCACCCAATCAACTTCACGGTCAAGCAAGAGAGGGTCTCTTTCGATTGTTGAAATGCAATGTTCCCACATACGTAGTGCCTGCATTTCCTCGTCAGTAAAACCGTACGTATCCGCAAATTCCAAAGCCCTGTCGAGATAGAGACGTTGTATATCTAAAGCAGACATCTCGCGTCCAGATGCAAGACGCACAGTACGACGACAGGTGATGTCGTGACTGATGTCGCGGATGGCGCGAATAGGATTTTCGAGCAATAAATCTCGTAAGTGGAAATCTGGATGCTCCATCATTCGCAGAACACATGCAGTGGAGCCCACCTTGACAAACGCGGAATACTCACTCATGTTTGAGTCACCGACAATGACGTGAAGGCGTCGATATTTTTCAATGTCGGCGTGCGGCTCGTCGCGTGTATTGATGATGGGACGAGATCGGGTTGTGGCCGTGGAGATTCCCTCCCATACATGCTCGGCGCGTTGGGCAATGGAATAAATCGGCCCCTTTGGAGTATTCAAAATCTTTCCTGCGCCTGTGAAGATCTGTCGTGTCACCAGAAATGGAATAAACGTCTCGTCGTAGCGTTCAAACTCACCTTCGCGACGAACAAGATAATTTTCATGACAGCCGTAACTATTCCCAGCGCTGTCGGTGTTGTTTTTGAAGACATACACAGTGCCCCGAATACCCTCTTCAGCGAGGCGCTCCTCTGCACTCAGAACAAGATCATGAACAATGCGCTCTCCTGCCTTATCAAAGCGCACGCAATCTAAAACGCTGTCACATTCTGGAGTGGCAAACTCGGGGTGGGAACCCACATCGAGGTACAGACGTCCACCATTTTCCAAAAAGACGTTTGAGCTACGACCCCAGACGACCACTTTTCTAAACAAATAGCGCGCGACTTCATCAGGGCTAAGGCGCCGTTGACCTCGCAGAGTGCACGTGACTCCGTACTCATTTTCGAGACCGTAAATCCGTCTGCTCTGTGCCTCATTCATATCGCTTCACTCATAACGCTGTACTCATATCGCTTCAATCACGCTGCTGCCCGTGGTACACACATTCTGTCGCAATACAGATGTCACGACAGACGCGCTATGACTTCCTCATCTGGCAGACGACGGAAACAGCGTCGTCGATCACATCGTTCAAGGATCGCCACCTCAAGCTCGTTTGCACCCAAGGTTCGCTCAGGTCCGGCCAACGCCGAGACCGTGTGCTTGAGCGCTGCGTCCAGCGTGGCAACCTTGTCATACGAATCTTTCAATCGCGAGGTGATTGTTTCTGCATCGCCACCAAGAGCCGCGTAGCCCGATGATTCATCAATGATTGTGCCGTCGTACAGCAAATGAAACAGCCGATCTCCGTCGCTTGTGAGACCCACTTCAGCGACCAAAATCTCTACTTCTAGCGGTTTGGCATCGTGAGTAAAAATTTGCGCCATGATCTGTGCGTAACTATTGGCAAGACTTTGCGCATCAACGTCGGCACGCGAGTACTGATAACCCTTGATGTCTGCAGCGCGAATGCCCGCCTGACGTAACTGATCAAACTCGTTGTACTTGCCCACACCAGCAAAACCAATGCGGTCATAAATCTCGCTGATTTTGCGCAAGGTGCTTGATGGGTTCTCGGCAATGAGCAAGATGCCATTGTCGTACTGGCAGGCAACGAGGGCTCGTCCTCTTGCAATTCCCTTTCGCGCGAAATCCGCGCGATCTTTCATCTGTTGTTCGGGTGGAACATAAAAAGGCATGCTCATCGCGACTTGAACTCCTCTGCAATGGCTTCGAACACCGTCGACAGCTCTTCATCAGTGGAGCTCTTCCAACCTTCAGCTGAAATAGACGCAACAATCGGAAAAACTCCGCGCAATGCGTCTGGGCCGCCAGTGGCCGAGTCGGCCTCTGCTGCTTCCCACAGTGCCTTACATGCAAGTGTCACAGCTTCGTCCCGTGTCAGGTCACTGCGCCAGCCCACTTTGATCACGGTTCCTGCCAACATGCCACCAGAACCAATAGCAACATGTTCACGCTCTTCGTATCGGCCGCCTGTTGCGTCGTAATCCCATAAGCGACCCATACCATCGCGCGGTTCATACCCGGCGAAAAGCGGAACCACCATCAGCCCTTGCATGGCAGCGGGCAAATTGTTTCGCACCAGTACCGACAATTGGTTGGCCTTGCCTTCAAGACTTAACTGCTTGCCTTCCATCTTTTCGTAGTGCTCCAACTGAAGTTGAAACAACTTGATCATTTCCATTGCAGGACCAGCGGCCCCGGCAATAGCGACACCACTGAACTGGTCTGCCTGCACAACTTTTTCCATCGCGCGATGGCTGATCCAATTACCAGAGGTGGCACGACGATCTCCGGCCATCACTACTCCATCGCGGTACCGCAGCGCTACACACGTGGTGGCGTGTGGAATGTTTAGTTCGGACACATCAACAGAGACAGAAGGGTGCAGACCTTGGCGTTGTACCAAGTCAAGAAAACTTGGGCCAGGACTGTCGGAGGGAGAAAAGAAAGGAAGCGACATCAATACAAAAGGCTAGGTACTACTGGCCACCCTTTTGTACGTAACTACGTACAAAATCCTCTGCATTTGTCTCCAGCACATCGTCAATTTCATCCAGCAGATCATCAAGATCGGCTTTCACTTTTTCACCACTCTCGGTGGAAGGCTGAACTTCTTCAGTTGCTTCCGGAGTTTGTGCGGGCGTGGAGCGTTGTTTTTGAGTTCTCTCTGCCATGTCCCTACCGTAGCCAACTACTCATGCCTATGCGAGCCGGCATGTCACCAACCTGGATCTGGCGATGCGTGAGTACTCTCCACATCTTGCAGGTGATGCAAGAGATCTGATGCGGACTCCACTGAATCGAGCAAATCCCCCACAATCTCTTTCGTTCCTTTTAGCGGTTCCATCATTGGAACTCTTTTCAGCGTTGGTTCCCCAATGTCGAATACCACGCTGTCCCAGTTCGCAGCCACAATCTCGTTTGGCCATTTCGACACACAACGACCTCGGAAATATGCCCGAGTCGACTCAGGTGGCTCTGTCATTGCTCGACGAACATCTGCTTGGTCAACAAAAGTCTCCAAACCAACTCGCAACGCGAGACATTTCTCGGCGCGCATGTCGTGGTACTGCAGATCAATTGCTTTTAATTTGAGGTCAAAGGGTGTCAATTTATGGCGATCTGCATAGGCGTCAATGAGATTTTTCTTCGCCACCCAATCAACCACATGGGACACACTTTGAGGATCGCTGCGCAATCCGACCAAGACCTGTTCCCATCTCGACATAATGAGTTCAGCATCGCCTCCGGTTGGGTCTGCAACTCCAGAATCCAGATATGCGCGCACTCGCTCCCACAGCATCTCTTGAAAATCAAGTGCAGTGACCTTGTCGCCCTCTGCCAACGTGACCTTGTGATTCATGGTGGCATCGTGGCTGATGAACCGTCCCTGATCTACTGGGTCGAGAATCTGCCATTCGTTTGGATACCAGTCATCTTCGATAAGCGACAGAATCAGTGCAGTGGTTCCGACCTTTAGAAACGTAGCCACTTCACTCATGTTTGCATCTCCCACAATCACATGAAGGCGACGATATTTTTTATTGTCAGCATGGGGCTCATCTCGAGTGTTCACCAATGGCCGTTTCAATGTGGTTTCGAGACCCATGAACTCTTCGAAAAAGTCTGAGCGCTGCGAGATCTGAAAGGCCACGGGTAATTCACCCTCACGTTGTGCCTCGACACCAACCTTGCCCGCTCCTGTGAACACTTGACGAGTAATGAAATGGGAGACGATGTATTTCGCCACTTTTTCAAATTGAATGGTTCGATCAATGAGATAATTCTCATGACAGCCATAACTGTTGCCCTTGCCATCTGAATTGTTCTTATAAGCAATTAGTTCGGCGCCATTTCCCATGGTTGAAGCTGCGTGAGTCATGCTGTCGCGGATGATCTCTTCAGCGGCTCGATCGAATAACACGATTTCTGATGGTCGACGACATTCGGGTGTAGACACTTCCGGGTGCGCATGGTCGACGTAGTAGCGCGCGCCATTAGTAAGAACCATGTTGGGCATCGCAGTCTCAACTTCTGGGAAAATTGATGTCCCCTGCACTGCGCCACGTGCGTCGATGTGTGGCGACTCATCGAAGAAATCCCAGCCGATTTTGATCGACACACCACCGGAATACGACGACACAAGTAGTGCTGACGCCAACATCGGCGACAACTCCATTCCCCGACTGACAATTCCGTATTCGGTTTCGATACCGCAAATCTTTGGTAGCGCCATTGTTCCCCCTATCAGCGCATCTTTAGATGTGTTGAGACATCATCTAGAGGTACTGTCCAGTCGCTGTCCGCTCAATGGCGCGACCGCCTAATCCTGGGCTCTCTTTACCTTCGTTATTAATCAACGTGCGGATAAAGATGATTCGCTCGCCCTTCTTTCCAGAAATGCGTGCCCAGTCGTCGGGATTGGTTGTGTTGGGCAGGTCTTCATGTTCACGGAATTCTTGTCGGATCGACACGATGAGGTCATCAGTACGTACTCCCGAAGATTCACCAGACAGCGTCCGTTTAATCGCTAACTTCTTTGCACGTCGGACGATGTTTTCAATCATTGCACCACTTGCAAAGTCCTTAAAGAACAACACTTCCCGATCGCCGTTCTGATATGTGACTTCGAGGAAGCGATTCTCTTCATTGTCGTCATACATCGCATCGACGGTGCGATCGATCATGGCCACAATTGCCTGATCCGGATTGCCTTGACCGAGGGATGCAACCTCACCTTCGTCTAACGGAATGTCAGAGGTGAGATAGCGATGAAACACTTGACGCGCAGCGTCCCGATTAGGTCTCTCGATACGAATCTTCACGTCGAGACGCCCAGGTCGCAAGATCGCCGGATCAATGAGATCTTCACGGTTTGTTGCGCCAATCACAATGACGTTTCTCAGACCCTCGACGCCGTCGATCTCGGCGAGCAGCTGTGGCACAATCGTTGATTCCATGTCGGATGAGATTCCTGTGCCACGTGTACGGAACATCGAATCCATCTCGTCGAAGAACACAATTACCGGCCAGCCTTCGTCGCACTTTTCACGCGCACGTTGGAAGATCAAACGAATCTGTCGTTCGGTTTCTCCCACGTATTTGTTAAGCAACTCCGGGCCCTTCACGTTGATGAAGTAACTGCGACCCTTGTCGTCACCTGTTCTGTGTGCGACCTTCTTTGCGAGGCTGTTTGCCACTGCCTTGGCAATGAGTGTCTTGCCACAACCAGGTGGCCCGTACAACAAGATTCCTTTCGGTGCAGGCAATTTGTATTCAGCGAAAAGATCACTATGTAAGAACGGCAACTCAACTGCGTCGGCAATCATCTCGATCTGTTCATCCAGACCACCGATGTCTTCGTAGGCAACATCTGGTACCTCTTCGAGCAACAGATCGTCTACTTCTGGTTGAGGCAACTTCTCGAGAACGAGATGAGACCGTGTATCGAGGCGAAGAAGATCGCCAGAACGAAGGTATGTCCCCCGCAATGAATCGGATAATTCGCAGACTCGCTCTTCATCCCCACGCGCGGTAACAACAACCCGGATGCCGTCTTCAAGCACTTCTTTCAACGACACGATCTCGCCGACAAGCTCCGAACGGCGAACAGACACCACATTGAAACTTTCGTTGAGCGACACCTCGGCACCACGCTCGATCTCGTCGATCTCGATGTCTGGATGCACTTCAACTCGCATCTTGCGACCATTCACCACGACATCGACCGTTCCATCGTCATTGCGGTCGTGAATGACCCCGTAGGCGGTGGGAGGTTTACTCAGTTTGGCAACCTCTTCACGCAGCGTTGCGATCTGGGCACGTGTCTCTTGCAATGTTCGAGTCAGTGTTTCGTTATGTGCAACAGCACGAGACAATTGTCCCTTTACTTCAAGTAATCGCTCTTCGAGCAAAGACTCACGTCGAGGCGAGGTCGACAGACGCTCGCGCAAATCGGCTACTTCTTGCAATAGTTCATCGATCCTCGGATCGTCACTGCCAGCCACGGCTACACCCTATTCCTGTTTCAGTCTTCTTGTCACGAAAAATGTGACCAATGAAGTCTGCCCTAAGTGGGAGTCCTTGTGTAGAGTGAGCGCGTATCAACCAACGTTACGAAGGGAAAACCCATGAAGGTGTGGATTGACCAGGACCTATGCACTGGCGACGGATTGTGCGAAGAAATCGCACCAGATGTTTTCACTCTTCTTGACGATGGTCTCGCATACGTCAAAGAAGGCGACAAAGTATTTGCAACTGCCAAGGGCAACCCACAGGGCGCTGAGGGCATGGCAAACTTCGCCGACAGCATGCTTGATGCAGTTATTGAATCCGCTGAGGAATGCCCCGGCGAGTGCATCTTTATCGAACCCTGATCAATAACTATCGCGCACCAACAAATCGCGCGACAGTGAGAAAAGCCGTGTGTGCAACCATGCGGTGATCAGGTCGGACGGCGTTACCTTCAATGTGCCACGTGCGGTGTAGCACCTCGAGCGTGCGCTGATCCACCCATTGCTTTCCAAGGGTTTCACGTACTTGGCTTGCCTGGATAATCGAAGGCGTGTACGCCACCAGGATTCCACCCCGCACCAAACATTGTTCGGCGTGCGGCACGACTTGCCATGGTTCGGGAAGGTCTAGTACCACTCGATCAAAACTGCCTTCGGGTGGACCTTCGTATGAGTCGCCCAGCGAGACGTTGTAGTGAGACAGAGCGTCTTCGCCAAGAAAAGATCGCACATTTGCCTTGGCGCGGTTCAAGAAGTCTTCACGCAATTCGAGGCCTGTGATGTGGGCGCCCCATCGCAACATTGTCATTGACAGCGCTCCAGACCCGATGCCCGTTTCGAACACGCGTGCTCCAGGAAAAATGTCGGCCAACATACAAATGGGTGCCAGATCTTTTGGATAGATCACCTGGGCACCTCGTGGCATTTCCACGACAAAATCTTCCAATGTCGGACGCAAAACGATGTACTTTGCACTCTTTGTGGACTCGAGAACAACGCCTTCGGGTTTACCGATCACATCACGATGCGACACGTACCCAGCGTGACTATGGAATTCACCCTCTTCATTTAATGTCACGAGATAGCGACGCGACTTTGAATCAAGAAACATTGCTTTCTCGCCCGAGCGAAACACCCGCTCGTTTGATGCTTGTTCGATCATCGTCTTTCCAGATGCAATGTCTCGCCACGCTTCACATCAATTCGATACGACCGACGCCGCGAAGCTGTAAACCATTTGTATGCGCCCCACAGCAAAAGATACGGCCGAAGATATGAACGCAAAAAGACCGAACGTCGCAAGCGACGACGAAATCGGCGGATGATAAATCGAGAAAAACTAGAAACGGCGTATCTCAACACGACCAGCGCGCTTTCGTCCTCGACGACGCCCCAATAGGTATGACACCACCATCACGACCACGCCAGCAATAGCCAACGTACTCATAATGCTTTCTTTCTTTCCCAGTGTTCGCGACTGTATGTCTGCTTGAAGTGCACGAAACTTTGACTCGAGATCATCGCGGGTGATTTTTGGAGTATCGGACATCACTGACCCCCTTTGTTAAGAGACTTCTTTTGTACTCGACTCAACGCAAGGATCACAACAACAAGGCTGAAGACAGCAGCAATGGCGTAATGCACAAAAGACCATGCACCACTCAGTTGAGACGACAAGAGATCTTGTGACAAACGAAGGACTCCCATCACCACAAGAACGAGACCTAATCCGATCGCTAGTGCGCCGGTGATCCCAAATGCCAACCAACGAAGTGCGCCACGAAGCGGCTCAATGGTCTCTTGTCGGGCGTACTGCTTTACCGAATCGACCACGTCGGAGACGTGATCAGATGTGGTGGGTGAACCCTTGAGAAATGCGAACTTAGAGCCTTTGACCACATGACTATTGTGTCAGGCGTTCGCACTGTTTGCACCCTGAAGAGGGCGTATCAATCTGACGGAAACGCCTGAAATGCAATGACCTCGGTGACATGTTCCAGGATTCGGTCCAAGATGTCGAGACCAGTACTTACATTGTCGGCGTGCAGTAAGACGTACCGATCATGAGGGCCACAAGGAGTGTGTCGTACAAGAGCCCAAAACGCTGCATCAACAGCGTCATCGTGTTGAACGTCATGAGTCCACTGCCCTGCAGCAAGTTTTGTCAGTTCCGCGAGAGGCTCCATTGCAATGCCCCGCTGTTCAGCAAGTTGATAGACGAGACTTCGAACTCGTTGAGCAGACATTGTGAGGCGGTCACACACGTTGTCTCGATCGGGTGCGTGCACCGCAAGAGGCGCCATCACAAGTGCCTCAGCTGCTGGATATGGATCATCTGGCAACCATTCAGCGATACTGCATCGAGATCCGGCACGACCAAACATGACGTACCCGCCATCGTCGGTTGCATACATTTGCTCGATTGCCACCAGTGTTCCTATGTCACCACGTTTGTCGTTGCCACCCACCTCAGAGCCTGCAGTAATCATCACAGTGGCAAACACAAGATCCTCGCCCGCCAATAGGTCTCGACACATTTCCACATACCGAGGTTCGAACACACGCAACGACACCGCATCGCCGGGAACAAACACTCCCGATAACGGAAACATCGCGATCTTCATCTCACTACTTACGGCGCTAGTTCGGTTGCAGATGGTGAAGATGAAGCAAGTGCTGTTACCTCTGCCAGATCATTCCAATGTGGCATGAACACTGATTGCTGATCCACAGATGGTGCGTTCATCATTAAAACAAATTGCACAGAATCGTCACCCTCTATTGGAACATAACCGGCAAGACCTTTGACATTGGACAAGGTTCCTGTCTTCGCGCGCATGATGCCAGCAATCGGCGATGTTCTAAACATGTCACGCAATGTTCCGGATTCACCTGCAATTGGCAACGACGGCAACAACCACTCTTCGTGATCTGCCAATACATCCATCACGAACGAACACGTAAAGCCATTCTGGGCAGACAGACCTGAACCATCGGATAACAAAGCAGTGTGGTCAGGATATTCGCGCTTCAGAAATTCTTGAACCACGGTGATTCCAGCAGCCGTCGATCCCTCGCTTTTTTCTTTGAATCCCATTTCCTTTAGCAACAACTCCCCCGTGTTGTTGTCGCTGTTAATCAATAACTCTTTCACAATCTCTGACAGTGGTGCCGACTCAATTGTGGCCAACACAGTAAGGCCATCGGGCAACTGACCAACGCGTGTTGATCCGGTCACAGAGACACCTCTCGCTGCGAGCAACGAACTGAAATCCAACGCAGCACCATTTGCCGGCTCGTTCGCACGCATACCCGTTGCACCAACCATCGCATCGCTTGACATCAACGCCCCAAGTGGTCCTGCTTCGACGCCGTTAAACGTATCGGGCCACACCGATACGAAGCGTGCAGTGTCGTAGCGACTCTCTACACCAACAACTGCACCCAGTATTTGTCTCACTCCACTAGCAACGACAGAGTCGGCCAAAGTGTCGAGTGAGGTGCCGTACAAAGTCGGATACTTCTCTGTTGATGGGTAGTTGCCTCGCACGAGTACAGGATCTCCCCCGCCAACGATGAACAGATCTGCAACAATCCCGTCCACAACCGAGCCGCGTACTTCTGTAACGAAACGAAAATCTGGACCCAAAATCTCCATCGATGCAATCGCAGTAAGCACTTTGACGAGCGAACCCGGCACCAATGTGGCATCCATATTTGTTGCAGTCAAAGTTTCGTCGAGCCACGTCATTGACGTGCACGAGCCACTTGGAAGATCTGAGACGTAGGCATCCATCCCCGATTGAACGGTGTTCAGTCGTGTTGTCCGCGACAGCACATCTGGGTGACGACGTACCGACAAAACAGAGACCGATACAGGAGCAATCGGTTCTTTGGTGGTCAGCGCCTCTGATCGTGATGCAACATTGCCGAGCCATACCATGAGAATTGCGAGAAGCACGGTACCCACAACGCCAGATGCAATCACAACTCGCAGCGGATTACTCGCGCGGCGCATGGCCGCCCCTTTATCGTTTTGCGACACCGCGATGTACCGCGTATCTATACAAATGACCAAGCGCTTTCACCGCACGATGTCCGCTGGCATAACACAGTCGACCTGACTCACGTACCGCCACTACACCTGGGTTGTTGGGGTCGGCAAGCGACAACTCGGTGCAAACAAGAATTGGTTTTCCTGTTTGTACAGATAACTCATGTGCAGCTTCGGCAAAGCGGGCATCTTGTCGTTCGTGATATTGAACAATGCGTTCTAATCCGTGATCGGGATAGAACGGCCCTTCGCGCATCAGGCGCGCTTGGTTTGCTTGAATGCCAAGTCCCAGATAGATCACCGCGTCCACTTGTGAATGATTTGCGATAAGACCCATGACCTCTGGAATTGTGTCACGAGTTTCACCGCCAGCGCAGTCAACCGGGTTGTTCTTGCTCCAGCGTGGCGGCAACTTCTCGTCAATTGCGGCCTTTAAATCATCTGGTAACGCGAGTAATTGCAGACTGCCTTCATCTGCGATGGCATCGGACGTCACCACGCCCCATCCGCCGGCAGTGGTCAACACCACAACGTTGGGACCAAGCGGCAACGGTTGAGTAGCAAAAGTGGCAGCTGTTTCAAATGCTTCTTCAACATTTGCTGCACGGGTGATTCCGTGGGAGCGACATGCTCCATCAAAGATCGCGTCGTTTGCAGCGAGAGCACCAGTATGACTTGCTGCTGCACGTGCACCCTTTTCGGTAGCTCCACCTTTCACCACGACTACGGGCTTCCGGTGTGCAGATTGACCCAGGCGACGCATGAGAGATGTGCCGTCAGTAATACCTTCGATGTATGCAAGCGACACCTTTGACTTGTCATCATTTGCATACCACTCGATGAGGTCCGCAACACCGAGCGCAGCTGCATTGCCTGCTGACACAGCACGACTAATGCCCACACCGCTTTGACGCGCGTAGTTCATAAAACTTGATACAAAGTTGCCGCTTTGACTCGCAACAGCAATCTGTCCTGCTGGTGGGTAAGGAGCCACAATTTGCGCGCACAGATGTGCTGGTGTCGACACCACTCCTTGTCCATTTGGACCTGCGAGCAAGATGCCCAACTCGTCAGCGAGTGCGATAAGTTCGCGCTCCATCTTTTGTCCCTCAGGGCCGGCTTCGCCATACCCCGCAGACGTGAGAAATGCCGCACGAATTCCTTTCGCTGCACAGGCACGAAGTAAATCAGGATTCGCTGATGCAGGTGTACACACAAAAACAAGATCAATCTGGTTCTCAGGCAACTGGGCGATGTCTGCAACTGTCTTAATCCCCAACACTTCTTCGCCATTGAGGTTTGTTCCGTACACCCCACCTGCATATCCACTTGCCAACATGTTGTGCAACGACACGAAACCAAACTTGCCGGGATGGGACGACGCTCCCGTCACAAGAACACCACGCGGTTCGAATAACGCGCGGAACTGTTCATCGCTATACGGCGCACGTTGCACCGTGCTCACTACATCTCGCACGCCTTTTTCGACTAAAGCATCAACGGCAACTACAGATCCTTTGGGGGTAACAATCATTGGGTTGATGTCGATCGACACAATGTCGGTGTGGGTCTCGGCTGCCCGCGATAACGCCATGAGACAGGCCACGACCTCGTCGACGTTCACCGCTGACTCACCGCGAAATTCACCGAGAACCTTTTGCGTACGCAATGACGACACCATTTCGCGGGCGATGTTTTCAGTGAGAGGAACCGGACGAAACGCGACATCAGCGATGGCTTCAGCAAAGATGCCACCAATACCCAGCATTACATTCGGGCCAAATTGTGGATCGACCACGACACCCGCAATGAGTTCACGATTGCCGTGCACCATCGGTGCCACAAGGAGGTGAACCTCCCCATCTTCCGGACGTGCAGCCGCGAGTAACTCAGTTGCCGCGCTGGACACTGCTGCAGAATCTGAAAGACGTAAACGCACGAGACCTCGTTCTGTCTTATGTGCAATTGCGTCTCCACCAAGTTTTACAACGACGGGAAAGCCAAGCTCTGCAGCTGCCGCCTCGGCCTCTTGGGCCGTTGAAACAACACGTTCTGGCGCAAACGGAACGCCTAGTGGAGCCAATAACGCCTTGGAATC